>JAHDLC010000044.1 GCA_018436595.1 Synergistaceae bacterium | reverse complement strand
CATTGACATAAAGGATTAATTTCCCTATTTATTTCTTCAGAAGGGCGGAATTTCATCAAGGCGGTGCCGATCATGGAGGACGGAGACGATGATTGTCAAATTATCTCTCGGCGAGTTGGAGAGGGCAAGGCTGGTCCTACCCCATCTTTAACACTACTGAAAAATGTTTCAATAAATACAAGATGATATCTTAACAAAAAACGGCAAGTGGCACTACATTCGTGTAATTTACGATCAAATGGTCAGTTTCTGAACCCCTCCCGGACAAAGGGAAAGGTCCAGGGCGTCATAGAGTTCCTTCAGGTTCGACTCAGCAACGGTGGCCTTACGGACATGCAGGGTCCGACCATCCCGCTGTGTGAAAGTGGCCGTGACACGCTGCTGTACTGAAAAGATTTCCCTCAGCCTTGCCCAGCTCAGGTTGATTTTGTGCGCTTTCAATCGCCGTCGTAGAACCTGAACAGCCTGGTAGGCCAGCACCGTAATGAACAAGTGCCCGTCGGCCCTCTCTTCCTTACTATGAAAAACAGGTCGCAATCCCAATTCGGACTTCAGGCTGCGGAACACCGCTTCCAGATCGGTCAACATGGTATAGGTGTGCCAGAGGGTGGCCTCATCCCACCCGATCTCGTTGGTGCGCAGACAGTAGACGCCGGGATGGGTCAGCTGTGTACCGTTAACCGGTATTTTTCCCCAGGAAAGGGAAACAACCTTTTGTCCCGTCTCATCCGGAATCAATTCGATCTTGTAATGACGGGCAATGCCGTGACTCTTTTCCTTGAGACGGCCGATTCGTTCCTGCAATTTGTCGCGATTTTTTTCGCCTCGAGGTTTATCGAGTCCTGCAGCCAGCTTGGCAAGCCCGGCCTCAAACCGTGCCATGAAACGCTCCGCCATGGCTGTTTCTTTTTCTTGCCGCTGCTGAGAATGGCAGTAAAGACGAACCTCCGTGCCCTCGTTGTTGATCACCCGCTGGATTCTGATGCCTTCCCCGGAAGCGTTGGGAACCTCTACCGCACAACTCTCGTCAAATTGGCGGTTCTGCTCGCGACTGACAACTAGATAACGGTACGAATGCTCCACAAGCCAGGCAATGTTTGCTTCCGTGGCAATCCCCCGGTCCATGATCACCATGGCTTCCCGGGGAGCGTCAAGCCCGCTCAGCATTCCCTCAAGGGTGACAGCTTCGGAGACATTCCCTTCGAACATTCGCGAGCGTCGGACAAATCCGCTTCCATCCAGCACTAATCCCAAGGTGACTAACGGACAGTCGTTGCGCTTTTCCTTGGAATGACCATGGGCCGCCTTGGCATTGCCGGCCATCTCTCCTTCAAAATAAGTGTTCGTCAGGTCGTAGAGGGTTACTGTGGCCGGGAGAGAAAACAGGTCGTTGATCCTGGCAAAGAGGGCCTTCTCGATATCGTCCCGATGACGCACCAGAATGTCGGATACCCGATACAACCTCATCAGCGGCACGCCCTCAAAATCAACATCCATAAGCTCGCCCAAGGCGCTCTTTTCCCTAAGCCAGCGCCAGGTGGACAGTTCGCTGCCCGGCGCTGCCATCCGGGCGATAATGCTTCCCAGGGCTACGGCCCGCTGTATCCCGTTCAGTCCAATTGACTCCAGTATCTTGGAAAGGCCAAGCCACGATAAGGCAGCCAGCCCAACATGCTCAACCCCCACCGATCGGGGGCGCACAAACTCCAAAGAGTGGACGTCAACCTCCTGATAGGCTGCCTCATTCCCCTCGGCAGCATCGCCAACCGTCGTCTTCTTCGTTACCAGACGCGCGGCGTAGCGCTGTGCCAGCGATTCAATCTCAATATCAACAGGAAGGAACGTCAACTGCCCACGGAGCAGCTGCTCAATCCTGGTGCACAAGGAAGGCCACTTCTCTTTCGATAGGACAAAGTGTCTCCCCAGGTTCAAGAGGGTGTGCTGCCGTACCTGTTTGCCGATACGCTCTGAAGAAACCAGCCGGTAGGTAATGTAAGATTCCCCCGGCGTTGTCGAACTGCCGGTTTTTGTTTGTCGGATAAACATGGTGGCTGTATACAGGAATCAGGCCTGGAAGTCAAGCCACCAGTGCATTTCATGGCACTACATTTGCGTTTCCGGACAACCGCTCCTTGATTTTATTGGTTTTTTCTTCCTTGAAATGCCAAATATCGACCGAAAAAGGCACCTCGGTGTTAAAGATGGGTTAAGAATTTCAATTTTGTTTACCTACCGCTGTCGAAGGTGGGATAAAGAGCGTAAAGTTGGACCTCATCTCCCACCAGAGAAGGCTCTCATAATCAGTGGTTCCTTTCGTGCCCACTTCTTTTTTGACCAAGGGCATCTGCTGCAAGCATTGCATCGAGGACTTTTTTGGGAGTAATCACACCAGCTTCGTGATGAATGGGCTGATCGGGAGTGCAGGCCTTTTCTGCTGCTTCCATCAGCTTATGTCGGTCGGCATTTCCAAGGCCAATGCCTGCAAGTGTGGTTGGCAAGCCGATGTCCTCACAGAAAGAGTAAATGATT
>JAHDLC010000006.1 GCA_018436595.1 Synergistaceae bacterium | reverse complement strand
TGAAGCGGCATCTTCTGCCGGAGGACTATGGAAAAAGCAGGCCGAAAAGCATCCGGTTTCTCCTCTACACCATGGTTGGGAAAATAGTGACGCACGGAAGGCGGACCGTGCTGAAGATCTGGACGGGAGACCGGGGCGGGACGCTCTTTGCCTCTGTCATGAAGAGACTGGAGCTGCTGCAGTCCATGCCGGACTGAGAGGAAAAGCAGCGGTTCCATAGAATCCCCCGGACCACGGAAGGCTATCATCCGTGCAGATGGAGTGTACCCGCAAAAGGGGAAAGACCTGAAAAACCTGAAAAAGGGTAATAAAGAAAGGAAACGGAGAAACGAAAACAGTTCATTTCCCCGTCCGGGGAACTATCCCTTTACTTGAGGGAACGAACCTGCGGATTTAGGAAAGTACGACTAATTTGACAATAGCCGTTTCCATAGCCTATTATACATAGTATTTCTCGACGGCCCCCATATACGGTTGTTTCAAACCGTTGCCTGCAGAAAAAACACTACTCTTTTACTGCTCTATTCTGAACCAAGCTTGCAGTTTCCCTGCAAATCCATCAGGCGTATCCGGGCGTCGCGCCGGAAAGGAAAACTCAATGGAGCACAAGCCTGCTTCATCTCAAAAAGGAATTATTCAATCAGTACGGGGAAGCGTGGTGGACATCCGCTTTGAAGAGGACATTCCCGGCATCTATACCATGCTTCGGACCGGAAACGAGGGAGAGGTCGTCATCGAGGTGCTCTCCCAGCGAAGCGGGAATGTCGTTCGGGGCATTTCCCTGACGCCTACGCAGGGACTCTCCCGGGGAATGCCCGTAGAGAATACGGGCAGGACTCTTCAGGCTCCTGTGGGAAAGGGAATCCTTTCCCGGATGTTTGATGTCCTCGGCAACACCATCGATCAGGAAGGGCCGCTTCCGGACGTTCAGTGGCGTTCGATTCACAATGATCCCCCACCCCTGGCCCGCCGTTCGACAAAGTCCGAGATTTTCGAGACGGGTATCAAGGCCATCGACGTCCTCGTTCCCCTGGAGCGGGGGGGGAAATCCGGTCTCTTCGGCGGTGCCGGAGTCGGGAAGACGGTCCTCCTCACGGAGCTCATCCACAATATGGTCGGGCGGGAGGAAGGTGTCAGCCTCTTCTGCGGAATCGGCGAACGGAGCAGGGAGGGAGAGGAACTCTACAGAGAGATGAAGGCGGCAGGAGTTCTTCCCGACATGGTGATGGTCTTCGGGCAGATGAACGAGCCCCCCGGGGCCCGGTTCCGGGTGGGTCATGCCGCCCTGACCATGGCGGAGTATTTTCGGGACGACGAGCATCGGGACGTGCTGCTCCTCATAGACAACATTTTCCGCTTTATCCAGGCGGGCTCAGAGGTCTCGGGGCTGCTCGGGCAGATGCCCTCCCGCCTGGGCTATCAGCCCACCCTCGGAACGGAGCTTTCCAAGCTCGAGGAGCGGATCGCCAACACCGACACGGGAGCCATCACCTCGATCCAGGCGGTCTATGTTCCGGCAGACGACTTCACCGACCCGGCCGCCGTCCACACGTTCTCCCATCTCTCTGCGTCCATTGTTCTCTCCAGGAAGCGGGCGGGCGAGGGGCTGTACCCCGCCATCGACCCCCTCCAGTCAAGTTCGAAGATGGCCACTCCCGGAATCGTGGGTGAGCGCCATTATCTTCTTGCCCAGGAGATACGGAAGACCCTTGCCCAGTATGCCCAGCTCAGGGATATCATCGCCATGCTCGGCATCGAGCAGCTTTCCGCCGAGGACCGGAATGTTGTGGCCCGGGCCCGCCGGATTGAGCGTTTCCTCACCCAGCCTTTCTTCACCACCGAACAGTTCACCGGTTTGAAGGGCAGGCTCGTGAGCCGGGAGGATGCGCTGACCGGCTGTGAGCGTATACTGAATGACGAATTCACAGAATATCCGGAAAATGCCCTCTACATGATCGGATCCGTGGATGAGGCAAAAGAAAAGAGGAAATCAAAACAATCTTCCGGGAAGAGTGTTCCTGCTCCTGAATAAAGAGAATCTGTCCGGAGTTCTTTTCCCCCGGACGGAAAGGAGGAGCCTATGAAGCAGACTGTCATGACCATGAAGATTCTTCTTCCCTTCCAGGTTTTCGAAGAAAGAACCGATGTGACGAATATCGTGGCGGAAACAAGCGCAGGTTCCTTCGGTATTCTTCCCCGGCGGCTCGACTGTGTCGCCTCTATCGTGCCGGGCATTCTGATCTACGAGACGGCAGGAGGAGAGGAAAAATATGCTGCCCTTGACGAAGGTGTCCTGGTGAAGACCGGGCTTGAGGTTTTTCTCTCAGTCCGGAGGGCCCACGGAGGAGACAGCCTCGAAGCCCTTCAGCGTTCTGTGGAGGAGGAGTTTCTCGATATGGATGAAAGTGAGAAGAGCGTGCGGAGGGTCCTTGCCCGGCTGGAAACGGGCATCATCCGCAAGTTCGTGACACTGGGCAATGAATGAATCCCGGCCCGGGAAAAAGACCGGAAAAGAAGAGGAGTTTGCCCGGCAGGTGGGGGAAAAGGCCCGGCGCAAACTCCATGCCCGGAGAAACCCCGCACCCGGGGTATGGTTCGGCCTGGGGATGATGGGCATTATCGGGTGGTCCGTCTCGGTCCCCACTCTTCTTGGCGCCGGCCTCGGAATATGGCTCGACAGCCGCCGAGGGGATGCCCGTTCGTGGACCCTCGCCCTTCTTGTGGCGGGGTTGTGTATCGGGTGCATGAATGCCTGGTTCTGGGTCTCCCGGGAGCGAAATGCCATGGAGGAGGAAGAGCGAAATGACGGGAACTGACGTCCTGGTGCTGATTCTTGTTTTCGCGGCCGGGGTGCTGCTGGGAGTGGTTTTCTTCGGAGGTTTGCGGTGGACTGTCCGGCGGGGAATCAGGTCTCCTCGTCCCGCACTGTGGTTTTTCTGCAGTTTTCTCATTCGGATGGTCTTTCTTCTTGCAGCGCTTTACTTCCTTTCGGGGGGCTCCCCGATTCGACTGCTCCTTCTCGGTGCGGGAATTCTTATCGCCCGAAGCCTTGTTCTGCGATGGACACAATCCCCGGGGAAGAAAAGTCTCCCGGAACAGGAGGTACTTCATGCGCCTCAGCCCTGATGCCATCATTTTCTGGCAGTCCGGCTTTTTTAAAATCAACGCCACGCTGGTCTTCACGTGGGTCATCATGGCCGTGCTTACGGCGGGTTCCGTGCTGATCACCTCCCGTCTCTCCAGCGGCCTGACCCGGTCCCGCTGGCAGAATGTCCTCGAGATGATCGTGACGGCCATCAAAGAACAGATCCGGGAGGTTGGCCTTGCCGATCCTGAAATCTACCTTCCCTTTCTCGGCACGATTTTTCTTTTCGTTGCCGCGTCGGCACTCTTCACCATTCTCCCCGGTTTTGAACCCCCGACGGGATCACTCTCCACCACGGCCGCGCTCGCACTGCTGGTTTTCGCGGCGGTTCCCCTCTTCGGCATACGGAAACAGGGGATGAGGAGCTATCTGAAAACGTATATGGAGCCGACGGCTGTCATGCTGCCCTTCAACATTATCGGCGAGATATCCAGGACACTGGCCCTGGCAGTCCGGCTCTTCGGCAACATGATGAGCGGCGGGATGATCGCGGGAATTCTGCTGACCATAACACCCTTTTTTTTCCCGGCGGTCATGACCCTTCTCGGACTTCTTACGGGGATGGTTCAGGCCTATATTTTCACCATCCTGGCGGCGGTATATATCTCTGCCGCAACCCGGGCACAGAAGCATTCCCGTCACAGGGAGGAAGATGCCTCAACCTGATAGCCGTAAAAATTTAAAAAAGGAGATGATTCTTTGGACACTCTCACACTTATAGCCGTCGCGTCGATCATTACCGCGGGATTCACTATTGCCCTCGGCTCCATCGGCCCTGCCATAGGGGAGGGCCGGGCAGTCTCTACCGCCCTGTCGTCCCTCGCCCAGCAGCCTGACGCCTCCGCTACCATTACCCGGACGCTTTTCGTGGGACTGGCGATGATCGAGTCCACAGCCATCTACTGCTTCGTGGTCTCCATGATCCTTATTTTTGCCAATCCCTTCTGGAATCACGTGACGAGCCAGCTGGCGGGAAAGTAAGACCATGCCCATCGACTGGTTTACCGTCGCTGCCCAGGCTATAAATTTTCTTCTTCTGGTATGGTTAATGAAGCGTTTTCTCTACAAGCCGGTGCTGAGAGCAATCGACGCGCGGGAAAAACGGATCGAAGAACAGCTGGGCGACGCGAAAGCCCTGAAAATGGAAGCCCTGAAAGAAAAAGAGGAGTTCCAGCGGAAGAGCGGGATCTTCGACCGGGAGCGTACGGAACTGATGAACGCAGCCGCTGAAAAGGCAAAGAGCGAGAAAATCCATCTTCTCGAAGAAGCCCGGTCCTCCGCGGAAATCCTGCGGGCAAAATGGCGGGAGGACCTGGAAAGGGACGCCTCCCGGCTTGAGGAAGACTTTCAGAGGCGGGTGCGGGAAGAAGTCTTTTCCATAGTCCGGAAGACTCTGTCCGATCTCGCCGGGGAGGAGCTTGAAAGTAAAATAATAGATCTCTTTCTCCGCAGGCTGGGGAAGATGGACGAGGAAGAACGGAAGGGCCTTGCCCCAAAAACAATGGCCCCTGATGCTTCAGTGCGGCTGAGAACGGCATTTTCGCTCACGGAAGAGCAGCGGAACACGATCGGGCAGGAAGTGAAAAAACTTTTTTCCCTGAAAAAAGAACCGGAGTTCACGGTGGAAAAGAACCTCGTGGCGGGCATGGAACTCTCGGTGAGCGGACAGAAAATATCCTGGACCATCGACGACTATTTGCTGTCTTTAAGAGAGTCGGTCGAGGATCTGATCAAACCGGGGAAAAAAGCATCACCTTCTCCGGCTGATGGGGGAAAAGAGGATGCCTCATTGAAAGGCCCTTCCCGGTCCGCCAAGAATCCTCCGAAGAAGCGGCAGACGTCCGATCCTCCCGGTGAAGAGGAAAAGGACAACCTATGAGGACGGAGAGGACAGAGAGAACAGAGAATCTCAGGAGCCTCTATGAAAAAGCCTTTGACGCCATCGGGAAGGGCGTTGAAAGCTTCTCCCCCCGTCTGGAAGCGAGGGAAGTCGGCACCGTGAAGACTGTGACCACGGGAATTGCCACCGTATCGGGCCTTCCCGGCGCGGGGTACGAGGAACTGCTCGAATTTCCCGGGGGTGTGTTCGGCATAGCCTTCAACGTGGATGAAGACGAAATCGGCGTGGTTCTGCTGGGCGAGTATTCCCACATCTTTGCCGGAGACGAGGTCCGGCGCACCGGACGGGTTATGGACATCCCGGTGGGGCATGCACTGCTCGGCAGGGTCATCGATCCCCTGGGACGCCCCCTCGACGGCACAGGCCCGATCCGATCCTCACAGCGCCTGCCCATTGAACGGCCTTCGGTGCCCATCATGGACAGGGCACCGGTAACAGAACCGCTCCAGACGGGCATCCAGGTAATCGACGCCCTCATCCCCATAGGCAGGGGGCAGCGGGAGCTGATCCTCGGCGACCGTCAGACGGGAAAAACCACCATCGCCCTCGACACTATTTTGAACCAGGGACGGCAGGATGTCCTGTGCGTCTACTGTGCGATCGGACAGAGAGCCGCTTCCGTGGCCAAGACCGTGGCCATCCTCCGTGACAGGGGAGCTCTCGGGTATACCGTGGTGATGGTAACCGAGGGGAACGAGGCCCCTGGACTCACCTATATAGCCCCCTACGCGGCCACAAGCATCGCCGAGTTTTTCATGGAGGAGGGCCGGAACGTCCTCATCGTTTACGACGATCTCACCAATCACGCCCGGTCGTACCGGGAACTGTCCCTTCTTCTTCGCCGTCCGCCCGGCCGTGAAGCCTTTCCCGGCGATATCTTCTACATCCACTCCCGTCTTCTTGAGCGGGCGACTCACCTCCGGAAAGAGCGGGGAGGCGGCTCACTCACCGCCCTCCCGATCATCGCGACGGATGCCCAGAACATATCGGCCTATATCCCCACGAACCTCATCTCCATAACGGACGGACAGATTTACCTCTCCCCGTCCCTTTTCGAGCTTGGGGTGCTTCCCGCCGTTGATGTGGGGAAATCGGTCTCCCGGGTCGGAGGGAAGGCCCAGCTCGCGGCTTTCCGGTCCGTTGCGGGCGATCTGAAGCTCGCCTACTCCCAGTTCGAGGAACTCGAGTCCTTCGCCCGTTTTGGAGCCCGGCTCGATGATGATGCCCGAAAAACCATGGCCCACGGACGGAGGATTCGGGGATCTTTGAAACAGCCTGAATTTTCCCCCATATCTGTTCCGGCCCAGATCGCCATCCTGCTCGCCATCAGCGCGGAACTTTTCGACGAGATTCCCCTGAACAGAATCGACGAGGCTGAACGGGCCGTGCAGCAGGCCGCCGAGGCCATGCCGGACGACCTGAGAGAGCGGCTTTTCACCGCCGATACGTTGAAGGCGGAGGACCGGGAGGCGATCACGGAGATCGCCCGGCAGGCCCTCGGGACATTTTTCTCCGGCGGGAAGGAGGAAGCCCTTCCGGCCGAAAGCGAAGCCGGTGAGCCCCTGTCTGAACCGGAGGAACCGGCGGACCCGCAACTCGCTCATGAGGCTGAGAAGAACGGCGTCTCGGCTGCCGCCGAAAGTACGAAGAAGAAAAGCCCGGGACCGGGAAAGAAAAAATCATGAGCGAGACGACGGCAGGCCTGCGAAAAAAGATAGACAGCGCGTCGGATCTTCAGTCCGTTGTCAGGACGATGAAATCCCTCGCCGCATCAAGCATCGGCCAATACGAGCGTTCAGTGGCCGCCCTTGCCGAGTATTTCCGTACCGTGGAAATCGGCCTCGGGGCCGCATTCCGGAGCGCCTCCGGAAGTGAGGCTTTTTCGGCGCCCGAAGGCAGGAGAACAGAAGAAATACGGGCAGTGGTCTTTGGTTCGGACCAGGGGCTTGTGGGAGAGTTCAATGAAACCGTCTCCGAGTATGCGATCGACACTCTGAAAAAAGAGACGAAGCGGGTCAGGATCTGGTCCGTTGGAGAGCGGGTCCATTCACAGCTGAAGGACGCCGGTTTCCGAATGGAGGCTCTTTACCCCGTCCCCGGGTCTGCGAAGGGGATCATCCCCCTTGTCGGAGAAATCCTGCTCTCAGCCTTGCGGGGCGAGAACCCCGCCGATGGGGCGGAGTTTTATCTTTTCTACAATAGCCCTCTTTCCGGAGCGGGGTATGCCCCCGAAGGGAAACGGATCCTCCCCCTCGATCGGGAATGGGTCAGGCGGATAACCGCGATTGCCTGGCCGTCGAAATCTCTTCCGGAGATCCTCGACCGGGAGAATACCACCTTCGGCGGCCTTCTCCGGGAATATTTTTTCGTCTCCGTTTTTCGTGCCTGTGCGGAATCCCTCGCGAGCGAAAATGCGAGCCGCCTGACGGCCATGGAGCGGGCTGACCGTAATATCGACGATCTTCTCGAGGATCTTGGGCGTTCCTACCACCGCCTGAGGCAGAGCGGAATTGATGAGGAGCTTTTCGATGTTCTTGCGGGGTACGAGGTCATGTCACAATAAAGCAATCCCCGGAGGTGAACATGAGGGAGATGAACGGCGCTCCGTAAACGCAACCATGTTGCATCCTTTCAGCACTCTGGTACAATGAAAGCAACCTGGTTGCAAAAGGAGACGATTTCTGTGAAAACGCTTCTCAGGCATCTTGCGGGTTTTCTTTTCTTTTCCCTTCTTTTTCCGGCTCCCTCCCTGCCCGCCCGGGCAGAGATCGTTGCGGCCGCAGCATCTCTCCAGCCTGCCATGGAAAAGGCCATCCCCCGGTTCAACAGCGAGCACGGCACGGATCTCCAGGGTGTCTATGGGGCGTCGGGAAACCTGGCGCGGCAGATCGAAAGCGGGGCTCCCTTCGGGCTCTTTCTCAGCGCCGACGAAAAATGGGCCCGGTACGCCCTGGAGAAAGGGCTTCTCGACGGCGATCCCCTGCCCTTCGTAAAGATGCCCCTTGTCCTCTGGCGCATGGGGAGCGATGCCCCCTCCCTCGACCTGCTCGGCTCGGACGGGCTGAAGGTAGCCATCGCAAATCCCGAGACGGCACCCTTCGGTCGGATGGCAAAGGAATATCTTCAGGGAAAAGGATTTTTTGAGAAAATCGAAAAAAGCGGAAGGCTCATTCTCGGAGGAGACGTATTGAAGACAGCCCTCGCCGCCCAAAGCGGCGGAGCGGATCTGACCGTCATTCCCCTCAGCGTCGCCCTGCGGCTTGAGGGAGGAAAATGGACTGAACTTGACACGCCCCCGCAGGTACTCTTCGGCGGTCTCGTCAAAGGAAAGAAAACGGCACACCTGGAGGCCTTCTGGGACTTCCTCCGCTCTCCCGGGGCGGAGCCGGTGATGAAGGAATTCGGTTTTATTCCAGTGGACCGCTGACGGAACGATGCTCCCCCCCCTCCTCCTGAGCCTGAAAGTCCTTTTCTTCACTGTTCCGCTTCTCATCCTCCTTGGAGGAGGGGCGGGGTGGGTTCTTGCCCGCAGGGATTTTTTCGGCAAGGAAGCCTGCTCTCTCCTTGCGCAGCTTCCCCTGATTCTTCCGCCGTCCGTGATGGGTTTCTACCTTCTCTTTTTTATCGGAAGAAATCCTCTTCTCCGGGAAATGGACATCCTTTTCTCCTTTCCCGCCCTTGTTGTCGGAGCCACGGTGTCTGCGTCCCCCATCATGATCCAGGCGGCCCGGGCGGCCTTTGCTTCGGTGGACAGGGAACTCGAGGACGCCGCCAGGACCCTGGGAAAAAAGGAATCCACGGTTTTTTTCACCGTCACCCTGCCCCTTGCCCGGCGCATGCTCCTTGTCGGCCTCGCCCTTTCGGCGGCCAGGGCTCTCGGCGATTTCGGCGTCTCCCTTATGATCGCCGGCAATATTCCGGGACGGACCCAGACACTGCCCCTCTATATCTACAACCAGGTGGAAACCCTCAATTTCGCCCGGGCCCACGGAGCGGCCCTGCTTCTCGTGGGGGCGGGGCTCGCCAGCCTTTACGCTGTCCGGATGCTGGAGGAAGGAAGGAAGGATCATCGTGCTTCATGCTGAATTCCGGGATGCGGCCGGAAACTTTTCCCTAAACGTCTCCATGGAGGTCGGGGCGGAGACGGCGGTGCTCTTCGGGCGGAGCGGATCGGGCAAATCACTGACACTCAGGTCGCTGGCCGGACTGAGGACCCCGCTGGAAGGAAAGATCTCCCTTGGGGAAAGAATCCTTTTTTCCTCGGCTGAAAAAATCGACGTCCCCCCTCGGGACAGGAAGGTGGGGCTTCTCTTCCAGAACCTGGCCCTCTTCCCTCACATGACCGTCCTGGAAAACGTGGCCTACGCCCTGCCGCAGGGGAAGAGGCGGCGGACAAAAGCCGGCGAATGGCTCGCCAGGGTGAAAATGTCCGGATTCGAGGACCGACATCCTGACAAGCTCTCGGGAGGGCAGCGCCAGAGGGTCGCCCTCGCCCGGGCACTTGCCGCCGAGCCCGAACTGCTGCTGCTGGACGAACCATTCAGCGCCCTTGACGGCCCTCTCAGGAGGAGCCTCAGGCGGGAACTCCGGGACATCCGGCGGGAAGCTGGCATTCCCATGGTGTATGTCACTCACCAGATCGAGGATCTGTGTTCCCTCGGCGACCGGGTGACGGTGATGAAAGAAGGTATCACCGCGGAATCCTTTCCCGTGGGGCGGCTGTGGGAACGGGGGGCCCGGGGGGAAGCATGGAATGCCCTGGGGTGGGGCAACCTCTTTCGGGGAAAGATCGTCTCCCGGGAAGGAGGGTTCCGGTTCGAGGGAAACACAGTCTGCCTTGATCTCGACGGAGGTTCTCTTTTTCCGGGAGAGGGACTGGTTTTTGTGGCACCGGACAGGATCAGGATCCTCTACCCGGATCTCCCGGTGGACCCGGACCTTGGCACCAACATCTTCACGGCCG
Source organism: Synergistaceae bacterium (assembly GCA_018436595.1). Lineage (GTDB taxonomy): Bacteria > Synergistota > Synergistia > Synergistales > Aminobacteriaceae > Aminivibrio. Next base: position 105,428 of record JAHDLC010000006.1, on the reverse strand, counting down.
CAGTGGAAGAGATCATTCCCCTCGGGAGTTCCGTCAGGCTCTACCTGGCGGCCGAAGACGGGACCATGTGGCAGGCGGAACATTCTTCAGGGGCCTACGAAACCCTGAGTCTCCATCAGGGATCACCGGTCCGCTTCGCCGTCCCTCCCCCTTCGGTGGAAGTCTGGATGGGACCAAGAATCTGCGCCCCCGAGTTCACCCGGAATAGAGCAGAAATCCTCCCTTTCCGTTCTTGATTCTGTACATGGCCTTGTCGGCACACCGGAGCAGGTCATCGGCCGTGTGCCCATGCCGGGGGAAGAGAGCCACACCGATGCTCGCCGTAATGACCGACTCCCGCCCCTGAATGTGCCTCGAAACACGCACCGCGTCCGAGACCCTCGAGGCCAGGGCCAGGGCATCGGCGGCATCCCGCACCTTCTCGAACAGAAGAACGAATTCGTCACCGCCCCACCGGGCAACCGTGTCCGAGTCCCTCACGGCACCGGAGAGGATCCGGGCGATTTCCCCCAGAACCTTGTCCCCTTCGGCGTGCCCGAGGGCGTCGTTCACCCGCTTGAAACGGTTGAGGTCTACCATGGCTACCGCCAGGGAATCGCCGGTTTCGGCAGCCCTTTTGAGTGCCTGTTCCACCCTTTCGAGAAAGCAAAGCCTGTTCGGCAGATTGGTCAGCGGATCGTGGGTCGCCCTGAAATTCATGGTCCGCTCCCGGCGTACCCGTTCGGAAATATCCCTGACGAATGCGGCGAAGGTTCCCGTCTCCGGAAGGAAACGGCCCGTCACTGATATATCCCTCCGGGAACCGTCCTTTCGGCTGATCGTAGTCTCAAAGGAGATCCCCGAAGTCTGGCCGTTCCCGGAGCGCTCTTCCGCCAATCCGCCGGGAAACGAACCGTTCAGGAGGTCAAAGACGGACATGGAAAGGAGTTCCCCGGCGGAAAAACCGGAGATTCTTGAAAACCCCTCGTTCACGTTGAGAAAATCGCCTCCCCCGTCGAGAACGAAATATCCCTCGTCCATGGTGCGCAGGATCAGGCCGAGCTCTTCCGTGCGGTCGGCAATTCTGGCCTCCAGGTCTTCGTTCATTTCCCGGAGAAGGCGGGTCCGTTCCCACAGTTCGAAGGCTCCGGCGAACATCTTCCCGAGCAGGGAGAGGAGCGCCGTTTCATCCCCCGACCACTCCCGGATCCTGTGCACCGCGTCAAACCCGAGAAAGCCCCGGAGTTTTCCGTTGATCGTCAGCGGCACCATCAGGGCGGACTGTATTCCCTGGGACTCGAGAAGCGCTTTTTCCGTTCCGGACTCATCGGAAAGATCCGAGACCCTGGGAATGTTCAGCACTTCGCCCCTGGCGAAAAGATCCATTGACCTTGAGATGAGGGACACGGGCACGGCCTGGAGACGGGCTTTTTCCGAATGCACTCGTGGAGCACACCATTCATGGGTATTGTCCATGAGCTTTTCGCCGTCCTCCCGCCTGAAAAGGAAAATATAGCTCCTCTCAACCCGGAGAAATTCGCCGAGGCTCTTCAGTCCGTTTTCCACGGCAGCGTCCCTGTTATCCTCCCCCGCTTCGAGGAGGGTGGAGAAAATCCGGGCCAGGAGCCGGGGCATCTCGGGCCCACACGGATTCGGGACCTTCCGTGAAGTCAGCATCCTGTCCGTCATAAGAAAACCCCCATGGGGAAAGGATTTCCATCTCCGGGCAGGATCTGAAGCACGACACTCGATTGGGGGACAGTCATGGTGCAACCTCCAAACCGCTATTAAACATTTTATTTTTTCGCTTTTATTTTATCCATTTATAAAATTTACAACTCAATCGATATCAAAATTATAAGTTCTTCCCCTCCTGCAGGCAAGGGACGGATTTCGTTCCGCCGGTGTCCCGATCCCGAACCTCCCGGACATGCTCCCGCAGAAAAATGCTATACTCGCACCATACAGAATCCTTTCTTCGGAGGTGCACAGCCATGTTTTTCACGATGCTGCTTGTTTCCGCCCTTGTCATTCTCCTGATCGCCCCGTCGGCGGGACACGCACGAACCCACACGTTCTTCATCACGAAGGAACAGGCCTACAACGGCATGCTCCGGGCCGATATACCCCCCGCCCTCGTGATCGACGACGGAGACACTGTTGTTTTCAACACGGTCATGCTCATGGCGGGGAATCTTTCTCCGGACATGACCTTCGACGATATGCTCGCCCTCCGCACGGAGATGAAGGAACAGGGGACCGGCGTTTATGCCTTTACCGGCCCCTTCCGCATCAACGGAGCCCAGCCCGGCGACACCCTGGAGGTCCGGATCAGGCGCCTTGTTCCCGGGAAATACGCCGTAACCCACATCTACCCGGACCACATGAACATCGGCGGTCTGCCCGAGGGCTTCAGCAGGGGCTTCCTGAAACCTCTCTGCCTCTCGGAGGACAGGAAGACCATTGAATTCGCCCCCGGGGTGACCCTGCGGACCAGGCCCTTCCTGGGCACCATGGCCGTCGCCCCCCGTCCCGGCGAGGTGCTGCCTCCCGCCGTCCCGGGCTACTTCGCCGGAAACATGGACAACAAGGAACTCGCGGAAGGATCCACGCTGTACATTCCCGTGAACGTCCCGGGGGCCCTCTTCATGGCTGCCGACGCCCATGCCGTCCAGGGAGACGGGGAGGTAAGCATCGCCGCCGCGGAAACCTACTTCGAGGAAGCGGAACTGCAGTTCGTGGTCCGGAAGGACATGAAGCTCCATTACCCCCTCGCCGAAACGCCTACCCACTGGATCGTCATGGGGTTCCATCCGGACCTGGACGAAGCCATGAAGATGGCCATCCGAGAAGCGGTCTCCTTCCTTATGCGGGAAAAGGGACTCTCCAGGGAGGAGGCCTACTCCCTGTGCAGCCTCGCCGCCGACTTCCGCGTCACCCAGGTGGTGGACGGCGACAAGGGCATCCACGGCATGATCCCCAAGTCGATCTTCAGTTGACCTTCCGCTCCCAGGGGAATATGCCCCTCGGAATCCCGGGGGCTTCCTCGAGGAGCATTTCAAAATACGTCCCGTCCACGGGAGGAGCATCCTCCTCCCCGGACGGGACGTGCATCACTTTCCACCCTTCCCCGGTCCGCCTGAGGAGGGCCATGAGCCCTTCGTACTTCTCGGCGCCGTCCGGCGACTGGGGCGCTGTTTCCGCCCAGGCCCATCCTTCGGCCACCTTCAGATAACGGACCACGAAGACGACCCTGACCTCGTGGTTCTCCCAGACCCAGTTGCGAAGCCCGTCCAGAACCGATTTCCTGACCGGGTTTCCCGGCTGGGGTGTGTAGGGTTTTTCCGCTGCGGAAACTGTGCCGCAAAAAACGACGAGAACAGCGAGAAGTACAGCTCCCCAAAAAATACCGGCGTTCCTCCTGATGGACATCGCTACCGTCTCCTTTCCCTGCCCGCATTCCGTACCGGCCGGAGCGGAACAGCAGTGAACACTCCCGTCTCATTATAGAAGAACCGGGAATAAAAAAAGCCCCTCCGGGGAAGGAGGGGCAGCAGGCTATTCGGATACTGCCGCGGCGGCCTTTGCCTTCCTGGCCGCCCACCGGTCGCGGACTCCCCAGTAGAGTTCATACACTGCCGGAACGACAAGCAGGGCGATGATTCCTCCCGCGATGAGACCGCCAATGGATACAAACGCTATGGGCTGCCGGAGTGCGCCTCCCTGCCCTGTTCCCAGGGCCAGGGGAACCATGGAAATGACCGCCGCGGAGATGGCCATGAAGAGCATCCTGAGGCGGACGGCGCATGCCTTCCAGATTGCCTGGGAGGCCGGCATGTTTTCATCCCTCCTGAGAACCTCCGCATAGTCGATGACTACGATGGCGTTGTTCACCACCAGTCCCACCAGCATGATGAGGCCGATGAGGGCGAACATGGAGACGGAAACCCCCGAGAGGAGCATGGACGGAATGACTCCAAGGGCGGACAGGGGAACCGTGAGAATGATCACGAAAGCGAAGAACCACGATTCGAGGATGGCCGCGATGATGATGAATGTGAGCCCGATGGCGATGAAGAGCGCCTGGCCGAGTTCCCCGAAGGTCTCCTCCATGAATTCGGCGTCTCCCCCGTAGTCGATGGAGTATCCCTCGGGAAGGTCGAGGTCCGCTATGGCCCGGCGGGCGTTGGCCGTGGCTTCGCCGACGCTGATGTAACGGGCGTCCGCTTCGACGGTGACCGCCTTCTGCCTGTCTTTCCGGACGACCTCGGTAGGACCGTCCCTCCACTGCACCTCGGCGAACTCCTTCAGCGGCATGAGACCGTAGCCTGTCATGATAGGCAGGTCCTGGACCTTGAAGATATCCTTCGCCTTGTCAGGGCTGATCCGGGCCTTGATATCGTACTCGAAGCCGTCCTGGCGGAACTTCCCGGCGTCCATGCCGACAAGATAGCCGTAAATCACGTGGGACAGGGTGGTCATGTCGATGCCGAACTGGGAGAGCCTCCACCGCACCGGCAGAATCTGCAGTTCCGGTTTGCCCATTTCAACGTCGATGCCTGCGTCCACGATGCCCGGCACGTGGCGGATGCGGTCCCGTATGGTCTCCGCGATCCGGTAGAGGGTTTCGAGCTCCTCTCCCCTGACCACGAGCTGGATGGGCTTTCCGCCTCCCATGTTCTGCCGGAACCCGCTGACCGAACCGTCAACGCCGGGCATGGAGTTCACGAAGGGACGGATGCGATCCGCCATCTCCATGGTGGAGGGCCGGCCGGGATCCTCTTCAAAGTAGGCTTCGATGGTCGCCTTGTGGGTTCCCTGATTCCTTCCCGAGGCGCCCACGGTGGAGACGACATATTTCAGCGAGGGAAGGGTCTTCCTGATGTGATCCTCGATTTCCTTCGCCCTGTTCCGGGTCACGAACACCGGGGTGTTGCTCGGGAGGGTGATGCTGACGGTCATAACGCCGCTGTCGGTGCGGGGCATCATTTCGGATCCGATAAGCCCTCCCAGCCTGAAGGCCCCGAAGGTGAGCCCCAGGAAAAGAAATATGGTGATGAGCGGATGGGCAAGAGCCCGCCTGAGAAAGAAGAGGAACAACTCCTCGAAGCCGGAGTAAATCCAGTCCCACCACCCGCAGAGAATGCGCCCGATCCTCGGAATCCCCTTGTCGGGCTTGAACCGCGCGGCCATGGACGGCGTGAGGGTCAGGGAGACCCACAGGGAGAAAAGAGTGGCGTACACGATGGTCATGGCGTACTGCACCAGGAATTGGCCCGCGATCCCGCTCATAATGGCCACCGGCAGGAATACACCGAGGTTCGTTGCCGTTCCCGCGATGACCGACAGGGAGATCTCCACCGTTCCCTTTTCCGCCGCCTCCTCGGGGGAGTACCCCATGTCCCGAAAGCGGTAGATGTTCTCGATGATGAGGATGGAGTTGTTCACCAGAACGCCCATGGAGATGGCAAGCCCCAGGGAGCTCATGATGTTCAGCGAGTAGCCGTGCATGGCCAGGGGCATGAAGGTGGCGAAAAGCGCCACCGGCATGGCCACCGAGACGATGAACGTGGCCGAGAACCGCTTGAGGAAGAGGTACAGCACCACCACGGTGAGCAGGATGCCGACCCCCATGTCCCGGAGTACGTTCTTCACCGACGACTCGATGAACTTCGTGTCGTCGAAGGGTATCTCAGCCGTGAAGTCGGGCATGGTCTTCAAAATCTTGTCGAGTTCCTTCTTCACGAGCTCCCCTGCCCTCACGACGTCGGAATTGGGGCGGGCGCTGATCCGGAGCTGCACCACCGAGTTTCCGTTGACCCGGGCGATGGAGCGGACATCCTGCTCGCCGTCCACCACCGTTCCCAGGTCCCGTACCCGCACCGGGTTGCCCGATGCGGTGGGGATCATGATGTTCTCCAGTTCTTCGACCCGGTTGAACTCGCCGATAAGGCGGAGCCACGTCTCGTCCTTCTCCTGGGTGATGTAGCCCGAAGGATTGGTGACGTTGTTTGCAGCCACCACCGCCGCAAGGGTCTGGATGCTCACCCGGTATTCATTCAGGGCCACGGGGTCCAGCAATATCCGAACCTCCCTGTCCCGGCCCCCGGTCACGCTGGTCTGGCCGACCCCGTCCACCCTGGAGAGACGGGGAACGATGTTGTCCTCGATAACCTTCTTCGCTTCCTTCTCGGGAAGGGAGCTTGTGAAGGCGACAACAAGGAAGGGCTGGGCGTTGATGTCCACCTTCCTGAAGATGGGTTCGTCCACGCTGTCGGGAAGCTTGTTCCTGGCCGATTTCACCTTGTTCGACACGTCCACGAGGGCCTGGTCGACGTTTACGTCCACCTCCATCTCGAGGACCACGAAGGAGTTGCTCTCCGCCGAATAGCTCGTGATCTTGTCAAGTCCTTCGAGGTCCGCGATGGCATCCTCGATGGGTTTCGTCACCAGCTGCTCGATCTCGTTGGGGCTGGCGCCGGTATACCTCGTCTGGACAACGACCACGGGAATATCCACCTTGGGTAGCAGGGAAACGGCAAGCTTGTTGTAGCTGCTCACCCCGAGGAGGACGAGAATAAGCACCATCGCCCAGGTGAACACCGGGCGTTTTATGCAGAAACGTACAAGACCGCCCATGGCTACTTGCCTGCCGTACCGGCGGCGGCCTCCCCTGTCAGAGCGACGAGGGCGTTCTCAAAAAGAAGATTATGCCCCCTGACGACCACCAGGTCTCCTTCCGAAAGCCCGTTTTCTATGGAAACGGAGCCGTTCTGCCCCTCGCCGGGAACGATCTCCCTCAGTTTCGCCCGCTCGCTGTCGACCACGTAGACATAGGCCTTGTCACCCCTTCTCTGGACGATTTCCGAGGGGATGATGATCAGGTCCTTTTTCTTATCCACGAGGAAGCGGGCCTCCACATGGGTTCCGGGAAGCACGTCAAGGCCGTTCAGGCAGACCACCACGGGATACAGGCCCGACCCCGGGGCTGCTTCGGGGCTGATCCTCTTGATGGAACACGTCGTCTTCTGCCCGTCGCTCAGCACCTCCACGGGAGTATCCTTGTTCAGGCTCAGGATGTCCTTCCGGGAAACCATGATCTCCGCCTCAAGGTCCTTCAGGTCGATAATGGTCAGCAGTGCCTTTCCGTCGGAAGCAACCTCCCCGGGCTCCACGGAACGGCTTGCCACGATGCCGTCGATGCTGGCCCGGATCTGGGTGCGGGCAAGGGTGGACCGGGAGGACTGGAGCTTTGCTTCCTCGCTCTTCATCCTGGAAAAAGCCTGCTCCACCTGGGCCTTGGAAACACCGCCCGATTTGTGGAGTTCTGAAAGCCGTTTGTAGTCCCGCACCGCGTCCTCGTAGCTCACCCTGTCGGCGGCGGCGGACGCGCGGTAGTCCTGGGAGGAGAGGGTCAGCAGCACCTGCCCCTCCTTTACCCTGTCGCCGATCTGGACATGGACCTCCCGGACGATTTCCTTCACGTAGGACGTGACTGTCTGGCTCTTGCCGGCCTTCGCCTGGCCGTAATAGCTCCTCCAGATTTCCCAGTCCTGCCGGGAAAGCCGCATCACGTCAACCGGAACAGGCACTTCCTCTTTCTGCTCCATGGCGGCCGTGTTGGCAGCGGCTTCCTGCAGCTTCGCCTGAACCCGCACCACCATGAAAACACCTCCCGCACAGATCAGGAGGACCCAGAACACAACACTCAGCCTTGCGAAAATTGATTTTGCCATGCTTCCCCTGCCCCTTCCGGCGACAAAAGTCTCTTAAACATATCCAGCGCGAAGGCCAGAAATTTATCAACGCTCACGCTCCCCGGATCCTTCTCAAGGTGTTCGAAAAACCAGGAGTCAATGGTGTGCCCCATCCCCTGGAGGACATCCCTGAGGAGATCGGGAGGCACATCTTTTCGTATGGCCCCCAGGTCCTGCCCCCGCTTCAGAAGGTCGGCGGTCCACCGCTCGACCTTCCTGAAATTCTCCCGCAGCTCAGCGCTTGCCTTCATGCCCGTTCCGGGTTCTATCAGGTTCCGTACCACCTTGACAAGCTCGAGGTTCTCGGCGCCGTACCGTATGGCCTTCTCGTAATACAGGCGGCAGGCGGTCCAGAACTCCTCCCTGGTTTCGGGCAGCTTCAGTTTTCCCACCGAGGAGAGGAACTGCCGCTCAACCTCGTCGAGAACGGTGAGATAGAGGCTCTCCTTGTTCTCGAAGTAGTAATAGACCACACCCTTGCTCAGGCCTGACCGCTCGATGATTCTGTTGTAGGAGGCCCCGTCGATACCGTTGGCGGCGATTTCCTCCATGGCGGCCTCGATGAGGGCCGCTTTTTTTTCATCATCAATCTTCCTGGAACTGTAACCCACAGCGCACCTCCTTACCTTTCCCGTACAGACCGACAGGTTAGACCATCCGGTCTAATTTGTCAACGGGGAAATTCAGGAAGTATAATGCAGAAGGCGCCCTTCTCCTGCCGACTGCCCGGAGAATAATTCCGGCGCTTCCGGGACTTGGTTTCCCGCCCGGCCCGTTTTTCCTTTTTCCTGTATCCGGGGGAAAGGGGCCGCCTATTTCCATTGAAAAGGAGCGATTTTCATGAAAAGCTGCCCCGGATGCGGCGCATCCCTGCAGGAAGGCGCGTCCTTCTGCGAATACTGCGGCGCCCAGGTAAGGACAGAGCACACCGTTCCCCAGTCGGATCCGGAAAAAAGTCCGGGGGCTGAAAACTCCGGAAGGCTTCATTCCAGGGAAGGGGGCCATTCGGGCCCGCAGGTTGCCCTGAGGACGGTAAGCCCGGTCTTCATGCTCCTCCTCTCCTTCCTGACCTTCCTGTTTTACCCTGTCCTCTGGGTATTTCTGAGGAGAAAGGCCTTCGACTCCATGGTACCTGAAAAGAAGCTCGGTCTGGTCCTTCCCCTTGCCTTTCTTGCGGCCACGGTTCTTTTCGTTGCGGCGGGAAACATCGAAAAGCTTCCCGAGCTCGCCTCATCGCTGAGCTTTGAGGAGAAGGAAAGCCTCACCGGCTGGTCATTTCTCGCCTGGTTCGCTTCCATGACCATGATCTCCTTCAGAATGCGGACCATCCTGCGGAAATACGCCTCCCGGACCGACGGCAGCCCCCTGGCGGCGAACCTGGTGGCCAGGTCATCCGCAATGACCTTCTTCTTTCAGTTTCTCTACATCCAGCAGCACATAAACATGCTCGTGGAGTCAGGCCTGGCGGAGAGGGAATGACATCTGAAAGAGGGGGCGGCCTTCAGGCCGCCCCCTCTTTCAGATGCCCTCACGAAAGGGAAAATTCAACCGTTCCGTGCCCCTGCAGCCTGCAGTATCCTCGCTGCGTTCAGCGTGGCGAGGAGGGCTACCCCCACGTCGGCAAAGACCGCCTCCCACATGGTGGCAACGCCGAAGGCTCCCATGACCAGCACGAGCCCCTTCACCCCCAGGGCGAAGGCGATATTCTGCCAGACAATGGCCCGGGTCCTCCTGGCGATCTCAATGGCTTCCGCCGCCCCGAGGGGGTCGTCCCGGAGGAGCACCCCGTCGGCGGCCTCGATGGCGGCGTCCGCCCCCAGGCCGCCCATGGCAAATCCGGCGTCGGCCGCGGCAAGAAGAGGAGCGTCGTTCATACCGTCGCCGACGAAGAGGGTTGTTCCCCCAGCCTCGTTCCTGATCCTCCTGAAGGAATCGAGCTTGCCGGCGGGAAGGAGTCCTCCTTCCCAGAGATCAAGACCAAGCTCCCGGGCACACTTTCCGGCGTTCTCGGGACGGTCCCCCGACAGCATGCCCACGGTGCTCACTCCCAGCTTCCGCAGACGGTCCACCGCCTCCCGTGCCTCTTCCCGGAGGGTATCCTCCACCACGAGAAAGCCCGCGTAGCGACCGTCCCGGGCCACGTGGACCACCGCTCCGGGCTTCGTACCGGGATCTCCCCCGACGGAAACCCCGTGCTGCTCAAGCAGAGCAGCGTTTCCCGCGAGGATTTCCCTTCCCTTGAGGACCACCCTGACCCCCAGCCCGGGAAACTCCTCCACGGGAAGGGCAGGGCCCTGTCCTCCCCCAGCCGCTGCGGCGATGGCCCGGGCGACGGGATGGTTCGACCCCCGTTCTGCGGCAGCCGCCGTTTCAATCAATTCACGGGCTGTCATGAAGGAGGACGGATGGACCTCCGTCACCCGGAACACCCCCCTGGTGAGGGTGCCCGTCTTGTCGAAGAGGACGGCCTTCGTGCGGGCCAGGGTCTCCAGCACATTCCCCCCCTTCAGCAAAATCCCCCGGCGTGATGCGGCACCCATGCCGCCGAACAGGGCAAGGGGAACGGAGATCACGAGGGCGCAGGGGCAGGACACCACCAGGAAGACCAGGGCCCGGTACCCCCAGTCCCTGAATCCCCCCAGGCCTGCGAGGGGAGGCACCAGGGCGAGGAGGGCGGCCAGGACCACCACCGACGGAGTGTACCACCTGGCAAAAGAGGTAATGAACCGCTCGGTGGGGGCCTTTCGCTCCCGGGCCTCCTCAATCAGCCGGAGTCCCTTGGAAAGAGTGGTTTCCCCGAAGGGACGGAGTACGGACATAGTAAGGGTGCCGCCGAGATTGACGCTCCCCGCGAGCACCTCGCTTCCCTCCGAAACATCCGTGGGAACCGATTCTCCCGTGAGGGAGGACGTATCCAGTGAGGACGTCCCCCCGAGCACCTTTCCGTCGAGGGGAACACGCTCCCCGGGCTTCACGAGCAGAGTGCTCCCTGCAGTGACATCCTCCGCCCGGACCGCTTTCCATTCCCCGTCTTCAAGAATCGTTGCCCTATCCGGGCGGATGTCAAGAAGAGAGAGAATGGAACGGCGGGACCGCTCCACGGCAAGGGACTGCACCAGCTCTCCCGTTTCGTAAAACAGCATCACCGCCACCGCTTCCGAAAACTCGCCGATGGCGAACGCGCCGCCGGTGGCGGCCGTCATGAGAAAGAACTCATCGAAAAGAGTCCCCCGGCGGAGGTTCCCCGCCACGGTGCGGATAACCTCTATTCCTGCCGTCAGGTAGGCAGTCACATACAAAAGCAGCCGGGCTGTTTCCCCGAGGGGCAGGAAGAGGGCCGCGAGCCAGAGCATGGCCCCGGCCGCAAGGCGGATCATATCTCCTTTCGGCAGGCTCGATGGGGCATTCGCAGAACGTTCCTCCGAAACCATCACCCCCGGTTCGACGGACGACACGACAGTCCGGATGCTGGAAAGAAGCTCTTCCGGATGCTCCTTTCCCGAGAGCGATACCCGCATCCTGCCTCCGACGAGATCGATGGCTGCCGATGTGACTCCGGGAAGGGCAGCCACTTTTTTTTCGATTGTCGCAGAGCACTGGGCGCAGTTCAGCCCTTCAAGGGAGAGGCGGATTTCTCCGGCACCGTCAGGCATGGGTTTTCTCCTCCCCCGGGGCAATGTGGCGGACGTGCCGGAAGCCCTGCTCGAAAATGGTCCTCACGTGGTCGTCGTCAAGGCCGTAAATGGAGGACCGCCCCCTCCGGGCGACCCGCACCAGGCGGGCCTGCTTGAGTACCCTGAGCTGGTGGGAAATGGCCGACTGGTTCATGGAAAGCAGCGCCGCGATGTCCGCAACGCAGAGATCGGAGACCGAAAGGGCACAGAGGATCTTGATCCTTGTGGTGTCCCCGAAGACCCGGAACAGGTCGGCAAGCTCGTACAGCGTCTCGTCGGCAGGCATCTCCGCCGAGACCCTGGAAAGGCCGTTCAGTAGTTCTTCCTGAGATGTGTGATTCATGACGTTTCTCCTTATATGAATATATGAACATCTGCTCATATATTCATATACCACCGAAACGTCTTTTTTTCAATCCCCTTGAGAACAAAAACATGCCTTTCCCGGCGCAAAGGCGGACGCCCCCTTCCGGGAACGTCCGCCTCTGCCTGAACACCGCATTTTCGGGAAGTTTCCCGATGCTGACCGGCTATTATTTTTTCTGCCGGGCGATGAAGGCCTCCAGCTTCCGGACATGCTCCTCCACGACCTTGTTGTGGTAGAGATCAAGCCCTTCCCTGTATTTCTTCAGTGCCTCGCCATACTTCTTCCCGTTCTGGAGCTGCCCTGCCTGCTTCCAGATGTCCTCGGCCCTGGCCTTCGCCCTGGGCATAAATTCCTCGAGCCTGGCGACATGGACGCTCACCGTTGTGTCAGGGGACAACTCAAGTCCCTTGCGGTAGAGGGCCAGGGCATCATCGTACTTTTTCGCCTGCTGCAGGGCCCCCGCCTCATTCCAGAGGGCTTCAGCCTGCCGCCTGGCATCCCTGCCCGCCACCGCTTCGAAGGAGGATGTCTCCTTCGGCGGTGTCTCTTTCGGTGTCTCTTTCGGCGTCTCTTTCGGCGTCTCTTTCGGTGTCTCTTTCGGAGCCGTAGGGCCGGAGACCGAGGAGGCGACCATCCGCTCGAGCCCCTCGGCGTAGGCTATTACTTTGGGGTCATTGTGGAATGCGAGGCTTTCCCTGTATTTCGCCGCCGCACCGGCGCGGTTCCCCTCCTTCTCGAAGGCCGCCGCCTCTTCCCGCAGCCGGAGGGCTTCCTTCAGGCGGGCAAGTTCGTTTTCAAGGCCTTTGTCATCCGGACCGGTTTGCGAAACCGCAGGAGTGGTCCCGCCCCCCGGGGGAGGGACATCCGAAGGAGGCTGGACAGGCGGGGTTTCCCGGACGGGCTGTTCAATTACCTTCGCCGGCCAGGCATTTTTCATCCTGTGCACCGACGGTTCTCCCGGCCCGTATCCGCTGGGACGGTCCTTGACAAGCACATCTCCGCCGGGCAGAACCGCCATGCCCTCCATGATGCCGAAGGTCCTCCTTGCGGGAAGAACCTGGAGAAACCTGCCGTCCGGGCCGTAGATCCAGATTCCGTCCTCGGAATCATCGTAGGCATACACCCGTCCTTCCGCGTCGGACCCGACGTACTTCACCCGGAAATAGATCCCCTCTTCCCCCGGGAGGGCAGGCAGGTCACTCCCCCACATGGACCATTCCTTCACGAGGTTCCCTTCCAGGTCATGCACAGCAAACATATCGGCCCGGTCATCACCCGGCCGGGGTTTCGCCAGAACGAGCTTTTCCCCCGGAAGAAGCGCCATGGGGCATTCGAACTCCATATCCCGGGAGAGAAGCAGTTTCCCTTCCGGGGAGAAAACCAGGAGCCTCGGTTTCCCGTCCTTTATTTCGCTGGTTCCCGCGGTGACGATTTTCCCCGTTTCCGTAACGGCGAGGAACCCCGGCTTGTACATCCCCTTCTCCCCGAGAGTTTTCCTGTCCGCCTTTATCTTGCCCAGGAACTCCCCCTTGCGGGAAAAATGCTGGATATTCGCATCCACGGAGTACCCCTCGTCGGCCACGTAGAGCGAACCGTCGGGGGCAAAAGCGATGACTGTCGGCCAGGCGAAGGTTCCGTCCTCTCCCTTTCCCTTTTCCCCCCATTCGTCCAGAAGGGTTCCCGCGGCATCGAAAAGGCGGATCCGCTTGCCGAACCGGTCAAGGACAGCCACCGTTCCGTCGGCGGCAGCGAAAGGCCCCTCGGAGTGACGGAAGGCCTCCTGAGTCGCCCCGAAGGGGAACGAAAGGCTCTTCTCCAGCGGAGGAACACCTTCCCGGGCCGAGGAGAGCATGGTTTTGATCACATCCCGGTACTTTTCGATGGACGCCGATTTCCCCGCGATCATCACGAGAATGTGGCTGCCCTCGGCATCGGGTTCCTTGGCGACCACGAGGTTCATCTCCACTCTCTGTGTTTTCCCCCGTATCTCGGCGTCGGCGGAAAAGGAATAGAATACCGCCGGATGGGATCCGATGGTGATTTCTTCTTCCTTTGACGTGAAATTTTTTGCCTTGTCCTTCGCCGCGCTTCGTTCCATTTCCTCGAAAAAGGCCCTGTAACCGCCGCCCTTCGGGGCCTTCTGCCGGGTCACGCCCAGGGCTACCACTGGAAGGTCCGCCAGGGACGGGTCGTCCATTGCCTCGGGATGTGCCCCGGTGTAGAACCCCAATCCATCACGGTCCAGCATGGGCTTCCAGTCCGAGGGAACGGTTATGTAAAAGGGAGGGACCCACCGGAGGGTCATTCCAGGGGGAACATCCTCCGGGGAAGGGACCTCCGCTGCCGGGGCGGGAAAGGCCCTGGCAAGGAGCAGCACAAGGACAATGGAGGCCGGGAGAATCCGGCGGAGGAAAGCCGCCGGCTCTCTCTCTCTCCTGAAGAGACGGTGAAAAGCGGGTGAAAGAAAACAATTCATCGAAAACTTCCTCCTTCTCTGCATGATACACATTCCCCGTGTGCCCCGTCACTTCACCGGGCAGAAGTACACCCCCACGGGGAACGAGACGGACATATTCTCGTACCTGAGGGGAGCACCATCATTGCCCCAGGGCTCACCGGTTCTTTTGAAAAACTCCAGGGAATAGAACACCACCAGGTCCAGGGCAAAGGACTCGGGAGTCTTTCCCTTTTCCGGCGTCCATGAAACGGAAGCGGATCCGCCGCTCCCCTGGACTGAGGAGCTTGACTGGGTTCCCGTGGTGAAGAACCAGTTTCGGACCGCCATCCGGGCCTCCACGGGCTCGGGCTGCTCCTTTTCGCCCCGCATGTACAGCCGGAGCGGAGGTATGGCTCCGATGGAAACGGCGAGGGACAGTGTCACCGGGCGGCCTTCATGCTGCCAGCCGCTTCCAAGGACGGGACGCCTCTGGACCGGGCCGTCCTGTCCTCCGAGACCGGCCATGGAAAGGGCCTGTTTCAGCGCCTCCGCCATCTGGGCATCGCTCAGGCTGATTCCCATTTTCGCCATTTCCTTCGCCATCTGTTCCTTCATGGAGTCCCCGGCCTTTGCCACGCCTTCGGTGAGCTGGGCCAGCCGTTTTCCTTCCGGACTGTCCGGGGGGATTTCGCCGTCTATTCCCGAGATCGACGGGGACAGGACGAGAGGCACGGTGGGAAGGTCCGCCGTCGGGTCATTCCCCAGGGGAGAACCGGTCATCCAGAAGGTCCGGTTTTCAAAGAAGTGCCGTTTTTCTCCTTTCAGCACGGTGACGGAGACGGAATCCTCCGCGAGGACCCTGCCTTTTCCGTCAAGCAGCCGGACGGCGGGAGTAAAGGAATCCCCGGGCTTCAGGCCGGTGAAGCGGTGGACCAGCACAGAGTTTTCTCCGGGATTTTTCCGGTCCTCCACCACGGGGCTTCCGTCGCCGAAATCCCACTCGAACAGGTGAGGCTTCTTCGGCACTGCCGCAGCTTCGAATTCGTGCTCCGCCTCCGAGGCGTCGTCGATCAGCTCCAGCACCAGGACCCGGGGAGGAAGGACGGTGACTTCGGTCTTGTCCTCTTCCTTCCATGGTACGCTTTCAAAGACCCGGCTTCCCGCCTCGATTCTCAGGAAGGCCTCCTGGCCGGGCTGTATCTCGTAGAAGAGTTCCTCCTCACTCAGCGGGCCTGCGGTTCCGGCAGCGAAAAGCCTGACGGGAGCTTCCTCCATTGTTCCGTCCGCTGTCTCGATCTGCTTCGGCTCGCCCTTCACGAACAGAATTTTTCTCTCGTAAACCGTTTTGTCCTTCTCCCGCACCACGAGCAGGGCCGGTCCTGAGTACAGGATTGTCAGCCCGTTGGCTTTCCATGCGGGATCCTTTTCCGCATGGTGCTTCATTGAAGCCTTCACTTCTATGATCCGTACAGGGGTGGCCCGGGGATCGACCCCTTCCATCTCCGACTCCATTTCCTCGAACTCCGCCCGGAGCTCGAGGGTGGGATAAAAAAGGTTCATGAGGTCTGCGCAGGCATGGATGGCTACGGGCAGGAGGATTCTGCCCTGCCCGGCGGCGAAGGCGTGGGGAACCTGAAAGGGACCAAGCCTTCCCAGGCCCGCGGCAACCGCCCTCCCCCCCTTTTCCTTGGCCCCCTCAAAATCCGACACGAAGGACTGCTCCGGATCGAACCAGTGGAAACTGAGGCGGTCCTGGATCATGGGTGCCCGTTCACTGTCGAAGACACCGTAGAATCTCCGGACTTCCCTTTCACCCACGAAACCGGGAATCTTCTTTTTTTCCACCGCCAGGTCTCTCAGCTGGGGGGAAGGGTATCCCTTCTGCCGGTTGTTCGGCAGAACCTTCGATTCTTTGTCGTAAATAGTGTCCAGGGAATAGAAGGTTCCGTTGACGAAGGAGGCAACACGGTGGAAAAGTTCTGCCGGTTCCTGGAGCCTGCCTCCGGCACTGGCGAGGAAGGGACGGATTCTGGAGTCGACGAAGGGGGCCCCCGCCGCCCGCCGGACATGGTCGCTGAAGGTCCCCGCCTCGATGGGCTCGTCCGCCGGGTGGGAGTCGTTCCGCACGTGGGCCGGCTGGGTCATGTCGGCAAGCATGTGCATGGATTCCCCGAGGGCCCGGTAGGCCCTTGAGAGCTGAAGGCACCTGAGGTCGTCGTGGTCTTTCGGGGCCAGGCTCAGGGACGTCTTGAAATGGAGGGAACCCAGGGCCGGGGGAAGGGGAAGGTCATCCCTGACCTCGAGGGCTGCCTTGTAGGCCGACAGTGCCACAAAAAAGCTGAAGGGATTGTCGGAATGGCTGAGCCCCCATGTCCTCGCGTCGATGGACGGACTGTCGTAGTGCCCGTGGATCTCGCTCTGGTCGGTCAGCCAGGCCGAACCGGACAGGCTGAGGGGGTCGTAGAAATGCCGCACGGAAGAATAGAGATGGGGCTCGTCAGCCCAGTCCCCCCCATTTATGATCCACGACCGGGCGGAGAAAGCCGCCTCGGCGGAGACAAACCCCGAGGCGAGCAGGGAAGAGCTGGTAACAGCGACACCACGGAGCGGCTCCGAAAGTCCCTTCGGCGAGAAGGGGCCCATGGAGAATTTTTCCTTGCCTCCCGCCTGGGACAGGAACAGCTTCACCGCCTCCAGATTGATCTGGCGGTGGGGATGCTGGCTCCAGCCGTGGGCGGGAGAGACCGCCGCGAACAGCAGAAGTCCCGCGAGAATTGCGGTCCCTTTTTTCAGAATACGATCATGCATCGTCATCGCTCCATCCCTCCTTTCCGGGCGGTCAGAAATCGAAGAGCATCCATTTGCCGTCCACCTTGACCCAGCGCACGTAGAAGGTGAATCCCCCCACGTCCACGGCGTACTCGGAGGTCCTCAGCGTGCTGGTGGTCCCGGGGTCGGCGCTCTCCGGCGCACTCAGGAAACTCATTTCCGCGGCATCGAGAAGGGCGGCGAAGGACGGCATGGCCTCGGGCCTGTTTTCAAAGAGGGCTGCGTAGGTCTCCCGGCGGCTCTCATCCACGCACGCCGCCGCCCTCTTCGTGTCTCCCGCCTTCAGTGCGCTTCGGAAAGAGGAAAAAACCTCACCGATGGCCTTCTTTTCTGCCGGAAGATCAGGGTAGGTTCTCCAGTCGGGATTGTCCCGCCCGGCGGAATCCCCGCCGGGCGCCTGGGGCGCTGCCGCAGGCCCGGAGGCTGTCGCCGGCCCGGCCTGCCTGGCCGCGCGAAGGCTTTCGAGATAGGCTATCCGGTCCTTCAGGGGCTGGAGGTCGGGGCGGAAGGAAAAAACCTTTTTCTCCAGCCGGGAGTCGGGATAGAGGATGTAACTTTTCCAGCAGGCCTCCATGGCCCCCGGGACATTCCCCTCCGCCTCCATGCGATGGGCCTCGTTCCGGAGGAAAAGAGCCTGCTCCAGCACGGCGATCCGGTTATGAATCCATTCGTTCGAAGGGGGTACCAAGGGTTCCGCTCCTCCCGGCTTCACGGCGGCAAGGCACACCAGCAGGCCTGCCAGGCCAAGGAAACAGCAGGTCCTGCGGGCAGATGGTCCCTTAAAAATACGGCGCAGTACAGTTCTCATTTTTTCACCGCCTTTACAAAAAATACTCAGCTCTCCTCTTCCGCTCCGGGGCCGACCGTTCCTTCCGCAGCCCGCTGAAGCTCTTCCGACAGGGGAATTTTGTGAAGGCGGAGGGCGTCGAAAAGCCTTCCGGCCCCCGGAATGTTCGAGCACAGGAACCGCTCCGATCCCCCGTCCCTGAAAAAGAATTCGATACCCCAGTCCGTCCGTCCCGACAGCAGGAGTGCCTGCCCCATCATGCGCCAGTTCACCAGGCCCGCGATGAACATGAGGGTCCGGAGCCACTTCGGCGGCCTGTAATCCACGAAACCGGCGGAGACAATGTCACCGAAGTCGATGGTCCGTTCACGCCCCAGGGTCCTCAGAAACAGTCCGCCCGGCAGAATCTGAAGGGCGAAGGAGGCGTATTTCGACGTCCACCAGAGGATGGAAGCGAAGATCAGGCCGATTGCCCAGAATACAAGGGTGAACCAGGCGCTGCCGAACCGGAAGTCGAGGAAACCGGCCCTGTCGAAGATGTGAACGCAGAGCACCATGGGAAGCCCCAGAAAGAATCCCGACATGGTATAGGACAGCAGATCCGGAAGGAAAACGGCGGACCATTTGGGGTACACGATGGCCCCGGGAGGGGTTTTTCTTTTCGGGAGGAAGAAATAGACCGCAGCGCCGAGACACAGGGGCACCAGGGCCAGCGAGCGGAACGGCCGTGCCAGCGGCGCCGGGACCCCGTTATCGAGCGCCGTCCCCGGGCCCTCGAGGACCATGGCGAGAAAGCGGGGACCTTCACCGGTGCGAAGCTTCAGGTACGAGAAAGTCTCCCCCTTGTCCTCCAGCCCTGCGATGAGAGCGGGGAAGGGCTCCTCTTCCCGATGGTAGTACAGGCTTTTCCGGTAGACTCCACCGGCTTCCCTCCAGGCTGTCGCGCCGGAGCCCGCCGGTGCCGCGGCCCCGGAGAATATTTCGGGCCACGGGTCTCCCTCCACGGTCAGAAGGTGCCCGTCAGTTTTCGAATCGATGAAGCCGGCAATGGTACGGAAGGGCGTGATGGACCGGATGAACCGGCCTCCCGCGGCCTGGGCTCCGAACAGTCCCTGGGACGGGCTGTATTCCTGGCGGTATTCCCTGCCCATGTCGGCGACGTACAGGCGGACGAAGCCGTTCCGCACGGAAAAGAAGGAGACAAGGGCCGCAAAGAGCAGCAGGAGCACCGCCAGCCTTCGATAGAGTTCTCTCATGAGAGGATCACCCCCGCTTCTCCCCGCACCCGTTCAGGGCAGGCCGAATTCCGACCATGAGGCTCCCCCGTCCGTCGAACGGAAAAGCCCCCGCTCCGTCCCCAGAAGCAGGGCCCCCCCAGCGTCCCGGAAGGAGGACAGAACCCTGACGTTGGAAAGGTTCGTCTCTCCGAGAGTGAAGGACCCCGCGGCCTTTCCGGGAAGGAGGCGTACCGCCTTTTCCCCCAGGAGGGCGACCAGTCCGTTCCCTTCTCCCTGAAAAAGGTCAGTGAAATACGCAAGGGGCGACCATTCGAAACCTGCCGTCTGCGCCGCGGTGATTTCCCCTTCGGGGAGCGAATAGTGCCACAGCCCGGTCCGTGAGGCCCCCCACAGCCGTCCCTGCCCGTCAAAGGCCAGGGAGAAAATCCCGTAGATCACATCGTCATTCTTCCAGGAAAGACCGCCGTCCAGGGAGACGGAAAAACCAGCGTCCGTTCCTGCCGCTATGACCGTTCCGTTATGGGACCGCAGGGAATGGACCAGGTCGCCCGGCACGTCGCCGACTCTCTGCCAGCCGTATCCGTCGGAAGAACGAAACAGGCCGCTCCCCGCCGAGCCTGCGAAGAGGTCTCCGCCTGCCGTTCCGGCCAGGGACGTGAATACCGTTCCTTCCGGAAGGGGAATGGAGGTCCATGTGAACCCTCCGTCCCGGGAAAAGAGAAGATCCTTCTCCGTTCCGGCGAACAGCCGGCCTCCGGGGACAGCGGCGAGGAAGAGCGCTTTTCCTCCTGCGCTTCCCCGGGGCGTCCATCCTGCTCCCCCGTCCGAAGAAACGTACACTTTCCCGGACCGTGAAAGGCAGAGCAGGCTGCCGTCAATCCGGGCAAAACCAACGACAGGGTCGGAGGGGAGCAGTTCCGTGACGGTCCCCTTTTCCCCGTCGGCCAGGTACAGTTCCCCGGAGGAGGTTCCCGCGAGGACCCCCTTTCCGAATGGAACGAGGACGGTGACGGACATCTCTTTTTCCATCCCGGCAGGAAAGAGGTTCCACGTTCTTCCGTCGTCGGAGGAGACAAAGAGCCCCTGCTTGTGGGTTCCCGCCCAGAGCGCGCCCTGTTCGCCGGCGGCCAGCGCCTGGACCGTGCAGAAAGGCGGAAGGCCTTCCGATGAACGGCTCCACGGGGAACCTTCCTCCTTCCGGAAGACGCCGCCCTCCAGCGTTCCGGCAAATACCGTCCCTGTTGCTGAACTGCGGGCCAAAGCCAGCGGGAAAACATTTTCGATTCCCGGATCGTCGGGGCTCCAGGTCCTTCCCCCGTCGCCTGAAAAAAGTGCCCCTCTTCCGAAAGCGGCTGCCCGGAGCCTGCCATGCCCTTCGTCCAGTACGTCAAGAACCTGGAAGGATCCGTCTTCTCCTCCGGATTTTTCAAAAGAGCCGTTTCCGGAGGAAGCCCAGTGGATGCCTGAATCCCAGAAAACAGCCAGGAGGGTGTCTCCCGATGTGGGGAAAAAACGTTTCACTCCGCCGCCGCCCTTCATGGATTTCCAGGCGGAGCCTCCGTTGCCGGACGTGAGAAGTTCGTCGAAGGACGCGAGAAAGAGACGCCCTCCAGTGGAAACATCAAGGGAAAACAGAAGGGAAGAGGGAAGACCGGCGCCGAGGTTTTTCCATCGCCTGCCGCCGTCTTCCGAGACAAAGAGGCCTCCCTTTTCGGAGGTGAGAACATACAGGACACCACCCGGCCCGGCGGCGGCATCGATAATGGGTGCCCATGGCCCCCCTTCGGCGGCGGGAGGCCGGAACAGGACAAAAACAAGAGACAGAACGGCTGCGAGAAAAGGAGCTCCCCATTGCCGGGAAAGGAGGCTGCCGCGGGTACTCTTCTTTTGAAGCCGGATCGCTCCTCCAGCCATTGCCGCCCCACCTCCCCGGCATGCGGGACCGTCGGGAGACGGCCCCGAAGAAAGGTCACATCGCGAAGTAGACCAACGCTCCCACCTGGAGCGCCGCCACCACCGGAAGCACGAGAAAAAAACGGGGATGCCGCGTCTTATGGCGGAACAGCTTCATTCCGAGAAAAGCCCCCGCTCCTCCGCCGAACAGGGCGGCGAGGAGCAGGGTATTTTCGGGAATGCGCCTGGCCGACGCTTTAGCCATCAGTTTGTCCCACCCCATAAGGACAAAAGCGAGAATGTTCACCCCGAGAAACGCGGGAAGAAGGGCCTCCGTCATCAGGACACGTCCCTCTCCGGGGCGGGGATCATGAAGCCTATTCCCCTTCCTTCCTGTGGACCGCTATGTATTTCACGATCTCGTCAGGGTTGGAATATCCCTTGAGTTCGACTTCATAACCGTCGGTGCCTGCAGTGGCTATCTTTATGGTTCCAAGGTTGAAGATCCGTTCAAATATATTCTTTGTCAGCTCGGTGGTCTTGATGTCCTGGATGAAAATTTTCTCCATGGAGGTGAAGAATATCCCCTGCGAAAAGACAAGGTAATCTATGTGGAGCTTCAGTTTTTTGCTCCGGCGGCGGATTTCCTGGATTCCGATATTTGCTGCGGTCAGGAGAACTCCCCACATGAGGAGGGTCCATTTCCCCACGTTGAGCCCCATGCCGGTCAGCAGGTTGGGGAAAATGCTCACCAGGATGAAGGGGGCAAGAAACACGAGGGCCGGCACGAAGAGAGGATAAAGGAATCCCGCTACCGAGGGAGAGAGAATATAGTCAAACTCCGCCGCTTCCCCGCCTTCTGATTTTGTCGCAGACATGAACGTTTTCGCCATTTTGATCGACTCCTTCTCAAGAGATTGCTCCACAGCCCATGGAGCATACCCCATCCCCTCCCGGGAAAGGGAAAGTTGAAAGAACGGTGTCCCTGGCGAACATTCTACCATGAGCAGGACTCTTTTTTCAGAAAAAGACAGAGGCGATCCAGAAGAGGTTCATTTTGGCCCGGACTGGATATGGAGCTGGTTTGTTTCAGGCTGTACCATTTGCTTTACACATATTCGGGGAGGTTGACTGCAATGACAACCAGAAAAAAAACGTTTCTTTTTCTTCCGGCGCTCCTGGCCGCCGCATTCCTTCTGACGGCGTCCCCTTCTTCCGCTTCGGAAACCCTCAACGTATATACCATCTGGTCCGAGCGCTATGCCACGGCCGTATTCGACGCCTTCACCCGGGACACGGGAGTGCATGTGAATTTTCTCCGCTTTCCGTCGGGAGAAGTGCTTGCCCGGCTGGTGGCTGAAAAGGAAAACCCCCAGGTGGACGTCTTTTTCGGGGGCATCGCCGACGCCTTCGAAGCGGGAAAAAAGGAGGGCATTTTCGAAACCTATGTGCCTTCAGGAGCCGAAGCCATACCGCAGAGGTTCCGGGACCCTGAAGGCTTCTGGACGGGGGTTGCGGTGAATCCCATCTGTTTCATGTTCAGCGGGGAATTTCTCAGAAAGAACGGCCTGCCGGCCCCCCGTTCCTGGCAGAATCTACTTGACCCTGCCTACAGAAACGGCCTTATCATGGCCGACGCACGGACTTCGGGAACCGCCGTCTCCCGTCTCTTCAGCCTGGTGCTGTCCATGGGAGAGGATGAAGCCTTCGTCTACCAGAAAAAGCTCGACGGCAACGTGCAGCAGTACACCAAGAGCGGTGCCGGGGGCGCGCTGCCCATCGCCCGGGGGCAGGCCGCCGGAGGAATTTTCTTCCTCGTGGATGCCCTCGAAATGCAGCAGACGGGCTACGACATCGTCATCAGCTATCCGGCCGAGGGGGTCGCCTACGGAGTGGAAGCCATGGGACTCGTGAAGAACGGAAAGAACCCCGAGCTCGCCCGCCGATTCCTCGACTGGGCGGCGAGCCCCGCCATGCAGCGCCTGTACGAAGAGAACAGGATCAACCTCATCCCCACCCATCCTGACGTTCCCCTAAAGAACCCCGCCCTGGACATGTCTGAGGTCAGGCTGCTCGACCTGGACATCCAATGGTCCGGAGAACACAGGATGCGGCTCGTGAACCGGTGGGTGAACGAAATCGTGAAATAGGAAAACCGGGGTCGTATTTACCGTCTTCCCCTGCCGGCTTTCCCGACAGTATCTCAGCCACGGAGAGGAGGTATAATACGGGAACGGACCACACCGTCCGCCGGGAAAAAAGACTTCGGATCCCCGAAACGGAGGAATGCCAATGCTGCAGCTCAACAGGAACGGCCTGAAGGACAGGGGTGCCTGGAAAAAGGCAGGTATCGCCCTTCCCGCTTTCGACATCGACACCATGGTTCGGGAAACGGAAAAAGCTCCGGAATGGGTCCATTTCGGGGCGGGAAACATTTTCCGGGTATTTCCCGCACTGATGCAGCAGAAACTGCTGGACTCCGGACATGCGAAAACCGGCATCATCGCTGTGAAAACCTACGACTGGCAGACCATCGGAACCATGTACGCCCCCTTCGACAACCTGACCCTGGCGGTCATCATGGAACCGGACGGAAGGCTGGACATGACGGTGGTGGGGAGCATCTGCACCACCCTTGCCGGAGACCCCGCCTGTGAAACGGACTGGGAGCGCCTTCAGGAAATTTTCAGGTCGCCATCCCTGAAGATGGTCAGTTTCACCATCACGGAGAAGGGCTACAGCCTGAGGACCCCTTCGGGAGAACTTTCCCCCGAAATCGCCGAAGACCTGAAAAAGGGGCCCGCCGCACCCGGCCATGCCATGTCGAAGACGGCGGCCCTCGCTTATGCCCGCTTCAGGGCCGGCGCATTTCCCCTGGCCTTCGTGAGCATGGACAACTGCGCCCACAACGGGGACCGGCTGAAAGAGTCCCTGGGGGACATCGCCCGGGGGTGGGCCGCCGGTGGCCTCGTGGAAGAGACGTTCGTGCGGTGGCTCACGGAGTCGGCGGAGGTGTCCTTTCCCTGGACCATGATAGACAAGATCACCCCCCGCCCCTCCGAGAGGGTCCGGGACCGGCTCAACGCCCTGGGCCTGGGAACGGGAGACACCCTCCACACGGAAAAACACTCCTTCATAGCCCCCTTCGTGAATGCCGAGCGGCCCGAATACCTGGTGATCGAAGACACCTTCCCCAACGGCCGGCCCCCACTGGAGCTCGCCGGAGCCTATTTCACCGACCGTCAGACGGTGGACCGGGTGGAGCGGATGAAGGTGGGCACGTGCCTCAACCCCCTGCACACCGCCCTGGCGGTCTTCGGCTGTCTGCTGGGATACACCCTCATCGCCGACGAGATGAAGGATCCCGACCTGAAGCGGCTGGTGGAAAAAATCGGCTACGCCGAGGGAATTCCCGTGGCGGAAGACCCGGGCATCATCCATCCTCTCGACTTCCTGAGGGAGGTCATCGAGGAGCGGCTCCCCAACCCGAACATCCCCGACGCCCCCCAGAGAATCGCCATGGACACGTCCCAGAAGGTGGGCATCAGGTTCGGCGGCACCATCAGGGCCTACAGGGACAGGGAAGGGCTGGACCCTGCGGATCTGACCTTCATCCCCCTGACCCTGGCCGCCTGGTGCCGGTACCTCATGGGGCTGGACGACCGGGGGCAAGAGATGGTTCTGAGCCCCGACCCTCTGCTGGAAACCCTCAGGCCCCACCTCGCGGCGGTCCGCCTCGGGGAGCCGGCATCGGCCAGGGGGGCCCTTCGTCCCATCCTCTCCGACCGGGATATCTTTACCGTGGACCTCTACGAAGTGGGGCTCGGCGAGAGGATCGAAGGCTATTTCTCCCGGATGATCGCCGGGCCGGGGGCCGTGAGGGCAACCCTTCAAAAATACCTGGGCTGACATGAAGGAAAGGGCGGGGAGATGTTTTTCTCTCCCCGCCCTTTCCTTTTTGCCGCCTTTCTTCCAACAGAAAAAAAACTACTTGCTGAACAGCAGGTTTGGAAGCCACGTGGACAGGGCAGGAATGTAGGAAACCAGAAAGAGTACGAAAATGCTCACCGCAAGGAAAGGCATGTTCGCCCTCGAAATCCTGCTGATGGAAATCTTCCCGATGCTCGAGGCCACGAAGAGGCACACTCCCACGGGAGGCGTGGTGAGGCCGATCATGAGGTTCAGCACGGCGATCATGGAAAAGTGGATCGGGTCGATTCCGACCTGGAGGGCCACGGCCAGCAGCGTCGGGAAGAGGGTGAGCAGCGCCGCGATGGTTTCCATGAAGGTCCCCACGAAAAGGAGCAGCAAATTGATCATCAGGATGATAAGAAACTTGTTTTTCGTTATTCCCAGGAGGAAATCGGCCACCATCTGGGGGATCTGTTCGCTCGTCAATATCCACGCGAAGAGGTTCGCCAGTCCCACGAGCACGATGATAGACGCCGTGGTGATCGAAGCCTCGAGAATCAGCCCGGGAAGGTCCCTGAAGGAGAGGTCCCGGTAGACGAACATCCCCACCACCACGGCATAGAGGCAGGCCACCATGGCCGCCTCGGTGGGGCTGAAAAAGCCGCCGACGATGCCGTACAGGATGAGCACGGTGAGCATAAGAGCCCAGAAAGCACCGAAAAACTCCTTGAGGAGCAGACGGCGGGGTACCTTTTCTCCCTTGGGATAGTTTCTCTTTTTCGAGATGAAATACGCCACGATCATGAGGCCGATGCCGAGCAGCACGCCGGGGATGGCGCCGGCGATGAAGAGCCGTCCCACCGACAATCCCGTCAGCGTCCCGGCGATGATCATGGGCATGCTCGGAGGAATGATGGGCCCGATGGTGGATGACGCCGCCGTGACGGCACAGGAGAAATCGGCGTCGTAGCCTTCCTTTTTCATGGCGGGGATGAGGATGGCGCCGAGGCTTGCCGTATCAGCCACTGCCGTTCCCGAAATGCCGGCGAAGATCATGGAAGCCACGATGTTGGCCTGGGCCAGGCCTCCCTGGATGTGTCCCACGAGGGCGTTGCAGAACCGGATAATCCTGTCGGAAATGCCGCCCCGGTTCATGAGGTTGCCCGCGAGGATGAAGCCGGGAATGCACAGGAGGACGAAGACGTCGATGCCCGAGTACATTTTCTGCGGGATCACCATGAGCGGAATGCCGGCCATCCACAGGTAGACAAGAGACGAAATGCCCAGGCAGAAAGCTATGGGGAGCCCCAAAAAGAGAAGCACAAGGAAGACGATGAAGAGTGCGGCCACCATTTCAGTTCCCTCCCCCCGAGGCAAGGCGCATGTCCCGGACGACGGAGCCCAGCGAATAGAGGACCACCGTTCCTGACAGGACCGACATGGAGGCGAAAATATAGTGCATGGGAACGCGGAGTGATGCCGATGTCTGCATTCTGCCGATCCCGAGGTTTTTCAGCGAATAATAGAACACCACGGCCATAAATGCCGCAACCAGAAAGTCGAGAAAAATCTGCAGCCATCGCTGTGCGGCCGTCGGCAGCAGATTCGTGAACACGTCCACGTTGACGAAAGCTTTCTCCCTGATGGCAAGCCCAGAGGCGAAACTCACCGTATAAATGAAGAAGAAGCGGGATGCCTCTTCCGTCCAGTGAGGGGATTTCGGCAGAAAGAGCCGGGCGTACACCTGGAGGAGCACCACCGCCACCAGGCCGAGGAATGAAAGTATGGAGCTGAGCTCAAGCACGCGGCCGAAAAGCGACCAAAGTTTTCTCATGACTGCCTTCCCTCATCTCTCACCAAGGATAACGGGCCCCGGAACCGTTCGGAGACCCCGGGGCCGTGCCGGTCGCTACTGGATGGCGACGATTTTCTTGTACATCTCCTGGAGTTCGGGAGAGAGGAACTTCATGACCGCGGGCTCGGCGACCTTCATGAAGGCGGCCTTGTCAACCTCGACGAAGGTCATTCCCTTGTCCTGGAGATCCTTGATCAGCTGGTCCTGCTCGGCCCTGAACAGCTCGCGCTCGTAGGCCTGGGCTTCCTTGCCGGCTTCGAGAATGGCCGTCTGGATGTCCTTCGGCATGCTCTGGAACTTGTCCTCGCCGATGACGAGGTAGATCCAGCCGCGCACATGCTCGGTCTTGTTGACGAATTTCTGGACCTCGAAGAAGCTGGCGCTCTTGATCAGGTCATAGGGGTTCTCCTGGCCGTCGATGATGCCCTGCTGCAGGGAGGTGAACACCTCGGAGAAGGCCATGGGCGTGGGCTTCGCGCCGAGGGCTTCCCAGGTGGCCACGAAGAGGGGCACGTTGGGAACCCTGAGCTTCAGTCCGTTCAGGTCTTCCGGTTTTTTGACCTCCCGGTTGGAGGTAAGATTCCTGGCGCCGCGCTCGAACCACGCTACGGGGCGAAGGCGGACCTTTTCGATGACTTCCTTCTCGATGGCCTGGCCGACTTCTCCCTCGACGATCTTCTCCATGTGGGCCGAGTCCCTGATCATGTAGGGAACGGCGATGAGACCGCACAGGGGGGCCCAGTTCATCATGGATTCGCCGGTGATGAGCATGTCGACGATCCCCGACTGGATATTCCCGATAACTTCCATTTCCTTGCCGAGCTGTTCGTTGGGGAAGACCTGGACTTTGACCCTGCCGTCGGTCTTCTTCTCGACAAGCTCTGCGAACTTCACCGATCCCTTGTGCCAGGTGTGCTCCGTATTGGCAAGGTGGCCGAGCTTGAGGGTATATTCAGGTTTCTTCTCGGCAAAAGCGCCGGTCGCGATAACAACGGAAACGAGAAGTGCCGCAGCAGCAAGAAGTGCAATTCTTTTCATCGAATCTTTCTCCTTTCAGTAACCGAATCCTGCCTTCCCCCGGGAGCTATCCGGGGGTACCTTCGACCGCCGACGCTGAAGGACATAGAGGGCTTCCGTTCCTCACCTCCCCTGGGTGGTCCTGAAGTAGGAAGGATACTCCCGTCGGAGTTTCCCGAGATCGTAGTTTACCTTGGTCAGATGTTCGCTTACGGCCTCGCGGGCCTTCCAGTGATTCCTGGTGGAGATCACCTCGAGGAGAAAATGGTGCTGGGCAATGATTTTTTCCCAGTCAGTGGCATGAAGACTGAGCATCCGCACCCTGTCGAAGTGGGAACTCATCTTCCGGATCGCCTCCCAGATCCTTTCCTTGCCGCAGGCCGCAAAGACAAGCCTGTGAAAATCCTCGTCGAGGCAGAAGAACCGTGATGGTTTTTTCTCGTCAACGGCAAGACGCTGGAGGCGGAGGTTTGTCTCGAGGGCCACGAGGTCCTCGGGAGTGCGGATCTCGCAGGCGAGTTCCATGGTGTGCATCTCGAGGCACAGCCGCATGTACCTTCCTTCCTCGACCCGATGTTCATCAACGAGGGAAACGTAGGTCCCCTTTTGGGGATAGACAACCAGGAGACCGTCCTGGGCCAGCCGTATAAAAGCTTCCCTGACCGGAGTCCTGCTGGTGCCGAGGGCTGCAGCCACGTCGTTCTCCGACACGGCCGAGCCGGGGGGAAGGACGAGGTTCACGAGATTGTAGAGAATGGTGCGGAACGTCCAGTCCCTGACACTCTCGCCCCATTCCTTGCCCAGAAGTTCAAGAGTGATCATACGACCCTCACTTTGAATACTAGGATACAAGTCGTCAAAAAAAGAAATCCCCTTTACGGAAACAAGAAAACTATCCCGTATGAAAAGGGAAAAGTCAACATCAGCCTCATTTTTCAGGAAGGAAAGAAGCGGGCAGGAGTCCCTTCTCCCCTGCCCGCTCCCGAACCTTATTCGTTTACATTCTCCTCCAGCATTTTATCGGAGAACATCACGTATCCCTTCACGGGCCCCCAGGTCCAGTCGGGGTTTTTCGGGCTGTAGGCTCCCAGGGTGAGCAGGAAGACTCCGTCGCTCTTCTTCACCGCCGCCTGGACCGTCACCTGGCGGGTTGCCGTGAGCCGGAGCACCCTGTCCGCCCCTTCCTGGAAGCGCCACTCCTCTTTCCAGGCCGGAGATACAATGTTCATCCGGAGAATATCCGCACCGGGGTGCTCGGCCCCTATGGCGGCGATAACGGCCTGCCGGATTGCCTCACCCTCTGAGCCGCCGAATTTTTCCGGCAGCATGCGGATTTTCTCGACCCGCTTCTCCCGGAGAAGAGCGCCGTCTTTCTCAAGCCGGGCATAGTCCGACCGGGCCCCGGCAAGACCGGGATCGTCCCCCGGAAGGAACACGGCGGCCTGGTCGAGAGAATTCCTGATCCCCAGCAGCACGTCCCGGGAAAGAATATTGAAATCCTCGCCCCGCTCTGCCTTCGGGAGGTTTTCCGCAGTAAAGGCCATGCCTCTTTCGAGCTGGGACTTGGCCTCGTCCAGGGCAATCCTTCCGAGTCCTTCAAGGCTTGCCGAAAATTCGCCCAGCCGCCGCTCGATTTCCTTCGCCGTTTCGGCAAGGAGTTCCAGGGGTTCCTTCACTCCCGCACTCCTGTACTCTTCCAGGGCCGCGGCCGCCTCGCCGTGGATCCTGTGCCTCCGGGCAAGCTCCTCGGCACTGATGTCGAAGCCGGCATAGGAAATCATTTCCTTCTCGGGATCAAGGTACGGAGCATCGTCCATCCTTGATTTCGAGGCGACGAACGGCCGGAGCTTTTTCAGCCACTCCCCGCTCTCCGCCTCCCGGGCGGCCCGGGCAGCCGTCTCGGCTCCCTTGGATGCCGATGCGGCGCCTTCCAGGGCCTCGAGCTCCTTCCGGGCCGCTTCCAGCCGTTCAACCTTCGGGGTCACGTCGGGATGACCGCTGAAGTCCGGAAATTCGGCCAGCAGTTTTCCAAGGTTTTCCTCGGCGGGGGCCAGGATCTCCCGGAGCTTCGCCGGCAGCCGTGCCGGATCCTGCTTCTCCCGATCAGGTCCAAGCAGGGTTTCGGCCCGCTTCAGAGCCCTGTCGGCCTCCATAAGATACCGTCCCGCCGTGGCCGGAAGCCGCTTCGGCGCACCAGAGGGCGAAGTGGGTTTTCCAGCCGGGGCGGCCTGGGACGAGTTTCCCCTCCGCTTTTCTATTTTTGCCGCGAGCTGGTCGATCCGTTTCTCAAGAGACGCCGTCTGGCTGCTCGACGGATCGGCCGCCTTCGCAGCCGCGACAGCCTCTTTCGCCTTGATGACCGTCTCCCAGGCGCTGTCCATTTTTCCTGACATGAAGTCCTTGTCGGCGCTCCTGAACAGGGTGTTCGCCTCGGTAAGCAGGGCCTTGGCGTCGGCTGCGGAGGATACCCCGGGCAAGGCCGCCAGGCCTGCGATAATGATGCAAAGAGCCGCAAAAAGTCTCATGAATCGTTCCTCCCTTCGCTGTTTCGTGCCTTTGTGATAAGGAAATACCCCGCCGCGGCAAGGAAAAAGCCCGCCGCCCCCGGCAGGGAGAGAAACACCCTGCCGAACCCCGCAAGCCAGCCGAGAAAACCGGCTTCAGGCAGCAGTTTTCCGGCGAGGAAGGCAAGGAAAAAGTATTCGAAAGCCATCCACGCCAGCAGGGCCGCTCCGCCGATCAGACAGGCCATGCCCGTCAGGCGTCTCAGGGACATGTGGTGTAGGGGTTGTCGCACTGCTTCTCCGGGTCCAGCCAGCCGATGAACTCGTGGCCCTTCGGATGCCTGTACCGGACGAGAGCCCATGCACCTTCGCCGCCGAGGACCGTCACTTCCTCGTCGCCGAAGATGTCGCCAACAGCGGGGGCGTTTTCGTCGGGCCGTGTTCTCAGGACGGCCACGGAGCCCGGCGCGTAGTTGCGGAGGCTCATTCCCGCCAGTTCGCTGAAGATCCATCCCTTTGTCCCGTCGTGGAGGACCACCGAAAGCCATTTGTCCCTGTATCCCGTAACCTTCACCATGATGAGGGCCGGATCGTCGGGTTGGTGAGGCAGGACGGCGGTTACCTTGCCGTTGGGGGTCTCCCGCACGTTGGTTCCCTTGGGATCGGGATCGATAATATAGGCCCCGAAGTCGCAGGTTCCTTCGGAAGGACGGTACAGGCTCCGGTCCCCGGCAAAGGGTTCCTTTCCTCCTCCGGATTTCTTCGCGGTCTCCCCGGACGGGGATTCTTTCAGGCCGCCGGTTTCCAGATCGTCGTAGAGACCTTCGAGTTTTTTGAGCCGGGCGGTGTTCTTCAGCATCCTGGCATGAAGGGGAAAGGCCGTGTCGCCGGTTTTGCCGTAGAACCACGTCATGAAGGCCGCTTCCTTGTTCCTGAAGTCCTCCCACGACTGCAGGGCCTCGGCCGCGATGACCTCGCCGTTGGAGCCGAAGGCCCTGCCGAGTTTTTTATGATCGTTCTTAACCTTCATGGCAGCGGCCAGCTGCTCCTCAGTCTGCCCCTTCGGGTAGCTTCCGGAAAAAGACGGTTTTCCTGCCTTGAACTTTTCCGTGTAGGCGATCAGTTCCAGTGCCCTCTCCCTGACCACCTCCATCTCGGCGATGGCGTCGGCCACAAGCCACATGGTCCCCCCGTCGAGGTTGTTGTAAATTGTGAGATACACTCCGCCGAAGAGCTTGTATTCGCTCTCTCTCCAGGGAATCCAGGCTCTCTGGGCAGTCCGGAGAAGTGACTGTCCTTCCTTCGGGAGAAGTTTCATGAGTTCGTTGTAGGCCCGGTTGAGTTCCCCGTCCCATTTCTTCTTCCCCATGTTTGCGCACTGAATGGTCCCCTGGGTGCTTGGATCGTCGTTCATGCACTTCTCGATCTCCCCGTCCAGCGGATGGGCCGCTCCCCAGGCCGCCCCGCCGATACAGAGCAGAAGGAGGACCACGGCGGCAGTCAGTCTCATTGTCATACCCCCTGTCAGTCGTAGACGACCCTGCGGTAGCGGAGGCCCGTCACCCTGCCGCCTCCATCCTCCGGGTCCCTGTCGAACATGATATCGATTTCATCCCGTTCGTGGATGTAAAAATAACGCTCCGGGGACTCCTTTTCCGACGGAGCCCCAAGCCGGGAGAGAGCCTCGCCGGCATCCATGCCCATGACGATGTCCCCGAAACCCATGAAGCCCGCGGGAATATCCACCGCCTGGAGAGCGCCGTTCCAGTACGTGGCGTTATGGCCGTGGAAGAAAAGGTCCACGATATGGACCGTGGCGTTGAAATCGGGAAGCTTCACCTTTCGTTCCTCCCGCTTCATGGGTTCGCCGTACATCTTCACCGCCAGCGCAGGGGAAATGCCGAAATCCTCCCGGATTTTCATGACGTAGCGCCGGACGGTGCTGTCCGTCTCCTCGACGGAAAGGAACTTGCCGTAGATCCACCCCTCACCGAACTGGTGGGAAAGCACCCGGTACCACG
This sequence comes from Synergistaceae bacterium, assembly GCA_018436595.1. Classification (GTDB taxonomy): domain Bacteria; phylum Synergistota; class Synergistia; order Synergistales; family Aminobacteriaceae; genus Aminivibrio. The sequence continues at coordinate 73,158 of JAHDLC010000006.1, read as the reverse complement.
GAAACTCCTCTCCCGTTTTCTCTGTGCCGGTCACCACGAGTTCCCCTGTTTCGTAGTCGTGGCCGAACCGTCCCACAACCTTCGCCGATGTGGAGGGCCCGTTCCGCAGGTTGACCCTCGATCCGGTGACGAATCCCGCCTTCGGCCATTCGAAATTTTCGGCCGCAGCGGCGGCGAAGAGGGGAACAGCCGTGAGAACCGCCAGGATTGCCGCCGCGAGCAAGACCATTCGCTTCATCATCCCGTCCTCCTTTCCGCCGCTGCTATTTCCTCGGCGGGCGCACTTCCACCTTGACCGTACTTCCGTCGGCGATGAACCAGAAGCCGTTGACCTCTTTCATGTAGATCACCCGGGGATAGTCCGCGCCGCCGCTCCTGAGGTAGAGCTGCAGCCCCTTGGGATGACCTTCCGCCGACCGTTCGATCACCAGTTCATAGTTGTCCGGGTCCATGGCGTATCCGTTTTCCGGTACGGCTCCCCTGGCGTAGCTCCTGAAGATATGGGCGGTCTTCGGGCTCTTCATCCTGTCGGCGAAGAGTTTCATGGTGCCCCGTCCATCCCAGTCGGGCCGTTCGTCCATGGCGAGGGCCAGCATTTTCCGTCCCTCCGCCCGGGTGGAACTGTCCATATAGGCAAAGATACCGTCGAAAAAAAGCTTTGCCGCAGCTTCGGGAGTCGTTCCCTCCTGCCGGTAGCGCGTCTCGAACTCCACGGCCGTCCTGGGGAGAGCCCCTTCGCTCTGCACGGCCCAGGCCGCGGACAGGAAAAGAACCATCAGGCAGCAGGCCCTGCACAGATTTCTTTTCATTTACGTATTCCTCCCTTCCGTCATCGCCGGCGGGACGCTACCATCCCCGCCCGCCTCCGCCGCCTCCGCCGCCGCCCGATGAGCCGCTTCCGCCGCTGCCGGACGACCGTGTTCCCGAGGAAACGGCTCCGGAGAATCCTGACGTGAAGGCCGCAACCCCCGCGGCGGTGGTAAAGGTATTCAGGTCGCCCCGGTACCATGAGGGCGTGTAATTGGCCGCGGCAAGGACGTTCTGGAAGCGGTTCGCCCATGTCTCCGCCGCATCCAGGGCAAAGGCGTAGGGAAGGAGGGTCTCGAAGAGCCGGGGCGTTTCAGCGGGGGAGTTCATCATCTCGAGGCGGTGCTTCTCCGCCGCCGTGATGAACATCCGCAGCCCTTCTATGCTTTCGTTGAGCCTGGCCCCTTCTTCCGTCCGGACCCTCAGGAGAGACCTGAACACCAGCAGCACCACCACGCACAGGAGCGGTCCCGGAAGAGACAGGAGGTCCACGTCAAGGCCGCTCGACGCTCCCGCGAAACCGGCGCCGGCCGCGACAAACAGGAAGATGGCGGGAAAAAAGAACCGGACGAAGAATTTCGCGATAAAGCCGCCCTTTCCGGAGGGAAGGGGCAATGAGAGAGGAAGAAGCAGGAATGGGCCGGAGATCAGCGCAAAAATGGGTTCGAAGCGGGGTTGTCCCGAGAGAATCATGAGAATGAGCATAAGCACTGCGTACAATTCAAAAAGAACCCCGCCGGCGATCCATTTCCCGAGGTTGGTCTTCAGCAGCGGCCTGCCCCGTTCGCGGAATCCGAGGCCGAGACGGCGGAAGGCGTCCTGGATGACCGGTCTGTCGGCACTCGAAAGGTGAATGTCCGTCCGTGTGGAACCGAAGAGATCATCGACGATTCTCCGTTCGTCTTCCGTCAGATGTGTCCCCGCAAGCTTCTCCCTGTTCAGCTTCAGCCGGTAGGACGTTCCCGCAAGCTTTGAAAGGAGCTTCAGGGCCGTTCCCGCCCCCGAGGGCAGCGTCCCTGCCCGTTTCGCAGCTTCTCCCGCGAGGGTGCTCTCCTCTATCGCAAGCACACCCTTGACGGCCATGCCGAGGATCATGGCGGCGAAGGTCTTGTCGTCCGCCGTCATGGTGCGGACATACCGGGCAAACCCAGCCTCCACACCGGCAGGAGGTGAGAAAAGAGGGATGACCGGCCTGGGTGCGGGGTCCTTCCCCCACCGGATCCAGAAAAGGAGCATCACCGCCAGGAGGACGACCGGCATGGCGAGGTGGACCGCCCTGTAGGGGGAACGGCTCCACCGTTCCAGAATGGGCGCAGCCTCCGAAGGCTGGGCGATGATTCCCTTGGGCCAGGTGTACACTACGGTGAGCCCCTCTCCCGGTGCAAAGGGAACAGCGGATTCCACGGAGCCGTCGGGAAGCGGCCGGGCATCCTGTCCCTTCTCTCCCGTCCGTCCGGTATAGAACTCCACGGCCGAAAACCCCTCGCCGAATTCCCTTCCGGGGAGCCTGGCCCGAAAGGACGCCTTTTCAATGACAAAGGGCCAGTCGTTTCCCGTGGCATTCCAGTAGAGCTCGTCGTGATCCTCGAAAAAGCCGAGCTGTCCTGCGGTCCTGTACGTAATGGTGAAGACGTGTTCGCCGAAAGACAGGAGAACGTCGGGATCGCCGAGGCGGAACTCCAGCCGTTCACCTGCCCGGCTGACCTGGGCCTGGGTGGGTTTCCCGTCGAGGGATGCCGAGACGAGTTCCAGGGGAGCCCGCCGGACCCTTCCTTCCCTGTCGGTGAAATCGGTGGGGATGGACCGGATGATTCCCCTCCGGATATCCTTCCCCTCCGCCGCCACGGCAATGCGCTCCGTGACGGTCAGCGAAGCGTCCGTTCCGATCTCCGCCTCCACGTCGAAACGCACGATGCGCTCCTGGGCCGCAAGGGGGGACGTCCCCCACAGGAGTATCCAGGCAATACAAACGGAAAGCAGCAGTGAACCAGTCTTTTTCACAGCCGTCGCACCCCCTCGGGCTCGATTCTGGAAAAAAGCTCCGGAGGCCGAAACCTCCGGAGCTTTCATTCAGCCTGTTCTTTTCACGGCTTTTTCTCTTCTTCCTTTGCTTCTTCGCCTGCCTGCCCCTCTTTCTCTTTGCCCTGTTCCGCCATGGAACTCCACTTGGCGGCCATGGCGGAGATGGCGTCGATGTCCTCCTGCCGTGCCTCTTCCGTCAGGATGGTGAAGTCCGCCCGCTCCATGTCGGAAGCGAGGATATCCAGCGACTTGAACTCGATGGCTGCCTTCAGTCCTTCAAGGAACAGGGGAACATTCTCCACGAAATCCTCCTCCTGGGCAAGGAGGGGAGCCCAGGGGCCTTCCGGGTTCAGGAGGGAAAGAATGGTCTCGCGAACGACCTTCGCGTCGAGATGAAGGAACCCGTTCAGGTCTGCGTTGCCGTAAAGGGCCGCCATGCGCCCTGAAATCTCAGGGGCGGCGTCCATCCCTTCAGGGGTCATGAATCCCGCGAGGATGACTCCGTCCTTGATCCCCATCACGAATTCGACAGGCTGACGAAGGGCGTAAAATGCGGTCCATCCTTCCCTGGCAATGGTCTCAAAGGGCATGCCGCTCTCGCGTACGACCATTTCCAGAAGGGGGAGAAGAAGCTGGACTTCAGCTTTCTCGCCCGAGAGATAGGCGTACCCTCCGGGAAGAGGATTTCCCATGACCTTTGTCTGGCTGCCGAGAACTATTCCGATATTCTTCAGGATCTTCAGCACAGCGTCCTCGTCGAGCCCGAACTGCTTCATGTCTTCCAGCAGCTTGACGAACTCGGCCGCATCGCTGTCTCCTGCCGCCGCAGCGTCCCGGACCGCCTGGAAATGCTTCTTGTCGAGGAACACCTTCCCCATGAACACAAACCAGGGTTTGCCGCCCCCTACGAGGATCCTGTCACCGGGTGCCATGGGACCCGATTTTTCTTCGCCCAGAAGGGAGAAGACCTTGGCGAAGTTCGTGAAGACGGAGAAATCATATCCTGTGTCCGCCGCGTTGATCCCCGCTTCGGCCAGAAGGTTTCCGACGGGCGGCTTCAGCACTCCGTCGGACTCCGCCTGGAGCTCCGAGGCGGCCATGCCGTTGTCGTGGAAGAAGAAGAAGTTCCCCTGGGGAAGCCTGCGGTCCAGCTTCATCCTCCTCCCGCCGTCCTTCAGAGCATCCCGGGCTGCGGCGAGGTCTTCCGGAGTGAACCCTACAAGGATCATGTCTCCTTCGACAGACACGAGGGCGACCGCCACTCCGCCTCCGCTCACCACGGCATACGTGGATCCCTCCATGGGCGCAAGGATAAGTTCGCCGGGAACGGGGCTGTTGATAAGGGCGTCAACATCGCCCTCCTGTCCCTTGCCCTCCGCCATGCGGGCAAGGATGTCCTTCTTCGCGTCGGTGAACCGGATCGCTCCCTGCATGGAGAATCCTTTCTCGCCGAGCCCGAAGACCACTGAAGCGGACGTGACGGGGAACTGCTTCAGCCACTCCTCGGCCATCTTGATCCCGGGGTCGAGGGCGGTGATCGTCTTGAAGAGGTAGGAGTTCACGACCCTCTGGACGATTTCGTTGGGCTTCTCGAGGTTGACCACCCCGTACATGGCCGAGTCGGGCCACTGGGGAAGGGCATCGAGAGTGCCCGACCACCCCGGGGCAACAAGAGCCGCCACCAGGAGCAGGGAGAGGAACAGCGCGGATAACCTTCTTTTCATGAGAATCTCCTCCTTGGGAGACGGGAAGAAGGCTTTTGTTTTCTTCCCGCCCGTTTTCCCCGGCGTATCCGGGGTGGCACTACATTACTCCACCATTGAGCCGCTGTCACGCCAATCCTATTTTCCCCGGAATGTCCGCCCTGGCCGTGACGTTCAGTTTCCTGTAAATCTGACGGATATGAGTTTTGAGCGTGTTGTTCGTAATCTCGCAGTTTTCGAGAATCTCCTCTCTCTTGAGCCCTTCCAGCAGGAGCAGCGTGATTTCCGTCTCCTTTCTCGTCAGGCTGAAAGGGGCGAGCTGCAGCCGAATGGACATCTCGGCCCGTGAAGGCCCCTTCCTTTTCCCGCCTCTCACGCCCGTTTTTTTTCCCAGGGGCTCCGGAAGATACTCCGTCATGGCTATCCAACCCCCTCACAAGGGCAGGGAGGGCTGCCGTCTCCTCCCTCGCCTCTCTATTTCTGGATAATCGCTTTTTTCCCGTAGGGAGCGATCTGCTCGTCCGGGAACTGCCCCACCTTCGCGTAAATGTACTGCAGCTTCGGAAGATCCTTGAAAATGGAGAAATCGGCGACGCCCTCCGTTTTCTGGAGGTCGAGGCGCTGCAGCCTGGGCAAAGCGGCGATCGCCTCCGGGTTGAGGACTTTGCAGCCTTCCACGTCCAAAGCTTCGAGCTTCTTGTGGCCCGCGAAGACCGCGAGGTCCACGGGACCGGTTATGGACTCGAGAACGGCCTCCTTGAGATCGGGACATTTCGCCAGGGGCGACACGTCGATAATGTCCTCCCTGAGCATCTTCACAACCTTGAGCTTCGGCATGGACTCCACGTATTCAAGGGTATCCAGCTTCGAAAGCCCTCCGTGGAACTCCTCCAGTTTCGTGAGTTTCGCCAGGGGCGAATAATCCTCGAACTTGGTCGCGTATATCCAGATATAGCGCAGTTCCGTCAGGTTTTCCACGGGAGACATGTCCGTGGCCGGAATTGCGTACAGGCTCAGCCTCTTCAGTTTCGTCAGCCCCGATATCGGGGAAAGATCGTCAGCCTTGATCATGTAGAGGCTGAGGTCCTCAAGCTCCGTGAGCTCCGCCAGGACGGATATGTCCTGGACCGGGGCGGAATACAGGTGGAGCTTCTTCAGTTTCGCCTTCCCCTTCAGGGGAGAAATGTCCTCGATGGTCTTGGGCTGCATGAAGAAAACCAGGGACTCAAGATCGTTCATCCCCGCCAGGAAAGCGAGGTCGGGGTACTCCACCTGCCGGATCTCCAGCTCCTTCAGCTTCACGAGGGCCCCGAGGGGGGCGAGGGTCTTGATTCCCTTGAGACCGTCAAGCTTCAGGTACGTCAGGCCGGAAAGGTTCGAGAGGGGAGAAAGATCGGTCACCTTGTCTGTCCGCTCAAGAAGCAGCCCCGTGAGCACATCGGCAAGAGATGCGACCTTTTTCAGGTCCTCGTCGGAAACGGCACCGCCGAGACGGAGGGGCTTCCCCTTCTTGATGTCCGGATCGTCCCGCACCATCTGCAGGAATTCGTCGGTCACCCCGTCGGTGATCTTCGGGCCGAAGGTGGAGCTCTTCGTATACTTCGGATCCGCCGCAAACACCGCCGCAGAAGCCGTGAGAACGAACAACAGCGCCAAAACTGCCGATATAAATCTTCTCTTCATTTTTCCGTTCCTCCTTCCGCTATTTTACGAACAGGGCAACGGCCAGGCCGATCACCACAAGGGCGATACCGATGTAGAACTGGGTCTTCGCCTTGCTTTCCACTCCCGCAGTCACTTCTTCCTCGGACTTCACCGAAACGATGAAGGGTTTTCCTTTTTCCGACGGCCTTCCGATGCGCAGGCTTCCCGCCGACTGCCGGGCCTCCCCCGCCACGTAGAGTGGGTGTCCCAGGGGAATGAGTTTCTCCCTGTACTTGAAGCCGAGCGTCCGGATTCCCGACGGAGCGGAGAACCGGACGCCGAAGAACGTGTATGTTTTGCTGCTTTCATAGGGTTCGAACCTGTCGGCGCCGTCCTTGAGATGAAGGGCCGCTCCGTCGAGGTCGATGCCGACCCTCACGTCGCCGTCGGATACATAGAGGGGAGAGGAGCTCTTCTGGGACGAGACGGTCTCAGACCCCCTCGTCCTGTTGGTCGTCACCTTGCCGTCCTTGTCGGTGGACGTTTCCTGCTTCTCGTATTCCCTGAGGACGGTTGCCTCGTAGTACGCGCAGGGCATGCCGCTGTAGGGAGCGACAAGCTCACCGTCAGTGGCGGCGGCACCGTTGGTCTCGATGAAATCCCGGAAACCGTCCCCCATGCCCTCGTCGCACAGGGACTTCCATGTGCCGTGAAGTTCCTGCAGCGGCGTGGCCTTCATGAACTTGAGCTCCGTGAGCATTCCTTCGGTTTTCTTCTTCTGGACGAAGGCGAGGTACGCCCCCCCCGCCGCCAGGAGACCGCCTGCAGCAAGAGCAATCATATTCATTCCATCCCCTCCTTTGGTCAGCTAAGGACTACCGGTACATCTCCTTCAGAATGTCGTCATACTGGTCCGCATAGGCCGCCACGGTCTGCAGGGCACCTGTGATTTCGCTTGTGTCGACGTTTGCCCCCGGAAGGGAGCAGGAGAACATGACGGTGTTGTCAAAGGCAATGGAAAAGGCCCCCAGGGGAACGTCAGCGTTCAGCCTCAGGAATTCCGTCGCCGCCTTCTTTGTTTTCACGTTCTCGGCCAGGTACGAAAAGACCTTCACCAGGACGTCGCCGGAATGCCAGGGGACAACCGTGACGTTGACGGTTGCGCTTCCGAAGGAAAAGGACGTCATGCCGTCCACTTTCACGAGATCCTCCTTATCGAAGAGCCCGGAAAGACAGGCGTCCACCTTTTTTCTGACCTTTTCCAGGAGCTTTTCGTTCACTCCGTCCTTAAGCACCGGAAACTTATGCACCCGTGCCACCCCCCGCATTCATTTTTTCCATGAGCTTCGCCATCTCCGCTTCGAGCTGCATGTCTTTCTCCATGTCCCTGAAGGGATCCCCGGCATCCTCTTCGCCCGAGAGTTCTGAAAAGGCCTGGGCTTCCGCTTCCATTCCCTCGATCTTCTTCTCCATCTTGTCGAACTTGGCAAAGGCTCCCTGCCCTACGTTCGTCCCCAGCACCGTGGAAAATTCCTTCTGGGTCTTCGCCGCCTGGGCCCGGGCCACCAGGGTGGCCTGCTTCATACGGGCTTCGTCAAGCTTCGTTTTGAGGCTGTCGAGCTGGCCCCTGAGCTGGGTCGTGGTGCCTGAAGCCTGGGCTGTCATGGCTTCATACTGCTTCGCCTGGCCGTCGTAGAGCATCTTCCTGGAGAGGGCCTGCTTCGCCAGGTCCGCATTGCCTGCCTTGAGGGCCAGTGCGGCCTTGTCCTCCCACTGTTTTGCCTGGGTCATGGCCAGGTTCTGCTGCTTCCTGAGGCTCTTCTCATTGGCCATGGCCTTTGCCAGCCCGGACGTGGCCTTGACAAGGGCCTCTTCCATCTCGATGATCATCTGCTTGACCATCTTTTCAGGATCTTCCATCCTGTCCAGCATTTCGTTGACGTTCGCCTTGAAGATATCCGAAACTCGTGCGAAGATGCTCATGATCCCCCTCCTTCATGATGTTGAAACACCGTGGTCATCGAATCAGCCCATTGTTCTCGACGGGGCCCTTCCGCAGACGCACCTACCACTCGCTCCTGGGCTTGAGCGTGTCGAAGGTCTTCTCCTTCGCCAGCTTCGCTTCTTTCAGCACCGGCTGAAGGCCGAGATCCTTCTTCCGCTTTCCGTGATCTGCTATGATGGCGTCCACCCGTCTCTGGGCTTCCGGGAGCTGCTTGTAAAAGGTCTGCAGGGCCGAATCCGCCGCCCGCTGTTCCGGATGCCTCCGTTTCAGGAGAGTGTCCAGTTCCTCCTTCGCCCGTTCATAGGCTCCGTCCTTCATTTCAGAGTTCTCCACGAACCGCTCCAGTTCCACGACCTTCCCATATCCTCCGGCAGCCTTGTGCACTGCTTTGACAAGGTTCTTTTCCCTTTCGGGACCGTACATGGCCTCCAGCTTCCGGATCTCCTCCTGTTCCTTCCTGGTGAGGACGTTATCCTGTGCCAGAGCGCTCCGCCTGGTTTCCACATTCTTTTCCTCGCCGGCTATGGCGGCGAGGACACTGCGAAGGGTCATCTCCGTATCAAGGACCACGCCGGAGAGCTCCGTATACTTCTTTCCCTCGAAGAAAGGAATCCCCTGAAAGAGATTCCCCTGCAGCAGCGGGGCATAAACCTTGTTGAACTCCTTTTTCGACTCCAGGTAGTTCGCCCACTTCGCCTTCGGATGGGGAGCCCACCGGACGACGCCGTCCGCGATGTCCTGCCTGAGCAGGGGGTAGAGATTCTTTACGTCCTTCCAGTACTCCGCCAGGACTTCCATCCGCTTGAGTTCCGTCGCCGGGATGACGTACCCTGTCTCCGGCTCGAGGTACTTCGCCGTGTTCACAAGGCTGACGGCGGCATTCTGGGTCTTGTATTTCATGGTCATCGTCAGCGTCAGATACCGGGACATCTCTCCCTTGAGCTCCGCAAGAGACCCCCGGGTTTTCGAATAGTCCTCCATGGCCTGGTTCGCCTTCCGGCGGATATCCGCCAGGGATGCACTCATGAGCTTCATGTCGTCAACGTAAGCGCCGACCCGGGCCGGGGCGTTGCCGATGTCGAACTCCAGGGACTCGATGTGTCGGTTCACCTTCAGCGTCCAGGCAACCGCTTCTCCCACGGACTGGATCTCCTGGGCGAAGCCGAGCAGTTCCTCGGCGTCCTTGTGGATGTCCCTGGCAATAGGGAGAGTGATCCCGGATTTTCCCGAAGTCGAAGCAACAGGCGCATCCCCCTTGGTCATTCTTTCCCGTGACGCCTGCATCGCTTCATGCAGTCCCCTGTCGATGGTCACCTTCAGCAGGGGGCGGAGCTGGGCCAGTTCCTTCATGACGGGAGAGGCGAAGGACTGCTCAAGGATCTCGTTCCACTTTCCCGTCATCTCCCCTGCCTCGGTCTTTGAAGACTTCAGGAGCTGCTCCACCGCCGCCGCTCCCGCAAGGAGCTTCTCCTCCGCGTCCGGCAGCCTCTTTTCCACCTCGGCGGCAATTTCCTGGAAACTCAGCGCCTTTTCCTCCTGCTCCTGGGCCACCGCCCCGCCCGTCGATGCAAGAAGAAAGGCTCCTAGGAGCACAAGGACAAGACTTCCGTGACAGTTCAGGATCTTTGTCGTTTTCATGACGTCCTCCGTCGTTCCCTTCTAGAAGGGCTGCTCGAAGTTGTTGATGTACCAGCGCCCCTTGTTTTTCCGAATAAGGAAATGGGGCTTGGGAGACCCGTACTGGCGTCCCCTCTCATCCCACGCCCGGGTGGTCACGAGGGCCTGTTCCACAACTTCTCCGGAAATTTCCCGGATTTTCTCTTTCTGCTCTTCGTCGAGGAAGAAATCCTCCACTCCCGTCCCGGTATCGAAACCGCTGATAACGTCTATTTTGGCTTCGCCAGTGGTTACGTGGACGTAAAGGGTGGCGAACCGCTCCAGGTGCAGATCCCAGTGATAGCGGATCAGGGACTGGGCGGTGCGTGTCTTCTTTCTGTCGGGGTCGATGCAGTCAAGGAAGAGCTCGAAATTCTTCTCCTTCACGGAGGCTGCGAAGATCTCCACAAGCCGTTCCGGCTCCACATCCCTGGGGACATACCGTACCGTGTAGAGGGGATCCTTGATCTCCTCCATGCGTTCTTCGCCTGCGAAACTGCCGCCCAGTTCATCCGCCGGGTCGTAGAAGGCGAAGGTCACCCCTGGAATGTAGATGGCCACCGGTGTGACCACCCACCCCCACTGGGGGGCCACGGTCTTGACCTTTTCGGCCTGGGGAATCACCATCTCGATGCCGGTGATGCGCCCGAGAAGGGTCCACTTCCCCTCTTCAGGGAAATCCCTGTTGATGAGCCGGCGGTACCGTTTGACCGCCTCGTAGGGGCCGAGCCAGTTGCGGTTGGAAATCTCCACGAAATAGTATCCTTTGGCTCCGGATCCCACGGATACGAACTCCCGTCCCAGGTCGATGAACTGGTTCGCGGGATATTCAAACTCGTCCAGGATGACATAGCTTTCCTTGATATCCTCAATGGAGACCTGGGTGCGGTCTGGAGCGGGAAAGGCCTTCGGCAGGACTGTCGGCCCGGCGAGGATGTCCCCGGTGAACTGCTTCCACTCCCTGTCGGCAATTTCGCCGAAGAGCTGCTTGAGCTTCTTCTCGTTCTCCCGGAAAACCAGCATCTCCGGCGTGATCTCCATAAAATCTCCCTTGCTCTTCATGAGGGCGAGGCGGCCTCTCTGGAACAGATCCTCCACGGCAGGATCATCGGGATATTTTTCCTTAAGACCCTTGATTCTCTTCAGGGCCTCGTTATCCTCGTAGCCGAGGCGGAAGGCTTGCCCCCGGAAACGGTTCACCCTGTCCTCAAACTTCTTCAGGAAAAATTCCGCCCTCGTTACTTCGTTTTTCGGTGCCTGCGGGGCGCATTCCGCACCCAGGGCAGCCAGGCCGATTACGATGAAAAGTGAAAGAAACAGAAGAGCACCCGCTTTTTTTCCCGTGAAAAGGGGCATGGCACATCATCTCCTCCCGGTTCTGGTTCCGCTTTCCGAAAACAGCCTAATCCAAAAGGGAAAGCCCGTCCTCACCCATGGGATAAAAAAAGGGTGGGTTTTCCCACCCCTTTTTCGGGGTGAGATTTCCCACCTGTTCCATAAAGCCTTGGGGTGATGAGTCTCACCCCATTTGCATTCAATCGAGGATGTTTTTAAGCTCCCGTCTGTTGCTTGAGCCTGTTTTCCTGTAGATATTCCTGAGGTGGTATTTCAGTGTATTCTGGGAGATGTACAGAAGGGAACAGATATTCAGATCCTTGGCACCCTTGAGGAGCAGAAGGGCAATTTCCGTTTCCTGGCGGGTGAGGTTGAATTCCATGAGCTTCATTCGCCGGCCCATCTCCTCTTCTTTTTCCTTCACTTCAGGGTCCGCGTCCCCTCCATCCCCGCCGTCGTCTCCCCCGGCGAAACCTTCTTCCTCACATGTTTTTCCGGGGGCACCTCCTCCCGTTGTAAAGGTAACTTCCCTTCCGTCCCAGAGAGACAGGAGGATGAGGAGGAGAAAAATCCCAAGGAGGGCAAAAGACATGTGGTTGGACTGCCCGGGGAAAAGAGAGGCGCCGGTACGGAAGAGAATGGAAAAGTGGGAAACCGTTCCGGCAAGCACGATGATGGAAATGCCCAGGTTGATCACCGCTCCCCTCCTGAGGCCCGTTCGTGAAGCGAAATAAATCAGGAGCAGCCAGGCGTAGAGGTCGAGAAAGGAAAGTCCTCCCTCAAGGAAAACTCTCGCGGGTGTCCGATAGGGTGAGAAGGTGAGAAAGAAAAGAGCGGCGGCGATGAACGGGAAGGCGCCCCTGTAGAAGTTCCTCAGGTCCGACCTGGGGTATAGCCGGAAGACCAGGGCCGCACCGAGGGAGGAAAAGACCCTGATCCAATCCGTCAGCGGTTCGGTCCGGGCAAAGACGATGGGAACGAGGCTGATAAGAAAGCCGTTGGCGGCGTAGAAGCAAAAGAGAAACACGGCCAGTCTCCAGATGGGGAAATCGGGAAGGGGGGCAAGCTGCTCAGTTTCTTCCGCCCGCACCCCTCCCGTGCCCCAGAGAAGCGCAAGGGTCAGCAGGGGTGCTCCGACGGCGAGGGTCGAAACGCCGGGCAGCGAGAAAAACCGGATAATCAACAGGGAGAGGATGGGGGACAGTCCGTAGACCACCGCCACGTCATCGGGGACAAGGGTGCTGAGGAGCACCCCCCATCGGCCGATGAGCATGGCAACCCCGGCGGCAGCCAGGAGGACCCCCGCCAGCGCCAGGGACGCGGCGAAAGGAGATGATACGAATTCTGACAGGAAAAGGAGCCCCGGAAGAGAGAGCATGAACAGGCACCCGGCAAAGGGAACGGCATGGCTGTACCGGCCAAAAAAAGGGCTCATGGAGAGCAGCCCCATGACAAGATAGGCGGAGCAGTGAACAGCAAGAAAAAGGAACACGGGATTTCCGCCCGCATATCCTCTGGCGGCAAGGCGCACCGGGAGACCGTAGTACAGGAAGAGAGATTCCATCCACGCAAAGAGCAGACCAAGACCGACCGCGGTTCCAAGGATTTTTGCCGCCCTCATGTCCGGCTCACCCCCGTTGTCTCAGTATTCCATTCTGAACATTAATTTTGCGGATACCAATAGAATACCATCTGCGTTCCCGTTTCGCCATGCCCGGGAATGTGATATTCTTTCAGCAAAGGCAGTTCTAAATTCTATTTCGAGGAGGATGGTTTCATGTCTGTAAAGAATGCCATGACCGCTGAATTCCTGCGGTCGGCCTACGGCGGCGAAAGCATGGCCCACATGCGCTATCTCGGCTGGGCGGACAAGGCCGACAAGGAAGGTTTGCCGAAGATCGCAAGGCTGTTCCGGGCCGTCGCCTATGCCGAGCAGGTACACGCCACGAACCACTTCGTCGTCCTGAACGGCGACGTGGCTGATGCCTGCCTCACCGCAGGGGCCGTATTCGGCATGAAGGAGACCGCCGAGAACCTCGTGGGAGCCATCGCGGGCGAGGAGCACGAAGTGGACCAGATGTATCCCGTCTACTACGAGGCTGCCAAGTTCCAGGGCGAGAAGGATGCCATGCGCACCTTCAACTTCGCCCTCCAGGCGGAGAAGCAGCACGCGGCGTTCTTCAGACAGGCCAGGGAGCATGCCCTCGCCAAAAAGGACATGGAGTTCGAGGCCATGTATATCTGTCCCGTGTGCGGACACACCGTGGCCGACGAGGCGCCGGACAAATGCCCGGTGTGCGGAGTGGCGAAGGAGAAATACGTCCGCTTCTAAGTGTCGGATGAGGGGAAGGGGCTGCGGTCTCTTCCCCTCTTTTTCTTTTTTTCCGGGGAGGAATCCGCATGGGTTTTCTGGACATCATCGGGCCGGTGATGATCGGCCCGTCATCAAGCCACACCGCCGGCGCCGCCCGGCTGGGAAAACTGGCGAGGGCGTGCTGGGGAGACGACCCTGTCGGGGAAGTGGTCCTTTTCCTGAGGGGAAGCTTCGCCTTCACGTCCAAAGGGCACGGAACGGACAAGGCCCTGGTGGCCGGCCTTCTCGGCATGGAGCCAGACGACGAGGGCATCCGGACGGCTCTCGCAACGGCCGCTGAGCGGGGCTTTCCCTTCCGTTTCGAGCGGGAGGACGTGGACGGCGCCCATCCCAATTCGGTCCGGTTCCTCTTTTCCGGCAGGGATGGACGAACCATGGAAATTGTGGGAGCATCGGTGGGGGGAGGTGCCGTGGAACTCCAGGAGATCGACGGTTTTTCGCTGAAGGTCAGCGGCGACCTGCCAACACTGGTGACCTTCCACAGGGACGTCCACGGTGTGGTGGCCGCCGTGGCCGCCCTTCTCGCGGACCGGAAGATCAACATCGCCTCCATGACCCTCCACAGAAAAGCCCGGGGAGGACTGGCCTCCCTCGTGGCGGAGATGGAGATGGAAGGAAATCCCGACCATGCTCTTCCCGGCGACGTTGCGAAGGTCCACCCTGCCATCGTGCGGGTCGTTCCCCTCTACGGGAGAGGAGGTCCGTCATGAGATCCATGACCGATATCGCCGAGCAGTGCCGCCTGTCAGGACGGTCTTTCTCCGAACAGGCCCTCTTTATGGAATCGGAGGAAACAGGATCCTCCCCGGACATTCTCAGGAAAGGGATGCTCTCCCGGCTGAAGGATATGGAGTTCTCGGTCAGGGAGGCCGTGTCGAAAGAGTGGCGGGGGCTCATCGTTCCGGCGGAAGCCTCTCTTCTGGAGCAGTACGCGGCACTGGGGTGCGCCTTGTCGGGGCCCTATGTTCTTTCCGCCGCCCGGATCGCCATGGCGGTTTCCACCTACAACGCCGCCATGGGGCGCATCGTGGCGGCACCCACGGCGGGGAGCTGCGGCATCCTGCCCGGCATGCTCTTCGCGTGCCGGGAACAGTTCGGCACGGAGGACGACCTTCTTCTTTCGGGCCTGTTCGCCGCCGCGGCTGTCGGTGAAGTGACCGCCGCCCGGGCAACTCTCGCGGGAGCCTCCGGAGGCTGCCAGGCGGAATGCGGTTCAGCGGCCGCCATGGGCGCCGCAGCCCTGGTGACCATCAGGGGAGGATCCGCCGACGCCGTGTCCTCCGCGGTTGCCCTCACCTTCAAGTCCATCCTCGGCCTGGTGTGCGACCCCGTGGGCGGCCTGGTGGAATGCCCCTGCGTCAAGAGGAACGCCATGCTGGTGAGCCTCGGGACCCTCGGGGCAGACATGGCCCTCGCAGGGGTGAAGTCCCTCATCCCCGCCGACGAAGTGATCGACGCCATGGGGCAGATCGGCCGCGCCCTTCCGGGGACCCTGAGGGAAACAGGGCTGGGCGGCCTTGCCGTCACCCCCACGGGGAAAGCCCTGGCTGAAGGTACAGGCATGTAAAAGGCGCAGGGAAAAAACTTCCTGCGCCTTCTTTTGATTCTTATTCCAGCACGAGTCCCCTGATGTTCGTGATCCCCAGGCCGGGTCCCGCTGAAGGAGCGACCTTCGCTCCTGTGTAGACCGCGCCGCCTTCCACCGGGTCTGAGGCGCAGAGGATGGGGGGATCCAGGTCCGCCCTTGTGATGACCGGCAGGGCGGAGGCAAGGTGTGCTGCCGCCGTGACGCTGATCTTGGTCTCCATCATGGCCCCGATCATGCACTCCACGCCGCAGGAGCGGGCCATGGCGCAGACGGCCAGGGCATTCCGTATGCCCCCGGTCTTCATGAGCTTGATGTTGACCAGGTCCGCCGCCCTCATGGAGAGAATGGTGAAGGCGTCCCGGGGCGAAAACACCGACTCGTCCGCCAGTATCAGGGTGTCCACGCTGTCGGTGACATACTTCAGTCCCTCGAAGTCATGGGCCTTCACCGGCTGCTCCACGAGCTCGATGTCGAGCCCCTCGTCCTCGAAGAACCGGATGGTGCGGACCGCCTGCTTGGGCGTCCACCCCTGGTTGGCGTCCACCCGGAGCAGAATGTCCTTCCCCACCGCCGAACGGATCTCTCTGAGGCGGATCATGTCCTGGGCCGAGTCGGTCCCCACCTTGATCTTCAGGGCGGGATACCCGTCCGCCACGGCCTCGAGGCTGTCTTTCACCATGGTTTCCGGATCGTTGACGCTGATGGTGTAGTCTGTTTCCACTTCCTTCGCCGTTCCCCCGAGGAGGGCATACAAAGGCTTACCGAGCATTTTCCCCCACAGGTCGTGGAGGGCAATGTCCACAGCGGCCTTTGCCGACGTATTGTGCACCAGCGCCGAATCCACGATGTCCAGCAGGTCGTTGAGATTCTCCGTATCCCGGCCGGTGAGGAGCGGGCGAAGCCGCTCCTCCACCGCACCCCGGATCGCTCCGTTGGAATCCCCCGTAATGACCGCCGTGGGAGGGGCTTCTCCGTACCCGCAGACTCCCTCATCCGTCTCCACGACCACCACGTTGGTGGTCACTTCAGTAACAGTACGGAGCGCCGTCTTGAACGGTTTTTTCAGTGGAACGGAAAGACGACCGAGACGGAGTGTGCGTATTTTCATTCTAGGCTCCCGCCATCATGGACAGCATCTTGGCGACGAAGAGTCCTCCCGCGGTGCCCGCCACGTAGCCCATGAGAGCCATCAGGACGCCGATGGGAACCAGGGTTTCCTTGTAGGCTGCCGCAATGATGGGGGCCGCCGCCACGGCGCCGATGTTCGCAAGGCTTGCCACGGCGCAGGTGAAGAGGTCGATCTTGAGGATCTTGGCGATGATGGCCATGAGAAGAGCGTGGATGCCCAGGACGACGAAGCCTGCGGCCAGGTAGTAGGGTGCGTCAGTCAGCTCCTTGAAGGATGCCCTGGAAGCGATGAGGCAGATCATGATGTAGAGCATGGTCATGGAAACGGGCGAGGAACCGGGAATGCTGTTCATGGGCGTCATGGCGCAGACAATGCCGAAGATGGTGGCCAGGACGATGGTGACGGTACTGACGGAGAGGAAGTCACTCTTGCCGAAGACATCCATCAGCATGGGCGAAATAAAGGTTGCCAGCCAGGAGGAGAGGGCCGAAACGAGAAGGCCGGCTCCGATGAGAAGGGCGAGATCCGACGTCTCCATCTTCGTTCGGGCGTTTTCATCCAGTTCCGAGAGGGAAAGACCCACTGAATCGATGGTGGAGGTGTCGGTCTTGGTCCACTTATTGAAGAACTTGGCGTAGGGGACGGTCGCGAGCAGCATTATGACCCAGATGGAATAGTTCACGTTGTCCACCAGCAGGGTATACCCCATGGCGGATTCTTCGATCCCCAGGGCTCCCTGAATGGCCACCATGTTTGCCGTGCCGCCGATCCAGCTTCCGGCAAGGGCTCCCCAGGTCTTCCATGCCTCAGGAGGAAAGCCGTTCTTCATGAGGGCGAACATGACCACGAAGCCGATCATGATGGTGATGGTGGCGGAGAAGAATCCGATGAGCATCCTGGGGCCGAGTTTCAGGATCTTCCGGATGTCGCAGCGAAGAAGCATGACGAAGATCATGGCCGGGATGATATTCCCCCGGACAACCCTGTACGCCGCATTGACGCTGTCGGTCTTCTGCCAGAGATCAAAGGTGGCAAAAACCATGCACATGAAGTACAAAATTACGGGAGTGGGAACATACTTAAAGAACGTGGTGTCCTTGTACTTCCTCTCCAGGGATGCCACTACCCCGGCAAAACAGAAAAGAAAGGCCACATAGGCAAAACCGTTAGTGATCACAGCAAAAAACCTCCTGAATGAAAGAATAGGATAATTGTTGATTTACTGCTGATTATGATACGCGTCATAAATGATCCGCCCGATCCTGGCACAGAACTCCACGCCCTCGGACCTGTCCTTAAGCCCTTCCGTCAAAACCGAAACTACCACGGGTTTTCTGCCCCGGAAGAAAAATATGCCCGCGTCGTGCTCGTTTCCCGGTAGCTCGCCTGTCTTGTGGGCGAGGAACCGCTCCACATCATCCACGTCGAGGACGGGAATCAATCCGGGAAGCTTGGAATTGAGTTTCTGCAGGGAAAGTATCTCCATCATGCGGCTCCTGGCGGAAGCGGAAAAAATCTTTCCCGAATGGAGTGTTTCCAGCACCACGGCCATGTCCCCCGCCGTGGTGAAGTTGTCCTTGCCCGCCTTTTTTGCCTCGAAGTCCAGCATCTTCCTCCCGAGGACCGTTCCGGAGAGGCCGAGTTCCCTGAACCCCCCGTTGACCGCATCCATGCCCAGCCTGTCGATGAGCAGATTCGCCGCCGTGTTGTCGCTGACGGAAATCATGAGAAGGGCGAGGTCGTCCAGCCGCAGCCGGGCACCGGAGCGTACCCGGTGAAGCAGCCCTCCGTCCACCGATTCCGCGGAAGAAAACCCGTGTACTTCGTCAAGGTCGATCTCGCCGGAAGAACTCTTTAGAAAAAGGGTGTAGAGCACTCCCAGCTTGATCAGGCTCGCTGAAGAAAAAACTTTGTCGGCGTTGTGGCTCAGATTCCGGCCGTCGGCGAGACTGGATATGACGACACCGGCGGTACCGCGGAAAGCCGCCGTCTCCTTCTGAACCGCTTCAGCCCAGTCCATCTCAGGCGGTTCCGAGCATCATCGCCCGGATGATGACGTAGATGACCGTAAATACGACAATGATCCATCCGTTGCACAGCATCGCCTTCAGGTCATCGGACTGCGCCAGTCCCATCTGGCCCTGCATGTCTCCCTCCGGAATGGCGAAGGAGGTCATCTGCGACCCGACGAGCAGCACCACGACCCAGATGGTCATGGGGATATTCAGGGTCTGGGCCAGGGGAAGGAACATCTTGTTAATGACTTCGGCCTGGGCGACGGCAGCTCCGGGAATCCCGAAGACGCCGACCAGGGTCGAGAATGCCAGGAACGCCACCGGACCGCCGTTTTCCACATAGGGTTTCAGCAGTGCGGCAAGAGCCTCGAAGGTACCTGCATCGGACATGAAATTGACGAAGGGATCCAGCAGAACGAAGAAGAAAAAGAGCCAGATGAGGCGCTTGGCCCCTTCGAAGATGGTATCCACGATCTCGGTCATGTTGAGCCGGGCCGCGAATCCCGTCAGCAGGGCCGTGCCGAGCATAATGGCGAGAACGAAGGTGGATCCGCCTTCAATAGCGATTCCGTAGCCTACGAGGGAGATCATGGAGACGAGGAAGACGATGGTCGCCCGTCTCACCGCGGCGGTGGGGGTCCATTCAATTTTTCCGGCCGCTGCCACTTCTTCCTCGGAATAGTGCTTCTTTCCTTCGGTCACTCTCTGCACATAGCCCGCCCAGAAAAAGGTCACGATCCACATGATGACGGAAATGGGAATGCCCGCGTTGACAAGGTACTGGGGGTAGGAAAGGCCGGTGAATTCCATGAGAGCCACCACCGGAGGCGTAAAGGGCCCGAGGAAGAGTCCGGTGGCCCCGGCGCCGTGGAAGAGGACTCCCATGGTGTTCGGGGTGATCCTTACGGAAGCGACGATGGGAATGAGGATGGGAGCGAGAATGGCGTTTCCTCCCGCCATAGTTCCGAGAAGGCTGACGATAACGACTGAACAGAACATAACGACGAAAAATGCGCGCTTCTGGGAATTGACGTTGAGCTTGCCGGTTACCATGGAGACGAGGTCATTGACGACCTGCGTCCGCTTCAAAACCTCGCCGAGCCCTGCACCGAGCAGGATGATGAGTCCGATGTACCCCAGGAACGACCCCAGGCCTCCGCGGATGCCGGCGGCGACGTCCATGAGGCTGTGACCGCCGATAAGGGATGCTGCGAGGATGCCGAGAGATACCGCCACAATCTGGCCGTAGCGGGTAAAGCAGAAAATTATGTAGATCCCCAGGGGAACCAGTCCCAGAAGTACCGAATTTTCCACAGTAATCCCTCCTTCAAAAGTTGACTTCCCTGCCGTTTCACTGATTCTGACTGTTCCGTTACCTCCTCCTTTCTTCTGCGCCCGGGGGGCGCGGCTGGAACCGCCTTCTCCAAAAAGAGCGGTCCATAAAAAAATCCAGCAGCCTCCGGCGATTGTTTTCGCCGGTGACCGCTGGATTTCATTCTCTAGTGTCCGTGAGGAAAAACTCAGACGGACCGAAGAACGAAGCAGCTCGTTATTTCACTGTTTTTTTCGCCGCGGTGACTTCCCGGAACTTCTTTACGGCGTCCCTGTAGGCGGCGATGATGGCCTTCTGGGAGGAGCCGAAATACCGCGACTGAACTTCCGCCACGATCCGCTCCTCGTCCTTCACCAGGCGCTTTCCCGCAAACATCCCCCGAATGAAGTTCTCCGTGGTCTTGACCGTCACGGACACGCCGCAGTCGAGGATCTCTTCCGTTTCCTTCACCACGATGAAAGTGATGAAAAACGCCCCGAACTGCTGGTTGATGGGATTGAATCCCGTGGTCTGGGAGTTTCCCACGACAAGGATCGAGTTCTCCGGGTATTGCGCATCATGCGACATGTCTGAATTCTACCACGGAACTCCGGACCATGTCTACTTTTTTATCCCCCCGTCACCAGGGGCATGATCTTTATCTCGTCCCCCTCCTCGGGAACATAGGCCTTGCTTTTCCGCTCCCCGTTCACTATGGGAATATAGCCTGCATGGGCCTTCTCCTCCATTTCAGCGAGGAGTTCGCCGATGGACCGCTCTCCGGCGGGGACCACCCACGGTTCCGGAGGCCCGTACTGCCTGAAGAGTCCGAGAAGACGGATTGTCACAGCCACGGTACCGACTCCTCCTCAGGGAAGGAAGGCCGCGAACCGGCCGAGTCCCAGGGATTCCAGGCGTTCCCTGGTGGGGATGCCGTTCCTGTCCCACCCCCGGAGCTCGTAGTAGTCGTCGAGAATCCGGTCGTGGGGGGTGGGCGTCTTCCCCGCCCTGGGCCCCACCATTGCAGGGACGGTCATCTTCAGGGGGAGGGTATCGTCCTTCCTGTCCAGGCCGTCGCGGACGTTGATGATCCTCTGGAGCTGCCAGGCCCTCTCGCCGAACTTCACCAGCTCCTCCACCGGAACGTCCTTCCCCGTCAGGTACCGGTAGGCCGTCCGGATCTCCGTCAGGGTCAGGCCGCCGCCTCCCATCATGAACTGGCAGATGGTCATGCAGTTCATCAGGACACTCACATCCTGGTGGATCACCGCCGTCTTCGCGGCGAACTCCGGTGTCTGCCTGTCATAGGGACCGTCCTGGCCGAGCTCCGGGAAATAGCCCCCAAGGGCGCTCGTCTGGGGATTGCCCCGTTCGTGGCAGGCCCCCCTTGTTCCCACGGCGTAATTCACCCCCAGCGCATACACCGCCCGGGGGTCGTGGGCCGGGTAATCCATGTTCTTCACTTCCACGGTGATCTTTTCCGCTTCCCCGCCGATATGCCGGGCCGCGCCCCGGATCCCTTCCCGGAACCATCCGCCCATGCCTGTCATGGTGCCGATCTGTTCCACCAGGGCAAGGAGGACGTCCGGGTCGCCCCATTTCAGGGACAGCCCGCCGGTATCCCGGGGGGTGATCCAGCCATACTCCCAGCACTCCATGAGAAAGCCGATCCAGGCGCCGCAGGAGATGGTGTCTATCCCCAGGCGGTTGGCCATGTCGTTGGCCTTCGCCACAGCCCCCAGGTCCTCCACCAGGAGATTGCTCCCCATCATGCCGATGGTCTCGTACTCGGGGCCGTTCCCCTCAAGCACCGTTCCGTCCGGATATTCGAACCGGATATGGCGGTGGCACCCTATGGGGCAGTTGATGCAGGGGAGGGGCTTCACGTTCAGGTACTCCGTGTAGCGGGGAGCGCCGAGGAGGGCTGCGCCCCGCTTGTTCTCGTCCCCCCTCCAGTACTTGATGGGGGTATCGCCGATCCCTTCGAGGGGAACGATGACCCGTGGCGTTCCGTGGGCCCGGAACTTCTCACCCTGCCCGGAGAGCAGCCTGAACGTTTCCTTTGCGAACTCCGCCGCCTTCTCCGGATCATGCACGGGGACTTCCATCGTTCCCCATGCCGCCACGGCCTTCAGGTTCTTCGAGCCCATGACGGCCCCCGCCCCTCCCCGCCCGGCAAAGCTGTGCCCGTCACAGGAAATGCAGGCGATGGGGTGCATTCTCTCCCCGGCGGGACCGATGTTCAGGGCGTTGATCCGCCTGTCGCCCAGGTCTTCCTTTATGAGTTCCCCCGTTTCGATGGTATCCTTCCCCCACAGGAACGCAGCGTCCCGGATCTCGGCGCCGCCGTCCTTGATGAACACGTAGACCGGGCTGTCCGCCCGCCCCTCGAACACCACGGCATCGATGCCGCACTGCTTGAAATAGGGCGCCCAGTGGCCTGTACCCGCCGACTCGAGGAAGGTTCCCGTGAGGGGCCCCTTGGTGATGACGCTCCATTTTCCGTTGCCGGGAAACTTCACTCCCTGGAAGGGGCCCACGGCAAAGATGAGCTTGTTCTCCGGGGAGAGGGGGTCCACCTTCGCCGGAGTTTCTTCGAGAAGAATCTTCGCTCCGAGGGCCGAGCCTCCGAGCAGGAGGTCGAAGGTCTCCTCCGGAATATCGTCGATCCTGCAGGCCCTGCTCGTCAGGTTTACCCGAAGCAGTTTTCCCCAATAACCGTACATGATTCCACCTCCTGATGTCCGGAAACCGCCGGGGCGGCCGGATATTGTACGCTTCCATGGAGTTATAGTCTAAATTCAGCGGCGTTTTATTGCAACAGCCCGGAAAAATCCTAACTCTGCAGGCAGCGGGGAGCGTCACCGGTGCTCGCTTGGGCCGTCGGTGCAGATTGTCTTCCATGACAACTGCACCTGAAACCGACATCCATGTCGGTTTCTCGGCCGGGCGCTGTGCCCGGCGACACTCCCTCTGCCTAAAAAACTGCGGATTTAGAAAAAGAGCCTCCCCGGCCGGCTGCCGGGGAGGCTCTTTTTTCCGTGAGTCCCGGGGGAGTTCAGATTCTTTGACGGATCGTATCGATGACTGTGCCGTCCCGGTACTCCACTATTCCGATGATTTTTTCCCCGAAGGAAGGGGTCTTGGGAATTCCGGTGAATTCCTCGGCCATTTTCTTCAGGTCCCCGATCTCCATCAGCGGAATGCCTTTCCCCCGCAGATTCTCCAGGAGGTCTTTTCTTCGGGGATTGACCGCCACGCCCCGTTCCGTGACCACCACGTCCACCGTTTCTCCCGGGGTGGTCACCGTCAGGACCCTGTCCACGATCATGGGCATCCTTCCCCGGAACAGTGGCGTGACGACGACGGTCACGGCGGCGCCGGCCGCGGTGTCCATGTGGCCGCCGATGCCGTGGAGAAGCACCCCGTCCGATTCGGTGTTCACATTGACGTTGAAGTCCGTGTCCACCTGGGTTGCCCCGAGCACCGCCACGTCGAGCATATCCACCACGCATCCCTTGGAGGCCGTATTGGCGTAGAAGGACGCGCTCATTTCCGCATGCCCGCGGTTCGAGGCGAGGGAGGCCACGGCCTCGAGGTCGAAAGACTGGACGTCCAGCAGGGATTCGAAGAGCCCCTCTTCCAGCATTTCCACGCTCTGTCCCGTGATGCCGCCGGAAATGAAACTCCCCCTGATTCCGGCAGCCTTCATCCGCTCACGGATACAAGCTGACGCGGCGAGGGAGATACCCCCTGCGCCGGCCTGCATGGAGAAACCGCCGGTGAACAGTCCGCTCTCCTCAACGACTTTCGCCACCTGCTCCGCGATGATGAGCCGGAGAGGATCCCTGGTAACCCTGAGGGTTCCGGAGACGATTTTTTCCGGCACGCCGATGCTCTCCACGGGAACGACCCAGTCCACGAGAGTCTGGGGAATGGAGAAGGGAACGGCCGGGTAGTGTACCAGGTTGTCGGTGACGGCAATCACCCTGTCGGCATATTGGGCGTCGGAAAAAGCATACCCGAGGGAGCCGCAGGCCGAGGGACCCGATATGCCGCTCAGGTTTCCCATGGCATCCGCGGCCGGGGCCGCAAGGACCGCCACGTCCACTCGCAGCTCCCCTGCCTGCATGGCCCGGACCCGGCCGCCGTGGGAACGAAGGATCACCGGCGAGGAGAAGAGTCCTTCCGAGGCGGCTCTGCCCACCGGACCGTTCACGCTCCCCTCGATGGACCGGATCACCCCGGACCGGACATGGCGGAGCAGGCTCTCGTGCACGGGGAAAAGAGCCGAAGGGGCGAGGACCAGGTCCCTGATGCCCATCCCGGCCAGCACGTCCAGGGCCATGTTCACTACCAGGTCGCCGTCACGCAGGTGATGGTGGAAGGAAATGGTCATGCCGTCCCGCACTTCCGCCAATCGGAAGGCTTCCTCGAGGGAGGCGACGATTTTGCCTTTCTCCCTCTTCTTTCCGATGGAGGGAATATCCTTCCCTTCTCCTGTAAAAGAGAAGGTTTTCCGGTTGCCGGCGCTTCTGCTCATCATGGTCACCTTTCTCCCGGAAGGCATCCGGCCGCTTCCGCCAGTGCCAGGATCTTTTCCGCCCTGGCCACCACGGGGGCGTCGATCATCCGGCCGTCGAGGGCGATAACCCCGGCTCCCCTGGACGACGCCTCGCGGAAGGCAGCCATCACCCTCCGGGCAAACCCGACCTCCTGATCCGAGGGAGTAAACGCCCTGTGCACCACCGGAATCTGTCTCGGGTGAATGACCGATTTCCCGTCAAACCCCAAAAGACGCACCCGCAGGGCTTCCGCATAGAGGCCGTCCAGATCGTTCACGTCGCCGAACACGCTGTCCAGGGCCTGCACCCCGGCAATCCGGGCCGCCACGATGACTTTCGCCCGGATATCGTCCAGTTCGCGGCCTTCCTTTGTCCGCACAGCCCCGATGTCGGCGGTATAGTCTTCCGCGCCGTAATTCAGGGCGATCAGCCGGGGGCTTTCGGCGGCTATTTCCGACAGGTTCCGGCCGCCCCGGGCCGACTCGGTTATGGCGATAATCCCCACCGTTCCCGGTTCAATGCCGTTTTCCAGTTCAATTTCCGTCATCATGGCGTCGGCCTCCCGGACATCGTCGGCCGATTCGCACTTCGGCAGCCGGACGGCGTCCGGCGCGAGGGGAATGATCTCCCGGAAATCATCCCTGCCGAAGGGGGTGGAAAGAGCGTTCACCCTGACCGTCACTTCTGCCCTCCGGTAGGGGATATGCTGCAGAGCATTCCTGACGAGGATTCTCGCAGCATCCTTCTCCGAAACGGGAACCCCGTCCTCGAGATCCAGAATAACGCTGTCGGCTCCATATACTTCAGCATTGGCAAGCATTCCGGGATTCGTTCCCGGAATGTAGAGAGAAGTGCGGCGAAGACGCCTCCGATTCATTCGCTCACCTTCTCTCCGGCGGGTACCGCAAGAGCTCTTTTTGCGGCTGCCTCCGTTCGGGCTCTCAGCGTGCAGTCAAGAGCCCCCCGGTCCTGCACCTTGATGACGGCATGCGGAATTCCGAGGGTTTCCATAATTTCCATGACCGTATTTTTCATTTCCTCCCCGAAGGAAGCGAGGGAAGGACTGTCTATTTCCAGCGTCATTCCCCTGCTTTCGGCTGAGAGTATCACCATTACGAGGACATCGCAGGATTCAAGGGATCCTGCAACGCCGATTCTTTGATCCTGCATGAACGTACCTCCCGGTTACGAACCGGCCTGCGGTATCTTTTTCCCAAACTTCAGGTTATGCAGTATCACCAGCCCGAGGAGAGCAAATCCTGTGGCATCGGTAAGAATTCCGGGGAAAATGAGGAGAACCGCGCCTGTCAGAGCAAGCGCTCTTCCCCAGAGAGGAACCGGTGCCGATATATACCCCTCTGTCGCGACAGAAAGCCCGAACACGCCGATAATCGCCGTGATTATGGCAAAAATGGTCACAGGCCAGCTTTCAACATTGGTGAGCATGATCTCCGGCGAGTAAATGAAGACGAAGGGAACGATGAATCCGGAAAGAGCGAGCTTGATGGAGGTGAAGGCCGTTCTGTTCGGGTCTGAACCGGCTATTCCCGCCGCAGTATAGGCGCCTACGCACACCGGAGGCGTCACCGATGACAGGACGGCGAAGAAGAAGACGAAGAAATGAACATCGAGGGGCCGGCCTCCCAGGAGAATCAGGGCAGGAGCAGCCACGGCGCTTGCCATGACGTAGCTCGCCGTCGTGGGCATCCCCATTCCCAGGACCATGGAGAGAATCATTGTGGAAATCAGGGTAAGGAGCAGATTGCCCTTCGTGAATCCAAGGATGACGTCCCCTACCTTCAGAGCGATTCCCGTAGCGCCCATCATTCCTATGACAACGCCGACGATGACACAGGCAATCGCCACTGAAAGAGCGCTTTTTGAGCCGTCTTCGAGGGTGGAAATGAAGGACCTTATATTCAGCCTGTCTTCCTTCCTGACGAAGCTGAGAAGAGTCGCAAGGACAATGCCCCAGCATCCGGCGTACAGCGGGTTGTACCCCTGGACGAGGAAATAGATGATCCCGAAAAGGGGAATGGATTTGTATCCGCTCTTGACCAAAACATCCTTCACCCTTGGAAGAGCGTCCTTCGGCAGGCCCTGCAGGCCGAGCTTTGCGGCCTCAAGGCTCAGGCAGCACCAGATGCCCCAGAAATAAAGCAAGGCCGGCACAACTGCAGCACTTAAAACCTTGAGGTACGAGATTCCCAGTGAGTCGGCGATGATAAAAGCGGCGGCTCCAAGTACCGGAGGCATAATCTGCCCGCCGGTGGAGGCTGCTGCTTCCACAGCTCCAGCGAAATGAGGCTGATACCCTATTTTTTTCATCAAGGGAATCGTAAAAGCCCCCGTAGTGGCAACGTTGGCGGAGGTGCTTCCGCTGATGGTTCCCATGAAGGCACTGGAAACCACGGCGATCTTTGCTGGTCCCCCCTTGAGATGGCCCGTAAGGGCCATGGCAAGGTCATTGAAAAACTGGGATGTCCCCGTGGAGCTGAGAAACGCCCCGAACAAAATGAAGAGATAGATGTACGTTGCCGAAACTCCGGTTACCAGCCCGAACAGACCGTCCGTGGTGAGATAGAGCTCTTCGATGATGCGCGGGATGGACAGGCCGAAGTGCTTGAAGGGGCCCGGCATGGATCGTCCGAAATAGGCAAAAAGAATGAAAAGGGCGCAGAAAATGGGGAGCGGGTATCCCAGGACCCTCCGTGCGGCTTCGAACACAAGGAAAATCATCACTACCCCGAGATAGAGTTCATACTGGGTGTACATTCCGGCCCTGTTCGCAATATCCTCGTACATAAAATACACATAGACGGTGCAAAGCGCCGCCGCCGCCGCAAACATCCAGTCGAAAAGGCTGGGACGGTTTTTCGGCGATGTCTTCCACATCGGATAAAGAAGGAAAATCAGCGGCAGCACGAATGCGAGGTGCAGGCTCCTCTGCTGCATGGCAGGCAGAACGCCGAAAAAGGCGGTGTAGAGCTGAAAGACCGCCAGGGCAACGGTAAGCACCGTGACAAGAAGCTTCAGATTCCCCGAGAAGGAGCGCTTCTTGCCGGAAGACGTTTTTTTCTCCTGGTTTCCGGAAACAGTAGTATCCATCATTTCCTCCCTGAAATTCCCGATATCAAAAGGCGGGAGGATCCGGCGCCGGCGCGCCTTCCTCCCGCCGCAGAGCGGTCCTATTCCTTGATCAGGCCGGCTTCAACGTAGTACTTCTTCGCACCGGGATGAAGGGGCACAGCCATTCCGGCAAGGGCAAACTGAAGATTCAGGTTGTTGAAGTAGTTCAGTCTCTCCTGCAGGAATTTCGTGTTGGTATGGATCATCTTGGTAATCTTGTAAATTACTTCTTCGGGCATATCTTCATAGGTGAGAAGCGATCCCACTGCGCCGACAACAGGAAGGTCTTTGTCATACCCCTCATAAACGCCCGCCGGAATCACAACTGGAGCGTAGTGGGGAAACTTCGATACGATCTCCTGTATCTTTTCCGGCTCGATGCCGATCAAACCGACTTTGCCCGAGCGGATCATGTCCGTGACCTGCGCGTTCGGGGCATTCGTAGTCCAGATGTGGGCCTGGGAGTCACCAACCTTGAGTGCCTCGGCAACTTCGGAACGGCCGTAACGCTCGATCCTGACGTCCTCGTCCTTGAGACCGAAGACCGACATCATTTCCCGGACGTTGACTTCAATGCCCTGTCCCACCGAACCGTAGTCGACCCGTTTGCCCTTGAAATCGCCTATGCTCTTGATTTCGGCGTCAAGGTTCACCAGGATATGGGCGGGCATGGGATAGATGGCCGTCACATAGCGGAGAGACTTGATGGGCTCCTTGAAGGAACCGGTGCCGTTCCAGGCGTCGTTCACGGTGGAGGACTGCACCATGCCGAGCTCCACTTCCTTGTTGCCCAGGTTGATGCAGTTCTTGATGGATCCGCCGGTGACCGCGGTGAAATTGATGCTCTTCTCGACCTCAGTCCCCAGCTGGGCAATCGTGTTGCCGATGAGATAGAACCCTCCGCCTACGCTGCTCGTCCCGATGCGGACGAACACGTCATCCGCAAAAGCGGGAGCTGCAGCGACACACAGAAGGAGAATAACCGCAAGCATACTTTTTTTCATTTTACTGTCTCCTTTCAGATTTCTGTCAAATTTGTGTCAGGGAGCGTTTACGAATAGCTTTACTTCTTTCCGATGCTCTCTTTCATCATCGGAAGCGCATCCGTCACCATTTTTGTGGTTTCCTCATGAAGCTTGAAATAATCCGCGCCTGCCGCAAAGAGCATCGGTCTGTCCGTTTCAGCCGCCCACTTCTGAATTTCTTCCGAATTCACCGCCTTGCTGATTCCTTCAATGAGAAGTGCCCGGATATCTTCAGGAAGATTGGGGGGAGCGCAAATGCCCCGCATGTTGTAGACGGCGACCTCAGGCAGTCCCATTTCGGAAAGGGTCGGGTAATCGTAGGGGGCAAGACGCTTGTCGTTCAGTGTGGCGAGCACCTTGATTTTATCGTCTGCAAGCAGAGATTTGAGTTCGCTGTAACCGGCAATCCAGAATGTCACATGCCCTCCGAGGAAGGCCGCCTTTGACGGAGCCGTACCGTCGAAAGGCACTATCCGGTGCTTCAGGCCCGCAAGAACAAGCTGAACGCTGCCCAGGTGCCCGCTGCTTCCAAGACCGGATACGGCGCAGGAAACATCTTCCTTCTTCGAGGCTTCGAGAAGATCCTGGAATGTCTGGTAGGGTGCATTTTTCAGAACGAGAAGATACCGGGCGTCTTTTACGACGTTGACGAGATAGCTGAATTCATTCCCCTTGTATCTTCCGTCGTAAAGAAACTCCCCCAGCTGCAGCGCGGGCTGGTTGTTGTAAAAAAGAGTGTGCCCGTCGGCCGTTTCCCTGTACATTTTGTCGTAGGCGATACGCCCGCCCGCCCCTGTCATGTTTTCTATGACCACCGGAACACCGAAATGCTTCTCCATAAGGGGGGCAAGCATACGGAGTTCCACATCTCCTGCTCCTCCCGCGGCGAAAGGGTTCACTATCCGAATCGGCTTCCCGTCGGGAAAGGCTGCGAAGGATGGAGCGACAATGACAAACACGACCAGAAATGCGCACATAGAAACCTTTAATAGCCTGAACATCTCGACATACCTCCTCCTTACTTAACACCATAATTACGGTTCCTCAGCCCCGGAGGTTCCCCGGCTTCCGGGCTGAAAACCGGCCGGGAAGCTTCCATTCCCTAAAACCCGCCGTGTTTTTTTATATAGGGCACCACCCCGCCTTCTTTCAGAATTTCCACCATTATTTCGGGGAGAGGGGTTACCGCCAGCTCTCGGTACCTGGTCATGTTCTTCAGCATGTCAGAGCCGACATCATATTCGAGGATATCTCCCTCATCAATGGCATCGGTATCGCATTCAACAACGGCAAGGCCGATGTTGACTGCATTCCTGTAAAAAATGCGGGAAAAGGTTTTCGCCGCGATGAACAGGACCCCGGCCTCTTTCAAAGCAACGGGGGCCTGTTCTCTCGAAGAACCGCACCCAAAATACGTACCGGCCACAAGGACGCCTCCTCCGCTGATCTTCTCACCGAAGGAAGGATCAAGATCTTCCATCGCATGGTCCGCGAGGTCCCGGACATTCAGCGTTTTGGTGTGCTTGCCGGCAATGATGAGATCCGTGCTGATATTGTCGCCGTATTTTACGGCATGCCCTTGGAGTTTCACCGTCATTCCTCCAGTTCCCTGGGGTCCGTGATTCTCCCCGTGATTACCGATGCCGCAATGGTAAGGGGTGATGCAAGATAGATAAGCGCCTTGTTGTTTCCCATCCTCCCCTTGAAATTGCGGTTGGAGGAGGAAAGGACCACCTCTCCGTCTGCAGGGACGCCTCCGTGGGTTCCCACGCACACGCCGCATCCGGGAGTAAAAACTGCTCCTCCCGCCTCGATGAGCGTCGCCAGGACACCTTCCTCCATGGCCCGGAGCATGACCTGCCTGGAGGCGGGCGCGATGATAAGCCTCACGCCTTCTGCGATCTTCTTTCCTTTCAGTATCCGCGCGGCCTCGCGAAGGTCTTCGATTCTCCCGTTCGTGCAGCTGCCCAGGAAGGCCTGGTGAATGACCACGTCCGCCGCTTCACTCACGGGGCAGACGTCGTCCACCGCGTGAGGCCTCGCAACCATGGGTTCAAGGGCGTCAAGATCGATTTCCGCTTCCATCAGGTACCGGGCGTCAGCATCGGCGGAAATTCCAAGACCGGGACAGCAGGGGAAACCGCACTTCGCCCCCATTTCCACCACCATGTTGGCAATGGTCAGGCGTTCCGAAAGAGAAGCCCTGTCAATCCACTCTCCGTAGAACTCGATGCTCCTGTAATTCGCTCCGTCCGCCCCGATAACCCCGGCGGTCTTCAGAATTACGTCTTTCGCCGAACATCCCTTCCCGAGGGTTCCCTTCAGGTTCACCCGTATGGTTTCCGGAACCTTGAACCATGATTTGCCGGTGTACATCGCCGCGGCCATATCTGTGGAACCTACCCCGGTCGCAAAAACCCCCAGAGCACCGTAGGTGCAGGTGTGGGAATCCGTTCCGAGAGCCAGGTCTCCGGGCCTGAGGTATTCTTTTTCCACGACGATCTGGTGGCATACGCCTTCTCCGCCTTCGATGAACGGTATTCCCTGCTCCCTGGCGAACTCCCTCATCATGGACTGAAGGTTGGCTATCCTTTCATAGGGAGCCGGAGTGGCGTGGTCAAGAATGAGCACCATTTTCGAGGGATCAAAAACCTTTGTTCCTCCCATGTTTTCAAAAGCCCGTATGGCCATCGGCGCCGTTGCGTCATGGCTCATGAGAAAATCAACGCTGCAGAAAAGGATGTCTCCCGCCTTTACCGGCTTTCCCGGATCCATCGAGTGCTTCTGGAGTATTTTTTCGGCAATTGTCTGTCCATGCATATCAGAAAACCTGGCCTTTCTCAGGAATCGCCGTTACATGTTGTTCTCGATGAACGAGGGAAGATACTTCTTTTCCAGCTGCCGGAAGTCATCGTATCCCACAAGGTCTCTGAATTCCCCGAAGGAACAGACCAGATCGTTCCGCCCTACGGCCACATTATCGTCCCGAATCGCATCGAGATACCCCATAAGCCCCTTCACCGCCGCAAAAAGCGGGCCGACGGGAATGCTCACCCTGGCAACGCCGAGCTCCCTGAGCTTTTCAATGGACATGACAGGAGTTTTCCCTCCGGCAACTGCATCAAATATGTTGATGCTCACAGGGGCCTTGATCCGGGCCACAGCTTCCCGTATCTGCTCTTCAGACCTTGGGGCCTCGAGAAAAATGAGGTCAGCCCCTGCTTCGGCATAGGCGTTCGCCCTGTCAATGGCGCTTTCGAATCCCTCAACGGCAATTGCGTCAGTACGGGCATTGATGATGAAATCGGGATCGAGCCGATCCCGCACATCCCTGCAGGCCAAAACCTTCAGTGCCATTTCCTCTTTCGAAACAAGCTGCTTGCCTTCCATGTGCCCGCATCTTTTGGGGAATGCCTGGTCTTCTATGTTCATTCCTGCCGCCCCCGCGCCGATAAACTGCTCGGTGACGTACATTGCCGATATGGCATTGCCGAAACCGGTGTCCGCATCGACAATGACCGGAATATGCACGGCATCGATCACATTCTTCGAGAAATGCAGCACATCTGCAAAGGAAAGGAACGCCATGTCCGGCAGGCCGAGATAGCTGGCGGAAAGTCCGAAACCGCTGACCTGGAGCGCCTTGAATCCATAGCTTTCGATCATTTTTGCCGAAAGGGCGTCATGGGCCCCCGGACACACGAGGGCGGAACGTTCATTCAGCATTGCCCTGAGCTTTGTTGATCTTTTCATTGCCGATCCTCCTTAATGAATAGGGTTTGGGCCCCTCTTCGGTCTGCCCCCGGGAAATCCTGCCGGCGGGCGATGAGAACCACCGCTTGCCGGCAGCTTTTCCGTACCTTATTTCACGCTCTTTCCGTTTTTCCGGAAAAATCCCAGCAATGGATACACCACAGACAGAAAAGTGACGGCCAGAATAACCTTGGAAATAGGGCTTGCCCAGAATATGGAGAAGGATCCGCCCGAAAGCATGAGAGACTGATGGTATCCCCGTTCCATCATTGTTCCCAGGATGATGGGAAGCAGAAGGCATATGAGAGGGTACTTGAGTTTTCTCATGACGAAAGCCAAAAGGCCGAAAGCTATGGTGACGACCGCGTCTCCTATGTTGTTTCTCATGGCGTAAGACCCTATGAAGCAGAGGCTCACGATTATCGGAACAAGAAATCCGACGTCCACCACCGTCACCTTTACGAGGAACCGCACGGCGAAGATGGTGACGAGAAGCATGAAGATATTGGACAGCCCCAGGCCGAAAAAGAACGTATACGTCACTTTTCCGTAGGTGGTGAAAAGGGAAGAGCCCGGTATCAGGCCATGGATCATAAGGGCTCCCATAAGGAGAGCGGCCGAAGAACTGCCGGGAATGCCGAGGGTCAGCGTCGGTATGAGAGAAGTGCAGGTAACCGCGTTGTTCGATGATTCAGGGGCGATGACTCCTTCAGGAGCTCCCTGGCCGAAATGCTTTGAATGTTTTGAACGGGCTTTTGCCGCGACGTAGGCTATCAGGTTGGCCGCACTCACGCCGATGCCGGGGAGCGCTCCGATGACCGAACCTATTATGGTTGAACGAACCAGTGTCCCCGGAAAACGGAAAGTCTGCCTGAATCCCTCTTTCAGCCCTCCCTTTGCTTCGAGCGAGTTCGAAATAGTTCCCCCGCTTTCCACAAAGGCAAAAACCTCTGAAATGGCAAACAATCCTATGATTGCAGGCACGAGCTGTATCCCGTCCTCAAGATAGGGCAGGCCGAAGGTGAACCGCAGCGCTCCGGAGATGGGATCATATCCTATCCCCGAAAGAACGAGGCCCAGCCCGAGGGCAATGAGGCCTTTCACTACGGATTCTTTCAGTACGGTAACGGAGATGATGATAAAGGTGAAAAGGGTCAGGAGGAAAAGTTCCGCGGGGCCGAATTTGAGCGAAATCTCAGCGAGGGGCGGCGAGAGAAAGAAAAGAAGCAGCAGTCCCGCAATTCCTCCGACAAAAGAAGCCATGACCGCAATTCCTATGGCTTCCATGCCTCTGCCCTGCTGTGCCATGGGGTATCCGTCGAAAGAAGTCGCAGCCGATGCGGGAGTCCCCGGAGTATTCAACAGGATGGCCGAGATGGACCCACCGAAAGTGGCCCCGCAGTAGACCGATCCCAGGAGAATCAACGCCCCTTCGGCGGACATCCAGAAGGTAAACGGAAGAAGCAGTGCCATGGTCATGGAAGAACCGATGCCCGGTATCGCACCCATGACGATTCCCAGGGCCGTTCCGAAGAGAGC
The DNA here is from genome assembly GCA_018436595.1 of Synergistaceae bacterium. GTDB lineage: Bacteria > Synergistota > Synergistia > Synergistales > Aminobacteriaceae > Aminivibrio. The sequence continues at coordinate 39,557 of JAHDLC010000006.1, read as the reverse complement.
GTAACCGATGTTGAGAGGGGCAAGAGCTGCAATGAGGCCTTCGTACATCATGATCCGCACCTCGTCAAAAACCGACCAGGCTGTCCGGAAGGGGCATCCGGAACCCTACGACAAAAACAAGATAGACCGTTGCGACATAAACAGCGGCAATGACGGCAATTCTGAAAAGTTTCCGTTGCCCCATCCAGTACATGCATACCGGAACGAAGACCAGGCTGGAGAGAATAAACCCTATGAGGAAGACCCCCGCCGTATAGCAGGCAAGCATAGCAATAAAAGGCACGGATCGCTGGTGGATTTTCAGCACCGCTCCCCGGAGGGAATCCCTGAGCCAGATCTGCCACAGCCGGAAACCAATTGCCAGCAGGATAAAAACGGCGCAAATGTTCGGCACGCTTCTCGCCATGGCGCTGTACTCCCTGGAAAGAACAAGAAACAGTCCTGAAACCGCCCCGATCACCACCAGAAAAAGGCTTTCCGCGTATTTCAACCTGATTTCCATTCCGGTACCTCCCTTGTTCTTTCAGTCATCCTGATGCGGGGCCGACCGGAAAGCCTACCGATCATTACGGGTCGGCCGTCGGAGAAGTCTGCGGGATCAGCCGCAGACTCCGTCCCGAAATTCACACTTCTTCGCTTCAAGCTGCTTCATGACCCAGCTTCTGTCGGCAGTTCCGTCGATGGCAGCCTGCAGTTTCCTCCTGTCATTCTGCTGGAAGGCCTTCACCGCTTCGAGCACGTCCTCTGCGTCCTGCCGCGGAATGACGATGACGCCGTCAGGATCTCCGACGATGATGTCCCCGGGGTTGACGTGCACGCCGCCGCAGGAGACGGGAACGTTCACCTCGCCCGGTCCCTCCTTGTAGGGACCGCCCGGTGTCGAACCGGTGGCGTAGAGGGGGACGGAACCGCCGGAGATCTGGAGGGCATCCCGGATAGGACCGTCGAGGACGATTCCGGCAAGGTTCTTTCTCTCAGCGTACCGGTACATTATTTCCCCAAGGAGGGACCTGTTTCTTCCCTCTTCGTTGGCAATCACCAGGACATCCCCTTCGGCCGCCATGTCGAGCCCCTGGTGGATCATCAGGTTATCCCCATAGCAGGTTTTCACCGTCAGGGCGACACCCACCATGTTGACCTCGCCGGGCTTCGTCATCAGCCGGATCTCGGGGATCATGGCGTTGTGTCGTCCCATGCAGTCGGCTATGTTTGCCGCCGGGATCGTCCGGAAGCTTTCGACAAGGTCTTTCGGGGGAAGGTTTCTTTGAAGAAAAACACGGAATCCAACGGGCATTGTTTTCTCTCCTTTAAGGGTCGGTTTGCGTTTTTTCAGCAGTGGCCTTTTGTGCGCCAGATCTCATAGACCTCGGGAAGGCTCTTCGGCGGCACCCCGCCGAGTTCTTCCCTCGTTCCGAGGGCGGCGGACTTTTTGAGGCGCCGTATAACAGCTTCGGCCATGATGGGCTCGATACCGAGGTCCTTCATGAGCTCCACCGACTCCCCCACTTCGAAGGCCCTGCGTTCGGCATGGACAAGGTCGGCGGCGATCATTCTCCGGGCGGTGTTCTGGAAGGGAACGTTCAGGGTTTCCGCCAGGGATTCCAGCACGATCTCCTCCGCGCCGCTCTTTTTGGCGAACAGGAACGTCTCCACGAGAAGAGCCTCAAGGCCTTTCATAAAAACGCTGCGGACAAGCTTGATGGATGAGGCCGCCCCGGCGGGACCTTCGGCGAGGTCAATCTTCATCCCGTAGGGTGTCATCATCTCCGCCCATTGGGAGGCTCCGCTTCCCGAGGCAAGAATAGGAACAGTGTGCCCGTAGGTGGGAAGAGGGCCGAGCATGGCTCCGTCGGCAAACAGGATGCCCATTCCGTCAAAAAGTTGTTCCATCTCCCTCTTTTCCGAGGGTTTTGCCGTGGACACATCGACGAAAAGCCGTGCAGCCGTCGTATATCCTGCCGCCTCCCTGGCCGCGGAAAGGGAGTACTTCGCCGGAAGGGCGGAGACGACCACTTCAGCCAGGCCGAGCATATCCTGAAGTGAAGAAACAAGTTCCACTCCCGCTTCTTCGGCTCTCGAACCGATGGTCCGGGCGAACGGACCTCCGTCGGCCGCAGCCTTGTCGAAAGCCACAATCCTGCCGAAGCCTGCCGTTTTCAGCCCCTTCGCCATGTAGTAGCCCACTTCTCCGAAGCCGAGAAAACCAAGAGTAACAGCCATCTGTCATCTCCCCTTTCGGAATTTCTACTCGACGAAGGTAGGGAGGAATTCCTTCTCCTGATCCCTGAATTCCGGCACCCCCACGAGGTCCTTGAATTCATTGAAGGAGAAGACCAGATCCTTTCTCTCGGGAGCAAGGCGGCCTCCCTTGATGGCCTCAAGGTAATTGAGCACTCCCCGGGCTGCCGCGAAGGTCGTCCCCACCGGAATGCTGATGCGGGCGACTCCCATGGCCGCCAATTCTTCCACGGACAGGAGGGGTGTCTTTCCGCCCTCGATATTGTCAAAGAGGTTGATGCTCACCAGCCCCTTGATACCCTTGACCGCCTTCTCGATCTCCTCCACCGTGCGGGGAGCCTCGACGAAGATCATGTCCGCCCCGGCTTCGATATAGGCGTTGCCCCTGCGGATGGCCTCGTCGACACCGGAAACGGCGATGGCGTCAGTCCTGGCATTGATGATGAAATCAGGGTCAAGCTGATCCCGGACTTTCGCGCACGCCCTTACCTTGAGGACCATCTCCTCCAGGGGGACGACAGTTTTTCCTTCGATATGACCGCACCGTTTCGGGAATACCTGGTCTTCGATGTTCATTCCCGCGGCGCCTGCCCTGATGAACTTTTCGGTGACCCGCATGGCGTTGATGGCGTTTCCGTACCCCGTGTCAGCGTCGGCCATGACGGGGATGTTGACGGCATCAACGATATTCCGTGTAAATTCGAGGACCTCGGTAAAAGAAATGAACGCCATGTCGGGAAGCCCGAGGAGGGACGCGGCGAGGCCGAAACCGCTCACCTGGACAGCCTTGAATCCCGTCTTTTCGATGAGTTTTGCGGAGATGGCGTCATGGGCGCCGGGCACCGGAACTGCTTTTCGTTCCTGAAGCATCTGGCGAAGCACTGCGGATTTTTTCATAATCTGCCTCCGTGAAATGGGGATAGAAATACTTCCATATATTGGAAGTACATTTCATATTGTGGTAAAATCATATTACACGGTGAACCTGTTTTGTCAATGCAAAATATTTTCCTGCTGGAGGCTGAAAAGGATCATGAAGGGGAACACGAAAGAGGACGGGGCGTCGGCCCTGAAAAAAGGACTGTCGGTCCTTTCCTGTTTTTCCTGGCAGAAAAGCAGGAGAACCCTGACGGAAATCGCCCGGGAGCTGAACCTTCCCCTGCCCACGGCCGCACGGCTGGCAAAAGCACTGGAGGGGCAGGGCTTTCTGGAGCGGGAAAAAAAGAGCAGACTCTACAGCCTTGGTTTTCAGTGCTATCTCCTTGGGGCGATAGCGAAAAAAACGGGGGGCCTGAGGACTCTTGCTCTTCCCTGTATGGAAGAGCTCAGAAAAAGGTTTAACGAAACAGTGAACCTTTACGTCCGGGAAGGTGACTTTCGAATATGCTACGAACAGGTCGAGAGTTCTCTCAACCTGAAGCGTTCGGCGAAACTTGGCGACCGTTTTCCCCTGTGGGCAGGCGCATCGGGCCGGTGTTTTCTCGCATTCATGCCGGAAGAGGAGGTAAGCCGGATTTTGGACGAAGCCCAATCCCTGACACCGAATACGATTCTTGACAAAAAAGTGGTCACGGAAAAAAACAGTGAGCTGCGAAAGCGTGGATACAGCTTCAGCCTTTCGGAACGGGAACAGGGGGTCTCTTCCGTGGCCGTGCCCATCTTTGACGCCTCTCTGCAGCCAGTGGCATGCATGACGCTCTCAGGTCCGACGGCCCGCTTCACGGAAGAGATGATACATGAACTCATTCCCGCACTGAAGAAGACATGCCTGGACCTTTCACTGAAACTCGGAGCCGAACGCCGGTCCGTTTCTCTTCTTGAAACGGACCGTTGACCAAAAACCTTTCAGTTCATGACCAGTTCGGCCGGAAGCGGACCGCCATGGCCCCGGCTTCCGTCTTTTGAACAATGAACGAGCCCGCGAAACGACCGGAACTCTCCGGGTGCTCCTCCCGGCAGAAGGCGCCCCGGGTTTCTTTCCGGAGGAGGCTGCACTTTACAAGCATCCGCGCCGTCAGCACCATGGACCGGAGGGCAAAATACCGGGGAGGATCTTCTGCGTTCCCCCTTGCTCCCCCTTCGAGCTCCCGGGAGATTTCTCCGATCTCCCGCTCAGCCTTTTCCAGGGAGGCCCCGCTGCGGACGAGGGAAGCGCAGTCCCACAGCATTTCCCGCAGCTTCTCCGTCAGCTCCGCAAGAGGAACACCGGGACTTCCGGGAAGCACAACGTCCGGCTCCGCCGGCGAAGCAGGAGGCTGATGTTTTTTGAAAAGGGTGGACGCCGTTCTGCCGGCGATTTTCCCGAACACTGCCGCCTCGGCCAGGGCAATTCCCGCGAGGCGGTTCGCCCCGTGAAGCCCTCCCGCTGCCTCGCCGCAGGCGAGCAGGCCTTCGACGGAAGTGGCGCAGGTCCTGTCGATGTCCACCCCTCCGAGGTAAAAGTGGGCCGAGGGAGCGACAGGAAGAAGGTCCTTCTCCGGGTTCAGGCCGTATCGTGCGAGAATTGCCGAAAGTTCGCCGTACCTCATCTCCAGCACATTTCCGGGAATACCGGAGCAGTCCACGTACACGTACCCCGGATTGCCCCTCCCTTCGTCGATTTCCTGTTTCACCGCCCTTGCCATGAGATCCCTGGTGGCATGATTGCCCATTGGGCTGTACCGGCAGAGAAACTCCTCCCCTAGTGCATTCCTGAGAACGGCACCTTCGCCGAAGAGGGGATTGGAAATGGGGATTCTGACCGGCTCGTACATCATGGAGGGGTAGAACTGCACCATTTCCATGTCCCGGAGCACCGCCCCCGCTTCGTAGGCCAGTCCGAAGGAATCGCAGGACACATCCGCCGTGTTGTTGTTCCTGGAATAGAGACCCGCTCCCCCGCCGGCGGCCAGGATGACTATTCCCGTCCTGAAGTGAAGAACCTCTCCCGAGCGGCCGTCCCATGCCAGGAGACCGCAGACGGAATTTCCGCGGGTAAGGACCCTGAGGGCCGCGGTATCGTTCCTGACGGCGACACCGAGTTTCTCCGCCCGTTTCACAAGGGGAAGCGTCAGGGCGAGGCCGCGGTTCTTGTAGGGAAACTTCCGGTATTCCGACGGGAACATGCGGGGAACGCTGTGTCCGGGAGGCTGCTTCACCATGGGAATCCCCCCCGGCTCCTTGAACGCGACACCGGATTCCTTCAGCTCACACAATGCCGAAGCCGATTCTTTTGAAAAAACGCGGCAAATATCCGGATCGCTCATTCCGCACCCCGACGAGAGAATATCCTCCTCCAGCAGGGAGTTGGAATCCCCGGCCCCGGCGTTCATCACCGAAAGGGCGGCGCCGGAGACGAGGGTATTGCCGCTCCGTCCCGCACTGCTCTTGCAGATCAGGAGAACGCCGAGCCCTCTATTCGCCGCTTCAATGGCAGCAGACAGGCCTGCAAGGCCTCCGCCGACGACAATCGCATCATACGTCCCGGTTTCCATAAAAAATAAACCAGCTCCTGTCTAAAGTTCCACTTCCTTCGACTCGAACACCCGTACCCGGACCGGGCCGTCCAGCATATCCTTCCGGGCCTCCCTGGCCTCGCGGATATGGTCCGTCTTCAGGTGGGCCCTCAGGTCGTCCATGCTCTCCCACTCCTCGAAATACATCATGGAGACGTCGTCATCGCTGCTTTTGAAGAGGGTGTAGCTGATGTTCCCCTTTTCCTTTCTCGTGAGTTCGACGGCCTTTCGGGAAATCTCAGCGATGGCGTCCCTCATTCCAGGTTTCGCAGAAAAGGATGCGGATACGATAATCATGATTCTTCCTCCTCCGAAAGGGATAATGTAGCGGACAGGCATGGCTTCTGCACCGAAAGCGCATTCTGCCCTGCTGACTTATTATACCCCTACCGGACAGAGGGTAAATACAGCGAAGACTCAAACCCTTACCACACTCTGAAAAGGTTTTAATTTTTTGCGTTTAATGGTAAGGTGGACAAAGACTCCGAAAAATGGAGGTGGGAGATGATGAAAAAAAGTGTTCCTGCAGCGGCAGTTGTTTTCCTGGTCCTGCTTCTTCCTGGAATTCTCATGTGCCAGCCCCTGGAACAGGTTATCGATCAGAAGATCATCCTTCCGGGCGGTGACAAGACTCCGTACAGCGTCCGGGAACTCTTCATGGACATAATCGTGGGTTCCGTAAGCTACCAGCTGAACGACGGCGGACTGTCGAGCTTCGCCCTGTCGTCTCCCGGCCTTGCAAAAGGCGCGGCCCTCTTTCACTTCGAACAGCAGAGAAAAATAGCGTACAAAAATTACGAACGGGCTCTGGAATATGGAAGCGAGGCCGACCGGAAGTACTACGAAGGAGTCATTCAGCGTCTCGAGGCCGCAAAGGTATGGATTTCCACGGGAGACGGCGCTCCTTTGAGGGCTGCCCTGCAGAATAAACAGAAAGGGGCGGTTCCTCAAAAAAAATCTCCGCCCTCCACTGTTTTCAAGGGTTCGATCATGGCTGCAGGAGTTATTACGAACGGTGTGCGCGGCATCCCGCTGCGGGATAACAATGTATCCCTTTCTCTGGGCCTGACACCTCACGGGATCCCCCGGTGCAGGGGCACGGTGAAAATAAAAATCGTCAACTCCACCCATGCGGACGAGTGGGTAGACTATTTTTTCGATCTCCAGCCGGGACATCCGCGGGGGCAGGATAAAAGCAAAACCTTCAGCGTTTTTCCTTCATCCTGTTCGTGGGAAGGAAAGGGAGAAATTACCATCCGCATGAACGGCCGGTCATGGCGGGGACAGGTTCGGTGGCAGGCCATGGCGTCGAACGGAACCGTAACAGGGTCGGTATGGGGATTCTGGAATGAGATGTCCAACAAGGTTCCTTTCGATTTCATCATGGCGATGATACCTGATGAGCTTGCCTTCCGGGCGACCTACTACGTTTCCCCCCGAAAAAGCGGCCTTCCGGCCGAAAGTCAGGGAGGAGATGATTTCTCATGAAAAAAACTGTCCTCCTGGTATTTCTCGTATTTTCATGCATCTGCGTCTCCTTCCGGGCGGAAGGGGCGCCCCCGACGCCGGAGCAGTTATATGAAAACGGCAGGCGCTACGAGTTAGGAAAAGGAGTCTCCAAAAACGATTCAAAAGCCTTTTCCTTCTACCTGAAAGCGGCTGAAGCGGGGCATGTGGAAGCACAGGCCAGAACAGGCCTCTTCTATGCTTTCGGAAGGGGAACAGGAGAAAATGTAAAAAAAGCCCTCTTCTGGTACGAAAAAGCGGCAAGGCAGGGACATTACGGTGCTCAGAACAATCTCGCAAATATCCTGTGGACCGGCCCGAAAGGCGTGAAAAAAGACCGGGAAAAGGCGCTGGATTTCTGGTTTCTCTCTGCCATGCACGGATACGGAGAGGCACAGCTCAAGATGGCGCTCTTCTATCTCAGCAGGGGTGAACAGGACCCTGCTGCCTACAGAAAGGCGTATTACTGGAACTTCCAGGCAGCCCTCCAGGGACTGCCGGAAGCTCAGTGGTGGCTGGGCATGCTGAGGGAGGCGGGAAAAGGGGTCGAAAAAGACATGAAAACAGCGGTCCACTGGTATAAAAAAGCCGCCGCGAAGGGGCACAGGGAGGCAAAGGCGCGGTTGAAAAAACTGGGGTATTGACAAAAGTCGTTCCCTTTTCACCGGCATCGGCAGATCCCCTTGGCGGAAAGAGGGTGAAGACCATGCGTATCAGGGGAAAATGGCTGAAGAAAAGTGTCCTTGCGGTCGTGTGTGTCCTTCTGGGATTGGGTACAGGAAACCGCACGGTTTCCGCGGAAACTGCCACGCCGATTAATGTTCTCGTCGAAATGAAGGTCCAGTGGGACATCACAAAAAAGGAAATGAGATATGAAGGCTTGCTCAATGTCTCCGCATTCGGGACTATGGAGCGCACGTACGGAAAAGGAAAACAAAGGGAAGGCCCCGTTGCGGACGCCGTGGCGATGTTCCTTCCGCAGTCGATGGCCATGCGCTATTCCTACGTTGAAAAAGAAACCTACGTGGGGCCTCTCCATCCCGGAAGATGCACGGCCCGTCTCAGGAAAAGTGTCATCGGGCGTTTTTCTTCCGAAGAAACCGAAGGAGGCAGCCTTGCAATACACAGGATGTCCTCGGCAACTGAAGCCATTGTCAAAAACATATCCCCGAAGGGGAAGGAGTTTGCTTCTCAGCTGCTTCAGTTCTACCAAAGGGAACCGGATTCCCTCAGTCTTTCGGTCAAGGGCCCCGCGAAACTCAGAATATCGAATAAACTTACCGGGATCCGCATCCGGGCCGGAAAAACCTGCGAGGTCGAAAGGTATGAAAAAGCGGTTCCGCTGTTTGCCGTTGGTCTCCGCCTGACGCTGCCTGAATCAGGCAGCGTACTGGGAAGTCATGAATGGTCGACAGAGGGGAAGGGAGTACCCTCATATTTCGATGTTTCCCTTTCAGACACAGGCGGACAGATGCAGGAGAAACCGGCAGCAGGCGGAACCGGCAAAGTGACGTTCGGACAGTCGCCCCGTTCTGAGGAAGGAAAAGCCACAGTGACCTACACCGTCAGCTGGAACATCGGGGAAAACGTGAAGGGACCCGTTGACGATGACTGTGAAAAATTACGCGACAAAATCAGGTGGATCGAGAAAGTCATTGAGACGTACGAGGACGAGGCGCTCAGGGAATGGTTTCGATTGAATTTTGGGGATGGACTGAAAGGGATGGAAGAGTACCAGAAACAGGTTGAGCGGGAAGTCAGTGAAGCGTTCCCTGATACGAAAGGCAACCCGGCGGCTATTCATTCCGAATTCCAGACAGCTCCCAACTGCACAACGAATGAATGCGGAGCCGGTGAGAATGCGCCTGTCATAGGAGGTATTATCGACGGAGAGTCTTTCAACATAATGGCATTCGATTCCGAAGGCAACCTGGTGTCACAGGATGAAGCCCTGATGAACTATTTTCGGGGAAAAACCGACGGGTTTGACGGCATAATGGACCATGAAAAACAGCATGTGGCGGATCTCACCAGCATGGGGTATCCGAAGTCCATTGACGAGTGGGCTGAATTTGAACTGAGGGGATTCCGGAAAGAGCTTGCCGAGCGGAAAAGCAAGTTCGAACGGGACTGCAGATAGAGGCGGGAATGATACAAAGAACGGGAAAGACGACAGGAACCATTATTGTCGCGGACAAAGGAGATGAAGATCATGCACTGTAAATCAAAAGGGATTCTTCGGGCGGCGCTGTTTCTTGTTTTTCTTCTTGCCGGTTCTGCTCTTGGGGCTGAATTCACGGCGGACATGGTCATTTCGTCGAAAGCGGCGGGAGCAGACATGACCGGAAAGGTATTCGTAAAGGGGAATGCCCTGAGACAGGAGCTGGACACCCCCGTCGGTGTGCAGACCACCATCATCCCATCCGGGGCGGCCGTGATGTATGTGCTGCTCCCGGGACAGAAGATGTACATGGAGATCCCGAACACCCAGGTGACCCTGGATTCATCAGAGAACCTCGAGGCAAAGATGGCAAACCAGGGCAAAGTGACGAAAAAAGGCTCCGAGACCATCGGGGGCTATTCCTGCGACGTGTACCATATCGTCTACAGCGATAAAAACCTCGGCGAGGGAACGGTATGGGTCTCCGGCGAGCTGAACTATCCCCTGAAGATTTTCACCGTCACACTCCAGGATACTGCCACGATCCTGTACAAAAATATCAGGCAGGGAAAGCTCGATAACGGATTGTTCTCGCTTCCGGCAGGATACAAAAAGTTCTCAATGTAAGACGGTGAAGGGGCCTGTCTGAGCAGGTCCCTTTTTTATCTCATGCACTGCAGCACCCCGAGGCTCCAGGGACAGGAGCCGCAGGTGAGCCGGTTCCCCAGGCAGTCCTGCTCGAATTCATGGCGCTCGATGTAGTCACAGGGCGCCAGGCTGCAGTTTCCGCAGTGGGGAAAGGGGTAGGTGCCGATCTCACGGCGGTAGGCAGCAAACTCGGGACTGTTCCAGATGTCGAGCAGCGGACGGTCATGGACCGATCCGAAGGAAAGGGCGTCCACGGGACGGATCCGACCGTCTGCATGGCACGTGAAGGAATGCCAGAGGAAATAGCAGGGGTGGACCGTGCCGGAAACCGAAACAAAGGCGCTTCCTTCTTCGATGAAATCGCACCTCCGGTCCATCCTGGGACCGAGGGCGGGGAGGCGCAGATCCACTCCCCGGGCCTGCGCCAGGGAGCTGCTTTCCCTGAAGAGCCGTTCTGTTTCCCTGTACTGCCCCTCATCGTGGGACACCAGGTTCGGAATGTGCTGCGGCAGCCCCATGTCCGAGATTTCCTGAACCACCCTCTCCATACAGGCGATGATCTCCTCCCTGCGCTCCACCGGGCCCAGGCGCCATTTTGCGGTGTAGTACAGTGACAGGTCGATTCCAAGCTCCGCCGCTTCCTCTTTTCTTTTCCGGTAATGGGCGAGGGTTTTGTCTACGTTGGGGTCGTAAACCACCGACGAAACTGCTTCCTCCCTATAGGGCAGGATATGGGTCACGATAAGGAATGAACCTCCCCGCGCGGCCACCCATTCGATGACCTTGGGAAGCTCCGCCCTTGTCTCCCGCGCGAGCACCAGTTCAGCCCCCCAGCGGAAGCCTGTTCTTCCGGTCCGTTCTTTTGCCCTCCCGAGAGCGGCGGCGGCCCGGTTTACATCCTCCGTCTCCCCTCCCTCCCTCATGGACCGGAAAAGAGCAGGATCTGCGGCATCGACGGATATGCTGATGGCATCCGTTCCGGCGGAAAGGAGGGAGCACGCCCGCTGTTCCGTCAGGAGCGAGCCGTTGGTCTGGAAACCTATCACGGCATCAGCGGCAACGTTCTGCCTCGCCGTGCGGATATAGTGTTCCAGACCGGGATGAAGCAGGGGTTCCCCGATGCCGTTCAGGATGAGGGTTTCCAGCGTCGGGAACGCCGGGACCAGTTTTTCGAAAGTTTCATCGGAAAGGTACGCATCCGGGATTCCGGGCCCCGACTGCTTGACGCACATGGCGCAGCGGAGGTTGCACGCCGTTGTCACCTCGACGAAGAGCTTGGAAGGCCAGGGACGGTCCATGGGAGGAATCCGGTGATCCGTCATGGCTGCTCCACCGCCTCGAAGCCGAAGCGCTGCTTCAGTCTCCAGACCAGCTTGTACACTGGGGGAATGGCCAGAAGGGCAAGAACGCCGCCCGCCACGAGCCCGCCGATGGAAACGATGGCCATGGGAGACCTGTAGGATCCTCCGGCCCCGACGCCCATGGCAAGGGGGACCATGGCGATGACGGACGTGGCGTCCGCCATGAGAATCGGCCGGAGTCTGACCCTGCACGCCTCGATGATGGCTTCGGCGGGATCCATCCCCTCTTTCCTGACGATTTCGGCGTAGTCGATGATGACGATGGCGTTGTTCACCACCAGCCCCACGAGCATGATCACGCCCATGAGGCCGTAGATGGACATGGGGGTGTTCGTCAGGATGAGGGCCGGCACCACTCCGATGATGGAGAGAGGGACGGTCAGCATGATCACGAAGGCGAAAACGAAGGATTCGAGGATGGCCGCGATGAGGAGGAATGTCAGAAGTACCGCCAGCCCGAGGGCAAAGCCCAGCGCCCCGAAATTATCCTGGATGGACTGGATTTCTCCCGCATAGGTAAACCGGTATCCCGGGGGAAGAGGAATCTCCTTCAGTTTGCTGTCGATAACCTGGTATGCTTCTCCCACGGTCGTACCGGAGACGTTGGCATCCACGGTAATGGACCGCTGCCGGTCCTTCCGGAGAATCTGGGTGGGTCCCATGGTCTCTTTCAGGTCCGCCAGATCCTGCAGGGAAACAAAGCCGGCCGAGGTGGGAAAGGGAAGGTCGGGAAGCTGGAAGGGGCTGGAGACTTCCTCCGATTTGAGCTTCACGAGGATATCGTATTCCTTGCCGCCCTCGCGGAAGACCCCTGCCCTGAGGCCGGTCACGTACCCTCTCAGAAGATCCGAAAGGTTCTCGGAACTGAAATTGAGCCGCCCCATGCGGAGTCTGTCGGGAATCATCTGGATCTCCGGCCTGCCCGTCCGCCAGTCGAGGTCCACGTCCACCACGCCGTCCACGCCGCGAAGCATGGTCATGACCTTCATGGCCACGTCGTTCAGCACGTCCACCTCGTCGCCCCGGACAACCACCTGGATGGGCTTGCCCCGGACGCCGCCCCGTCCCCCTCCCGCCGTGACGCTCGACTTCATGTCCGGCAGCGACGCCAGGAGGGGCCGGAGGGGGGCGGCAAAGGCAAATGAAGAGGGCCTCTTCGGGTCATCCTCCAGGTAAATCCGCACGGTGGCCCGGTTCAGCCCCGACTGGGAGCCGCTGCCCCCGATGACCACGTCCACGCCCTTCACGTGGGGGAGTTCGAGGATGTGCCCCTCGATCTGCCGCACCAGGCGGTCGGTCATGGAGAGGGAGGCCGAGGCCGAGGTTTCCATGGAGATGGAAATCTGTCCTTCGTCGGAGGAGGGGAAGAACTGGAAGCCGATGCGGTCCATGATCATCACGGAGCCTGCCGTCAGGCCTCCGAAGAGCAGGACTGCCAGGAAAGGATGGCCCACGGCGGTCTTCACCAGGACATGGTGGAGGTCGTCAAAACCGTTGTAGAGCCACTGCCACCACCCCGTGAGAAAACGGCTGAGCTTCGACGGCCCCGAAGAGCTGCCGATGCGGGCAGCCAGCATGGGGGTGAAGGTCAGGGCCACCCAGAGGGAGAACAGGGTGGAAAAGACCACCGTCATGGCGAAGGGGTTGAACATCTGCCCCATGCGTCCTCCCGACAGGGCCACGGGCACGAAGACCCCGAGGTTCGTGGCCGTGGTGGAGAGGACGGCGATGGCGATTTCCTTCGTGCCCCGTTCGGCCGCTTCGATGGGGTGGTACCCCATCTCCTTGTAGCGGATGATGTTCTCGATGACCAGGATGGAATTGTTCACCAGCACCCCCGTGGAGATGGCCAGGCCGAGGGTGGTCATCATGTTCAGGGTGTAGTCCGCGAGGACCATGGGCATGAAGGTGGCGATGATTGCCGTCGGCATCACGATGGCCACGAGGAGCGTCACGGAAAGCCTCTGGAGGAACAGGAACAGGATGAGGGCCGTAAGGGCCGTGCCCGTAATCATGTCCCGGAACACATTCCAGATGGAATCGGCGATGAATTCCCCGTCGTCGAAGGGGATGGACATGGTGAATCCCGGAGGCAGGGTGGGAACAATCCGGTCAAGCATTTCCCTGACCCCCCTGCTGGCCTGAACCACGTTCCCGTCGGGAATGGCTCTCAGGGTCAGGATAAAGGAGTCCTTTCCCATGTACCGGGCGATCCGGCGCAGCTCCGCCGTTCCGTCGGTGATGGCGGCGATGTCCGCCAGCCGGACTGAAACTCCTCCGGAGAGGGGAATCTGGAGTTCCTCCAGCTCCCGGATGGTGGAGGATTCACCAACGACCCGCAGAATGGACTCCTGGTCGCCGAGGGAGATGCGCCCCGAAGGGGAACTGTAGTTACCGCTCTTCACGATGTTCGTCACCTGGCGGATGCTCAGGCCGAGACTTCCCAGGGCCACCGGGTCGAGCTCCACCTGGATCTCCCGGGTGAGTCCTCCGTAGAGGGAAACCTCCGCCACGTCCACCACCTGGGAGAGCTGCATCTGCACCCTGTCTTCCAGGATGTCCTTCGCCCTCTGGGGCGGAAGGGTGGACGTGAAGACGATCCCCATGAAGGAGCGGGCGTTGATGTCGAACTTCCGTACCACCGGATCCTCCGCGTCCTCCGGGAGGTTGACCGTCCGGACGCGGTTGGCCACGTCCAGGGCCGCGTCGGCCAGGTTCACGTCCGTATCGAACTCGACGAAAACATAGGACATTCCCTCAAGGGACGTGCTCTCGATGCGCCGGACCCCCTGGATCTGGCTGATGGCGTCCTCTATGGGCTTGGACACCAGGGTTTCGATGTCCTCGGGACCGGCCCCCTCGTACTCTGTACGCACGGAAACGAAGGGGACCTCGATCTGGGGCAGCAGGGCCACTCCCATTCCCTTCATTCCCGAGAGACCCAGAAGCACGAAAAGAATGACGATGACCAGCGTCAGCACGGGACGCCGGATGGAGATGCTGATCAGGTTCATGGACTATTTTCCCCCGGGGAGGTCGGCGCTTGCGGCCCTGCCGGCCGTCCCGGAGTCCTGTTCCGGCTTTTTCAGCATTCCGTTGGAGATGATCAGGCGGGCCCCGTCGTACAGGCTGCCCGCTCCGGTCTTCACGACCTTTTCGCCCGGGGAGAGCCCTTCGGAAACCTCCACGTACCCTCCGCTCCCCTCGCCGGTGACGATGGGCCTTTTGGAAGCCCCCTCACCGGAAACAACGAAGACGAAGGGGTTTCCGTCCTCACGGAGGATTGACTCATAGGGCACCGCAATGGTATTTTCCCGGCGGACCATCCGGACCTCCATCCGGACATAATCCCCGGGAATCAGCCTGCACTCGGCAGGCAGGCGGACGATGGCCCGGAAGAATCCCGTGGCGGCGTCAGCCTCGGGGTCCATTCGGAAAATTTTACCCATGGTCTCCCCTCCCCAGGGAGCCTTGACCAGGACATCCATTCCCGGGATGATGAGACCCCGGATCGTCGGGGAAACAAGCATCTCCACTTCCCTGCGGTCGAAGTCGGCCACGGCGAGAAGTTCCCGCCCCGGTTCGGCAAATTCCCCCTTTTCCGCGGACCGCCGCACCACCACGCCGTTCAGGGCGGACCGGATCTGCGTCCGGGACACGGTGGTCCGGGCATCCCGAAGCTTTGCGGACTCGTCCTTGAGCTGCACGTTGGCCCGGTCAAGCTCCTGCTTCGAGGTTCCTCCGGCCCTGTACAGCTTCTGAAGACTCTCGTAGCGGCTCCTGGCATCCTCGTAGGCCGCCTGCCGGGCGCTGAGGACAGCCGCCTGGCTCTGGCTGGCGAGGGAAATGAGGATATCTCCCTTCTTCACATGGTCGCCCACTTCCACGGCGATATCCTCGATGACTTCCCGTGTGTTGGAGTTCACCCTCTGGACCTGGGCCGACCGGACGGTACCGTAAAAGCTCCTCCAGATCTCCCAGATCCGGGGCTGCACCTCGTAGACGGTAACGGTGATTCCCGCGGGGGGCGCAGGAGGCTTCTGCTGGGCGCCCGAAGGCATCACGACCTTGTACCCGAGGACTCCCAGTCCTGCGGCGAGAGCTATAATCCAGATCCACACGTTTGCTTTCTTCAGAATTCCCATGGGGTACCTCTCTTCATGAACCGGAGTAAAAAATACGGATTTTATTCTATCCTATGAAGGAGCGCCGGGGATACAAAAAAATACTGAAAAAACAACACATTGCCTTTCGGAATTCACCCCGCGCGGTGTTCCGCGAAGCGCGCCAGAATGTCCTCCCTGTCCTTCGGCCCGAGCACCCTTTCCATGAAGGCCCCCATGAGAAGAACGCCGGCGAGAGAGGCCCCGTACCGGGAAAGGGCAAATATCGCCCCCAGGTTCTGAATTTCAAAGAGAATCATGGGAACCCGCATGGTGGACCATGCGCCCAGGAATATAAAGGCGTTCCTGAGGCTCGTCCCCTTCCGGATCATAACTTCCGCCACGGGAAAGGCGATGTACAGTGGACCGGCGGAGCTTGCCCCGAGAAGGATCGCGAGGATAACCCCCTTGAGGCCGGAAGTCTCTCCGAGATGAGGGGCGACCCTCTCCCGGGGAACCCATGCGTCAAAGAGCCCGAGGAGAACAAACACCGGGGGAAGAATGCCGAGAATGGTTCCCACGTTCATCCCGAGAAGGGACAGGGCCTCCCTGCCGGCCCGTGGAAAGGCGACGGAGAGGACGGCGGCTATGAAGAGGGACGCCATCGCCGTGCGCCACCGCTTCAGTGCTTTTCTCACATCCATGCCTTCACCGCCAGCCAGACCACGTATCCCACCGCAAAAGAATAAAAATAGGCCATGCCGTTGCGGAAGAGAGTGGCCTTCCACCCGAAGAACGAGGCCTCGAGGGGAGCGGTGGCAACGCCCACCATCATGAGGGTCGAGGCGAAGACGGCCATCTGGGCCGCCCCCGCTCCATGCTCCATAAGCACCTTCGCCATGGGGAAGGCCACAAAGGCCGGGATCAGGGTTATGGAACCGATGACGGAAGCGAGAATCTGGCCGAAAAATCCGCTCTCCTCGCCGATGAGGGAGGCGATCACCCGTTCGGGAAGCAGCGCCACGGAAATGGAGACAAGGAAGAGCATGGCCGCCAGGGCGGGAAGAACGTTCAGAAAGCTGTTCCAGGCCTTGTTCAGAGCCTTCTTCGTCTTTTCCCTGCTTGCCGCCGCCGACACGGCGAGGGCCGCCCCCGCCGCGAGGTACAGGAACCATGTCATGGTGCAGAACCACGTCCTTTCGAAAAACTGATCCGGAAGAGATCCATACTGTACCATATATATTTGCTGAACGGACTCCCCCGTTGTGCCGCGATGCCGGACAAAGGCTGAAAGCGCTCCGCAGGAAGGGAGCATTTCCGGGTAACGGGCCTGCAGAAGGCAGGAGGAGCCCCATCCGGCTTTCCGGAATATTCTCTGTTATAATACCCCCAGGGGGTGATAAACCATGAGCGATGACGAGAAAAAAAGAAGGGGTTTCGCCTGCCCTCCCTGACTGCTCGTGCTCATCGCGGCGGCGGTCGTCGCCGGCATTTCCCGTCTGTTCAGGATGTTCCGGTAAAAAGAAAAAAGTCCCGCTCCGGCAAGTCCGGAACGGGACTCATTTTTCTCCCGCTCTGCCTCCGAAGGGGGCCTATTTCTGCCGCAGCAGCCTCCGGAGAACCTTTCCCGTGCTTGACAGGGGGAAAGCTTCCATGAACTCTACGCTCCTGGGGACCTTGAAATGGGCGAGGTGCTTCTTGCAGAAGTCGATGATCTCCCTCGGCGTGACCCGGGCCCCTTCCTGGAGCCGGATGAAAGCCTTGGGGACCTCGCCGTTCACCGGGTGGGGGATGCCCACCACCACGGCCTGGGAAATCGCCGGGTGGGTGTGGAGAATGGCCTCCACCTCCTGGGGATAGACGTTGAAACCGCCGACGATGATGATGTCCGTCACCCGGTCGAGAATCCTGACAAACCCGTCTTCCATCCTGACGTAGTCCCCCGTGTTGAACCATCCGTCCACGAACCGGTCCGCCGTCATGACGGGGTCCCTGAAATAGCCGGATGTCACGGAAGGCCCCTTCACCCAGAGCACCCCTTCGCCCGAGGCAGTCACATCCTCGTTCTTATCGTTGAGGAGCTTCCACTCGTATCCCTTCACGACGGGCCCCACGGTGCCGATGCGCCGGTCCTTGTAGTTCCGGTTCACCGCCACAACGGGAGAGCACTCGGTGAGACCGTACCCTTCGATGATGCCGACGCCGAAGACTTCCTTCACTTTTCCGTCGAGCTGGACGTTCAGCCGGTCTCCGCCCGTGACGATCATCCTGAGGGAGACGGGCATGGAGGCGCCTTTGGAGGCGGCCACTGTCATGAAATAGAGCATGGTCGGGACGGCCACGATCACGTTGGTGCCGGAGTCATGGATGGTCTTCATGGTCTCAACGGGGGGAAGGAAGGATGCCACAAGGGTCTGCCGGAGCTTTTTCACCAGGGGCATGAGGCCGGCCACGGTGTAGCCGAAGGAATGGAAGTTCGGCAGCACGTTGAGAAGGATGTCACCTTCCTGGAGAAGCTCAAGGGCATCGTACATCATCAGGGAGTTGTCCAGCAGGTTGCCGTGGGTGAGGGGAACGGCCTTGGGCATTCCCGTGGTCCCGGAGGTGGCGAAGATCACCGCCAGGGAGTCATTCTCCAGGGAGGTTTCTTTCACCGTACAGGCCGGCAGGGCTGCGGAAAGGGATTCCGCCACCACCACGGGAACATCCTGTTCCTCAAGGGCCGTCTTCAGCTCGTCGAGGCCGGGGGCGACGACCACGGCGCAGGGTTCCACAAGGTCCAGGGTCCCCATGAGGGACGGGAGCCCGGATTTCGCGTTCAGGGGCGAAATAGCCCCTCCGAGGTTCCAGGCCGCAAGGGACAGGGCCAGCACGAGGGGAGAGTTCGGCAGGAGCACCGCCAGCCTGTACCCGGCGCGAAAGCCGCCTTTTTCAAGACCCTTCGTCGACTCTTCCACGAGCCGGAGCAGATCTCCGTTGGTCCACCACTTTCCCTCCCACCAGAGACAGGGCTTCTCCGGCTCGAGGCGCAAATTGTCCAGGATTACCTTTTCAAGTCTCACCATAGAATTCTCCCCCTTCGGTTTATTCTCAAGAGTGCGTCGGAACCGCACATATCACCAGAGGGTGACAGAGGATATTGTAAAGCAAAAAGAGCCCTCCGTGCGAAAAAAAACGCGGAAGGCTCCCAAAAAACAGAAGAAAAGGGGAAAATAATAGCTACTTGCCGTGAAGGACATCCTCGTTTCGTGTCTTGAGGGCACTGAACGCCCTGTCGATCAGGTTTTCGATCTCCAGCACCGCCTTTTCCCTCTCATCTCCGGAGGAAAGGGCCATAAAGCGGCGGCACTTGTTCTCCAGCGCCGCTACGGCGAGCACCACCTTCTCTTCTCCGTCCTCGCCCCCGGCGCTCATGGGATCGCTGAAGCGGATGGCCTCCTTCAGGTCATTGAGCCCGCCGATGATGCCGGACGCCATCTCCCTGTGGGAACAGAGGTTCAGCTCCCCGGCCAGGGAACCGATCCTGGTGGTGAGAACAAAGAGCCTGCTCCTCTTGAGGGAGGCCGTGGTGTCCGCCTCCTTTGTGCTGAGGGACAGTATGGTGAGTGCCCCCCCACCGCCCGCCAGCACCAGGAACCCGAGGATATGGGTGGCCAGGTAGGCGTTCCTGGAGAGGCCGAGAAAGTAGTGGGAGACGGCCACGTTTCCGAGGACGAAAGCGCAGTACAGCGCCAGCGTAGCCGATATTCCGAGCAGCAGGGGAAGAGGGGCCGTTCCCTCCCGTCCGGCGAAGATGTGGAAAAGCATGTAGACAAAAGCGAGGACCACCGCAAAAATGATCGTCCAGAAGGAAATCCAGAAATTTCCGGTCCTTCCCTCCTCCGGGGTGAGGAGGAGCATCGCCGCCGAAAGCCCCGCCAGCACCACCAGGAAAACAGCAAGCAGAATGAACCCTTTCGTGAATACCCTGTTCATGACATCACCTTCCATCTATCTTTCTTCCGGATTGCTTTTTCCCGTCAGTTCGGTCCCGCATTCCGGGCAGAATTTCGCACCGGGGGAGGCCGTTTTTCCGCAGGAGGGACACCGGGGCGACAGTGCCATGCCGCATTCCGGGCAGAACTTCATCCCCCCGGAAAGGGAAGCGCCGCACCCGGGACAGACGGTCCTGCCGGGCATCGGGGCACCGCATCCGGAACAGAACCTGGCCCCCTCGGATACAGGGGCGCCGCACTTCCCGCAGGTCCGGGAGGAATCCGGTGCCGAAAGATTCCGGCCCATCTGCTCCGCCATCCTGCCGAAGGCGCCGCCCATGCCCACGCCGACCCCGAGCCCGAGCCCTGCGTTGATGAGGTTTCCTCCCCCTTCGTTGGAAGCCGCCTTCTCCAGGGCGTCGAAGGAGCGCATCTGCTGGTAGCTGTAGCCCAGCACCTCCATCTTCGCCCGCTCCGTGAGGGTTTTCTTCAGCTCGGCGACAGCCGGGTCCTCTTCCGGGACATTGATGGAGTTCACGAAGAAGTTGAGCACCTCCACGCCGTATTCCCGGAACAGAGGGGCCACC
Source organism: Synergistaceae bacterium (assembly GCA_018436595.1). Taxonomy (GTDB): domain Bacteria; phylum Synergistota; class Synergistia; order Synergistales; family Aminobacteriaceae; genus Aminivibrio. The sequence goes on along the minus strand of JAHDLC010000006.1, from coordinate 19,485 downwards.
CTGTCCCCCATCTCGCCGGAGATCTCGTCGAGCCAGGCGTTGACTTCCACCACGGAAATTTTCTTGTGGATCAGGTAGGTGGAAATAAGGTCATGGATCCGGGTGAGCAGCAGCCCCCGGAAATGCTTCACCAGCATCTCCCGGTCGAGTTGGGATGCGGCCCCGACGAGCTTGACCAGGAATTTCCGGGAATCCGCTATGCGGATGCCGAACTGGCCGTAGGAGCGCACCGGCAGCAGGACGCCGTACTTCGGGTCCTGGAGCTGGATGGGAGAGGCAGTGCCCCACTTCACGTCGAGGGAGTGGACCCGGTTGACGAACCACACCCATGCCTTGAAGGGGGATTCCCCTCCGTAGGGGAGGTTCACCACCTTCGAAAGGAGGGGCACGTTGGCCGTGGACAGGGTATACCTTCCCGGACCGAAGAGATCCAGAGCCTGCCCGTTCCTGTAGAGGACCGCCTCCTGGGACTCGTCCACCACGAGCTGGGCCCACGTGCCCAGTTCATCGCTCTTTCCGGGGCTGCCCGGGTCCCTGTACCGCCAGGCCAGGATCTCGTGGGGATCCAGCCCGGAATCGAAACTCACAACCTGAATCATCGCCATGATCGAGCGCACCGCCTTTCATTCCGAGTCCCCCAGCAGTCACCCCTCTTTTCGGGGGTAAACCCAAGGGTGCGGAAATATATGCTACCATATCTTGCCGGAGATGGAGCATTCGAGAACCCAACAGGGACGAAAGGACGGAGCGGACAATGGATGAACAGAGCCTTCTTTCCCTCATCCGCCGGGTGAAGGACGGAGATCTCGACGAACATGAGCTGGTGCGGCAGATACGGGCAATGCCCTTCCGGGACCTCGGGGAGGTAAAATTCGACACCCACAGGGCCCTCCGGAAAGGGTTCGCGGAGATCGTCTACTGCCCCGGAAAGAGCGATTCCCAGATCGAGTCCATCGCCGCGGCCCTCGCAGGAACGGAGGACAACGTCCTCTTTTCGAGGGCTACGGCCCACCAGTACGGAATTGTCAAAAACCACCTGCAGGACGCCGTATTCCACGAAAAGGCCCGGATCATCGGAGCAAAGAGGAAGGACTACCCTGCCTGCCCCGGCCTCACGGTCATCACTGCCGGCAGCAGCGACGTTCCCGTGGCCGAGGAGGCTGCGGTAACCGCCGAGTACATGGGGTGTGAAGCGGAAAGACTCTACGACGTTGGGGTGGCGGGGCTTCACAGGCTCCTCGCCCATGTGGACATCCTGCAGCGGTCCAGGGCGATTGTCGCGGTAGCGGGTATGGAAGGGGCCCTTCCCAGCGTTGTCGGGGGGCTGGTGTCCTGTCCCGTGGTGGCCGTGCCCACGAGCACCGGGTACGGCGCGAACCTCGGGGGAATCGCACCCCTGCTCACCATGCTGAACTCCTGCGCGTCAGGGGTTTCGGTGATGAACATCGACAACGGCCTCGGTGCGGGATACTTCGCGGCCCTGGTGGTACGGCAGTCGAAATAGAAAGCAGAACCAGGGGCGGGATCCCTCCCCTCCGGGGACGCGATCGGCCATGAACCCGGCCTCAGGATGACACACAAGGAGTGTCACCCTGAGGCCTGCAGCGGTTTGTCATCCTGAGGAGCGCATTTGCTTGTCATCCCGAACGAGCGCAGCGAGGAGGGATCTCGTTTTTGACTCTGGGTTTCTCAACCCCGAGATCCCTCGCATTCGCTCGGGATGACAACCTAGCCCTGTCGTTCCGAAGGAGTGCTTTTGCTTGTCATCCTGAGCGGAGCGAAGGATCTGGTCTTAGGCCTTCAGCATCAACCCCGAGATCCTTCGTCGCAGGAAACGCTCCTCAGGATGACAAAGAACCGAGATCCTTCGGCCGGAGCGCAGGCCTCGGGATGACAAAAAAAGGCCATCATCCCGAGGGCGTTTCTTTTCGGATCCTATTTCCCCGCGTAGAGCTCCACGATCTTCAGCACCAGGTCCACAGCCTTCTCCATGGAGGAGACGGAGATGAATTCGTGTTTCCCGTGGGCATTGTGCCCGCCGGTAAAGAGGTTCGGTGTCGGCAGCCCGCGGTAGCTGAGCTGGGATCCGTCGGTCCCACCCCTGACGGGGATGATCTTCGGCTCGATGCCGAGCTGCCTCATGGCCTCCAGAGCCGTGTCCACGATGTGCATCTGCGGTTTGACCTTCTCCAGCATGTTGTAGTACTGGTCGGCCATGTCCAGCTCCGCGGTTCCTTCCCCGTACCGGCCGTTCAGGGCCGCCACGGCATCCTCCACGGCCTTCTTTCTCGCCAAAAACTTCTCCGAAGAATGGTCCCTGATAATGTAGTCCATGGTGGTGGTCTCCACGTTCCCGGAAAAGCCCAGGAGGTGGAAGAACCCTTCGTATTCCTCGGTTGTCGCCGGAGTTTCGTCGGCAGGGAACATGGAGGCCAGCTCCAAGCCCAGGAGGATGGAGTTCACCATCTTGTTCTTGGACTTGCCGGGATGGACGCTCCGTCCGTGGACCGTCACCCTGGCCCGGGCGGCGTTAAAGGTCTCGTAGCTGATCTCCCCCACTTCCCCGCCGTCCACCGTATAGGCGAAATCGGCGCCGAGCTTCTCCAGGTCCAGCAGGCTCGCCCCGTGTCCGATCTCCTCGTCGGGAGAGAAGGCCACCTTCACGCAGCCGTGGATGAACTCCGGATGGTTCGTCATGTACTCCAGGGCCGCCATGATCTCGGCGATTCCCGCCTTGTCATCGGCGCCGAGGAGTGTCGTCCCGTCGGTGACCACCAGGGTCTCTCCCCTGTATTTCAGCAGGTCGGGAAAGGTGGAGGGAGAGAGCGTCACCCGCTCCTTTTCGTTGAGGACGATGTCGCCGCCGTCGTAGTTTTCCACCAGCCGGGGGCGCACCGTGTCGTCGGTGACCTCCAGGGCCGTGTCCAGGTGGGCGTTGAAGGCGATGACGGGGATTTTTCTGTCCGTGTTGGCCGGAAGGGTGGCCGTGACGTAGGCGTGTTCGTCCACATCAACGTCGGAAAGGCCCAGGGCCCGCAGTTCCTCTCCAAGCTCAACGGCAAGGGTCATCTGCCCCGGCGTGCTGGGGACGGTATCTTTGCCGTGGGCGGCCTGGGAGGGTATCTGTACGTACTTCAAAAAGCGGTCAAGAACTGACGACATCTGGCAATAATCTCCTTTATCGGCGTTCTGAGGCGAGGTAGGCCGCGAGAAGCTCTCCGCTGGCCTCCACCGCCCGGATGGTGGTGCGTTCATAGGAATGGGACGCGTCGACGCCGGGCCCGAAGCAGGCGAAATTTGCGTCGAAACCTGCCACGGCCGCGAGGCTGGCGTCCGATCCGTACCGGAAGTGGGTGTCCACCCTGTACGGGACGTTGTTCTCAGCGGCGAGGTCGGACAGGAATTTCCTGAAGGCGAAGTCGTAGGGGGTCCGGCTGTCCCGGGCCACGATGGTCACGGCGTCCTCCCTGGAATTTGCCGGAGGGGCCACGATCCCCACGTCAAGGGCCAGGTGCTCCGCCGTATTCTCCGGCAAACAGGAGATACCGTGACCGTGCTCCTCGTAGTTGGTCAGGTAGAACACGGTCGTATGGGCCGGAGGAATTCCGGAATCCTTCACGGCCTTTATCGCCCCGAACAGGAAGGCGACGCAGGCCTTGTCGTCGAGAAATCGTGACTTCACGAAACCCGATTCCGAAACTTCGTACCGGGGGTCGAAGAAGACAAAATCTCCCACCTCGATCCCGAGGGCCCGGACGTCCTCCGGGGAGGACACGGGCTCGTCCAGGCGGACCTCCATGTTCTCGTCGGTCCGCAGGGTCTCCCGGACCGTATCGGAAAAGGCGTGGATGGAGGCCTTCTCCGGAAGAAGGCTTCCCCGGACGTCCCGGCCCGAGGCGGTCCGGACGACAAGATTCTCGGTCTCGAAGGAGGTCCAGGCGAAGCCCCCGATCTGGAGGAGGCGAAGCCGTCCGTTGGGCTTGATCTCCCGGACCACCGCCCCGAGGGTATCAACGTGGGCGGAGACGAGACGGACTTCCTCGTCGTTCCGCCCCTTCATGGTCGCGAGAAGGGCCCCCTTGCGGGTTCTCTTGACCGGAAGGCCGAAGGAGAGAAACTCCCTTTCGGTCCTGTCCAGAATTTTCCGGCAGTCCCCGGCCACCGATGGGATGTCCATCAGTTCCCTGAGCAGCCGGAGCACGTACTCCATATCGATCTTCATCATTTTCTCCCGTTCTTTTCCCTTATCTTATTTTCCCGAGGCCGGCACGAGGGTTCTCGCGAAATGGCAGGCCACGAACCGGCCGGGCTCGAGTTCCCTCAGCTCCGGGGTCTTCTCTTTGCAGACGTCCTGCCTGTAGGGGCACCGTCCCTGGAACCGGCATCCCTCGGGAGGCTCGATGGGGCTGGGAACGTCCCCTTCCAGGATGATGCGGTCCCGCTTTTTCCCGAACTTCGGCAGGGGAATCGCCGACAGGAGGGCCTGGGTGTAGGGATGCAGGGGCTCCACGAACAGGCTCTTGTAGTCCGAAAGTTCCACTATCTTTCCCAGGTACATGACCGCGATGCGGTCAGACACGTGCTTCACCACGCTCAGGTTGTGGGAGATGAAGACGTAGGTGTAGCCGAACTGCTTCTGGAGACTGTTCAGAAGGTTCAGGATCTGGGCCTGGATGCACACGTCCAGGGCGGACACCGGCTCGTCCAGGACGATGAATTCCGGCGACAGGGCGAGGGACCTGGCGATGCCGATCCTCTGGCGCCTTCCGCCGTCAAGTTCGTGGGGGTATGCGTTCATGAGCCGCCTGGCGAGGCCCACGGTATCCATCAGCTCGGCGATCTTCCTGTTCCGCTCGGCTGCCGAGGAGTACACCCTGTTCACGAGCAGGGGTTCCGCGATGAGCTCGGACACCGACAGCCGCGGGTTCAGGCTGGAATAGGGGTCCTGGAAAACAATCTGGACCTTCCTCCGCATATCCTTCATCTTTCCCGCTGAATACCTGAGGATATCCTCACCCCAGAACTTTGCCTCCCCGCCGGTCGCTTCCAGCAGGCGGATCATCACCCGTCCGAGGGTGGACTTCCCGCATCCCGACTCGCCCACGAGGCCGAGGGTCTCCCCCTTGCGGATGGTGAAGGAAACGTCGTCAACGGCGTGGAGCATTCCCCGCTTGGTCTTGAAGTATTTTTTCAGGTTGGTGACTTCAACCATCGGATGTGTCTGTTCCATTCTGCTCCCCCCTATTTCCCGAGGTGAAGGTAGGGCTTTCCCCGCACGGGGCACGCCACGAAATGTCCGGGCTCGATCTCCACCATGGGAGGGACGTCCTTCGAACAGGCTTCCACCGCGTAGGGGCAGCGGGGGTGGAACGTGCATCCCGACGGAAGATTCGTGGGATCCGGCATCAGGCCCTGGATGACCTTCAGCTCCTCTTCGTCGGAATCAAGGTCGGGAATGGAATTGAACAGCCCCTCGGTGTATGGATGGCCGGGGTGATTGAACAGTGCCTCCGTGGGGGCGTATTCCACCACCTTGCCGGCATACATGATGGCCACCTTGTCGCACATTTCGGCCACTATGCCCAGGTCATGGGTGATCATGATGAGGGAGGTGTTGATCTTCCGCCGGAGTTCGTGCATCAGTTCCAGGACCTGGGCCTGGATAGTAACGTCGAGGGCTGTTGTGGGCTCGTCGGCGATGAGGAGGGTCGGGTTGCACGCCAGGGCAATGGCGATGACCACCCGCTGCTTCATTCCTCCGCTGAACTGGTGGGGAAAGTCCCTCGCCCGCTCCCTCTTGATGCCCACAAGCTCGAGCATTTCCTCCGCCCGCTCCAGGGCTTGCTGCTCCGTTACATTGTTGTGGAGCAGCACCATTTCCGCAATCTGCTTGTCCACGGTGATGACCGGGTTCAGGGAGGTCATGGGGTCCTGGAAGATCATGGCGATCTTTCCGCCGCGGATCGACCGCATCTGTTCCTCCGTCTTCTTCAGCAGATCCTCTCCTTCAAAAAGGATCTTCCCGTTGACCACTTTTCCCGGGGGATTGGGAACAAGTCCCATGATCCCAAGGGCCGTGGTGGTTTTGCCCGCTCCGGTCTCCCCGACGAAGCCGAGGTTCTCTCCGGGAGCGAGGGAAAGATTGAGGTGCTCCACCGCGTGGACGGTGCCGCTTTCCACCACGTAGTGGATCGAGAGGTCCTGTATGTCGAGCAGCAATTTTTTGTCTTCCATTGTGTGTGGTCTCCTATCGCTTCAGCTTGGGGTCGAGGGCGTCGCGGAGGCCGTCCCCAAGGAAATTGAGCGCGAGAATGGTGATCATGATGGCCAGGCCGGGAAACACGGTCATGTAGGCATAATCCCGGATGTACTCCCGCCCGCCGGACAGCATGGCGCCCCATTCCGGGATGGGAGGCTGGATGCCGAGGCCGATGAAGGACAGGCCGGCGGCGGTCAGGATCGCGATGGCCACCCCGAGAGTCGCCTGGACAATGATGGGAGCCAGGCAGTTGGGGATGATGTGCTTCAGGATGATCCGAAGGTCCGATGATCCCACAGCCTTCGCGGCTTCGACGAACTCCTGGTTCCGGATGGACAGCACCGATCCCCGGACGATTCGGGCATAGTTCGGCGTGGAGGAGATGCCCACGGCGATCATGAGGTTGAAGAGACCGGGACCGAGGGAGGCGGCGATGGCGATGGCGAGGAGGATGGAGGGAATGGAAAGAAGGACGTCCATGGCCCTCATGATCAGGTTGTCGGCCTTCCCGCCGTAATACCCGGCGATGGCGCCGAGGAAGCCGCCGGCAAAAACAGCGATTCCCACCGCGATGAAGCCCACCTGGAGGGAAATCCGGGATCCGTAGATGATGCGGCTGAAGATATCGCGGCCGAACTCGTCGGTCCCGAAAAGATGGGCGCCGGAAGGCTCCTCGAATGCTGCCATCAGATCCTGTTCAGCGTATCCGTAGGGCGCGATGAAGCCTGCGAAAACGGCTGTAAAGACAAGAACGACGACTATGGCAAGACCGATCATGGCCAGGGGGGCGCGGCTGAGGCGCTTGAAGATCTCTTTCAGGCCGTGCTGGCTTTGCCCGATGTTCTTTTCCGTGTGTTCATTCATGGCTGTTCCTCCTGACGGTATGGGGCACTCTCATTTGTACTGCGCCTTGATTCGCGGATCGACCCATGCATAGACAAGGTCCACCAGCAGGTTAACCAGGCTGAAGGCTATGGCGATGTACAGAACGCCGCCCTGGACCAGGGGGTAGTCCCGCATCTTGATGGCCTCCACCATGAGCCGTCCCACCCCGGGAATGGAGAAAATGGATTCGGTAAGCACGGCGCCGCCGAGGAGATGGCCGAACTGAAGCCCCACCACCGTAACCACGGGGATGAGGGCGTTTCCCAGGGCATGCCTCCAGATAACCACCGATTCTTTCTGCCCCTTGGCCCGTGCGGTGCGGATGTAGTCCTGCCGCACAACCTCGAGCATGCTCGACCGGGTCATCCGCGTCACGATCGCCACCGACTGGGCGGCGAGGGTAATCGAGGGAAGAATCATGGCTGCGAGAGAGTCGAACCCCGATGAAGGAAGCCAGCGAAGCTGGACCGAAAAAAACAGGATCAGCAGGATTCCGAGCCAGAACACCGGCATGGAAAGCCCCACCATCGCAAAAATCATGGTCACTGAATCAAACAGGGAATATTGGCGGATCGCCGAAATAATGCCGAAGGGAATGCCGAGCAGAATCGCGATCACCATGGACAAGGCCGCGAGCTTGATGGTGGACGGAAAGGCGGAGAGAATTTCATCGGATACCGGGCGCCGTGTCATGTAGGAGCGGCCGATATCACCCTGGATCGCTTTGTAGACATACCGCCCGTACTGGACCAGGAAAGGATCGTTCAGCCCTTCCTTGTTCCTGAATTCCTGCACGGCCTCCTCCGTCGCCTGGTCTCCGAGGACCATCCTGGCGGGATCGCCGGGAGTGATGTAGAGGAGGGAGAAAACGATGAACGAGACCCCCACGAGCACAGGGAGGAGAAAGAGGATCCTTCTGGCTATATATTTGAACATACGCTGTTCATCCTTCCGTTGGAAAATAAAGCAGGAGCATAGAATTCTCCATGCTCCTGCAACATGACCGCTTTCAGGACTTCAGCCGGACGTGCCGCCCAGGAGCTCCGGCAGAAGCGGTTCTCCGACGGTCTCCTCCTATTCGAAGGTTACGTTCGTCAGCAGGTGGTAGCCCCTGGGGCTGGGAACGAATCCTTTCACGTTCTTCTGGGAACCGTGGAAGGTCTCCTCGTTGTACATGTACACCCACGGAGCAAGTTCGTGAATCCGCTCCTGGACCTTCTTGTACACCGCTGCGCGCTCCTCGCCGTCAGGAAGGCTCTTGCCCTTTTCGAGGAGGGCGTCCACTTCCGCATCGGAGAAGAAGGAGTAGTTGGAGCCGCCGGTGGACCTCAGCACGCCGGAAATGGCGAACTCCGCATCGGGAACGGACGCAACCCAGCCGAGGATGTACATGTCGTGGGTCTTTTTCTGGAGACCGTCAAGATAGGCTCCCCACTCGAGAACCTTGTGCTCTACCTCGATTCCCACTTCCTTGAGCTGGGCCTGGATGATCGTCGCGAGGTCGCGGCGGGGCTTGTAGTCGTTGGTCCAGATCTCGGCCTTCAGGGGAAGCTGCACGCCGGCCTCGGCAAGAAGCTTCTTGGCGGCCTCGACGTCACGCTTCACGTAGGGGATATCCTTGTCGGAGTACTTCACGCTCGGGGCCACGGGGGCGTTGGGAGCCCTGCCGGTGCCGCGGAAGACGGCCTTCTGCATTCCCACATTGTCGAGGGCGAGGCGGACGGCCTGGCGGACCTTCGGGTTGTCCCAGGGAGCCTTGGCGCAGTTGAAGCCCATGTAGCTCGTGGAGTTCTCCAGGTGGCGGTACAGGGTCAGCTTTTCGTTCTCTTCGACCCGCTTGATGTCCGTCACGGGCACACGGTAAGCGATATCCACGGCACCGCTCTCGAGTTCGATGGTCCGGTTGATGCTCTCGGCGACGGCCCGCATGACGAGTTCCTTGTAGGCAGGCTTCTTGCCCCAGTAGTCATCGTTTCTCTCAAGGACAATCCGGTCGCCCTTGTTCCAGCTCTTGAACTTGAAGGGGCCCGTTCCCACGGGATTCATGCCGTAGGACTCGCCGGCGGCCTCGACGGCCTTCTGGTTCACGATGCTTCCCCAAGTGTGGCTCAGGGACATGAGGAAGGGGGTGAAGGGAGCCTTCAGCTTGAAGATGACGGTGTAATCGTCAACGATCTCCACCTTGTCGACAACTTCGGAATACTGCCGGATGGCGCTTCCGACGGGAGTCTGGGCGCGTTCGACGGTGTACTTGACGTCTTTTGCGGAGAACGGCTCGCCGTTGTGGAATTTCACGCCCTTGCGGAGAGCGAACTTGTACGTCACGTCGTCGATCTGCTCCCACTTCTCGGCGAGCATGGGGACAAGGTTGTTCTCCTGGTCGAGGGCAAGAAGGGTGTCGTAGATGTGAAGGCACATTCCGGAGGTGGCCACTTCATTCTGGACGATGGGGTCCAGGGTGCGCGCGTCGTAAATGTTGGCCACGACAAGAGTATCCTTCGCCAGCGCCGGAACGGCAAAAAGGCACAGAAGAACTGCTGCGGATACTGCCAGAAGCGTTGCCTTGGTGCGGGAGTTTCCTTTCATTCTGTCATCTCCTTCAATATATTGACGCAGAGAGGCCGGGAAAAAGTTGCCTTTTGCATTGATCTTGACAGGCTTTCCCAAGCGCATCCCCTTCTGCATACGGAAGGATTATGGGCCACGGGAAGCCTCGCTGTCAAGAAGAATACTGCATACACAATCACCGAATCCCGCCCCCCTCTTTCCTCCGGTCGCCCGGCGAGCTGTATAATAAAAAAAACGGATATTCCGGCCGTTTCCGCCGGGAAAAGGAGGGCAATTCCCGTGATAACCCGTTCCCTGATTGAACTCGTGTTCTCCGCCGCCAGCATGGAGCGCTGGAACGACCACCCCCACCCAGCCACCTTCACCGAGCTGGGAAAGCAGGCCCACAAGATGATCATGGCGTGGGTCATCGCCCGATATGAGGGGGAGGAACGGCGCCGTGACATCGACTGGACGGCCCTCATCGAGGGGGGGATCTTCGAGTTTCTCCACAGGGTTGTCCTGACGGACATCAAGCCCCCCGTCTTCCACAAGCTCATGCAGGATCCCGGCCAGAGAGAAAAGCTCAATTCCTGGGTGGCCGACAGGCTCGCCCCGGATCTCGAGGGACTGTCCCCGGACTTCGCCTCCCGCTTCCGGAAGTACCTTCTCCACGACGGCGACCTCACCCTGGAACGCAAAAGCCTCAGGGCGGCCCACTACCTGGCCACCAAGTGGGAGTTCGACTTCATCTACCACTGGAGCAGCACCAAGTCCATGTTCGGCATCGAGCAGACCAGGGGAGAGATCTCCAGGCAGATCAACGAGCACCGGGACCTGCGGGCGGTGGATGAAATGCTCGCCGCGCGGGAACTGCCCGACCGGGACATGGGCCTCTGGGGTTTCGTCTCCCTGGTGGGGCAGCTGGGCTTCCAGAAGCGGTGGGCCCAGACCCCCAGGATTCCCCAGACATCGGTCCTGGGACATCTGCTTTTCGTGGCGGTCCTCGCCTACTTCATCTCCATGGAGATCGGCGCCTGTCCCCGGAGGAAGTACAACAACTTCTTCGGCGGCCTGCTCCACGACCTCCCCGAGGTTCTGACCCGGGACATCGTCTCCCCGGTGAAGAACTCGGTGGAGGGTCTCGACGACCTCATCAAGGACTACGAGAAGCAGGCCATGGAAGACCGTATCCTCCCCCTCCTCCCCGAAGGATGGCGGCAGGACATCCGCTACTTCACCGAGAACGAGTTCCGGAACAGGATCTGTCCGGAGGGGGTGGACGTCCCGGCGCTCCTCGACGGCGACATCAGGGAAGAACAGAACAGGAACGAACTGAATCCTCTCGACGGACGGATCATAGAAGCATGCGACAAGCTCGCCGCCTATATCGAGGCGTCCCACTCCATCCGCCTCGGCCTGGCCCCTCAGGCTCTGGCCGACGGAAAGCGGAACCTGTACTCCCGGTTCGGCCGGTCGGTGATCTCGAGCTTCCCCATGGGGCAGCTCTTCGACTATTTCTGGTAATCTCCCGCAAGGAAGGAACGGGCCGCAGCGGCCAGCACGTCCGCCCCGACCGCCAGGCTCCGCTCGTCAGGGTTGAACCGGGGGCTGTGGAGAGGGGCGTCCTCCCCCTTCCCCGTGCCGGTTCCGAGCATAAAGTAGCACCCGGGCATCCGCTGCAGGAAATAGGAAAAATCATCCACACCCATGCTCGGATCCCTCAGAACGGAGACGTTCTCCTTCCCAAGCACTTCCGCCGCGGAGCGGAGCACCAGGTCGGCCAGGCCGAAATCGTTCACGAGAACGGGGTACCCTTCCGTGAAGGTCACTTCCCCCACGGCGCCGAGGACATCGGGGATGTTCATCACCGTCCGCCGGATCCTCGCTTTGAGGCCAACCCTGGTCTCCTGTTTCATCGTGCGAATAATACCGGAGAACTCCACCCTCTCCGGCAGAACGTTCCGGGCGTTTCCCCCGTGAAAAGAGCCTATGGAAAGCACCGCCGGCTCTGCGGGGGAAACCGTCCGCCCCACAAGCTCGTGGAGGGCTCCGACCACCCTGCAGGCCACGGCGATCACGTCGTCGCCGTTGTGGGGTTCCGCACCGTGGGTCCCCCTTCCTCTGATCATGCAGTCGAACATATCCGACGCCGCCCGTACGGCTCCCAGGTGGACCCCCACCGTTCCCGCCGGACGGGAGGGATCACAGTGAAGGGCGAAGGCCCCTTCCGGATCCACTCCATCCAGAAGGCCGTCCCGGATCATGGGAAGGGCTCCTCCGGACGTTTCTTCCGCAGGCTGGAAGACGAAAAGGACCCGTCCGGCAAAATCGCCTCGCTGTTCCGCAAGCCGCCGGGCCGCCCCCAGGAGACAGGCCGTGTGGACGTCATGGCCGCAGGCGTGCATTCTCCCGGGATACTTCGACCGCCAGGGTACGTCCCCTTCCTCCTCCACGGGCAGGGCATCCATGTCCGCCCGGAGCAGCACCGTCCGCCCGGGCTCTTTCCCTTCGAGGAGAGCGGCGATGCCGGTTCCTGCTACGAACCGCCACGGAATGCCAAGGGAATCGAGCTGCCCGCCCACGATCCCCGCCGTCTCCTTCAGGTCAAAATCCAGCTCCGGACAGGCGTGGAGCCTCCTGCGGACTGCGACAAGCTCTTCATACAATGCATTGATCCGATCGTTCTCTTTTTCCACTCCGTTCACTTCCCTTCCGCTCCGCCATTCTACCGAAAATTCGCCGGAAAGGGAAAATCCGCCCTTTTCGCGTTGACCGCCCCCTCCTCCGGAAGCTACAATACTGCTGCAGTTTCATATACCGAAATACACCCAGGGGGGATGAAACATGACCATCAACCGGCTCTTTCTCATTTTTGCCGCTCTCGCTGTAGTTCTCCTGCTTCCATACTCCGGATACGCGGCCGATACCGCCCGCCCGAAACTCGTGGAACTCATGTCACCGGGCTGACCGGCCTGCGTTGAGATGTCCAAAGTTTTGGACCAGTTTTCGGAGAAGCACGGGGATATGATCGAGGTGCAGATAGTCAACGTACGGGACTTCCCGGACGTGGCCAGGCTCTACCAGGTGCGGTACGTCCCCACTCTCGTCTTCCTCGATGAGGCGGGCAAGATGCTCGACAAGCGGGTGGGCTACATGCCCCTCGACGCGCTGGAGAAGCACTGGGAAGGATTGGGCTACGACATGAACGAAGGAAACTGACACAGTATCATGGGCGGATTGTATGATTTTCTCTACGGAGTGTTCCACGGCGACGGGGCGGCGGCATACGCCGCCCTGTACGCCTGGGGAATACTGGGAATGACCCTCAGTCCCTGCAGCATCGCAACCATTCCGCTGGTTGTGGGGTATGTGAGCGACTCGGACAATACCACGTTCTGGTCGGCCTTCCGCATTTCCGTGGTCTTCTCCCTCGGCGTGTTCGTCAACCTCGCCTTCCTCGGGGGACTGCTCACCTCCGCCGGGGTCTTCCTCGGCGGCATCGACCGGTACACGAACTACATCGTGGCGGCCGTCTTCGTCCTCTTCGGCCTGCACCTCCTCGGACTGATCAACATGCCCTGGTTCAGGGGCGGATCCGGCCCGACGACGAAGCACACGGGCTACCGGGGTGCCCTCGCCCTAGGAACCCTCTCCGGCCTGGCCCTCGGACCGTGCAGCTTCGCCTACTCGGCCCCGGTGATCTTCCTCGCCATACAGACCGCCGCCACCGACATCGTCCGGGCCCTGCTGCTCGTGGCGGCCTACGGAGCCGGCCACTGCACGGTGATCATCGCCGCAGGAAGCGCCACCGACGCCTTTTCCCGCCTCTTCTCCGGCGGGGGCGGAAAAACCGCCGCATGGCTCGGAAAGATCAGCGGCCTTCTTCTTCTCGTTGCGGCAGGGTACCTGATCTACAACGCCCCCACGGTCTGAGGGCAGAGAACGGACCATGGATTTCGTCGACCTGGTACGAAAACGGTACAGCCTCCGGAAATATTCGTCCTTCCCCGTGGCGGAAGCGGTCATCGACAAATGCCTCGAAGCCGCCCGGCTCGCCCCGTCGGCCTGCAACTCCCAGCCCTGGACCTTCCTGGTGGCCAACACACCGCAAAAGGTGGCTTCCCTGGCGAAAGCGGCCTTCAGCGGGATCTACTCCATGAACTCCTTTGCGGCCAACGCCCCGGTGCTGATCACCGTCATCACCGAACGGTCCGGGTACGCCGCGTCCATGGGGGGCTTTTTCCGGGGCATCCAGTTCAGCATCATGGACGTGGCCATAGCCTGCGAGCACCTGTCCCTCCAGGCCGCCGAGCTGGGCCTGGGAACCTGCATGTTCGGCTGGCTGGACGAGAAGGCCGTGAAGCGGGAACTATCGCTGCCGAAGGCAGCGAAGATCGACCTCATGATGTCCCTCGGCTACCCGCCCGACGAAGACTGCCTCCCTCCGAAGAAACGGAAATCCCTGGACGAAATCCGGAGGTATCTCTGACCTTCAAAGAACCTTGTCATCCCTAATAGCCTGTCATCCTGAGCGCAGCGAAGGATCTCGCTTTTTACTGCATTCAGAGTCAAACCCGAGATCCTTCGTCGCCCAGACCCGCTCCTCAGGATGACAAACAAAGACAACCCCGAGGCCCCTCGTCGCTTCGCTTTCTCAGGATGAAAGCCTTGTTTGTCATCCCGAGCGAATGCGAGGGATCTCGCTTCCGGTTTGTCATCCCGAGGCCGGATTTTTGGCCGAGGGATCTCGGCCCCGGTTTGTCATCCCGAGCGATCGCGAGGGATCTCGATTCTTGAATCCTGGGATCAATAGCAGATCCTTCGTCGCCCAGACCCGCTCCTCAGGATGACAAACAAAGACAACCCCGTGGCCTTCCCCCCGACACCATCGAAAAAACAGAGAAAATACCTTCCGGTCGGCCTGCCCTTTGGTGTAGAATGATCGGAAGGTTTTTTAATTCTATCTATCCGTCTGGGAGGGGTTTTTCATGATCGTGTTGCTGGTTCTTCTCGCACTTGTCGCTGGAGTAGTTTTTTGGGCCGTCTCCGTCTACAACAGGCTCATAAGGATGCAGAACCTCAAGAACGAAGCGTGGAGCGGCATCGACGTCCAGCTCAAGAGGCGTTTTGACCTGGTTCCCAACCTCGTGGAGGCCGTGAAAGGCTACGCCTCCCACGAGAAGGAAGTCTTCGAAAAGGTCACCGAGGCACGGTCGGCCATCAGCCACGCCCAGTCCGTGGGCGAACGGGTCGAGTCGGAAAACATGCTCTCCGGCGCCCTGAAGACCCTTTTCGCGGTGGCGGAAAACTACCCCGAACTGAAGGCCAACACGAATTTCCTGCAGCTTCAGGAACAGCTCGCCTCCCTGGAGAACGACATCCAGATGTCCAGGCGGTACTACAACGGCGCCGCAAGGGACTACAACATCTCCATCGCCACCTTCCCGGCAGTGCTGATCGCCCAGAAGTTCGGCTACGAAAAGGCCGACTACTTCGAGGCAGCGGAGGAAGAGAAGACCGCCCCGAAAGTCTCGTTCTAGGCTCCACCGAAGACGGAGGAGGCGCATCCATGGTATTGTTCCGCAAACTTGCGCCGGCGCTTCTCGCGCTGGCCCTGGTGCTCCTCCCCCGGCCTTCCGGGGCTGAGGAGTCCATACTCTTTTTTTCCTCTTCGGCTTCCGTCCGCGGGGACGCTTCCCTCGAAGTACGGGAAGACATCACCGTCCGCGTGGAAGGAGTGCGTATCCGGAAAGGCATTTTCCGGGACTTTCCCACCACCTACACGGACAGTTCCGGCAAAACCGTCCGGGTCGGATTTTCCGTTGAAGAAGCCCTTCTCAACGGAAAACGGGTTCCCTACAGCACCGAATCCCGCTCCAACGGCGTCCGGGTTTACCTCGGAGACCCGAAAGGAAATGCCCCCCTCGGCGAGCAGACTTACACTCTCGTCTACGTGACCACCGGCCAGCTCGGTTTTTTCGATGAACACGACGAGCTCTACTGGAACGTAACGGGCAACGACTGGGTCTTCCCCATACTGAAAGCCCGCTTTACCGCCTCGCTGCCGGGCAATGTCCCCTTTTCGTCCGTCGATATCTATACGGGCCCCCAGGGAGCCCGTGGACAGGATGCCCGCATCCTCCCCGACAACTCAGTGGAGACCACCCGGCGTCTTGCCCCCGGTGAAGGCCTGACCGTGGCCTATACCTGGCCCAAGGGCATCGTGGAAAAGCCGAAACCGCCCATCCGCTATGCCCTCTTCGACCGCTTCGGCACTGTATTTTTCTGGAGCGTTCCCCTGCTGCTCCTCCTGTACTATTCCCTCTCCTGGATCCGCTGGGGGAAGGATCCCCCGAGAAAACCCGTGATCCCCCTCTTCAGCCCCACGGCAGGCAACGGACCGGGCTTCCTCCGCTTCGTCAGGCGGATGGGCATGGACAACTCCTGCTTCACCGCTGAAATCCTGAACCTGGCGGTCAGGGGCTTCCTCAAAATCGAGGAGATGTCCCTCGAGGAGGCCATGGAGCGGCAGGGCGAAATAGGGAAAAAGAGCCTGCTGCGGGGTGTGGTGTCCCTGGCTTCCAAGCTTGCCGGGAAACGGTACGCCCTTGTGTCCCTTCCCAGGGAAGGATGGAAGACAACTCCCTCGAAGGAGGAATCACGGCTTTTCAACACTCTTTTCGGCGGAGGAAGAAAAGAGCTCCATCTCGTCCAGGACAACCATGAAATCCTCGGCAAGGCGAAGGAAACCCTGGAAGCCTCCTGGTCGGACGCCTCCAAATCTCTTTTCTCGAAGAACACCCTTATCTGGTTGGCGGGATTCCTCATCCCCGTCCTGATCTACGCCCTTCTCGCCTGGGGCGGCCAGGAGGACGGCGCCCTGCTCTCCGTCTTTGCCGTGGGCGGAATCCTCGCAGCGGGAGCACTCTACATCTTCGCCTGGAAACGAATCAGGAGCAGGGGACGCATTCTCCGGAAAATCATCACGGCCTTCATCCCGGCCATATTCGCGACGATCATCACCCTTCTCTTCCTGGCCGCCCTCACAGAGGTGAGCGGATGGCTCCTCGTGCCGCCCCTGGCGGCCGGACTGATGATCCTGGTCTTCCGGGAGCTCATGACGGTCAGGACGGAGAAAGGAAACGACGTGCTGAACGAGGCAGACGGCCTGGCCATGTACATGGGCACCGCCGAGCGGCACCGGCTGGAAATGTTCAACCCGCCGGAGGAAACGCCGGAGGTCTTTGAAAAGCTCCTTCCCTACGCTTTCGCCCTGGACACGGCGGAAACGTGGGCGGACCGCTTCGAGGATATCCTCAGACAGCAGCAGTACCAGCCCGACTGGTACTCGGGACCCTCCGCGGCGAACTTCTACAGCGGAGGAGCGGTGGCATCGCTGGCATCTTCCATGTCGTCCACCATCGCGTCGGCCTCCCAGGCTCCCGGCTCATCGAGCGGCAGCGGGGGCGGCGGCTCGTCCGGAGGCGGCGGGGGCGGCGGCGGCGGCGGCGGCTGGTAGAACCTCGTTTTTGCCGGCATGATCCGGAGAATAGGAGGGAACGGCAATGAAAGGTGTTTTGTCTCTCTTTTCCGTTGTACTGCTTCTCTTTTCTGTCCTGTGTGTTCCGCTGCAGGCGGAAGAAAAGGCAACAAAGGCCGAGTCGTCTGTCATCCCCGGCGAATTCCTGGTGCTCTTTCCGCAGAGGGATGTGGTTCTTTCCTTTGAAGGGAAAGAACGGTCGGCTGCGGCGGCAGTCATGCTCGACATGCAGGCGGAGTACCTCAGGGTGAAATATGGAGTAGCCGTGGAGAGCACCTTCAGCGCTATTTCCGAGACCACCGGCAAAGGAATGTTCTTCGTCCGGTGCGAAAAGGCGAAAGAGAACACGGAACTACAGGAAAAACTGCTGCGTGAAATGAGGGCAGATCCCCTTATCGAAGCCGTGTCCCCCAACGAGTCACGGAAAATGATTTGAGCAGACAAGGTTTGTAAGGTACAAAATTCATGCCTCATCGGCTGAAAGGATGATGACAATGAGAGATTTGAGAGTCTGGATCACTGCCGCTGTGCTGTTGTTCAGCCCCCTTCCCGCCCTGGCGTCGGTCCAGAACGCATCCGAAAATGAGTATGTTCCGGGAGAGGCTGTCGTAGTCGTTGAAGCGGGAACGTCCGGCGAAGGGCTCACCGCAATGGAATTCGGCAACATGCTCTCTTCTTCAGCGGAACGCATCGCCTCCGCAGCAGGGGGGAATACCGCGGGGATCACTGCCGCCATAGCCTCGGTCACGGGGAAAAACATCATCCTCGTAAAAAGCTCGGAAAAAACGACGGAAGAACTCCTCGCAGAACTGAGGAAAAATTCCGCAGTTCTCAGCGCTTCGCCGAACTACAAAATCCGCCTTTCACGAACACCGAACGATCCCTACTACACGAGCGGGCAGCAATGGGGCATGACCGCTGTACGGGCACCTGCGGCCTGGGACAGGTCTGTCGGCTCCACCAGCGTCTATGCGGTGGTCATTGACTCAGGAATCAGGTACGACCACCCCGACCTCACAGCCAACATGGGGACGGACCTGGAGGGAAATTACGGCTACGATTTCCACAACGGAGACACAAACCCCATGGATGACAACGGCCACGGTACCCACGTGGCCGGCATTATCGGGGCAAAGGGAAACAACGGCATCGGCGTCGCCGGCGTCAACTGGAATGTAAAGCTTCTTGCCGTGAAGGTTTTGGGGTCAAACGGAAGTGGAGATATTTACAACCTGGTTTCAGGGCTTGAGTACGTGACGGACCAGAAACGCCGGGGACTGAACATCCGGGTCGCCAACATGTCGCTCGGCGTCTGGCTGAACAGTTCAATTGCCAACGACGCGGCGGCCATCAACGCCATGAACACGGCATGTGAAGCCGTATCAAGCCGGGGAGTGATGCTGACTGTAGCATCAGGCAACGAATACCAGGACATCAGCAATCCGGGCGGTCTTTTTTCTAATCCGGACGATCTATTGGCGGACTACAGGGGTAAGCTCCCCTACCCAGCGTCATTCAGACATGCGAACATGATCAGCGTGACCGCGATAAATTCTTCCTACAGACGCCCTGATTTTGCAAACTACAGCTCCAGGTACGTTCACCTTGCGGCCCCCGGGGTAGGCATCTGGAGCACGTACCACAACGGGGGATACACGGAAATGAACGGCACGTCCATGGCCACGCCCTACGTCGCCGGTGCTGCAGCCCTTCTTTCGGCCATGTTCCCGTCAGAAACGGCCGGCCAGATCCGGAGCAGGATCCTGGGAAACGTCACACGGACAAGCAATCTCTCGGGATTGGTCTCCACAGGAGGATATCTCAACATCCAGGGCGCTGTGACTAACGAAACACCCAGCGACGGAGGAGGCGGCGGCGGATGCAGCGCCGCGGGTGGAGTCACCCCGGCCGTAGCGCTTCTCCTGCTTCCTCTCGGCCTGCTGATGAGAAGGAAGAAGTAAAAAGGAAGTCATCCTGAGCGCAGCGGTTTGTCATCCTGAGCGCAGCGAAGGATCTCGCCCTTAAAATCCACAAAAAACCAACCCCGAGAACCAAAGGCGAGATCCCTCCGCCCTTCGGTCGTTCGGGATGACTAACAAATGCGGTCGCGCAGCATCCTTGAGAGAGAGCGGAATCAAAACCGAGGTCCTTCGCGTTGCTCAGGACGACAGAAACTACTGTCATCCCGAGCGAATGCGAGGGATCTCGGGTTTGACGGCACTCAGAACCAAAGGCGAGATCCCTCCGCCCT
>JAHDLC010000046.1 GCA_018436595.1 Synergistaceae bacterium | reverse complement strand
GAAACCATCCTGGAGGGGATGTTCGCGGAATTCGTACGGAAAACGCCCCGCTTCCTGAGGAATAAAATGGGCGTTTTAACTGCTTTTCCCATGTCATGACAACAATTTACGGTTTTCAAGGTCCTGCGAAAGTTGAGTTATTCAGAAAAGGAGGGCAGGAACTGCCTCTCCATGAGTATTGACGGCCAAGGACAATGCCCCGACAATTGAATCGGTGAGAGAGGGTACACGCCGGGGGTGACCGTGTTTTCAGCAACCGGGAGGATTTTCCTGCGGAACGGACCCCGGATAGATTCTTATGTCCCAGTAATATCCGAAGGAGGGAGAACCATGATTGAACCGACGTCCCGGTTCTGGCAGCTGTTCCTGGAGCTGTTCGAGTCACTTCCGCGGCAGGGGCCCGGAAACCGGGCCTGTACCGAGAGGGCCCTCGGGCTGTGCGACGGCCTGCCGCCCTTCCCGAAAGTTGCGGACCTCGGGTGCGGTGTTGGAGGACAGACCCTCCATCTTGCAGCCATGACCAGGGGAACCATCGTCGCCGTGGACCTTCATGAACCGAGCATCAGCAGCCTCAGGGAGACGGTGTCCTCCCTCGGGCTCTCGGAACGGATTTTCCCCATGGTCGCCGATATGGCCGATACGGGGCTTCTCCCGGGAAGCTTTGACCTGGTCTGGTCAGAGGGAGCGCTGTACTCCATCGGTATGGAACGGGCCCTGTCAGTCTGCCGGGAACTTCTCCGCCCGGGGGGATTCCTTGCCTTCACAGACGCCGTGTGGCTCAGGGATGATCCTCCGTCAGAGGTGAAGGAGAGCTTCGACCTCGATTACCCGTCCATGGGAAGGACGGCTGACATTCTGGCGCTGCTGGAACAAACCGGGTTCTCCCCGGCAGGCCATTTTACCCTGCCGGACGAAGCCTGGTGGATGCACTTCTACACTCCCATGGAAAAACGTATCGCCGAGATGCGGAAACAATACGAAGCCGACGAAGAAGCCCTCGCTGTCCTTGACCGGCTGGCTCTGGAACCTGAAATGCGCCGCAAGTACCCTGAGTATTTCGCCTACGAGTTTTTCACGGCCAGGCGGCGGGACTGACGAGGCTGACTGCGGTGGCCGGAAGGTGGACCCGGCCAGGATATCTTTCTCGGCGTCAGGTCTTTTTCTTCGGAAGAAGGATGATGCGCCGGGTTCCGGTTTTTTCTGACAATGAAAATAGTTTCATAGAGGAGGCTCGGCAATGAGTTCAGGAGGAAAATCCGCTTCCCGGCCGGTTGTACGGGACGATGTGCTTCTTGGGCAGATCGAAAGCCTTGCATCGGTGGGGCTGGATTCCGGCGGCGGCAGGACGCGTCTCGCCCTTTCGGAAAGCGAAAAAGAAGGCAGGGATTTGGTGGCCCAATGGATGGAAGATGCCGGTCTCGAGGTCCGGACGGACAGGATCGGCAATCTTTTCGGCATACTCCGAGGGGCGGACGGCGGACTTGGGAACGCACTGATGATCGGTTCCCACATTGACACGGTGATCCATGCGGGGCCCTATGACGGCTGTTACGGCGTCCTGTCCGGCCTGGCGGTGCTCAGGGCTTTTCGGGAGGCCGGCGCGGTTCCGCCCCGGCCGCTTGTGGTAGCGGCGTTTACGAACGAAGAGGGCGTCCGCTTCCAGCCTGACATGCTGGGCTCCCTTGTGGCCGTGGGGGGCATGCCTCTCGGAGAGGCACTGGACATCACCGACGAAAAGGGTTGCACCGTGGGCGAAGCCCTTGCCGCCATAGGCTGTTCCGGCGGAGAAGACCCCGGGTTCCTGCTTCCCGCAGAATATCTCGAGCTTCACGTGGAGCAGGGCCCCCGGCTTGACGCCGAAAAGAAAAGGATCGGTGTTGTTGAGGGAGTGCAGGGAATTTCCTGGTGGCGGATCACCATTGAGGGAAAGGCGAATCACGCCGGGACGACCCCGACAAATCTGCGTCATGACGCTGGGTATGCCTCCGCTCTGGTGTCGGTGTTCCTGAGGGAGCTTTCCCTCTCTGCGGGGACCACCCTTGCCACCGTCGGCACCATCGACTTCGAACCCGGAGCGGTGAACGTCATCCCCTCGAAGGCCGTTTTCACTGTGGACCTGCGGGATCCGGACGGTGCGAAGCTGACGGAGGCCGAGAAGCGGCTCGCGGCCTTCCTGGAAAAAACAGCCCTCGAAGAAGGCGTTCGGATTTCGTCGGAGCACCTTGTGCGCTTCGAACCCGTAGTTTTCGACAGGGAACTTGTCCAGGCCGTCGAAGAGACGGCTGCTTCGAAAGGCCTTTCCTCCATGCGGCTGGTCTCGGGAGCCGGCCACGATGCCCAGATGATGGCCAGGGTCTGCAGAACGGCCATGATTTTTGTACCCAGCGCCGGGGGCATCAGCCACAGTCCGGAGGAGCACACTTCCGGGGAGGATCTGGCGGCAGGGGTTGAAGTTCTTCTTGACGTGGTTCTGAGAGTACTCGGGTTCTGAGTGCAAACAGGGCGGGGGTATTCCCTCCCGCCTTATTTCAGAAACTGCCGGAAATCAGCAAGCTTCGCTGAGGGAACCGGAAGGTCGGCCATACAGGCAAGACCCGCCGGGGCATTCAGAACATGAGGGATCATGTTGACGGCAAGGGCTGCCGTGGCAGTTCCCCCAGGTATCTCGGGCTGGATTGCGAGCCGGATGTCCGGTCTGCCTTCAATGTGTATGAAATCTCCGGTCTCGACGTTTTCGGTTTTTGGGTGAACCTGCTGGGGATGTTCGAGAATGATGACGGGCCTGCCGTCCGACCATCCCTCTGCACGGTGATTGCAGCCGGCGACCTGCCCGGGGGAGATGCTCACGCAGGGGGTCTTTCGTGAAGTGCGGGATATGATGGGTTCAAGGGACTGGGTGATTTTTTCCAGCCGGATTCCCAGGGAAGAGGCGATCATGTGTATCGATTGTTCGAAACCGATGTGGCCTGCTATGGCGCCGCTTTCAAGTCCTTTTTCGAAGTCCTCCGGCGAGAGGCCGATTCCCTGGCTGGCCATTACCGTCGGGCCGAAGGGTGAAAGGTCGTTCACCCGCCTGGCGGTTATTTTGCTTACGTCCGCACAGGTTCCGGAAAGAGCTACTATCAGCGTATCGAGCACGAATCCCGGATTCACACCCGTTCCCAGAACGGTGACGCCGAAAGTTTTCGCGAGCCGGTCGATTTCCTCTGCCTCTTTCGGGGCTGTCCGGCGGGGGAAGGCCCATTCTTCGGCAATGGTGATCACGTTTTTGCCGCTTTTCACTATCTGCCTGACAGGTTCCGCGGTTTCACTGATAAACGAGGACGTGGCCAGGAGGACGAGGTCCGCGTCCTGTGCCAGCGTCTCCCCGGCATCCGCTGTCACCGTAATTTCTCCGTGGCGGGAGGAGCCTGTTATCGCTCCCAGAGATTTCCCTGCTGTTTCCGGGTTCAGATCCACGGCACCGGTGATATCGATTCCTTCCTTTTCAGAGAGGATCTTCACCATGAGCGAGCCCATCGTTCCGAGTCCCCATACGACCACTCTGATCGGTTTCATTGCAGGCCACCTCCGCCCGGGGTTATGATGCACGAAAAGTATGGTGTCTCCCGGACACCGTGTCAATGCAAGAATACGGTATGATAGTGGGGAACTGACTCAGCCGACTGCGGAAAATGATCCCGACATGCAGGGGAGAGGGGAGTGGAGGAATGATGAATATGGTTCTGGACAGTGTCCTTCAGGCCATCGGCAGCACGCACATGGTGAGGCTTGACAGGCTGGCCTCCGAGTGGGGACTGAGCGGCGGGCTTTTCGGCAAGCTTGAATATCTGAACCCCGGATTCAGCAAAAAAGACCGGATTGCCCTCAGAATGATTGAAGATGCCGAGGCATCGGGAGACCTTTCTCCGGGACA
The DNA here is from genome assembly GCA_018436595.1 of Synergistaceae bacterium. Classification (GTDB taxonomy): domain Bacteria; phylum Synergistota; class Synergistia; order Synergistales; family Aminobacteriaceae; genus Aminivibrio. The sequence goes on along the minus strand of JAHDLC010000046.1, from coordinate 16,682 downwards.
GAACGTCGTGGAGCTGACAAGCGGAAATACGGGGACAGGGCTTGCCATTGTCTGTGCTGTCAAGGGCTATCCCTTCACCGCTGTCATGTCCAGGGGGAATTCCATGGAGCGGGCCAGGATGATGGCTTCCCTCGGGGCTGAGGTCGTCCTGGTTGAACAGGCGCCGGGATCGCAGCGGGGACAGGTTTCGGGCATCGATCTTGCCCTGGTGGAGGAGGAAGCGCAGCGGATCGTCCGGGAACGGAATGCCTTCAGGGCGGACCAGTTTGCCCTTGAAAGCAATGTAAGGGCCCACGAGTTCGGGACCGGGGAGGAACTCTGGGAACAGACGGGAGGCAGGATCGACGCCTTCGTGGATTTCGTCGGAACGGGGGGCTCTTTCGCCGGCTGTGCCAGGGCTCTGAAGAAACACAACCCGTCCATACGGTGCTATGTGGTGGAGCCTGACACCGCCGCCTTTCTTGCGGGCAGGGAAGTGACAAACGCGAATCACAAGATTCAGGGCGGGGGGTACAGCAGGGACCTTCCCTTCATTGACCCTGCCCTTGTAGACGGATACCTGACTGTAAGCAGCGAGGAAGCCGCGGAAGGAGCGAGAGCCCTTGCCCGCCTGGAGGGTATTTTCGCCGGATTCTCTTCCGGGGCAAACCTGCAGGCGGCGGCCGGACTGCTCAGGGAAAAGGAATATGGAAAGAACGTCGTTTTTCTCGTGTGCGATTCAGGGCTGAAGTACCTGAGTACGGACCTCTACCGCTGAAGCGGTTCAAGGAAAAGGAGGAACGCCTGTGTCGGGGCTGAAGATCAGGGTGAATTCTGAAATCGGAAAGCTCCGGGCGGTGATAATGCAGCCTCCCGGAAAGGGCATCGAGCGGTGTACCCCCCTCAATATCGGATCCTTCGCCTGGGATGCGGTGCCCAGCCCCGGAAAGGCGGCGGAAGAGCACCGAAAGTGGGTGGAGACGGTCCGCTCCTTCGGTGCCGGAGTCCTGGTCTTCGAAGACCTGCTCCGGGAAATTTTCGTCCTTCCGGGAGTGAGAGAGGATGTCCTGCCTTCCATACTGGAGACCGAACGGCCCTGTGTCACGGCCCAGACACTGGAAGTGCTCCGGGAATACCTTCTGGGGCTGTCCCCCCGGGACATGGTGGACCGGCTTTTTTTCGGCATGACGAAGGATGAACTCAACAGGGAGACCGGGGAGGTCTCCCTGCATGACCTGGCCGACAGGAGGGACGAATGGTGCCTTTTCCCCATGACGAACGTGCTCTATTCCCGGGATTCCGCGGCTGTTCTCGGGGAAGGTGTGGTTTTCGGCAGGATGCTGAACAGGGACAGGATGAAGGAACCTGCCTGTGTGAAGGCTCTTTTCAAACATCACCCGCTGCTGAAGGACACGGGGTTCAAAACATGGTATGGCGCCGCCGAAGGTGATGACAGGCCCGTTGAGGGAGGCAACATCCACTGCTACAGTCCGAACGTCTTCGTTGTCGGCGTGAACGAAAGGACCCACCCCGAGTCCATCGAGCGAATCGCCCGCAGGACGATGGAATCGGGGCATATTACCGACGTGTTGGCCCTCCTTTTCGAGAATCCGAGGTTCGGTCCCCAGGATTCCATAGGGCTTACTGTCCATGTTGACATGTTCCTGAACATGATCGACCATGATGCCTTTCTCTTTTTCCCCTATATTGAAAAGAAAATCTCTGTGCTTCACATTACCCGGGGACGGGGTGACCGGCTCAGGATCACCAGGGAAAACTCTCTTTTCGGGGCCATCCGGAAAGTGCTGAAACTATCTTCTCTCCGGATCGTCAAAGTGGGGGGCAGCGAGAGTGAAGCGGTGGCCTTCGCTGAACAGAGAGCGGGCTCCGGCGGAAATACCTTCACGCTGGAGCCCGGCAGGGTGTGCATCTGGGACAGGAATACGGGAACCATCCGGGCCCTGGAAAAGGCCGGCATCGACGTGGTGCCTGTGGAAGCCGACGAGCTGGTGAAGGGCGGGGGAGGTCCCCGGTGCTCCACCATGCCGCTGTGGAGGGACGACCTCTAGGAGCTAACCGTCCGCGGCGTCGAATCTGTTCCTGGTCAGTCCGTCCGGACCGCCGTTCCGCAGGTGGAGACCATGAGCATATTGTTTCCGTTGCTGCCCAGCACCTCGTAATGGACCAGCATGCCCACGATGGCGTTCGCCCCCAGCTCGGCAGCCCGCTGTTCCATTTCCTTCAGGGCGGCTTCCCTGGCCTCGGTGAGTTCTTTTTCATAGGCTCCCGACCGGCCGCCGAAGAAATTTGTGAGGCTCGCCTTGAAGTCCTTCATGAAGTTGGCCCCGGCGATGACTTCCCCGAAGACGATCCCCCGATAGGACGTGATCTGTTTGCCTTCGATGGTGTGGGTGGTGGTAATGATCATCTGCTGAAATCCCCTTTCTTCTATTTTCCCCTGAACACTGCGGGGCGCTTGGCGAGGAAGGCCTCCACGCCTTCCCTTCCGTCTTCGGAGCACGCAAGGGCGGCGAACAGTTCCCCTCCCGCCTCCACGGCCCGTTCAACGGGGAGACCGGACATGGCGGCGAAGCCCCTTTTTCCCGTACGGACCGAAAGCCTGCTCTTCGAGGCCAGCCGTGTCGCCAGGGCAAGGGAGTTTTCCTCGAGTTTTTCTTTTTCCGTCACCGCATAGACGAATCCGAGTTCCTTCCCTTTGGAAGCCGGTATAAGGTCCCCTGTGAGAACATACTGAAGGGCCCGTTTTTCACCTATCCATCGGCCAAGCTGGTATCCGGGCTCCAGGCAGATGAGACCGACGTTCACCGCCGTGGTGCCGAAGACGGCGTCTTCCGATGCCACGACGAAGTCGCAGGCAAGGGCAAGTCCCGTTCCGTTAGCCAGGGCGTATCCCTGAACCGAGGCGATGACGGGCTTCGTCATGGCCGCAAGGGTGTGGTTGTGGAGGTTCATGAGCGAGAGAAAATCCCTGATCTCATGCCGTTCCTTTGTCAGGTACTCCCTGAGGTCGATTCCCGTGGAGAAATGTTTCCCCGCACCGGAGAGGACGACTGCCCGCACGGCGTCGTCGGACTCCATGGTGCGGAAGGCATCGTTCAGTTCGGCTGCGAGTTCCGTATTGAAGGTGTTCATGGCCTCGGGGCGGTTGAGGGTGATGGAGCCTACACCATCGCTTTTTTCCCATAAAACTGCCGGCATGTTTTGTTCCTCCTTGTGAATTTAGTGTGTCCCCGTATCGAGCCGGGGAAGTGCAAGGGCAGAAGGACAGAGCGCGAGGCCTCCCCTGGATGTGCATCGAAGTTCCTCCGGAAGCATCCGCCCTACCCTGTCCACTGCGTCGATGGTCTCATCCAGGGGGACCGGGTTTTCATATCCGCCAAGGACCAGGTCGGCGCAGAGAAACGCCTGTGAGGCGAGGGCGGCGTTTCGGCTGTGGCAGGGGATTTCCACCACGCCCTGGACGAGGTCGCACACCGATCCCATGACGTTCTGGAACACTGTCGCGGCGGCGTCGCACCCCTGCCGGGCCGTTCCTCCGGCAGCCTCGGCCACCGCAGCCGCAGCCATGGCTCCCGCAGCACCGATCTCCACCTGACATCCCGCCACTTCCGCGGCGAAGGTGCTTTTGAGGTCGTGGAGGTATCCCACGGCCCCGGCGGCCCAGAGGGACAGCAGGAGCCGCTCTCCGGCGATGCCGAAATCCTCCGCCAGGGTGGCCGCCACTCCCGGGAGCACTCCCGCTGCGCCTCCCGTGGGCGCGGCGCAGACCACGCCGCCGGAAGAACATACATGGAGAGCGGCCATGGAACGTATGGCAGCCCTGGCGTGAGGACCACCGGTGAACATGGCGCCCTCCTTTTCCGAATTCAGCATCCTTTCCGCCATGGGGGCGAGCAGCTTCATGGAGGAGAAATCTCCGGCCAGCCCTCTGCGGACTGCGGTGAGCATGATGTCGAGGCGGCGCTCCATCTCATCCATAAGATCCTTTTCAGGCACACCGAGGAGAGATGCCTCCGATGCAAGGGCTGCGCGGCCGAGGGACCATCCTGTGTCCGCCGCAAGGGAGAGAAGCCCCGGTACGTCTGAAAACAGGGGGGAGCCCGGCATGGGGAGCATAACCGGCTCAGCGTAGTTGAAGTGGAGCCCGTTCCGGGAGATTGTCTCCCTGGCGGACTCAGGAAGGGGAGCGGAGGATTTCCCGAAGAGCACCGGTCCCCCGGGACCCCGGCGAACAGAGGTTTCCCACCCGTATGCTTCAACGGTGGCGGCGGCATGCAGCAGGTCGTCTTCCACCTGTCCTTCCAGGATGAGGATAAATGATTCCCCGGTAATGTCAGCAGGACAGCCGTTGACAGAAGCGATTTCAAAGGATCCCCCGCCGGTGGACCTGCTGTGGATTGTCAGTTCCTTTCCTCCTCCCGAAAGTCGGAGGAGAGAACTGTTCGGATGGTCCGCTTCGGGAAAAGGCGCCTTCTCGAAGCGGATGTCAAGGCCGTGGCCGGGGGCCAGGGAGAGGATCCGGGGAAAATCGGGATCCGTGAGGGGCCGGCCGAGGAGTCCAGCCGCAAAGGCCAGGTCGCTGCCCTGGTCACGGAAACAGACGGCCAGGGAACTGGAGGGATGGAATGTGAAAACGGCCCGGTCCGGGGGCACTTCGAGCAGGTTTGCCGCCATGCGGCCGATTCTCCACGGGCCTGCGGTGTGGGAGCTCGAGGGACCTCTCATCACCGGCCCGATAACGTGATTCAGAATGCTCACCTTTTTCATTGCCGCCGTCACCTCCGGGGAGGAGAATATGATCTTCAGAAAGTATATCACCCCCCATTTTTAAGGGTCTGTAAGGCGGTGTATCAGTAATTTTCTTTTCCTTTTGGGAGGCATTTATGATAGATTACTGTTATGAGGTGATGGAAATGAAATTGATGGCCCCGGCAGTTTTTCTTTTGAGTTTTTTCCTTTCTTCCGTCCTTCCGGCGGCGGGGGAGAGCGATCCCTTTTTTGCGAAAATCTGGGAGAAGGCTCTCCCCAAGCTGGAAAAATCCCTCGAAGTGTTTGACCGCAGGAAAGATCTTCCGGATTCAAGCTTCTTCGGTGAGGATAAGCAGTCGAACACTGAAAAGTACGAGGAGATGCTTGACGAGGTCTTTGCGATCCTTATCGGGTCGGAGCTTCAGAATGCCCGCCAGGAGTTCAATTTTCTCGAAATGAAGATAGAACAGGCGGGGGATGAAATCACGGTGCTCCTGAAGGAGAGGATAGGTGCGCCTGAAGAGACGTGGAATCCCCTGAAGAAAACCAGGAAGAAAATCGATGAAAAGATCGCCGATCTCAGGGAAGACATTGAAGGCCTGACAGCAAGAAAAACGGACCTGAAAAGATCCATGCGGGAGGCCCTGGCGAAAATGGGAGTCAAAGTTGAAGAGCGGCAGCTTGATGTGCTCCTCTCCAGCGTCAGCGGTGACGACGTGATGCACCTTCTTTTGGCCGCAGACAGCATTAAGAAGATCAACCAGCAGATCCTGAGTCTTCTCCAGGGAGGCCAGGGAAGCGTCCAGTCGGCCAGGAAATATACGGGGGTCCACATGGTGCTGGTGGATCTCTACCTTCATGCCAACCTCGACGTGCTGGAAAGAATCGGGACAGAGTATATTCCCCGCCTTGAAGAGATAATGAAAACTGCCCGCAGACTGGGAGAAGAAGCGAGACAGATGCTGGCGAAGGCCGGGCGGGACGAAAAAAACAGGCAGGTCCTGGAAGCCAACGTCAAAGCGAACGAACGTACCGTGCATACGGCGGAGCTCTATCGGCAGTACCTGAGGGGACAGGAAAACGCCCTCAGGGGGGCCTCGGAAAAACTGAAAAGAGATTATTTCGTTGCGCGGAACACCTACGATACTGTAAAAACAGGCAGTGACCTCATTTCCCTTATCCAGGTTTCCATGAGTACCCTTGAGGGGGTCTTCGGATTTGTGGTCCCCGATCTTGCTCTTGTGTACGATCAGGAACTCATGAAGGAATTTGAAAGAATTACTGAGCGCATCCGGACAGGGAAATGACCGGGAGCTCACCCCCAGGAATAAGGACATTTCAGGGAGCAGGCGGCGGATTCCCCCGGAACCGCCGTTTTTTTTCTGGTCTTTCCCGGGGGCTGGAAGGCACAGGAGATTTCTCAGCCTTTACATCAGGCCTGAAAAATGATATGAATTTTTTATCAGCCAATGAAAGAGTTCTTCCTGAAGGGATGACACAGCATGAAAACCGAAGGCCAGACATCCGGAAACCGGGAATTTCTGGAAAAATACATTCCGCTTCTCGACTTTTTCGCCGAGGTCTGCGGATCTGAATACGAACTGGTGCTTCACGATGTGTCCAGGCCGGAATCGTCCATTATCGCCATACGGAACGGGCAGATCAGCGGCCGTTCCGTGGGGAGCACCATGTCCGATTACGCACCGACATTCGTCAAGCTGATCCGGAGCGGAGACTGCAGCGAGGATATGGTCGCCCACATGGACAGGACAAAGGACAACCGTATCCTGGAATCCCACACCTTTTTCATCAAGGATGACCGGGGAGAGCTTCGGGGGATGATATGCGCGAACCATGACGTCACAGACCTGATTCGCCTTCATGACACCCTTCACGAGAAGATCCGCATGCTGAACGGAATTGCAGGCAGGTCTGCGATACCGGGACCGGAAGAAGAGCCCGCTCCGCTGGACGACCTGTTTCCAGCCGGAAAGGAATCGAACCTTGACGGCCTTATGGACGTGCTTATAGAGAAGGCGGCCTCGGAATTTTCCGCACCTCCCGGGGCGATGACCCCGGAAGAGAGAACCAGGTTCGTGGGGGTTCTGAAAGGGAGACATCTCTTCTCCATGAAGGGAGCGGTGCCGAAAGTCGCCCGTCGCCTCGGGGTTTCCGAGGCGACCGTGTACAGGTATCTGAAGAAAGCGTGATCATACCCGGACCTCACCTGTTCCCCGAAAGCGAAAAGAGATTCCGGAGGGAGTCTCTTTTTTTGTTGCGGATCAGGGCGTAGTGTGATAAAAATTTATTATCACCTTGCTCTGCGAAGAGAAATCTGAAAGGAGCGACCTGTCAATGAAGGTAATACTGACCGGCAATGAAGCCGTAGCCCGGGGCGCCTGGGAGGCAGGATGCCATGTGGCTGCCGCCTATCCCGGAACGCCCAGCACTGAGATACTCGAAAACCTCGGGCGGTTTCCTGAAGTGTCTTCCGAGTGGTCCCCCAATGAGAAGGTTGCCCTCGAGGTCGCCTCGGGAGCGTCCATTGCAGGAGCCCGCGCCCTGTGCGCCATGAAGCACGTGGGACTCAACGTAGCGGCCGACCCTTTTTTCACCATGTCTTATATCGGGGTGAACGGCGGACTGGTCGTCGTCACCGCGGACGACCCGGGACTTTCCAGTTCCCAGAACGAACAGGACAATCGGTGGTATGCCCTTCATGCCAAGGTACCCATGCTCGAGCCGTCGGACAGCCAGGAGTGCCTTGATTTCACCAGGGCCGCCTTCGACATTTCCGAGCGGTTTGATACACCCGTCCTCCTGAGGCTCACCACCAGGATATGCCACAGCAAGAGCGTGGTCGAGACGGAAGAGCGGGTCGAGTCCCCCGTCAGGGAGTACGGAAGAAACCCGGCGAAAAACGCCATGCTCCCCGCCTTCGCCAGGCAGAAGCACTACATCGTTGAAAAGAGGCTTGAGGATTTGAGGGAATTCGGAGAATCATCCCCCTTCAATTCCGTAACGATGGCCGACGGAGCGGAAATCGGGGTGATAGCTTCAGGCGTGGGATATCAGTATGCCCGGGAGGCACTGGGAGACGGGGCGAACTTCCTGAAGATCGGCTTTTCATGGCCTTTGCCGCGCAGACGTATCCGGGAGTTTGCCTCGAAAGTGAAGACTCTCTGGGTAGTGGAGGAGAATGACCCCTTTATTGAAACGGAGATTCGGGCCATGGGGATTTCCTGCTTCGGGAAGGACGTTCTTCCCGTGGTGGACGAACTCACTCCGGCCATCGTGGCCCGCGCGGTTCTCGGGAAAGAACCGGCACCGGGACGGGAAGGGGAGGTTCCTCCCCCGAACAGGCCGCCCCTCCTTTGCCCGGGGTGCCCCCACAGGGGGCTGTTCTTCCCCCTGAGCAAAAAGAAAGACGTCATCGTGACGGGGGATATCGGCTGCTACGGCCTCGGTTCCATGCCTCCCCTCAACGTGGGGGAGACCACCATCTGCATGGGGGCGGGCTTTTCCGCCGCCATCGGCTTTGAGAAAGCGAACGAGAAGGCGGGCAGGAACCGGAAGGTTTTCGGAATCCTGGGCGATTCAACGTTCTTCCACTCCGGTATCACCGGTCTTATCGACGCTGTGGTGAACAAGTCCCGGAGTGTGTTCGTCATCATGGACAACAGGATCACCGCCATGACGGGACAGCAGGAAAATCCCGGATCGGGCAGGACTCTTTCCGGAGAGGAGACCGTCGCGCTGGATATTCCGAAGATCTGCGGGGCCTGCGGAGTAAAGGACGACAATATTCACGTTGTTGACCCCTACGACCTGAAGGCTTCCGCCGAAGCTGTTGACAGGGCGTGGGCGGCGGAAGAAACCTCCGTCATCGTCACCACCCGCCCCTGTGCTCTGCTGAAGAATGTTCAGAAGGAACGGGCCGGAATGAAATGCTTCGTCGACGAAGAACGGTGCGTTCTCTGCGGGGCGTGCCTGAAGCTTGGTTGCCCGGCCATCTCGAAGCGGGACGGAAGGATCGTCATTGACCAGGAGGCCTGCAACGGGTGCGGCCTCTGCGTCCAGGTCTGCCCGAAGAGCGCCGTCGGGAAGAAGGGAGAATCTTGATGAATACAAAGACCACAAACGTACTGCTCGTAGGGGTCGGCGGCCAGGGCACCATTCTAGCGAGCAAGATTTTGACGGAAGGACTCCTTTCCTTCGGCTATGACGTCAAGATGTCGGAGATTCACGGCATGGCCCAGAGGGGCGGCAGCGTGTCGACCCACGTGAGATACGGGGAAAAGGTGTATTCTCCTGTCATCTGCAGGGGAGAGGCCGACGTGGTGGTGGCCTTCGAAAAAATGGAGGCCCTCCGATGGCTTCCGTACCTCTCTGCAGGCGGAAGGCTGATTGTGAACAACCACGAGATTTTCCCCATGCCGGTGATCCTGGGACAGGCGGAATATCCCCGGGAGATAGAAAAGTACCTTTCTGCCTCCGCTCCCGGAACTCTCGTGGTGGAAGCGGCCAAAACTGCGGATGAACTCGGAAATCCGCGAGTGATGAACATGGTCCTTCTCGGAGCGGTGGTGAAAACCCTGGGGCTGGACGGCAGAGACTGGGGAGGAACACTCCGGTCCTGTGTTCCTCCCGGTGCCGTGGAGATCAATGAACGGGCCTTCGCTGCGGGAAAGACGCTCCTTCCGGGGTAATCGGCGGCACCAAAACAGCAAAGAGGCATCGGCTCGGGCCGGTTCCTCTTTTTTATTTTCCGGGTCTTCCGTTTTTTCTCTTCAGGAATATGAAAAACCTTGGCACATGCATTCTATATGGTATGCTATTGTTTTCAAGTTCAGGAAAAAGCGGGTGGTGCCCCATGGTCCGTTCCGGAATCCAGTCTCCCGACATCTCGAAGAATGCCGTCCTGGCGGTTGCGGCTCTCACTGCCTTTCTGCCGCCCTTCATGCTCTCGTCGGTGAACATCGCCCTGCCCTCCATACAGCAGGCCTACGGTGCGAGCGCAGTTTGGCTGAGCTGGGTGGCCACATCATACCTGCTTTCATCGGCGGTTTTCCTTGTTCCGGCAGGAAAAATGGGGGACATCTGGGGAAGGAAGCGCATCCTTGTCCTCGGAACGTGGATATTCATCCTTTCAACGATTCTCTGTCCCCTGGCCCCCACAATGCCGTTCTTCATACTGCTCCGGTCGGTGCAGGGAGCGGGAGGTTCACTGATGCTGACCATGGGAATGGCCATCCTGACCTCCGTCTTCCCGGCGGCGGAGCGGGGGAAAGCCCTCGGCGTCAATGTTGCGTCAATTTATCTCGGGTCTTCTGCGGGGCCCTTCTTCGGAGGGCTTCTCATCGCGGCCTTCGGATGGGCTTCCGTTTTTTTCGTGAACGCCCTTCTCGGGGCAGTCTCGATTATCCTGCTGAAAACACGGGTTCCCTTTGAATGGCGGGAGGGGAGCAGCAAACGGCTCGACCTTCCGGGGTGTTTCGTCTATGGAGCATCTCTCGTGGCCGTCATGTACGGCGCTTCCATTCTGCCCTCGGCCGGGGGGGTATTCCTTATGGCCGCCGGAGGGGGGCTGTTCGCAGTCTTTATCATGAGGATGCTCCGGTCTGAAGATCCCCTGTTCGAGATCCGCCTTTTTTCCGGGAACCGGGTCTTCGCCTTTTCCAACGTGGCGGCATTGATCAACTATGCAGCGACCTATTCCGTGGCGTTCCTCCTGAGTCTGTATCTTCAGTACATCAAGGGTATGTCCCCGTCGGAGGCGGGGGTGGTCATGGTAACCCAGCCTCTGTTGCAGGCTTTTCTCTCCCCCTACACTGGAAAACTGTCGGACAGGATAGAACCGGGACTGCTCGCATCGGGGGGGATGCTCTCCACTGCCCTCGGGCTGACCGTTTTTGCCTTTCTCGGCAGGGAAACGCCCATGGCTTTCATTTTTTCGGCCCTCGTTCTGCTGGGCCTCGGTTTCGCCTTCTTCTCCTCGCCGAACACCAATGCCATCATGGGGTCCGTTCCATCGAAGTTTTACGGTGCCGCTTCCGGCTCGGTAGGCACCATGAGGGTACTGGGGCAGATGACCAGCATGGCGGTGATCACCGTGGTCTTCGCCGCCCTGCTCGGGAGCGAGCAGATCACTCCCGAACGGTACGCCACTTTTCTCGTCGTGGTGAGGATCAGTTTTTCCATTTCCTCGCTGTTGTGTTTCCTCGGGGTTTTCTTCTCCTGGTTTCGGGGTAATCTTCACGGAGGGGCATCCGGCAAGGGGGAGCGGGAAGATGTGGAGTGACCCCGGCAGCCCGGGCCGTCAGATGAGGGTCAGCTGGGACTGATCCCCCGGAGACGGATGCTTTTTTTCAAGAAGGGACATAGCCCTGTCCCGGTCGCTTTTTGCGAGGGCGGAAAAGACTTTTGAGCGGAGCCTGAGAAACGCAGCGAAGTTTTCGGGGCTGCGGTTCTCAACAAAGGGAAGAATCCCGTCGAGCATGGATGCGGCGGAACGGAGGCGGGGTTCGTCAAGGTCGCTTGAGCCGAGGAGAATGCGGATTTCCTCCATGGCGAAAGGTCCGGGGTCTTCCGGCTGCTCGTTTTCCGGTACCAGATTTTCAGGGAGAATGGCGGCGAGGCGGTCTAGAAGTCGGATCATGTTTCCCGTGAAGTCTGCCCAGGCTTTCCCGTCCGGAGGGGATTTCAGCGAGGCGAACCTGCAGTCAAGGGTCCGGATGGACTCCAGTATGTCCGAAAGGGCCTCTTCCCTGCACACGGGACACAGGCTCCACGTGGAAAGGGAAAGAAAGGGACCGTCAGCGCCGCACTTGCTACAGGGGGACATGGAATTCCACCTCCGCTTTTTTCCCAATTGTAGCAGATAGCACGGCAGGGTTTTTTTTCTTCTGTGAGATAATAAAGAAAACGTTCAGCCAGCATTCGGGGGTGAAAATCACAATGATCGATTTTTCAAAAGGTTATTCTCTGGAAGAGTATTTCCGCAAGGGATACGAGGAAGAGCGGGACCGGCAGAAAAGGGCATGCGAAAGAACCGTTTTCTCCCCGGAGTTCGAAGAGGCCGTGAAGCGTGTGAAGCAACCCGTCAATCTTGCGGCCTTTGCTGAAATCTACTGCCCGGATACGGTGGTCGCCATGCCCTTCGTGAAAAGGACGGCGGATCTCAACCCGCTCATCCGGCTGGCGGTATTCGAACGGGATCCCTGGGTGAAGGAACTTGAGGCTTTCACTGGCGCCGCCAGGATACCCACCCTGCTCTTCTTTGACGAAGACATGAATCTCCGGGGAAAATACGTGGAGCTTCCTGACGGTTTGAAGGACGAGATGCGGGATGCCGACCAGGGAGAAAGGAGTACCATGACCCTGGAGTACCGCAGGGGAAAATACAACGGCCTGATCCAGGAGCAGTTCATCTCCATCCTCGCCGCGTTTTCTTCATGAGACCGCAGGCCGGCCGGGTCATGGAAATTCGAGGGGAGTGTTCCGGGGAGACCGGAATGGGCTGATGTCGCTCACACAAGTTTTTCTGCTCTTCCTCCGCCTGGGAGCCTTCACTTTCGGCGGGGGAATCGTGATGATGGGGCTTCTGGAGAGAGAGCTCAGGGAAACGGACCGTTTCGCTCACGGCGAGATCATGGACATGATGATTTTTGCCACCGCTTTCCCGGGTCCCATTGCTGTCAATCTGGCTCTTCTGGCAGGCAGAAAGCTGGCAGGAAAGGCCGGAGCCGTTGTTGCGGTGGTAGGCACAGTACTTCCGCCCTTTCTCGCAATTCTTTTTCTGGCAAGGATTCTTCTTCTCTTTCTGAATGCTCCGTCCGTCCGCGCTTTTTTTCTCGGGGCGACCTGTGCAGTGGCGGTAATCATCGGGGGAGTGGTCTATGACATGACGAAAATTTCCTTTGCGGGCGGATGGAAGGATATGGCTGTCTTTTCCCTTGTTTCGGCTGTTCTCCTTGGTTTCGGACTCCATCCTTTCATTGCCCTCGGTGCGGGAGCGGCTCTTCGTCTTGCCCTCGGGGAGGGGAAAAAGGGATGAGTGTCCTTTCCGTTCTCTTTTTCACCTTCATCCGCATCGGCCTCGGCGCCTTCGGCGGGGGGCTGGCGACGATTCCCTTCATTCACCACGAACTCGTCGTATCCCATGCGTGGCTTACTGAGAGGGAGTTTGCCGAGGTGGTCTCTCTTGCACAGATGACCCCGGGACCTGTAGCGGTCAACGCTGCGACCTACGTAGGCTACAGGCTTGCCGGCTTCGCCGGTTCGCTGACGGCCACGATTGCCGTGGTGGCCGCACCTCTTGCTCTTGTTTCCGCCGCAGCGTGGCTTCTTTCCAGGGCATCAGGCCGGACGAAAGCGTGGGCGGAAAGAGTGCAGCGGGCCCTTCGTCCCGTGGTGGCCGCCATGCTTTTCGGCGCGTTCTGGATGGTGGTCCGCCCCCTGACGAAAGACTGGAGACTGTGGCTTTTCACTCTTGTCTTTTCCGGGATTTCGCGGTTTTCTCCCTTCAGAAAATATCCCCAGCTGCTTCTTGTTGCCGCAGGGACGGCAGGCACGATTCTTCTCTAGAAAATGAACCTCAGGCTCGTGAAAGGAATGATTTCAATATGGAAATGAAAGTAGCTCTTGTGCACCTGGCCTCCGGAACTTCTGAAGACCTTCTTCTTCCGGGCGAAGTGGTCCGGAAATACATCGGCGGATCCGGTCTCGGCACGTACCTTCTTTTTCGCTATGGCTCCCCTGCGGCGGATCCGCTTTCGCCCGACAACCCCCTCATTTTCATGAACGGCCCCTTCCAGGGGACGGGAATTCCCACCTCGGGGCGGCACCAGGTGATAAGCAAATCTCCCCTGACGGGTGCCTTCGGAGAGTCCGACTGCGGAGGAACCTTCGGCTTCCACCTGAAAAGGGCGGGATATGACGGTCTTGTGTTTCTCGGAAGATCTTCCTCTCCGGTCTACGCAGCGGTTATCGACGGCAGGGTGGAGATCCGGGACGGGACCTCCCTCTGGGGAAAGGATACCTTCGAGACGGAAGAAGCTCTTTTTTCCGCCGAGGGAAAACCCGCCGGCGTGGCCTGCATCGGTCCGGCGGGGGAGCGGATGGTGCTTCTGGCGAACATCATGCACGACGGGCGGAACGCCAGGGCTGCCGGCAGAGGAGGACTGGGTGCCGCCATGGGATCCAAGAACCTCAAGGCCGTTGTGGCCAGGGGGAAAGAAAAGACCGTCATGGCGGACGAGAAAAAGGTTCGGGAAAAATCAGCGGAGAAAGCGAAATTTTACATGGAAAAACTCCCTGCCATGACCCGATTCGGAACGGCGGGAGGCGTTGCCCTGGCGGAACAGAACGGCGACCTTCCTCTGAAGAACTGGAGCATGGGAAGCTGGCCGGAGGAAGTGAAGAGCATAACCGGCGAGGCCATGGCCGATACCATCCTCACGGGAAACTGGGGCTGCATGGCCTGTCCGATAAAGTGCGGCCGTGAAGTGGCCTTTGACGGTATTTCCGGCGCGGGGCCGGAATACGAAACCATCGGAATGCTTGGGAGCAACTGCCTCATCAACGACCTGAAGGCCATCGGGCGGGGCAACGACCTCTGCAACCGCATGGGAATCGACACTATTTCCGGAGGTTCGGCGGTCGCATTCTCCATGGAGCTTTACGAGCGGGGGATCATCGACGAAAGAACGGTCGGGTACCCTCTGCAGTGGGGCGACGGAGAGGCCATGGTGAGACTTCTGACTGACATATCGGAAAAAAGGGGATTCGGAGTGGTCCTTGCCGAAGGAACAAAAAAAGCTGCTGAAAAAATCGGCAAAGGGGCGGAAAAATACGCCATCCACTCAAAGGGCATGGATTTCCCCGCCCATGACCCCCGGTGCTACAAGAGTCTCGCGGCGGGCTACGCTACGTCGAACCGGGGAGCCTGCCACCTTTCGGGATTTTCCTATTCCTTCGAGCGGAGCATGACCTACCCCGAACTTGGTGTTGATGCAGTCCTCGACAGGACGGTGGACGAGGGAAAGGGAAAAGTCAACGTGGGGTTCCAGAACCTCATGGGAGTGCTGGATTCCCTGAAGATGTGCAAATTCCCCTTCGCCGCCACGAGACTGGAAGATCTCCTTGTCTGGATCAACGGCGTCACGGGGTGGGATATGGCCTGCGGAGAGCTCATGGAGGCGGGCGAGAGGATTTTCAACCTCAAGAAGCTGTTCAATCTGGCCTGCGGTCTTACCGGCAGGGATGACGCCCTCCCCGAAAGAATTCTCCGGGAGCCCCGCGGATCGGGGGGATCGGCGGACACCCTCCCCGACCTCGAAAGCCAGCTCCGTGAATATTACGTCGAACGGGGGTGGACGGAAGAAGGAATTCCTCTTCCGGAAAAAATTGCTTCCCTGGGCCTGGAGGAATTTCTGCACCGTAAGGACTGGTAATCAGTCCCGTTTCCTCATGTACGCAGGTCGTGCGGAGGTCCGGGAAGGTTATTCCCCCTGCGGAGAAGGGAGAGAGACCACAATCCCGGACGACGGGGAACGTTTCCTGCTCTGCCGTTCCGGGATGGGGATCAATGCAGACAGCAGGCCTCTTCGGAGGAAAACGGACCTGAAGAAAGGGAAAAGAAGAATGAAAAAAATAGTTTCTTACCTCGCCTTATCGGCGCTTCTGCTGTTTCTGCTCGTCTGGGGAGTAGTCGCCGGAACGGATTGGTATGTCCTCTCGCAATGGGATGCGAAAGATTCCTCGGTGATAGTGATAGAAGACCTGCTGGGGAAACGGGCCGATCCTGCATCCGGGGAAGGAGGCGAGTGGGAAAGCGAGTTCGTGAAGCTTCGCATCCTGTACCGGAGCGGTCCCAGGACCGGTTCGAGGGAAGATGTGGAAATTATGCAGCTTGCCGACAGCAGGCTCACTCTCCTTCCCGGCAAAGAATACCTTCTCCTTGCCGACATGTTTGAAGACGGAACGGTTCAGTTCTCCGTAAGCGACCGGTACCGTGTTCCTGCCGTGGTGGGCTTCATAACCTTTGCCTGCGGCATTCTCGTCATCATTGCGGGAAGGTCGGGCTTCAAGGCCCTGGTGGGGCTTTTTCTGTCGCTCCTGTTCCTCATAGGGTGGTTTGTGCCCCGGATAGCCTCGGGACATCCGCCTGTTCCATTCGCGATTCTTGCTGTGGCCGCCGTTTCCGTGGCAACCTGCTTTTTCGTCGTCAGGAAACGGGAACTTCGCCCCATCCCTGTTTTTGGGGCAGTTGGGGGCGCCGCCGGTGCTTCCCTTACCGGATGGGTCATGGTCTCCCTGTGGCAGCTCACAGGACTTGAAAGCGACAGCGCCGCCCTTCTCGCGTCCACCTCTCCTGACCTCTCCCTCCGGGGGCTCCTCCTTGCGGCGGTCATGGTGGGCTCCATCGGCGCCGTGCTCGATGTGGCAGTGTCGGTTACTTCCTCTATGGGGGAATTGTACGAGTACGATCCCTCCATTCCCCGAAGAAGGCTGTGGAAAGCCGGGATAAGCGTGGGAAGAGACGTGCTGGGCAGCATGATCAATACGCTTATTCTCGCTTATCTCGGGAGCTCCCTGCCCTTTGTGGTGCTTATAGCCACCGAGGGAGCCGATTTCATCGGGCTCCTCAACGACCCTCACATAGCCCAGGAAGTCCTGAGGAGCGTGGCGGGGACCGTGGGGCTGCTTCTGACCATCCCGGTCACGGCCGCAGCAGGGGTCTGGTGGATTTCCGGGCGTCGGCGGAATTCTTCTGTGCCGGATGACGGACTTGTGTCAAGAGACAGGGAAAATGTCACCCCTAAATAGGGAAAATGGGACAGGGAAAATGTCACCCCCTGTCCTTCTTTTTCATGAAACGCGAACACCGTAAATACTCCCGGTATAAGCATCATCGTAAGCTTCCAATGGAT
>JAHDLC010000027.1 GCA_018436595.1 Synergistaceae bacterium | reverse complement strand
GAAGAGAAGGCACACGCGGCGGTGTTGAAAATATACCGTGCTTATGCTACTTTATCAGGTATCATTCCGACTGACCGGCAGAACCCGACGCCATGGGCTGCATTGCTGCAGCGCGGCGTACAAGGAGCCGGCTTTTCATTTCTTTTTCAACCTCACTCTGTTTTTATACCCCTTTTTTGATGGGGGTGACTGTTGGAAAAAAACTTCTTCCGGAGGAATCGTCATGGATAAGATGCTTAAACCTGTGGTGGCCCGCTATACCGAAAAAATAAAGGATCTGCGCTGCCGTATTCACCGGGAGCCGGAGCTCAGCAACCAGGAGAGCGGAACTGCCGCTCTTGTGGCCGGAGTTCTTCGGGAGACAGGGATGGAGGTAATGGAGGGTATCGGAGGAAACGGAGTTGCCGGCATCCTCAGGGGAGCGGCCGATGGTCCCTGCGTAGCGCTCCGGGCCGATATGGACGCCCTCCCCATGGAGGAAAAAACCGGTCATCCCTGTGCCTCCTCAAGAAAAGGAGTAATGCACGCATGCGGCCATGATGTGCACACCGCAGCGCTTCTCGGTGCCGCTCTCGTCCTCTCCGATCTAAAAGACCGCTTCCGCGGCACCGTCAAGTTCATTTTTCAGCCTGCTGAGGAGGCAAACCCCTCGGGAGGAGCTCCCGGAATGATTTCCGCCGGAGTTCTTGAAAATCCGGCGGTGGATGCTATTTTCGGCATGCATGTGTGGCCCTCCCTGGAGACGGGAACGGTCGGAACGAAAGAAGGCCCTCTTATGGGGGCTTCCGACAGGCTCTTCCTTACCGTGAAGGGGAAGGGCGCCCATGGTTCCGAGCCTGAAAACGGCGTGGATGCCATTGCAATCGCTGCCCAGGTGATCTCGGCCCTCCAGACGGTTGTGTCGCGGAATGTCAGCCCCCTGGATGCGGCCGTAGTGTCCATCGGTACTATCCGGGGAGGCAACAGGTACAACGTCATCGCTGATGAAGTCGTTCTCGAGGGTACAGTCAGGACAGTCAGTCCCGAAACCCAGGAAAAAATGCCCTCCCGCATCGAATCCATAGCGGTGGGCGTGGCCCGGGGTATGGGTGGAGACTGCGAAATGGAGTACGTGAAGGGGTACCCTCCCCTCATGAACGATCCTGCCCTGACGAGACTTGTCCTTTCCACGCTCTCGGAGGTAATCGGTGAGGAGAAAATCGTTCGGGTGGAGAAGCCTGCTCTCGGAGGAGAGGATTTCGCCTTTTTCAGCCGGAAGATTCCGGCCCAGTTCATGTGGCTTGGATGCAGGCCCGAGGGAGTTGCGAAGGACGACATGGCCCCTCTGCACAACAACCGGTTCCTTCCCGACGAGAAGGCCATTCCCCTCGGCGTGGAAATCCTTGCGTCCTGTGCTCTCGATTTCCTGGCTTCGAACTGAGGAGGAAGGGAGAAACTCATGACGGCACTCGGTGAAGAAAAACTGCGGAAGTATACGGAGCTCAGAAGAGAATTCCATGCCCATGCCGAAACAGGCTGGACCGAATTCTGGACCACTGCCCGCATAGCGGGCATACTGGAACGGCTTGGATATGACGTTCTTGTGGGCAGGGACGTGCTTGATCTTGACTCCGTCATGGGACGCCCCTCCGACCAGGAGATTGCCGGTTTCGTCGAGCGGGCTCTTGGCCAGGGGGCCGACCCCGGGTGGATAAAAAAAATGGACGGCTACACTGGAGCTGTGGCATTGCTCGATACCGGAAAACCGGGGCCTGTTCTCGCGTTCCGTTTTGACATCGACGCAGTGGATGTGTCCGAGGCGCAGGACGAGAAGCACCGTCCCTTCCGGGAGGGGTTTGCCTCCATGAATGAAAACGCCATGCATTCCTGCGGTCATGATGCCCATGCCGTCATCGGACTTGCCCTTGCGGAACTGCTTATGGAAAAAAAGGATTCCCTCGGAGGAGTGATCAAGCTCATTTTCCAGCCCGCGGAGGAAGGGGTCCGGGGAGGGAAGGCGATTACGGCGAGGGGATTCCTTGACGACGTGGACTTTTTCCTCGGCGCCCATATCGGAATGGGGATTCCGACGGGAAGCGTCTCTCCCGCATGCGGAGATTTTTTGTGCACCACAAAGTTTGACCTGACCTACAAAGGAAAAGCGGCCCATGCAGGAGGAGCGCCGAATGAAGGCCGAAACGCCCTGCTCGCGGCAGCCTCCGCCACCCTGGCCCTGGCGGGCATTCCTCCCCACAAGGACGGGGCGACCAGGATCAATGTAGGCGTTCTTCAGGCCGGGAGCGGGCGGAATGTTATTCCTTCCAGGGCCGTTATGAAGGTGGAGACCCGGGGTCTGACCATGGAGCTCAACTCCTATGTGTATGACAGGGCGATGGAAATCGTATCCGGAGCCGCCTCCATGTACGGCGTGGAGATGACCATGGCGAAAATGGGAGAGGCTGTGGATGCCCTGAGCGACGAAGATCTTGCCGGTATCGTCAGGGACAGGGCTGCGACCATCAGCGGCTTAGAGCGGATTGCCCCCCCCGTCAGTCTCGGCGGCAGCGAGGATGTTTCCTGGATGATGAGGGCTGTCCAGAAAAGGGGCGGCAAGGCGGTATATTTTGTTCTCGGAACAGACATCGCCGCCGGGCACCACAACGAGTATTTTGACATCGATGAAAAAGTGCTGGACTATGGTCCCGCACTTTTCGCGGAACTGGCCGTTGTACTGGCGGCCGGAAAATGACTGCCGGAAGGAGGTAGGGAGAGAAGGAAAAAAAACAACGGATGGCTGTGACAACAAGACTGCTTCATAATTTTGCAAAGGAGGTATTTTCATGTCGGAAGCAACTGCACCCAAGAAGCGGGGTTTGCTCATGCGCTTCATCAAGGGAGTTGAGATCGTAGGAAACAAGCTCCCCCATCCTTTCTGGCTTTTCGTCATTCTTTCAGGTGTCATACTTGCCCTGTCCTGGTGGCTCGGCAACGCGGGCATGTCGGTCAAGTACATGGCTGCCGGAAGAGGGGGAGCCGAGGCAAAAGAGACCGTTGTCTCGGTAGTGAACCTGCTCACCTTCAAGAGCATGCGTGTTGTGTTCACTGACCTTCTGAAGATTTACTCAAGCTTTCCCCCTCTCGGCCTGATCATCGTCATGACGCTCGGTATCGGGCTCCTGGAACAGTCCGGAATGATCTCCGCCCTCATGCGGAAGACCATCCTCGGGGCACCTTCCTATCTTGTGACCTTTGCCCTTGCCATCGTAGGCATTAACGCGAACCTTGCGTCCGACGCCGGCATCATCTTCACGCCCATGATCGGTGCGGCCATATTCAAGGCCCTGGGGCGCAACCCGTGGATAGGGATCACGGCAGGATATGCCGCTTCCCAGGGAGGTTTCACCGCGAACTTCTTCATTGCGGGAACGGACGCGCTCCTTGCAGGCATCACCGAGTCGGCCGCCAAGGGAATGAACATCCCCGGGCCGGTACATCCCCTGATGAACTGGTACCTGATGGTCGCAGCCACTGTGGTTGTTGCCTTCGTTACGACGTTCGTGACGGAGAAGATCACGTGCAAGTACCTCGGGGACGAAGGCGGCACAATGGATGCCACCGAGCTTGAAAAACACCGGGTCACTGATGTTGAGAACAGGGGTCTGAAATGGTCTCTGTACACAGGTCTTGCCTATATTCTTCTCATCGTGGCTCTCACTTTCCCTGAGGGATCCTTTTTCAGGGCGGATAATGGTGATATTCTTCCCCGGTCACCCTTCCTTTCAAGCATCGCCGGCATCCTCTTCTTCCTCTTCTTCTTCATGGGGGTTGCCTACGGCTACGGTGCAAAAGTCATCAAGGCAGGATCGGATATCCCCAAGATGATGGAAAAAGGACTGAAGGGCGGAATCAGTTTCCTCGTGGTCGTTCTGCCTGCGGCGATCTTCATTCACCTCTTCAACGCGAGCAACCTGGCAACCATTCTTGCCGTGGACGGAGCCGACTGGCTGAAATCCATGAATTTGACCGGAAGCAAGCTTATAATTGCCTTCGTCCTTCTGACGACGACCATCAACCTGTTTATTTCCAGCGGATCGGCGAAATGGCTTATCCTCGCACCAATCTTCGTTCCCATGCTGGGCATGATGGGATTCTCTCCCGCACTGACCCAGGCGGCATACAGGGTCGGAGACTCATGCACGAACAACCTTGCCCCTCTTTCGTATTACGTTCCCGTAATGATCGGTTTCTATGAGCAGTACAAACAGGATGCGGACCAGGAAGTGGGAATCGGGACACTCATTTCCCTCCAGCTTCCCTTCAGCATTCTGTATCTTATCCTCTTTACGGCACTCCTGGTTTTCTGGTTCACCATGGGATGGCCTCTCGGTCCCGGGGCAGACCTTCATATCCCCATGCCGTAATTAGCCCGGTCGTTCGAAAGCAGAGGGAAGGACAGCCTTCCCTCTGCTTTTTTGGTGCGCCCGGCATGGTTGTTGTCTTCGGGGAGAACGTCCTCAGCAGTGAAGGAAAAAAACGGAAAAAAAGACAGGACGGCACGGTTTTTCCCATCTCGAATGAAAAATTCTTTCCTGAAGGACTCTGGACCGGAGAAAAAACTTGGAGTACACTTTTCCCCGTGTTTCTCCCTCTGCTTTTTTCCTTACAAAACCGGCAGGACATGGGGAAGGGAAAAACGGTACTGTGGAGAGCAATCTTTTTCAAGGTCTGGGGTGAAACAGAAATGAAAAACGTACCGGCGGACATGGAAGGTTTTCTTTCCCATCAGCCCTGGTGGCGTACCAGGGTCCCGACAGAAATAATCCGTTCCCGTGAAGGAGTGGGAGAGCTTCTTCACAGGCTGGAAAAGGAAAACAGGAATCCCTTCTTCGTGGTGGATTCCGTTCTGCGGAACCAACCTGTCTTCGCCTCCCTTTTAGGACAGAAAGCCCTGTATCTTTTCGACGCCTCCGCGTCGGAACCCAAAACAGGAGATGTGGATACCGTAGTCTCCATGGTGAAAAGCGCTTCAAAAGCCCATGATGTTGTGGTCGGCATCGGCGGGGGTGCGACCATGGACCTGGCGAAGGCCGTCGGCATATGTCTCGCCAATCCAGGTCCAGCCCATACATACCAGGGATACGGCCTGGATATGAAAAAAGGGGCGGATATCTGGGTTCTTCCGACACTCAGCGGAACGGGGGCAGAAATTACGCCTATCGCAGTGCTCCGCGGGCCGGAAAAGAAGCTGGGCATCAACAATCCCTATACAGCTCCCTCCGTTGCGGTCATCGACCCGGGACTCACTTCGGAAGTCCGGAAATACAACCGATTTTTTACCCTGATGGACTGCTACTTCCATCACTACGAGATCGTGAACAGCCGAACCAGTTCGGAAGATGCCGTTTCCGACGCCCGGGACGGGCTCAGCCTGTCCCGGAACATCCTGATGTCCGGAGTGGGGAAGTTCAGGATGGACAATGCGGTACGGTCAGCCATGGCGTCCATACTGGGAGGAAGCAGCACCATCGGCGGAAGAGTGGGGGCGGCCCACGCAGTGTCCTATGGGCTGAGCAATTCCGGTCCGGCCCTTCCCCACAGCGTTGCGGTGACCATTTCCATGCTTGCCCTCCGGGAGCTCTATCCTGAAGGATACGAGGACACGGTCTCCTTTCTCCGGGGCAACGGCATGGAGGTCCCGAAAGCCGGGGATTTCGGAATAGGGGCGAAGGACGTGGAGAAAATGACGAAAACGGCACTCGGAATGGAGAAGCTCTGGCAGAGCTGTTTCGGCGACAGATGGAAGGAACGGGCAACGGAGGAGTATATCCGGGGGATCTATGAAAGAATCGTTTCCCTATAGGAAGTGCGTGCTTCTGAAGAAAACGACAGGGGGAAGACTGATGGCGGGAACGGAAATTTTCGGAAAGGAAGAACTTGCGGCGGTCCGGGATGTCATTGAAAGAAAGATGATCCACCGTTACGGATCCCACGCAGCCAGGAACGGAATTTACAGGGTGGAGGAGTTTGAAAACAGGGCCAGGGAAATCTCCGGAGCCCGTCATGCCCTTGCAGTGGCCAACGGAACGGCCGCCCTCATCGTCGCCCTGAAAGGAATCGGCATACAGCCGGGGGACGAAGTCATCACATCGCCCTTTACTTTTATTGCCACGGTCGAGGCGATAGTGTCCTGCAACGCCGTCCCTGTGCTCGGCGACATCGATGAGACACTGAGCCTCGACCCGGCCTCGGCTGAGCGGCTTATTTCGGAAAGAACCCGGGCGATCATGCCGGTCCACATGTTTGGAGCTGCGGCAGATATGGACAGGTTTGCCGAACTCGGGAAAAAATACGGCATCCCGGTCATAGAGGATGCCTGTGAAGTTGTCGGCGGCACCTACAAGGGAAGGATGCTCGGCAGCCTGGGAACATGCGGCACCTGGAGCTTCGATCCCAACAAGACCCTCACCGTTGGTGAAGGCGGAATCGTGTTCACCGACAGCGAGGAAATCCATTCCAGAATGGACTGCTACCATGACCACGGTCATATTCACAGCAAAGAGCACGATCGTGGGGCCGAGGGGAAGTCCGGGCTGGGAGTGAACTTCAGGCTCAGCGAACTGCAGGGAGCCCTCGGCCTTGTTGCGCTGCAGAAAATGGACTATGCCCTCGGGCTGCTGCGGTCTGCCAAGAAGAGGATCCTGGAAGCCGTTTCCGATACGGGCATTGTCCCCCGGCCAACCCACAACGATGAGGGAGACACGGCCTCCCATGTGATTTTCATGCTGCCTTCGGCGGAGTCGGCCGTGAAGTTCAGAGATGCCGCCGTTTCAGCGGGGGGCGGGTGCTCCATCATCGCTGACAACACATGGCATTACGCCAAACACTGGAAGGCCCTCGAATCAATGGGAGAGAAGGACTGGTTCGGGGCAAGAACACCATCCTATGCTCCCGCGTCCATGGCCCAAAGTGAAGGGCTGCTGGCCAGGGCCGCCATGTTCGGCCTCAATATCATCATGGACGACTCTTCTGTTGAGAAAATGATCCGGGCTATTCGGGCGGGGGCCGGGGCCGCTCTCTGAAATCTCACTTTCGGAGAAAGAAAAACGGGCCCCGGAATTTTCCGGGGCCCGTTTTTTAGCTTCCTAAAAAACGCAGTCGGGGTGAAGTTCCAGGTATCGCTCCAGGGCTTCGGCATCTTCCGGGGTATCAATTTCGATGGTATCACGCTCCACGGGAACGCATGCGATGGAATGGCCCCCTTCAAGTACCCGGAGCATTTCCAGGCTTTCCGATTTTTCGAGGGGCGTCTGTTCCCAGGAAGAGAATGAAAGGAGGAAATCCCTCCGCCAGCAATAGGGGCCGATATGCTTGTAATATACAGGGTCTCCGCTTCTCGGAAAGGGAATGGGGGACCGGCTGAAGTAGAGAGCCCTGCCTGCGGTATCGAACACCATTTTGACGATGTTCGGCGAGGAGACTTCCTCGTCCCGTTCGATCCGCTTCGACAGGAGGGCGAGCATGACGGAGGGGTCATCCATGGCCGCAGTGAGGGGATCGATCATGTCCGGTCCAACGAGAGGATCGTCGACCTGGACATTAAGGACGAGTTCGGAAGGTATTTTCCCGGCGACCCAGGCCACCCTGTCGCCTCCGCTCGGCAGTTCAGGAGGTGTGAGCATGCACTCTCCGCCGGCATGCCGCACTGCTTCCGCAATCCGGTTATCGTCTGCCGCGACGATGATCCTGTCCACTGAGGAGCACGTTTCCACCCGCCGGAGTACCCGGACGACCAGGGGAACTCCTTTCACCGGGAGAAGCGGTTTTCCGGGGAGGCGGGTGCTTGCGAATCTGGCGGGAATGACGGCGAGGGTTTTCATGATCCATCTCCTTTTTGGAAGAATGATACCGGCTCATGATGATACACGAGCTATTGTCAAATCTGGTGTATGGGTCATCAGGCGGCGCTCCTGTCTGATTGGTCCGATACACGAATTCCGTCCTTGAAAATTACTCCTGTGATGACTTCTCCAAGAAGCTCATAGCCTTTGAGCTTTCTCCACCTCTTCTCTGCTGACTGAGCCAGCTTGAAGACCATCGCCAGTGTCGTCGCCCTCGATCCGCAGTTGCGGGTCTTCGCCGTCCTGAGCCGTATGGTGGAAAAGGCCGATTCCACGGGATTGCTCGTCCGTATGTGCACCCAGTGCACCGCAGGGAAGTTGTAGAAAGCCAGGAGTTCCTCCCGGTCTTTGGTCAGGCAGTCAATCGCCTTGGGGTATTTGGCCCCGTATTTGGCCGTCGCCCTGTCGAAGGCTTTTCCCGCTTCTTCCTTCGTCTCGGCCATCCAGATCTCGTGAAGGTCCGCCTTCATCTTGCCCTGGAGCGATTTCGGCACTTTGTTCAGCACGTTCGCCGTCTTGTGGACCCAACACCGTTGATGAACACATTCCGGATATTCTTTCCGCAGGGCGTTCCAGAATCCCAGCGACCCGTCCCCGACGGCAAGTTTCGGCCCATCCTTCAGTCCCCTGGACCGCAGGCCGGAGAGGACTTCGTGCCAGCTCGCCTCGGGTTCCCGGTAGCCGTCTTCCACTGCCACCAGTTCCTTCTCTCCCTTTTCCGTGGTCCCGATTATGACCAGGAGACAGAGCTTGTCATCCATCCTCACCCGGCTGTACACTCCGTCCGCCCACCAGTAGACGTACTTTTTGCCTGAGAGATCCCGGCGGTTCCATTCCTGGTGCTCTTCCGTCCATTTCTCTTTGAGGCGGGAGATGGTATTGGCGGACAATCCTTTCGCATTTTCGCCCAGGAGGCTGTGGAGGGCCTCTCCGTAGCCTCCGGTGGAAACGCCTTTCAGGTAGAGCCAGGGCAGAAATTCTTCCACATTCTTCGCCCGCTTCAGATAAGGGGGCAGCAGTGAGCTGTTGAACACAATGCCGCTGCCGCTCCGGTCCCGGACCTTGGGTACCCTCACTTCCACGTCCCCGATTCCTGTCTGGACAGCCCGCCCGGGAAGATATCCGTTGCGGACAACCGCCGCTCTTCCATCTTCCAGGCGAAGAGAGGAGCAATCCTCAAGCAGAGCCTCCAGTTCGGCCTCTACAGCTTTTGCTATGAGGTCTCTGGCTCCCCTCCGCAGAAGTTCGGTCAGGGGATCCGGGACCGTTGCCTCTGGACCGGAAGAGCTGGATGCAGTACACTTTTTCATGGCGTATCCCTCCAATGTCGATTGTGAGCCTGCTAGCCCAATCGGCAGGATACGCCACTTCATTTTCTATGTCCATACACCAGATCTGAGTTTAACTCATGATACACGCTTCTCTCCTTCACCGGAAGGGGAGGGCAGGAAAAAAGCGGCCCCATCCGGGGCCGCTTTCTGTATATGCCTGGGGAAAAAGAGACTGAGGTCAGTCCTTGAGAATCTGCGTTCCGGCGGACCCTTCCATGGCCTCGAGGGCCTGTTCGAGGCTCGCGATGACGGCGCGGCTTCCTCCGTTGCGGACAAAACGGAGGGCTGCCTTAACCTTCGGGCCCATGGATCCGGCCTTGAAATGCCCTTCTTTTTCAAGGGCTTCCATTTCGGTAACCGTAAGAGTCTCCAGCCATTTCTGGTTCGGGGTGTTGTAGTTGATGGCAACCCTGGGGACGTCTGTGAGGATCATCAGGAGGTCCGCCTTCACCGCCGCGGCGAGCCTTTCACCGGCGAGGTCCTTGTCGATGACCGCCTCGACTCCCTGGTATGTTCCGTCGCTTTTCCGGATGACAGGAATGCCGCCCCCGCCGGAAGCGATGACAGTGAAACCCTTTTCGAGCAGGGAGTTGATGACGTCCTTTTCCACTATGGACTTGGGGTCGGGGGAAGGAACGACTCTTCTCCAGCCCCGTCCGGCGTCGTCAATCCAGAATTCTCCGGTTTCAGCCATCCGATTTTTCGCCGCGTCTTCCGTGTAGAAGGGACCCACCGGCTTTGTCGGGTGGGTGAAGGCTGGGTCGGCCGGGTCAACCTCGACTTGGGTCACGACGCATGCGGGCTCATGGCCGGAAAGGCCTTCAAGGGCAAGGGTGTTGTGGAAGCTCTGGCAGAACATGTACCCGATCAGCCCCTGGCTTTCCGCTCCGCAGACATCCATGGGCATGGCGGGAACCGAAGCGCTGCCCAGTTCGTTCTGGATGAGGATAGCTCCGACCTGGGGACCGTTGCCGTGGGTGACCACAACCTCATGACCGGCCCGTATCATCCTGACGATCTGGTCCACTGTTTTCTGTACATTGTCCCGCTGTTCCGCTGCATTGCCTTTCTGGCCTCTCTGCAGAATGGCGTTGCCTCCAAGGGCGACCAAAACTCTCATCTCTTTCAATTCCCCTCCTGAATGTTAATGATAAACCAATATATTCTAAACTAAGCAGCTTATTTCAGCAAGTCAATGACAAAGGGAGGAAGAACGAAACTAGCCCGGTGGATTTCGGACGTGTAGTATTTCGTTCCCTCAGGGGCCGGGCGAAGGGGTAGCGACGGGTCTGCGGTTTTTGACCCCACGGTGTAGGTCCACATTCCGCTAGGATAGGTGGGCATGGCCCCCCAGTACATCCTGACGACGGGGAAGACGGAACTCATTTCCCGGAAGGCGTCCCGGACGACGTTCCGGTCCGTGAAGGGCGATTCTGTCTGGGCAACGACCATTCCGTCCTTTTTCAGGGCGGTGTGGATATCGCGGTAGAAGGGTGATTCGAAGAGCCCGGCGGCAAATTCCACGGGATCAGTGCTGTCCACGATGGCGATGTCGAATTCTTCCTTTGCGGCCTTGATGTACACCATGGCGTCCATTGGTTTTACATCGGCCCTGGGGTCCTCAAGGGCAGCGCTGATAGTCGGGAGGAACCGTTTTGAGGCGTTGATCACATCTTCATCGATATCGATCAGGGTCGCCTTTTCCACGTTTTTGTGGCGGAGGACTTCCCGCAGGACGCCCCCGTCACCGCCGCCGACGATGAGCACTCTTTTCGGATCAGGGTGCGATGAGAGCGCCACATGGGCCATCATTTCGGAATAGCAGAATTCATCCCGTTCCGTTATCTGAATGGCTCCGTCAAGAATCATCATTCTGCCGTATTCTCCTGTGTCCACGAGCAGGATGTCCTGGTAGGGGCTTTTCACGTTCAGAAGTACATCTGATACGCGGAGGCTCAGCTTCATGTCCAGGCTCTGTTCTTCCGTGATCCAGAGTTCGTTGAATCGTTTCGGGCGGGTATCCATGGGGCATTCTCCTTTCCCTGGAAAGAGCGGAGGGAACAAGTCGTTCAACCTGTTCCCTCCGCTGACTGACTTTCATTCAGTATAGAATGTCCTGCTTTAATCTTCAAGCACGTAGGCGCGGAGCGGCGGGAAGCCGTTGAAGCAGACCGAGGAATAGCTCTGCGTGTAGGCTCCGGTGGTGAAGAAATAGAGGCGGTCTCCTTCCGAAAGTGATGCGGGGAGGGAGTACTTTTCGTTTTCGTACAGAATGTCCATGCTGTCGCAGGTGGGACCGGCCAGGATCGTTTCCTGGATAGGGCCTGTTTTTTCCGAGTAGATCGGGTATTTTATGGACTCGTCGAGCGTTTCGATAAGCCCACCGAATTTACCTGCGTCAAGGTAGACCCAGCTGTACTGATTGGCTTCCGACTTCCGGGAAATGAGCACCACTTCCGTAATGAGAATTCCGGCGTCCCCGGCCATGAACCTGCCGGGTTCAAGCAGAATTTCCGGAAGATTTTCTCCGAAATCCTCCTTGAGGAACCGGATGATCTCCGTTCCGTAGACTGAGGTCTCCTTCGTGGGAGAGATGTAGTTGGCCGGAAATCCTCCGCCGAGGTTCACCATTTTCAGTTCGATTCCCTCAGCCTTTGCAGAGTCGAAAAGGTACTTGCACGTGGATATGGCATGATCCCACTGGCCGATATCCCGCTGCTGGGATCCCACATGAAAGGAAATCCCGTAGGGAATCAGTCCGAGTTCCGGAGCCTGGAGGATAAGCCTGTAAATGGTGTCGGGGTGGGCCCCGAACTTCCGGGAGAGGGGCCAGTCTGCACCGCTTCCGTCTGTGAGGATCCTGAAAAATACCCTCGAGCCGGGGGCATTACTGGCAATCTTCTTCAGATCGTTTTCTGAATCGGTGGCGAAGAGCCGCACTCCCTTAGAATAGGCATACGCTATATCCTTCGCTTTTTTTATGGTGTTGCCGTAGCTGACCCTGTCCGGCGTGGCACCGAGCGCCAGAATGTGATCCAGTTCGTACACCGAGGCTATATCGAAGCAGCTTCCCTTGGCTACAAGCATCCGAATGACGGATTCGTCGGGGTTCGCCTTCACGGCGTAGTAAATTTTGGCAAACGGCAGGGTGCTGATCAGTTCATCGTATTTCTGTTCGACCTTTGCAAGGTCAATTACAAGAAAGGGTGTTTCCTTATCTTCAGCAAACTTTTTGATGCGGTCGAATCGTTCCCTGGAAATATACCTTTCAAGGTCGAACTGGAACTCGTTTTCCACGTCTCTACCTCCTCATGAATTGGATGCGAACCTGATGCAGTTTACGGCCTCGGGAAGAGAAATGCAATAGGGAAAGGAGAAGAAAAATCAGGGAATTTACGTATTCTTTTCTCTCCTTGCACGGAGCCATTCCATGGTAGAATCAATCCTGTTTCCGTCCCAGAACTCACCGCGGCAAGGAGGCTCCTCCATGTTGTACGGAAAACGCAGATTTCCTCTCTGGGCAAAGGTGGCAGGCCTTGTCCTTGTGGTTGTTGTGGGCTTTCTTACCGGTTATGCGGGGTATACCCTCTACCGGGACCTGACGGCTCCGCCCCCTGAAATGCCGGCGGAGCCGCGCCCGGCCGACCTGCCGGCACCGCCCCGGCAGCTGCCTGAACATTCCATAACCCCGGCGCCTCTTCCTGCGCCGCAGCAGCCGATGTCGCCCTCTGTGCCCGGAAAAATAAAGGGAGATCAGGTGTGGCTCCATGTCGTCAAGGGAGATTACCGGATGTACCTCTACCGGGGGAAAAACGTGGAGCGAATCTACAAGGTGGCCGTGGGGGCCAACGGGGGACAGAAGCAGCGTGTCGGTGACAGCAGAACTCCCACCGGTACCTTTTCCGTGCAGCAGATACAAAAGGCTTCCTCGTGGACCTACGATTTCGGCGACGGGAACGGACCTACCCGGGGAGCCTACGGACCGTGGTTCATACGTCTGAAGACGCCGGGATGGTCGGGAATAGGAATCCACGGCACCCATGATCCTGGGTCCATCGGCACCATGATAACCCAGGGATGCGTCCGGATGAGGAACCACGAACTGGAAGAGCTGAAAAAGATGGTTTTTGTCGGCATGAAAGTCGTCATTTCGGAATAGGAGCAGGTGCTATGAAATTTGAAAACATAGATCTTCAGGTGAACAAACGAGGGTTTCGCCGCTTCATTTCCTCATGGCTGGTCAGGGATGAAGATGGGGATAGGACATACCTTGTCGACACGGGACCGGGAAGTACCTGGCCCCTTGTCCGCGATGCGGTGGAACGGCACGGGGGAGGCAGGGTCGATGCGGTTCTTCTGACCCATGTTCATCTTGATCATGCCGGAGCGGCCCCCTTCGCTTTTCGGGAATATGGCGCTCATGTTTCTGCCGCACCGAAAGGCATTCCTCACCTTCTTGACCCTTCGGCCCTGTGGAAGGGGAGTGTGGAAACCCTCGGCGAGACGGCCTGTCTGTATGGGGAGCCTGAACCTCTTCCCCGGGAAGCCCTTCTGGCCGATGAAGACCTCCCGGCAGGATTCTCGGCCATCGAGACGCCGGGCCATGCCTCCCACCATCGGTGCTTTGTTCTCGACGAAGTGAACCGGGGGAAAACTCTTTTTGCGGGGGAAGCCGCGGGAATTTTTCTTGAAGGGGAGGAGCCTTTCCCCTACCTTCGTCCGGCCACGCCGCCCCGATTCTTTCCCGAAGTGACTCTCGAGTCCATTGAAAGGCTGATCCCCCTCGGCTGCAGGAGGATCTGCTACTCCCACTTCGGAGCGGCCGAAGGGGCAAAGGAAATGCTTTCCTTTGCCCGGGACCAGATCCTTTTCTGGAGGGATATCGTGGTGGACATGTTCAGGAAGGGGGTCTCGCCTGATGATGATGAGGCAATTTTCCGGGAACTTCTGGAACGGGATCCCTTCCTTGCTGCCTGGAGGAAAATGGAACCCGACATCCGGGACAGGGAGCGGGAATTCATAGGCAACAGCATACGGGGGTTCGCCGGAGCCTACGGTCCGAAATGAAAAAGAGGGTGTGAGCGATTTCGCTCACACTCTCTTTTTTTCCTTCAGTTTCCTGCTTCGTATTCGTACAGTATGCCCTGAAAGGCTTCAGGAAGTACCCGGCTCGCGATAGACAGGCAGGTCTCGTCGTATTCGATAGAATGAAGCTTCAGGGGAAAGACGAATTTTCTCAGGTCGAGAAGGGGCTGGATCTGTTCCACCGCCTGGTCCGTTATGAACTGGGGAACGTCAACCCGGTTTACCTTGAGAGTATAGTCATGAAGCCATACCTGCTGCATTTCCACGATCTTGAACTTGCTGAAGATTTCGATGAGAATGTTCAGTCTGAAGAGAACGGTCACGAGATAGTTTCCCCTGGCGTAGATTCCGTCAGGGCGCATGTCCACCTGGAGGTTGTTCCAATGGTCGTCCTCGCCGAACTCTTTTGAAAGAAGGTTGTCGTTGAGGTCTTTCTCAAGGATGCGGGCGAAGGCATGGACGTTGAGAATTTCCCTGGCGTCGAGTCCCTTTGTCTGCCATTCCTCAGGAGGGTTCATCTGCACTCCCATGGCCCTGATCCGCAGGGAATCCATGCGGACTCCGCCGATGACGCACCCCGTTATGTCGAGGTAGATGTCCCTCACATAGCCTGTTGCGTCAGGCTCTTCATCGATGATCATGGTCATCCTCTCAGGGGTGAATTCAGAAGCGAAATGCCGGAGAAGGAGTTTTCCCCGGGGCTCTTCTTCTGCCGTCGCGGGAATTCCACGAAAAAAAAGAAAAAAAGCCGTCACTGCAATCAGTATGGTTCGAAGCTGATTTCTCGGTCTCATTCTGCACAGTCCTCCCTGGTGGTCATGATTATCCTGTTTTATCTATCATTTCGATTTCCGCCATGAGACGTTCCCATTGTCCGTAGAGGGAATCGAGTTCTTTTGCGGCATCATTTCTCTGGATGAGCAGGTTCCTGACTTTTTCCGAATCGGCGAGAAAGGCCGGATCGGACAGAAGTCCGTCCCTTTCCGACTGCTGTTTTTCAAGGAGGGAAATTTGTTCTTCCACCGGTTCAAGTTTGTCCATGACTTTCCTTTTTTTCCGGTACAGGAGGTTCCGTTTCTCCGCCTCGAGGCGCTTGCGGTCTTTTTCAGGGTCTTCCTTTTCTTTTGGTCTTGTCCGCTTCTCTTCGGCTTCAGAAGAAAGGGCTTTCCTTTTTTCAATAAACCAGGAATAGTTTCCCGGATAGTCGAGGAGTTTCCCTGAGGCTATTTCCACCACCCTGGTCACCAGGTTGTCGAGGAAATAACGGTCATGGGAAACGATGACCAGGGTGCCGTCATATTCCAGGAGGGCTCTCTGGAAAAGGTCCTTGGTCTGCATATCGAGGTGGTTTGTCGGCTCGTCGAGAACCAGGCAATTGGACTCTTCCATCAGGAGCTTCAGAAGGGCCAGACGGGATTTCTCTCCTCCCGAAAGGACCGGGACAGGTTTGAAAATATCGTCCCCGCTGAAGAGAAAAGCCCCGAGGAGGTTGCGCTTGTCCTGGGCCGTCCATGCGGGATTGCGCCCTGACAGGGATTCCCAGACAGTTTTTGAATAATCAAGGTTTTCCGAGGATTGCTGGGAAAAGAAGGCTATCCGGACGTTGTGACCTCTCCGCACCGTTCCGGAGGTAAGCCCCTCCGTTCCGCTGAGGATGCGGGAGAGAGTAGATTTTCCGGCTCCGTTGACTCCGACCAGGGCAATTTTCTCTCCCCGTCGGACCGTAAGGGATGCTTCGGAAAAAACGGTGTGATTTCCGTATTTTTTTCCTCCATTTTCCAGGACGATTACTTCGAGTCCGCTCCGGACACAGGGAGGGAAGCGGAAGGACACTTTCTTCGTGTCCTCTTCAACTTCAACCAGACTTATTTTTTCAAGCCGCTTGATCCTGCTCTGGACGGACGCCGCCTTTGATGCCTTGTAGCGGAACCGCTCGATGAATTCCTCCATGCGGGCTATTTCATCCTTCTGGAGCCGTTCCTGCCTCCGCAGTTCCTCAATCCGCCTTTCCCGTTCGTCGAGGTAGTCGGAGAAATTGCCCTTGTACAGGGATATCCTTCCAAGAGAGAGTTCCGCAATGGTTGTACAGATCTTGTCCAGAAATCTCCGGTCGTGGGAGACGGCCACAATAGTCCCGCGAAAACCTGAAAGCCAGCCTTCCAGCCATTCCATGCTCTCCGAGTCTAGATGGTTCGTCGGTTCGTCCAGCAAGAGGATGTCCGGACAGATTAGAAGAAGACCGGCAAGGTGGAGCCTCATCTTCCAGCCTCCGGAAAAGCACCCGGTGGATCTGTTCATGTCCTCCTGGGAAAAGCCCAGACCTGAAAGAATTTTCCCCGCCATGGCATCAAAAGCATATCCGTCCAGGGCCTCAAACCGTTTCAAAAGAAGGTCGTGACGATTGAGTTCCCGTTCATGATCAGGGGATTCGGGGGGGAGTCCGGCCAGTCGTCCGGCGCATGCTGCGAGTTCCTCTTCCGCTGCCGCGAGGCCCGTTCTTGAACGCAGGAAGGAAAGAACCGGCACGTCAGGCAGTTCCACCAGGTCCTGGGGAAGATAGCCGATCCTGAGTCCCTTGGGGACAGTCACCGTTCCGGAGTCCACAGTCGTCTCCCCTGCCATTATCCTGAGCAGCGTTGTTTTTCCTGCGCCGTTGTTCCCCACGAGGCCGGTACGGGATCCCGGAAGAACGGTCCACGAAAGATCCTGGAAGAGGGATCGCTCTCCCAGCTGAATTTGTATGTTGGAAATCCGGATCACGAGCCCGCCTCCTTCTCTGTTTCTCGATGAACCTGATTATACGGTGATTTTTCCGGGGAAAAAAGAGGAAAAAACGGAATTCAATGGTATTATTTCTTTTTACGGATCACTCCGGCGGATCACAGTCCGCACAAGAACCCGGAGAAAAGAGGAGAGAAAATGACGGAGCATCATTCCGGAGAGTGCAGAAACGGAAGCGGGGAGGGGATGAAGAAGGCCCTCTCCTACCGCTGGGTTGTGTGGGGCGTTATGGTTTTCGCCTTCATGGTGGTGTTCTTTCATCGTTTTGCCGCCGCAGTGGTAAAGGATGATGTGACGAGGGAATTTTCACTCAGCGCTACAGCTTTCGGCGCCATGGCCTCCATGTATTTCTACGCTTACATGCTCATGCAGATACCGGTGGGATTTCTCGCCGATTCCCTGGGAGCAAGAATCACGGTCTCCCTCGGGATGTTCCTTGCCGGAGCCGGATCGGTCATCTTCGGATTCGCTCCGTCCTCCCTCTGGCTCTTCATCGGGAGATTTCTCGTCGGCATCGGTGTGTCCACCGTATTTGTCTCCATAATGAAAATCCAGTCCCAATGGTACCGCGACAGTGAATTCGCCACCATTTCGGGAGCAACGACCCTTGTGGGGAACGCCGGCGGCATTTTCTCCCAGGGACCGCTGGCCCTCCTCATCTCGGTTGTTTCATGGAGAACCGGATTTGTGGCCATAGGACTCCTGACCGTGGCGATTGCGGCCCTGTGTTTCCGGTTCATCCGGAACAGGCCCCAGGATATTGGACTTCCCCCGGTAAACGAAAGGGAAATCGCCAGGGCAAACCTCCGGCCGGAACCCTTTTCTGTAGTCTCGGGACTGAAGAGTGTCCTTTCAGTCAGGGGTATCCTTCCCGCAACCTTCTTCTATCTCTTTAACCAGGCAGGATTTTTCGCCCTCATCGGCACCTGGGGGATTCCATGGATGGTGAATGCCTACGGGCTTTCAGTCCAGGAAGCGTCCTCCTACAGCGTGATCCTTATCTTCGGGATCATGGCGGGAGGATTCATCACAGGCTGGATTTCCGACCGCCTCGGAAAGAGAAAGGCTCCCATGCTCGTCAGTTCAGTGCTTCACATGGTTTTGTGGGCTGTGATCCTTCTGTCGGAAAACGGAATGCCTCCCCTCGGGACGTTGAAGATTCTTTTTTTCTTACTCGGCATAACGAATACGGCCTTCGTCCTCTCATGGTCGGTGGCCAAGGAACTAACATCCGAAAAGTTCACAGGGCTTGCCATTTCAATTCTCAACGCCGCAGGTTTTCTTTCCATCGCGGTCTGCACCTCCGTGATGGGCTGGGTGCTCGACCTTTTTTCAGGCCTTTCTCCTGCGGGAGCATATAGAATGGCCTTCATTCTTCCCCTTGTGTCGGCAACCCTTTCCGTTATTTCGGTTCTTTTCATCCCTGAAACCGGAACCGGAAAAAAACGGGGAAGACAGATTGAGTCACCAGTGAAAGAGAATGAAGTTTCATCTAATGGAAAGGTTTTTTATTAATGTCTTTTCACGGGAAAAAAAAGGCTGCAGAAGAGAAAAAATGGACGCAAACCGTTACCGGAATGAAAAAAACCTTGACATCAATGTAAAAATCCTATATTGTTTGATTGTGGCCTAGGCCGCGAATTTAATAAAGTTTTAGGAGGCTGTCTTTGGATGAGTCAGGGAACAGTGAAATGGTTTAACGATAGCAAAGGGTACGGTTTCATTACAACGGACGAGGGCAAGGACGTTTTCGTTCATTTCAGCGCCATTGTTGGCGATGGGTTCAAGACCCTCGCTGAAGGGCAGAAGGTCTCTTTCGACGTTGTCGACGGCGAAAAGGGCCCCCAGGCTGCGAACGTTCACAAGAGCTAACCCTTCCCTCGATATTTTTTAAACCAAAGGGAAAAAAGACCGCCGGTTCTTCGGAACCGGCGGTCTTTTGCGTTATCTGCCCCTGTATTCCGGCTTGCCCTGCCTCCGGGGCCGGGTCGGGCCGGAAGACCTTCCTCTCACCTGGTGGCCCTGGGAAGACGCTGGAAGGAGAAAGTCTCTTCCCTTCCCCTCTTCCAGGAGACCGCACCGTTCCAGGCCGCGGCAATCCTCCTCGAACCGGGAGAGGGCCACGGGAAGCAGCTCCACGAGGACATGGTCGTCCTTCATTCTGATGGCGCCTACCTCCGAACGGTCAACATTCAGGGATGTGCACACGGCACTCAGAACCCTGCCCACGTCCCACCCGTCAGCCAGGCCCTTGCTCAGGCGAAGCATGGTACCCTTGGGACGTCTTCCTTTGAGGGTTCGTGTTCCGGGGGCACGGTCCTTTTCTCCGGCAAAGCGGCTCTTTCTCCGGAGTTCCCTCTCCAGCTCGGAGGAGAGATTGTACCCGGCGGAACGTTTTGAAGACAGGGTCCAGAGCAGCCTGGCGACAAGGTTCTTCGCGCTGACCCTGGATAAAAGGTCTTCCGCCCACAGGAGGTAATCCTCGTCCTCTCCGGCTTCTTTGACCGTGAGAAGCTTTTCTTCTGCGATCTCTCTCTGAACCCTGGAGATGGCGTCGAGGTCGGGGACATTCTTCCATTCAACGGTCACCTTCGCCGAACCGAGCATATACTTGAATTTCTCCGCCTCCTGGGGGGAAAGAAGGAGGATGTCCGTTCCTTCCCGTCCGGCACGGCCTGTACGTCCGCTTCTGTGAACGAACGTCTCCCTGTCATCGGGCAGTCCGATCTGAATGACGTGCGTTACTCCCTCCACGTCGAGGCCGCGGGCCGCTACGTTCGTCGCCACGAGAAGGGGGAGATGGCCGTTCTTGAAGGAACCAAGAACAGCGTTCCGCTCTCTCTGGGTCATTTCTCCGTGGAGCGAGCCGGCACTGAATCCCTCTTCGGAAAGCCGCTGGGCAACCGACATGGTCTCCAGGCGTGTATGGCAGAAGATCAGACCCCGCTTCGGCCGTTCCCAGAGAAGAACGTTCACGAGTCCTTCCATTTTATGCCTGAAGGGAACGAGGTACGCCCGGTGGACGATATCCTCGTGCTGTTCCCCGTCCTCCACAAGGGAGATGGACACAGGGTCGGTAAGGTACTTTTTCGAGAGTTCCCTGACTTCCCTGGGCATGGTGGCGGAAAAGAGCCATGTCCGTTCCCGCTGGGGAAGGGCGTCGAGAATTCCTTCGAGTTCATCCCGGAAACCCATGTCGAGCATGTGATCCCCTTCATCGAGAATTATGGAATGAATGCCGTCCGTCCTGAGGGTTCCCCTGTTCACGTGGTCCAGGGTCCTTCCGGGGGTGCCCACGACGATGACCGCACCGTCCTTGAGCGAGCGGATCTGGGTTGACATGTCGAGGCCTCCCACAAGGGTGGCAACGGATATGTCCATGTACCGTGAAAGCCATTCCGCCTCCCGGGCGGTTTGCTGGGCAAGTTCCCGGGTGGGGGAGAGGACGAGAATTCTGGGTGAGGACTGGGGGAGTTCCATTCCCTGCAGAAGAGGCAGCAGGAAAGCAAGAGTTTTTCCCGAGCCCGTCTTGGCCCGGACGATGAGGTCGGTCTCGAAATTGTCAAGGGCTAGGACTTTTTCCTGTACCGGGGTAGGGATGGAGAATCCTTTCTTTTTCAGAGCGAGAAGCAGTTCTTCCCGCAGTTCGTAGCTCGCGAATCCGTTATCATTCATTAATTTCTGTTCCTCCTTGAGATTCGAAAGAAGGGAAGGGCATCGACGCCTCCGTCTTTCGCCCTCAAAAAAGAGTGGACCCCGTTCCGGGGGTCCACTCAAAATCTTCCCTCCATTACATCATATCTATTATCCGGAAGATTTATGATTTGTCAAGTTCATCAAAAACCACCTGCCGGGGTTATTCCTTTTTCGTCAGCCTCTGCCACGCATGAAGGGCCAGGGCAATACCGATGACGCCGTAGGCGACAAAAACCCGGAAATATTCGCCGACCTGGGCGCTGCCCATGATATTTTTCCCTGCCAGTGGGGACACGATGAAAAGGGCATGAAAGAGCACCGTCCCAAGGAGAGCCTGGCCGATAGTGGCCTTGGAGACCGAAGCGCCGCCGATAAGGAGCGCCGCCACGGCGAAAGTCCCCACCTGGACATGGGATCCGTACACCTGGACGTTGCCTATGTTCTGGAGGAAGATAAGCTGACCCCAGGCCGCGAGAACGGTGGAGAATATGACGGCGATGATTCTCACCCTGTCTACCTTTATGCCGGCCACCTCGGCAATATGCCTGTTCTGTCCCACAGCCCGGAAATCCTGGCCGAGCTTGGTCCTGAAAAGAAGGTAGACTGCAGTGCACAGGAGAGCGACGATGATAAGGGTAAGCACCGGAAAATTGATGTTGTTCAGGTACTTTAAAAGAGGGGTGGTAATGCCCTTCAGTTTGAATACGTAGAACTTGTCGATGGCATACTGCCAGATCTTGAGGTCGAGGGTGTTCACAAAACCGATTCCCGAAGGCAAAAGGAGCGCCTTGTTGGAGATGGGGATGATCCACCCGATGAAGATGAGGCAGACGAGCTGATAGAGTCCGTTGGCGAAGAATCCGAGAATAAGGCCCGTGATCATTTCCTTTCCCTTGGCCTTGTTGAAGAGGATGCCTGTGAGCCACCCGAAAAGGACAGCGAAAGGAATCGACAGGACGCATGCCAGGAAGAACCCTGTTATCCCGGTGAGATTGTAGACTACCGTGATGAAGGCGGCGAACTGGCCCGCCATGGCGCCGAGAACAATGCCGAAATTCAGTCCCATTCCGGCAAGCACAGGGATAATGAGGGAAATTACCAGGAAAGAGTTCCGGGCGAGCCTCGTCATGAGGTCGTTGGCGAAAAACATCCATGACAGTCCGGAATAGTGGAAACCTATCGTGCAGAGAACAATGAACACTATGGGAACGATGTTTTTTTGAAGGAGCCTCATCGGGCATCACCTCCCACTTCTTTGCGGGTGAGGGCATAGAGGATGATGCCGTTGCTTATGATGACCCTCATGATTTCGGAGATGTCGCTGTCCATGGCCACGTTGGCTACCGGCAGGGCGATGACCAGAAGGGCGTTGAAGAGAAAGGTGCCGATGAGTGCCTGGGTGATGGTGGCCCGCTGCAGTGATGCTCCCCCGATGAGAATGGCGGAGACGGAGTAGAGGGCCATATAGAGTGGGGCCTGGTAGAGCTGTATGAATCCGTAGCTCTGGGAGTAGATGACGATGCCTGCAGCACCCATGGCGCATGAAACGACGGAGGCGAGGAGTCGGTACTTGTTCACGTTGAGGCCTGATGCCTCGGCAAAGCGCGGGTTGGAGCCGACCACCGACATGGCAAGGCCCGTTCTCGTCCTCATGAAGATCCACAATAAAACGCAGCACAGCGCTGTTGCGAGAAGCAGGCCCGTCGGGATGGTCACTCCGTTGACCGTAAAACTCAGGAAGCGGTCGAGGAGCTGCTCCATTCGTCCATCAAGAACCACGGTGACACGAAGGCCGTCCCCTCCGTAAGGCCAAACCATTTCAGGGCTTTTATAGGGAGCCAT
Source organism: Synergistaceae bacterium (assembly GCA_018436595.1). Taxonomy (GTDB): domain Bacteria; phylum Synergistota; class Synergistia; order Synergistales; family Aminobacteriaceae; genus Aminivibrio. The sequence goes on along the minus strand of JAHDLC010000027.1, from coordinate 70,326 downwards.
GAGCCAGAAAATGCACATGACCGAGACGATGGAAAATCCCATGTAGGTACCTACTGTCATTTCCTGTCCCTTGACCCGGTTGAGCAACAGGCCGTACAGCCACCCTGCTATCGCGCCGAGCGGAATGGAGACGCCGATGGCGAAAAAGAACGCGGTGAACCCCCTCAGATCAAGTTCGATGGCCAGGGTTGCGCCGATCAGGCCGCAGATGATGCCGAAAGGAAGACCGAAGTTCGGACCTGCGCCTGCCTGTATGGTGGGGATCATCGCGAGGACGAGAAGGGAGTTCATCCCAAAGCGGGTGAGCATGGCGCTGAAGATCTGCCCCATGGGAAGGCCGAAGGAAAAGGCTGCTGCGACGAGGAACGCAAGGAAAAGGGAAATGATGAGCCTGGGAATGCCGAGTTTGTTCAGGAAATCGTTGTCCATGTCATACAGCCTCCTTTCCATGGAACTTGTGGTATTCGCCGGCCATCATGAGTCCGAAGTCCCTGTCGCTGTCAGTAGGGAGAAGGATACCCTCCAGTTTCCCCTGGTAGACAATGGCGATCCGGTCGCAGATCGAGCGGAGTTCCGCCAGTTCGGAGGACGTCATGACGATGGTCAGCCCATTGTCCCTGTTGAGCTTCACCAGGTGATCGAGGATCAGTTTTTTCGCACCGATGTCGATTCCCCGTGTCGGCTCGGAAACGAACAGCAGGTTCGGCTCCAGGATGATGGCTCTGGCTATGCAGACCTTCTGCTGGTTGCCTCCGGAAAGCCGCCTGGTGAGCTGCCCGGGGCCGGTGCACCGGATGTCGAGCTCCTGTATCATGTTTGTGGCGAGCCCGGTCATGGCCTGCGAATCAAGAATGCGCACCTTCCCCGGAGTCAGAAATTTTCCCTGGACCTGGATAGCCGTGGCGACGATGTTGAATTCAATGGAGTCATCAAGAAGGAGTCCTGTCCCTCTTCTGTCCTCGGAGACGAAGGCCATTGCATTGTCAAGGGAAGCCCTGGCGGCGTTCAGTTTTATGGTTTTCCCGTTCTTCTTCACGTCACCGTCTGAAGGAAAGAGTCCCATGATCCCGTTGGCTATGCCGATTTTTCCCTGGCCGGCAAGACCGCCTATTCCGAGGATTTCCCCCCTCTTGACGTCGAGGTTGACGCCCTTGACCCGCTCGCCGGGCATGGCCACCGATAGATCCCGTATTTCGAGTATGTAGTCGTCCTTCAGTTCCGAAGGCGGTCTTCCCACCATTTCGCCGCTTTCGATCTTTCTTCCCACCATAAGCTCGGCAATCCGGTCGATGGTGGTTTCGGACGGACGGGTTTCGGCGATCTGCTCTCCGTCCCTGAGTACGACAATCTTGTCGGAGGCGGCCATGACCTCGTCGAGACGGTGGCTTATGAACAGGATCGAAATTCCCTTGCCGGTGAGGATCTTCATGGCCTCGAGAAGCTTGTCCGCATCGGATTCTGTAAGTACCGCCGTAGGCTCGTCGAGGACGAGAAGGCGGATGTTTTTCTTGTCGAGTTCCCTGGCGATTTCCACGAACTGCATGTGTCCCACGGGCAGGCCCCGAACGGGGAGCATCTCGTCTATTCCGAGCCCGATGGTATCCATGGATTGTCTTGCATCTGCCTTCATGGCAGGCAAATCGAGCCATTTCATCGGTTTCCCGAAGATTTTGCTCAGCAGGCTGTCTTTCGTGATTTCCCTGTTGAGCTTGATGTTTTCAGTAATGGTAAAACCGGGGAGGAGCATGAATTCCTGGTGGACCATGCCGATTCCGAGTTTCATTGCTTCTTCAGGGGACTTGATATTCGCCTTTTCGCCGTCGAGGAAGATTTCGCCGTCAAATCCTCCTGTTGAATGAATCACGGGCATACCGAATAAAATGTTCATAAGAGTGGATTTGCCTGCTCCGTTTTCCCCGACGAGGGACAATACCTCTCCCTTGTTGACGGAGAAGGATAAGCCCTTGAGGACACGGTTTCCGTAATACTGCTTGCTGATGTTCTTCATTTCAAGACGGGCTGCTCCGGTCAATAACACGACCTCCTTTATCAAAAAGGCAGGGCTGTCCCTGGTGACAGCCCTGCCTCGAGTCTCTGCGTTCCCGGGACAGGCTTACTTCTTCCCGAAAATGATGGATTCGCCCACAACCATGAGGAAGTTCGGAGCCTTCTCGTCGTCGAAAGCGCGGATGCGGATTGCACCGGCAACCTTCTCGAGTGTGAACTTCGCTCTCTGGATGTCTTTCTTGTCCTCAAACTTGCCGTTGGCAAAGTCCATGGCGTATTCTGCTCCGGCACGGATGAAGTTCATGGTGATGGGAGCGGTCCAGGTGGCGATACGCCCCTGCATCCCGAGTTCGGCGACCTTCTCTTCAATCGCCTTGAGGATGTAGGGCACGTCTCCCTTATTTTCCACCTTCAGACCGAGGGCATTGGGAAGGGCGTGGAAGGGGCTGGGGCAGCACTGTTCGGGGTAAATGGCCTTCGTTTTGACCACGGACTTGATGAGGGGTTCCTGCATGGAGCAGTTGGTGCTGAAGAAGGCGGTATCAGGGCCGTATTTCTCGACCTGCCGGGGAGCGTCTTCAAGAATGAACTGCTGGGATCCGGCCACGCCGCCTTCGCCGGTGGGGTCGGGAGCGTTGACGAACACGAATTCGAGCCCTATCTTTTTGCAGGTTTCTTCCATGATTTCCCTGCGTTTTGCGAGAAGAGGATAGCTCATGTGGCGGGGGAAGGAGTAGTGAATGAAGGTCTTGGCCCCCATCTCCTTCGCTTTTTCCACGATGGACGTTCCGCGGGCGGGCTGGTCGATTTCAAAGAGAAGGTCCGCTTTCCCGGCCATCATGTAAGGCTCTTCATGGACGGTCCCGATGAGGAAGAGAATGTCGTCCCTGACTTCCCTGACCTTGTCGATGGCTGCCGCAGTCCCGGGGACTCCCTGGCAGATGACGATGGCCTTCACTTCAGGATCGGAGGCCATGGCCATGACCTGGGATATGGTGGTCTCCTGTTCGTCCATGAACTTATCGGGATAGGTGACATGAATGACCCTGTCGGCGCCGTACTTGGCCACCATTTCTTCCCCGGCGCGGTACTCTTCCTCACCCTGGGAAACGGTTCCGGTCATGATGCCGATCTTGGGGGCCGCAAAGGCCACCGTGCCAAGGGCAAGAACAAGCGCGACTGCGAAAAGAACTCTGGTGAATCTCCTCATGTGCGTATCTCCTCCTTATTGGATTGTTTGGTTCCTGTTTCATTTATGGATAGGAAAAAACGAACTGCCAAATAGGAATGAAACTGAAGCCGAATGCGTATACATTGAATCCTCAATGAATGCTACGAATGCTACAGCAAAAAAAGCAATTTGTAAAGATTCCCTGTCTTTACCATATTCCAGCCCTAATAATTTTAGTGCAGGTTTTGTTGATAATCAACGAAAATAGTTTTTATTTGCTATGTATACAATAAAACTTGATTCCGGATGTGAAGAATCTGGAGACTTCAGATGCCCGGCCATTTCGGTTCCCTGATATTTCTTGACAGGAACGAGGCTGAATATCTATACTCAAAGCAATGGACAAAGAAAAGCGGGATATATTGCTTTTCGAAATTTTTCATTTTTCTTTCTGAACCGGCAGATGAACCGGCGAGAAGCGAAGAGTGCTTCATTCGAGGAGGATCATTCATGGGAAAAGGATTCAAAGCAACACTTCTGGCCGCAGCGTTGTTGGGCGGTGTATTTTCGTCCATGTCAAATGCCGCGGAAACTTCTCTCGAGGAATTTCTTGCCGACGTCAGGGGAAATAATCCTTCACTTCAGGCTTCCTACAGGCGCCTCGAGGCGTTCCGCCACACCGTGAAGTCCTCTGTGGCCGTCCAGCGGCCGTCTGTGGCTATCAAGGGCGGCAGCAGCTGGCTCAGCGACACCTACTCCTCCCAGGCAGGAAGGAATATGGGGGAGAAGGGCAATTATTCCCTCTCTGCGGCCATAACCCACCGATTCGACGTGAGCGGGGTCTACGGGGCCCAGGAGCGGCAGCTTCTTCTCCAGTACAACGGTCTGGCATCCGATCATCTCACCCTGGTGAACAACACTCTTGCCGCAGCGGAAAGCCTGTACTGGCAGTCCTTTATTGCCCGTCAGAACATTATCCTCCAGAGGGGCATCCTGAACCAGCGGAAAGAAGACCTGAGAATTACCGAGGAAAAGTTCAGGCAGCAGCTTATCCCCCGATTGGACGTCGTGCGGGCCCAGGCAAAGGTTGAGGAGGCCGAAAGCCTCGTGGTGGAAGCCGAGTCTGTATATAAAAATACCCTTGCCGGGATGAGAACCCTTGCGGGGGGATCGGATCTGGAACCGCGGGAGGAAAACCTTCTCGTGCCTGCTCTTTCTGTCGAGGTCGGAATGCCGGAGGCTGTCAAGCGAAGGAACGACGTTCGCTCGGCCGAGACGGCCCTGGAGCGGGCAAAAGTGCTGAAGACCCTCGCCGCGAAGGGGATGTCTCCCACGGTTGAAGGCTCGGTGGGATATATGCTCCTGACGGACAATGACAATGCCTCTCCTGTAGAAAAGGAATTCCTCCTCGCCTTGAATGTTTCCATTCCCGTATACGACGGAGGGAAAACGAAAGAAGACGTGGCAGACAAGGCCAAAGGCGTCGAGGCTGCGGAATGGAGCCTGGAAGCACGGAAGAGCCAGGTCCGGGAGGATCTGGGGAAGGCCCTCACCCAATGGGAGAAAGCGGTGGCCGTGGAAAGCAGCAAGAGAAAACAGGTTGCCCGGTCGGACGAGGAGCTCAAGATAACCCAGCTCATGTACAAGGAAGGCATGGGGGCCCAGATCGATCTCCTGAACGCCCAGGTGGATAACCAGAAAGTCAAGACGGAGCATCTCGCGGCAATCAAGGAAATGTATCTCGCCCTGGTGAGCCTGAAGCAGGCAATGAGCGAGTACGAACCGGCCCCGGCGGAATAGGTTGTGTAAACTGTAGGTGAAGGGACGGGGACGGTGCTGCCGACAAGCATCGTCCCCGGCTTTTTGGGAAAAGGGAAAACAGCGGCGGTTTTGTCCGCTGACAGACTGACGACTGAACGGGAGGAACGGCATGCAGCAGGAACGGTTTTTCTTTCAGGCTGAAGCGAAACAGCTTCTTGATCTTATGATCCACTCGGTCTATTCCAACAGGGACATTTTTCTTCGGGAGCTTATTTCGAATGCCTCCGACGCACTGGACAAGCGGCGACTGGAAATTCTCGCCCATCCGGAGCATGAGGAAAACGAAGGGGAATCCCGCCTGTCGGCGCCCACTATCAGGATTTCGAGGGGAGAGGAAGGGCGGACTCTTTTTGTATCCGACAATGGCGTTGGGATGAACAGGGAGGAACTGACGAACTATATCGGGACCATCGCCAGGTCCGGAACCGGGGAATTCCTTTCGGCCATGAAAGCCGCCAGGGAATCGGCGGGTGCCGAGAGCCTGATCGGGCGGTTCGGAGTGGGATTTTATTCCGCCTTCATGGTGGCTGACCGTGTAGACGTGGTGACCCGCCGTCTCGGCGAAGGGAAAGGCTGGCGTTTCTCTTCACCCGGAGACGGTACCTATACGCTTGAAGAGGCTGAACGGAACGAACCGGGAACTACTGTGATCCTTCACCTCAAGACGCCCGACGCGGAGAAAGGGGAACGGGATTACACCGACGAGTGGACCCTCCGGGACATTGTCAGAAAATATTCCGATTTCATCTCCTATCCCATCGTGATGGCCGTTTCGAAAAAGACAGAAGACGGCGAGGCGGCGGAGGACCAGGTTCTCAACTCGGGGAAGGCCATCTGGCGTCGCCCGGAAAAAGAAGTGACCGACCAGGAATACGAAGAATTCTACAAGCATGTCGCCTCCGACTGGGAACCGCCTCTCGGCAGGGTGGCTTTTTCCGTGGAGGGAGGAACTGAATTCCGGGGAATCCTGTTTTTCCCGTCGAGAGCCCCCTTCGACCTTCACTACGCTCCCCGGAGCGAGGGAGTGAGCCTCTACATCCGAAACGTCTTCATCATGAACGACTGCCGGGACCTTGTCCCCTCATGGCTCCGCTTCCTGAGGGGCGTGGTGGACTCCGAGGATCTCCCGCTCAACATCTCCAGGGAAATTCTCCAGGAGGATCCCCTCGTCCGGATCATCAGGAAGAGCCTTGTTCGGCGTGTTCTTGCATCGCTGAAAAAAATGATGGCCGATGACAGGGAGAAATACGTTCGTCTCTGGAAGGAATTCGGGCCGGTAATCAAGGAGGGCCTTGCTTCCTTCGACGGCGCTGAAAAGGAGCACCGGGAGGCCATCCTGGAAATCTGCCTTTTCCCGTCGGTTTCTTCGGGGGATGGTTTCCTTTCCCTCGGAGAATACGTGGAGGCCATGAAAGAAGGGCAGCAGGCTATTTATTACGTTACGGGAAGAAAGCTCCCGGTGCTCAGGAACTCTCCCCTTCTTGAAAGGTGCAGGGAAAAGGGCTTTGACGTGCTTCTCCTCGCCGATCCGGTGGACGAGGTGATCGCTCCCACCCTACCGGATTTCAGGGGAAAGAAATTCCGTTCCCTCGAACGGGAGGATGCCCTGCCTCCCGAGGAGGAAAAAACAGACGCTCCCCGGCCGGAAGGACTTGCCTCGTTTTTGAGGGAGGTCCTCTCCGAAACGGTGAAGGATGTCAAAATATCCTTCCGCCTCACGGAATCACCGGCCTGTCTCGTAAGCGACGACGACGGGGCATCGTTCAACATGGAGCGCATCCTCCGGTCCATGGGAAGGGAGGTTCCTCCACTGAAACGCATTATGGAAATCAACCCTGATCACCCGGTGATCTCCAAAATGAACAGGCTGCTCGCTTCGGGAGGAGGGGAAGAAAAAGTGAAGGAATACGCCTTCCTGCTGCACGACCAGTGCGTTCTCGCGGAAGGAGGGCAGATCGCCGATCCGGCCCTTTTCGCCGGTAGGCTGTCCTCTCTTCTTTCAGAAAACATGGATGCCGCGGGAGGAAATTTTCCGCCTGCCGGTGAAGGGGAATGACACCCACCGCAAAGGCTCGGCTCAAGGCCTTTATCGCGGTGGTGGCATGGGGAGGCTCGCTGCCTTCCATCAAGGCCGCAGTCGCTGAGGTCTCCTTCACCACCCTGATCTGGCTCCGCTTCGGTACTGGGGTGTCGGCCCTGCTCCTGTTTCTTCTTCTCAGGGGAAGGATGCGGCTTCTTCCCCTGAGGGAAGCGGCCGTCTTCGCGGGGCTGGGCTTTCTCGGGGTCTTTTTTCACAACGCCCTCCAGGCCTATGCCCTGCGGACCGTGTCTGCGGGCATGTCGGGGCTCATTGTGGCGGCGAACCCCATCGCCATTGCCCTCCTGGGGGCCCTTATTCTCGGCGAGAGGCTCGACGGAAGAAAGAAAGGCGGTATCCTTCTCGCGGCCTTCGGTGTCCTGGTCATTCTCTCGAAAGGCGACCCCGGCGTATTCCTGAGGAGAGGCTACAGCCCGGGGGAGCTGCTCATGGTGGTCAGCGTCTTTTCATGGGGGCTTTTTTCCGTATTTTCCAGGAAGGCCCTCCGGAAAACCTCTCCGGAACTCGGGATGGCTTACGCCCTTTCTTTCGGATGGCTGTTCGCTACCCTTCCCTTTTTCTTTTCGGGAGGGGCTTTGGAGATTCCATCCATTTCCGCCGGGGCTTGGGCCAATATCCTGTTCCTCGGGGTATGCTGCTCCGCCCTGGCCTACCTTTTCTGGTACGATGCCCTCCGGGAGCTTCCCGCTTCGGAAGCGGGAGTTTTCCTCTACATCAATCCCGTGGTGGCCGTGCTTCTTTCGGCGGCTTTTCTCGGCGAAAACGTCACTCTCTCCATGATCGCCGGAGGTGTCCTCGTCTTCACAGGAGTCTGGTTCGTCAACACGAAAAAAAGACCATCCCCTGCCGGGGAAAAATAAATATTCAGGGAGCGTGGATTCAATGAAGATAACTGCATCCCCTCTTACCGGCGGAATTGTGTCCGGGAGCGGGGCAGTGGCTCTGTATGTATTTTCGGGAGAATCTCTCCCGGAAGGGATTCTTTCACCCGGGAACGAAGCGGCTGCGGCTGCCCTTCTCGAGGATCCCTCGTTCAAGGCAAAAAAAGGAAAAATAGCGAAGGTGACCCTTCCGGGTTCTCCCCTTTCCCGCATCTACCTTGTCGGCCTCGGCGAGAGGAAGGATTTGGGGGAAGACAGCCTCCGCTCCAGGACCGCGGAGCTAGTCCGGCGAGCGAAGGGAGACGGGATCTCCCGTATTTCGGCCGTTCTCCCGGTTCTTCCGGACCGGAACGCTAGCTGTGCGGTGGGGGAGGGAGCTGAGCTCGGAAGCTATTCCTTTGAAAAATACAAGACCCGGAAGGATGAGGACAGGCTTCCCGAACCCGGTGAATTCGTCCTGTACGGCGGAGACGACGACGGGCTTTCCCTGGGGAAAATGCTCGCCTGCACCCAGAACATGGCACGGGATCTTGCGAACGAGCCGGGGAACAGGTCCAATCCGCAGACGCTGGCGGAGTACGCCCTGGCAGAAGCCCGTGATTTCGGCCTCGAGGTGGAAGTCTGGGACGAAAGAAAAATTCTTGAAGAGGGGATGGAGGGTCTCTATTCCGTGGGAATGGGGTCGTCCACACCTCCGAGGCTGGTCAGGCTTTCCTGGAAACCCGAGGGTGCCCCCTTGCGGAAAGTGGTCTTCGTCGGGAAGGGCATCACCTTTGACAGCGGGGGGCTGAACCTCAAACCGGGGGACTTCATCCGGTCCATGAAGAGCGATAAATCCGGGGCATGCAATGTTTTTGCACTCCTCCGTGCGGCGGCGAAGATGAAGCTTCCAGTGGAGGTTCACGGAATCGTGGCCCTTGCGGAGAATATGCCGGGCGGAAAGGCGTTCCGCCCTGACGACATTCTCCGGATGAGGAACGGCAAAACAGTAGAAATCGACAACACAGACGCCGAGGGGCGGCTCGTCCTCGCCGACGCCCTGAGCTACGCCTCGGAACTTCGCCCGGATGTCATCATCGACATGGCCACCCTGACCGGGGCCTGCGCTGTCGCCCTGGGAACGTCCATTGCAGGGCTCTTCACACCCGACGAAAGCCTGGCCGGGAGTCTTCTCGAAGCCGGAAAGACAAGGGGAGAAAGGCTGTGGCGCCTTCCCGACGATGATGAGAGAATCGCGGAATCCATGAAGTCCCCTGTTGCGGACCTGGTGAATTCAGGGAGCAGGTACGGCGGGGCCATCTTTGCGGCACGGTTTCTTCGTGAATTCGTCGGGGAAGGGATCTCCTGGGCCCATCTCGACATTGCCGGGGTGGACTTCAACAAGGATGAGTATTCGGTCTACAGCAAGGGGGCCAGCGGGTTCGGCGTCAGGACATGTCTGCAGTATCTTTTGTCTCTCCGCTAGTATTCCGGGGTGGGGAGGAGCTTCGGGGCTCCTCCCATCGGATTATTTCCCGACGCAGAACTGGCTGAAAATGTAGTCGAGCAGGGTGTCGTCTCCGGTAATGCCCAGGAGGCGCTCCATGGCTGACCGGGCCTCTGCAAGGCCGGATCCTGCGATGTCCTGCCCAAGCCCGGATTCCAGGGCTTCGGAGGCATCCCTGAGAAAACCGATGGCTGCACGAATCTCGTTCACCTGCCTGGCGGAGGCGTTCAGCCCCGAATCCAGAGCCCCGCCGCCTGCGATGGAGGAGACCACGGCATCCTTCAGATTATCCAGTCCGGTGCCTTTCTTCGCCGAAATCGATAGCACAGGGCTCTCGGGCAGAAGTTCGGAGATAGCCTCCTCGGTGGTTCTTCCGGTATCCTCCCTTCCGGGAGGAAGGTCTGATTTGTTCACTGCCACCACGTGGACGAGATCCCGCAGCCGCTCCGCCATGTCAAAATCGAAGGGCGCCGGAGGAGTGCTTCCGTCGGCCACCCAGATGCGCACGTCGGCATTTTTGAAGGCCTCCTCGGCCAGGGAGATACCGATGGCCTCCACCTCGTCGGAGGGATCCCCCAACCCCGCCGTGTCCACCAGCCGGAGGGGAATTCCCCGGTAGGTGAGTACTTCCTCAATGAGGTCCCTGGTGGTGCCGGGAATCGCCGTGACGATTGCCCGCGATTCCCTGAGGAGGGCGTTGAGAAGGGAAGATTTACCCACGTTCGGCCTGCCCACGATGGCCACCCTGATCCCCTCCCGGAGAAGAAATCCCGTGGCGCAGCGGTCCAGCAGGTCCTCCAGGCTCTGGCGTATTGCCAGAAGGGAATGGCCCGTATCCTCGTCGTTCCCGTAGGGCAGGTCTTCCTCCGGAAAGTCGAGAGAAACTTCCATTTTTCCTGAAAGAGCCAGCAGTTCGTCGTAAATGTCCCTCGCGAAGGAAGCGAGTTCTCCCTTGAGCGTCCGGGCGGCAGCCCTGAGAGCCTCGTCGCTTCGTGAACGGATAATTCCCAGGACGGCCTCCGCCTGGGTCAGGTCGATTCGCCCGGAGAGAAAAGCCCTTTTCGTGAACTCACCGGGCTCGGCGAGGCGGGCTCCCCGGCAGAGGAGAAGTTCCAGGCATTTTTGTGCCACCAGGGTTCCGCCGTGGGTGTGAATTTCCACCACTTCCTCCCCCGTGTAGCTTTTGGGGGGGGCGAACCAAACGGCAAGCACCTGGTCGATGGCCTCTCCTTTTTCGTCGAGAAGAAAGCCGTTCCGGAGGTACCGCGGCGGAGTTCCCGAAAGGGGGACGGTGAGGACAAGCTGCCTGTCCGCCAGCCTGCGCGCTTCTGGGCCTGACAGGCGGACAATGGCAATGCCGGCTTCTCCCCACGCCGTGGCAATGGCCGCTATGGTATCTTGTGTAACGCTGTGCGGACTCCTGGAATCCATCGCTCTCTCCTCCCCTGATTTTCCGGCTTCTCGCCTTGTTCCGTATCTTACATCAAATCGCCCCCGGGTGCAGAAAAAAACTCCCTCCCCGCCGGGGAGGGAGCAGAGGCTCCTAAAAAAATGTGTTTTCAGTGAACAGCCGGAATGGCGAGTTCGGTGACTGCTTCGGCGAGACGCTTCACGCCCTCTTCGATGATTTCCGGGGACGGGAAGGTGTAGCACAGTCTGGCATTGTGGATCCCCGTGCCGGCAGTGGGGCAGAAGGGATCACCGGGAACGAAGGCCACCTTCTTGTCGATGGCCTTTTTAAAAAGGTCGTTGGTGTTTACCGTGGGGAACTTCAGCCAGTAGAAGAAGCCTCCTTCGGGCTTGACCCACGTGACTCCAAGGGGTGCGAGGTGTTTTTCGAAGCTCTTCTCCATAGCGTCCCGCTTCACCCTGTAGTTGCCGATGATCACGGGAAGGTGACGGTCGAGGTGGCCGTTGATGCAGTACTCCGCCACCAGTGCCTGGGTGATTGGGCTGGAGCAGAGGTCCGTTCCCTGTTTGAACACGGTGAGGTTCCGGATGATCTCCTTCGGGCCGGTTACCCAGCCTACGCGGGTTCCGGGGGAGAGGATTTTCGAGAAGGACCCGGCATAGATCACCCCGCCCTGGTCATGGAAGGAGAATATGGACGGCAGGTGTTGGCCTTCGTACCTGACGTATCCGTAAGGGTCGTCCTCGAAAATGGGGATATTGTATTGTTTGGATATCTCCACCAGCTTTTTGCGCCGCTCCACAGACATGGTGGAGCCGCCGGGATTGTGGAAGTTCACGATGGTGTAGATGAACTTGATCTTTTTTCCTTCGGACCTGGCTTTCTCGATGATGCCGGGGACAAGGTCAACCTGCATACCGTCCCGGTCAGTGGGGACGCCGAGAAAGCTGCCGCCGTGGTTGAAGAACACCGTGAGAGCCGCAAGGTAGGAGGGATCTTCGGTAATGATATAATCCCCCTTGTCGATCATTGACCATGCGAAGAGGTCAAGGGCCTGCTGGGAACCTGTGGTGATGAGCATTTCTTCAGGTGCGGCCTTCCGCCCCATCCGGGGGGCAGTCCATTCTGCAAGAAATTCCTTGAGAGGAGGATAGCCTTCGGTAGTGCCGTACTGAAGAAGTTCACTGCCCTGGTCCCTGAGTATGTGGGCTCCTTCATAGAACTGGTCCACCGGGAACACTTCCGGGGCAGGCATGCCCCCCGCGAAGGAGATCATGCCGGGCTGCTTGATCACTGCCAGCATTTCCCGGATCGGCGACGGCCGGTTGTTCTTCGCAATGGAACTGAAGTTGTCCTGCCAAATCCCGCTCATTTCTTCGCCTCCCTTGATTTGTTCCTGTTTTAATCAATAATTCGGAGTTTACGCCATAGAAGCAAAAAAGTCTACAATACGGGTATATTATAGCACGAAAACGGGAAACGGCTTTATGCCGTTCCCCGCGGAAATTATGGGCCGGATGCAGGGCCGGCTATGGTTGCTTTTCCCTTTCTGCCCTGGAATACCGTATTTCTGCGAGAGGTATCCCTGAGGGTGAAAGAATATCGGCTTCCAGGCGGAGCAGAAAATCACAGGGTTCGTCGTCTTCCGGTTCGACCCGGATTATGTAGTCGCCCCATTCTCCTTTCAGAGTGATCTTCCCTTCCGCAAGCACATACCCTTCTTCATCCGGAGGGAACGCCTCCACTGACCATGTGCACGGGATCTCCCCGCTCGAGGTCGCTTTCCAGAATAAAAGCAGCCCGGCATTTTCCCCGTTTTCTTCTTCCAGGCGCCTGTCCAGTATTTTCGTTTCCGTCCCCCGGACGTCAACGTTCACGGAACGTTCACCGCACCTGAAGGGGTAGGATCCCGTCGCTATGGCTCGGGGAAGGGGAACATCAAGTATCGCCGTACCGTCGGATCCCGGGGTTATTTCCTTCACTCCCTCAGCGCCTGGTATTCCGCCGGGGAGGAGCAGGGAGGCGACCGAAAGGGGTTCTCCCGCTTTTCCGGAGATCCGGATCCGTACAGTTTCCCCCGCCATGTACTGCTGTTTTTCCGGAACAAGATGGACGTCTCCTGACCCGTCCTGGACCTGGAGTGCATTGAGCAATATGGACCGTCCCGAGACATGGTAAAGGCCGTAGAAGAGCTTGTTCCCCCTGAAAGAGACAGGTATGTCCCGGAACAGAACCTTTCCTTTTCCTCCGGAGAATTTTACCGCTTCCAGGCGGGTCTCCTCGTTGAAGGAAGCCCGGACCTGGTATTCCCCATCTCCCGAGTCGGAGGTCACTTCCACTTCAAGATCCAGAACGTCACCCTCCAGGTAGGTTTCCCTGCCCGTTCGCGCGGAGAGAGTGAATTTGGGTGCCTCGATGGAGAGCACCCCCCGTTTTGACTGGTCCCCGGCCTTCACAAGGGCGTACACCCTGGAATTGACACTGTCTTCCGGAACCAGGACTTCGAAAGGAACTTCCGCCCGTTCGCCCGGTCCAAGCACTGTTTCCCTGACGATTCTTCCCATATCGGGGATCTCGAGGGAACAGAAAGTCCTCCCGCCCTCATCTCCCCTGTTTTCCAGAACGGCCCGGAGGATTTTTCTTTCTCCCGGCCTCAGGATCTCGTCCGAAGGAACGCTGATGATGACGGGAGAGAAAGGAGCATGGGGCCGGAGTTCCGACAGAAGGGACAGCTTCAGCGCGGTCTTTTCCGTTTCCCCGCCTTCCACGGCGGTTCGCGAACTGCTCTTCCCGTATCCTTTTGCCGACGCGGAGAGGGTATGTATTCCCGACGGCACGTTCCTGAAGAGGATCTGTCCCGCCGCGTTGGTTTTCCCGCGGACTGCCGTCCCGGTACAGGAGAGGGTAACAGCCGCACCGGAAAGGGTTTTTCCTTCGGAATCAGCCACCGTTACGAGAAGATTCCCTTTTCCCGGCGGGACGATCCGTTCCAGAGGGATGGCCAGTTCGACGTCCCTGCGGCCCGAGGTGAAAAAGCCGGGGGCGTCATTGCCTTTATATCCGGGGGAAGAGGCCCGGAACCATTGGTGTCTGAAATGAGTCAGGGATGAATGGAGGGCTGTGCCTCCGGGAGCTCTGAGAGGAGATTCTCCATGGGGCTGGAAGGTGACGTTGTTCACTGTTTCCCCTGAAACCAGGTCTATTCCTTTCAGGTTCACCTGGCCAAGAGGTTCTCTGGGATGAAGATACACGGTGTGCGTGGTTGAGCGGCCAGGAAAAGCCGTGGGGTAAAACCCTGCTTCGAAGTAGCCATCCGCCTTGATCACCGTGTTCCTGTTTCCCGGCTGGGCTTCTGCGGAGGCTTTTCCGTTTTCGTACCGTGCCCACCCGCTGTCGAGAAGATACGCGGAAAAGGCCGGCAGGGGTTCTCCCGTGAGGACGTCCGCCACGGAAAAATCAGCCCGTCCCAGTGAAGGCTGGAGAAAAAGAGTGCGCTCCGTAGTTTTTCCGGGGAAAACGGTGGGATAGAATGACCCCGTTTCGAAGTATCCCGGTGCCTTGACGACCGTATTCCTGTTCCCCGGCTGGGCCTCCGAGGAGCCCTTCCCGTCCCGGTACTGGGCCCATCCTCCGTCCAGCAGGTAGGCGGAAAAAACGGGAAGTGGCTTTCCGGTCAGACCGTCTTTAACAGATAATTTGAGTTTTCCGGTGGAGGGGGCAAGGTAAACAGTGCGCCTGATGGTCCTTCCCGGAAAAACGGCAGGATAGAAGGAGCCGGTTTCTTTGTATCCGGATGCCTTGATAACGGTATTTCTCTTCCCCGGCTGATTTTCCGCAGCCGCGGAACCGTTTTCGTACTGGGCCCATCCGTTGTCAAGAAGGTAGGCTGAGAATCGGGGAACCGGCTTTCCGGAGACCATGTCGAGAACAGAAAATTCTATGCGGCCCGACGAGGGATTGAGAAAAATGGTTCTCGTCACGGTTCTTCCAGGAAAGACCGTGGGGTAGAAGGACCCTGTTTCGTTGTATCCCGGGGCCTTGATGACCGTGTTCCTGTTTCCGGGCTTGGCCTCCGTTTCTGCGGAACCGTTTTCGTACCGGGCCCATCCGTTGTCGAGAAGATAGCCCGAAAACGCCGGGACGGGTTCCCCGGAGAGGGCGTCTAGTACTCGGAACTGCATTTTTCCCGTGGACGGGTGAAGCTGGATCGATTTTTTCACCGTTTTCCCAGGGAAGACGGTTGGATAAAAGGAACCGGTTTCATAGTAGCCTTCGCATTGTATGACCGTATTCCTGTTACCGGGCCTGGATTCGGTGGCTGCCGTCCCATTGTGATATCCGGCCCACCCGTTGTCGAGAAGAAAGGCGCTGAATCTTTTCAGAGGCTCTCCGGTAAGGGCGTCCATAGCGCTGAACAGTATCCTGCCGGGAGCATCTGGATAGGGGCTGTCGGAGGGGAAGAGGAAGAATTCTTCCTCTTCCGGCGGCAGCACGCCCCTGGAGAAATACGTCTGGGTCTTGAGTTCATGGTACCCGGCAGAAGTAAACGTAAGATCGATGGGGCCAGGGACCGGTGTCAGGGCAAAAGTTCCGTCCCCGAGACTCTGGAGTGAAATGGTTGTTTCTTTTTGCTTCATGGTAATGGAAACGCCGGGAAGAGGTTCTCCCGCAGGGGTTTTCACTATTCCCCGGAAGGAATGGGGATTTTTTTGCGGGGAGAGGAAGACCTCTTCCACAGACCTGTCGTCCTTGCCGTTCCCTGAAATATGGAAGCCTGTGATGAGAGGATCGTACCCGTCCAGCTCAAACCTGAAGGAGAACCCGCCTCTGGGCATGGACGTCTCGAGAATTCCTCCCGTTCCAGTTATTCCAAGATCATGTCCCGCCTCTCCCTCAACCCTGAAGACCCGAACTCCCTCCAGGATGTTTCCCGTAATGCCGTCCCTCACGAGAAACGCTGCTTTCGCGGAATCGGAGTCGAGATAAAACACCCTTTCCGCCTCATCCAGGTAGCTGTTGAACAGTTCCGTCTCCAGGGACGCATATCCTTCCCGGGTAAACCTGAGAGCGACTCTTCCATCTGGAATCGCAAGGGTGACACGGCCATTGTCGTCCGTGACTCCCTGCTGGAAGCCGCTGGGAGCGGTCACTTCAACGGATGCTCCTGTAACCGGACTGCTGGTCATCCTGTCGAGGACGGCCAGTCGTGCGCTTCCCGGTTTTTTTTGCGTGTCCCGGGAAAGATACAGTTTCACCTCGGGCACCTCCGCCTCGGGGTGGACCGACGAGTACCATTCCGTTGACAGGGTGCTGTATCCTTCAGCCTCGACGGAAAATACCCACCGTCCGTCCTCGAGGCTGAAGATGCACCCTCCGTCCTCGCCGGTCTTTTTCATTTCGGAGGCGGGCTGCCCCGGACGCCCTGCGGAGACGGCCACCCCCGCCAGGGGAGCTTCGCTGACGAGATCGGCACAGACGACCTTCAGCGACCCTTTCTTCGGGGTCAGATAGAGGAGGTTTTCCCCTGCCCTTTCCCCGGCAAGGATTTCCGTTTCAAGCATCCTGTACCCGTCGGCCGAAACCCTCAGGGCTCTTCTCCCGGGAGCGGTCAGGGCGGTGGGTCCGCCGTTGACGGCGAAGGAAATGTCCCGATTCCAGCCGTCTTCCTTTGAAAGATCGGCGGTCTTGAGAATGGCGGAAACGTTCCCCACCTCCTTTTCCGATATGGCGTCCAGGACCCTGAGCCGTATTTTCCCCAGGGGGGGATAGAGGTCCAGATGCTGCTCCCATCCCTCGGTTATCCTGAAGGGAAATTCCGATGAACTCCAGCTCTGTCCTTCCACAAAACACCGTGCCAGGTAATCGCCGGGAAGCAGCGCCAGGGAATAGCGGGCCGTGGCATCGCTTTGTACCGTGTACTTTTCATTTCCCCTGAAGATATCGATCAGGCACCCGGGCACGGGGTCGCCGGTTACCCTGTCGAAAACCCGTCCCGAGACCATACCTGTACCCTCTCCCTTGCCGAAGGGAAGAAGGGCTATGGGATATTCCGCCCTGTCTTCCGGGGCTATAACGGCATCGGCAGAAAAAATGTTGAAACCCTCGGCCGAGGCTTCGATACTGTATCGCCCGTCGGGAAGATCAACCTCAAAAATTCCGCCGCCGTCGGTTTTCCCTTTGAAGGAGGTATCACCGAGGTGGAATTCGACTTCGCTTCCGGAGACCGGAGCCCCGGTGATGCGGTCGGTGATCTTTCCCTTCAGGGCGTACGGCCTGCCGGTGTAAGTGAACGAGGCGCTTCCCACTCCGACTACGGTGCCCCTGAGAACGACAAAGGCCTGGAGAGAGCACTCTCCGGAAAAAGTGTTTTCCGGGAGGGAAACCTGGAATGGAACGGTTGCTCCGTCCTCGGATACCTCGAAGTCCATCTCTTCGTCAACGGCAGTTTTCCCGGCGGAGTCTGCGGTCCTGATTCTCAGTGTGCCCGTTCCTCTCGCCCTGAAGGGATTTTTGAAGGTGACCTCGCCCTTCAGCGCGCTTCCCTCCGGGAACGTCCGGCCGGAAAGGAGGACGGAAATTTCGGCGGAAGGACTCTTCGTATAGAATCCTTTCGATACTGTGCTGATTTTTTCCCTGGTCCGGCCGTCATAGACATCGACCCACAGGCGGTCGATGCCGTCCGTGTTCACGATGGGTATGGAAAGGTTGATCGTCTCCCGCATCTCCGGTTTCAGGACCAGGGTGTTCGAGCCCGCATATTTTTCTTTCTCCGCCCCCGGTGCGCTTCCGGAGTTGTGGGGGAACCTCCAGTCGATCCGGACTGTCTTTTCTTCTGTTCCCCGGTTCCACAGGAGAATGGAGAACCGTCCCTCGGCCCCCCTGATGTAGTTCTCCAGGTCGCTGGCAACCGAAACGCTCACGCCGTTCCTTTGGCCGTTTCCAGCATCTGAAATGCCTTTCGGGAGGACACTCAGGCCGAAGCGCGTCCTGGGAAAAGTCTCTCCCGTTTTCTTTCCCGATCCGTCGGTGAACACGCCGCCGAGCCGATAAAAACCGGGGACTCCGGAAAGGGAAAGATCCAGTTCCTTTCCGGCGGCGGGTTGCGGGGAGACCTCTATCTCGGCGCCGTCCGGGCCGAAAAGAAGAGGGGAAAAGGAAATCCCGCGGTCGCCTGTTTCCGGTTCCGGAAGGGCAACGCGGACGGTTTTGCCCTCATGGGTGAGGACCGGGGCCTTGTCGAGAAGGAAAGAGACAAGGTCTCTGAAGAAGAGCCGCTCATGGACGGTTCCCTGGTGGTTGCCCGCGGCCCAGTCAAGGTACAGGGTCGACAGTACGACCCGTCCTTTGCCCCAGGAGAAAGAGATCATACAGGGCTGGTCGTTTTTTGTCCTCGAAAGCCATATTTCACTTTCGGCCGGGTAGTCGAGGAAATACCCGTCCACGTTGAAATCCGGCGTAGGGGTCGTCATGGAGCAAAATGCCCCGTTCGAAGCGGTGATCCGTGCGGAGGCGTACTGGCAGCTCTGGTCTTCTGCGAATCCGTAGGCGGTCACCTTCCCGGGCAGAACGGCGTATTCTTTCCCGAGCTGCTGGGAGAAAGCGAGCAGGGTCCCTCCCGAGGAAACGTATTTTTCCACCGCGTTCCGGAAGGTTTCCGAGAGGCTCCAGTCTGACAGGGATCCGCTCGGGAGGATGAGCAGCCTGAACTTTTCGAGGGATTCGCCGGCTTCTCCCGGCTGCAGAAGGGTGGCAGGTTCGGACTGGCCGAGGAGGGCCGCCGCTCCCTTTGCGTACCCGGAGGAAAGGATCGCCACGTCGGGTGTCTCCGCCACAGCCTTCAGAAGGTCTCTGTAGATTTCTTCCGCAGCAGCTCTCTGCTCTTCGGAGAATGGAGCCTCGAAGGCCACCCGCTCATCGGATTTCGAAGCCTGGAGAAAGGCTCCCAGGGTCTCCGGACCCAGCGGTTCGGCAAAGGCTCCCCTGTTCCGGGATGAAAGGAAATTAATGACGAAGGTGTTTCCCTTTTCCGCCGCCCGGAGATAGAGCCCCCGCTCCTGGGGAGGAAGAGCGAGCAGAGCCTTCCCGATGTTATCGTTATCGTCGGGGTTGTCCGCCCCGGGAGAGCCGAAGGTAATGCCGAGTTCCTTCGCTCTTTTGTCCTTGTATTCCTTCATCCATTTCCACAGGTCTTTCCCCGCGGGAGTCTTCATGAGCTTATCAAGGGCTTCCGGGTCGTCGAGGATAGGTTTGAATATCCTGTAGTATTTCCAGCGGTTTTTCTCCCATATAGGCGGGAGAGGACCTCCGATGACATGGGTCATGAGGTCGGAGAGAGGTTTGTAGGCCGTATCAAGCCGCTGCTTCATGTCCAGCGCCCGCTGGGCGGCTTTCCGGGCGTCAAGGAGGTCTCCGGCAAGTCCGTATCCTTCCAGGATCGCTTCGCCCCCGGAGATGAGCGGGCCTATGGTCACAGACTTCCCGAACTCCCAGGCAGCGTAGGCTCCCGCCCAGACAGCGGGAGGCAGAAGCCATTCCTTTCCCTCCCGAAGGTCCTTGAGGTACTGTTCCCGGGTGGAGAGGCCGATCTGTTCCCCCATCTGGATCAGCCCGGGAATGCCGAAAAGAGTCGCCACCCCGTACCCGATGCCTTTCCCGACCGTAAGGAGGCCGAAATTCTCCGGATCCTCCCGTGCGGCTTTGTCAAGGTAGTCGGAATATGCCTTGAGGGCTTCGTATCCCTGGTAGATCATAATAATGCCCGTTCCGACCTTCACCAGCTTCGACGGGGGAGGGGGTGTGGGAACCGCCGGCTTTTTGGGAAGCTCGGGCTTGATCACCTTCGGGACTGTTCTTTTTGTTCCCGGCGCTGTCCTGTCCGCAAACTGGCTCCTGGTCATGGTCTTGCCCGTTTTCAGGTCCGTTACCGTGCCGTCGGGGTTTGTCCGCACCTGCTGTTTCGTGATCTTTCCCCCGATTTCCGGGGCCTTTTCCGCGATGTTTCTCAGGGTCTCACCGTTGCTTTTCGAGATTGTATGGAGCTCGTCCGTCAGTTTTCTCCACGTCTTCTGGTCCGCTTTGGACATGGGGGGTTTTTTGTTCAGTATTTCCGTGAGTTCCTTCACTTTTCCGTCCGTGATCTTCTGGCTCTGCCTCTGGGCCTTCTGGTAGGACTTCGACAGGGAATCCTGGGCTTTATCGAGCCACTGCCGGATCTTTTTGTTTTTCACCTCCGGGGGATCGTTGGGGCTTGTTATACCCGCTTCCTCCCAGCTTCTTCCTTTCCGCAGGTTCTCCGCCTGCCTGGCGAATTCGGCCGCTTCACCCTTTTTCGGAGTCGTGCCCGTCCATTCCATGGCTTTCTTGACGCTTTTGCCGACGGTCTTGGAATCGATCTCCCCGCCTGCGGGGTTCTTTCCGATCCCTGCCTCCATCGCTTTTTTGACGTTGTCGAGGACCGCTCCGGCGGGGTCTTTCGCGCCCACCTTGCCGCCTGAGGTCTCAAAGAGACCGCCCGCGGTGGAAAAGGTATCTTCCGAGCCTGCCCGGGAGGTCACCCAGTTCCGCCATTCCGGGCTCCCGGTCCGCAGGTTCGGGGGGGTCTCCCAGATCACGAGCTTCTTTGCCGGATCCACGTACCGTCCGGGCACGTTCGGGTCCGGTCTGATGGAGTAGCCCTTCGAGTTGAGCTGGTTCGCCAGCTTTTTCGCGCTCCCGGGCTTCATTTCCGTAAGGTCGATGTCGCTCGACGGGGTTTTCGGAGCGCTTCCTGAGTTGAGGAATTCCTTTTCCATGCCTGCGGACTTGATGGCGTCCTTGATCTCGGTGAACCGGCCGTCCCGGTTTTTGTAGATTGTCCGAACGCCGTCGGAAGCCTTCTGGAAATCATTCAGCCATTTTTTCCGTGCGGAGCTGTAACTTCCTTCATCGGAAAACTGACCCCTTTGGGGTTCAGAGGCCGCAAAACTATCCCGTACCTTGCCCAGTTCGCTCAGCATCTCCTCCTCGAGGGATGCCCCGAGCGCCTGTCCGCCGAAGGAGAAGAGATGAAGGGCGAGCAGGGTGAACAGGAAAAAGAGAGAGAAGAATTTCCCGTAATGCCTCGTTCCCGCTGTCTTCATTTCCTTCACTTCCCTTCGGTCCATTCAGCAAGAACTGAACGCGCATAGGAAGCCTTTTCCGTGTCCTGGGAAAAAGCTTCCGCCGCCAGCCTCATCGTTTCCCCGGCTTCCGGCAGCTTTTCCATCCCGTGGAGGATTACCCCAAGGCAGAAAAGGGCGGGGCCGTTGGGCTCCCCGGATGAAAGGTACTTTCGAAAGAACTGCTCACCCCTGGGAAGAGAGTTTTCGAGAAAATAGGCGGCACCGAGAAGGGATGCCGTACGGAAATCCATCAGAGCCGGCTTTTCCGAAACCGCCCTTTCTAGGTTGTCGATGGCAGGGCTGAATGATCTGTTCTGGTGCTGCAGGATTCCCAGCAAAAGCCTTGCTTCGGCATATGAGGGGTCGAGTTCAAGCGTTTTTTCAGCCGCCTCCTCTGCTAGCTCCCGGGTGAAGGGGTTTGGACCAAAGGCGGCGTAGATCTGGGCGACAAGGAAAAGGAAGTCAGGTTCATCCGGGACAAGTTCTGCCGCTGAAAGGGCGTTGGCCAGGGCAGGATAAAGAGGGTTATCCAGGCCTTCTTGTGAAGGAGTCTTTCTTTCGCCGGACTTCAGGGAATCCAATAGGGATGATGCTTTGCGCGCCCGAAGTATGGCGAGAGAAAGCACGTTCGGCTCATCAGGGGTTTCCATGGCCGCCGCAAGGGCTTTCTCTTCCTCGGGATGGGGAGGATAATCCATGTCGAAATTTTGAAATTCTTCCTGCTCTTGTTCTGCCCCGAACAGGTCCTCTGCGGAAACGAAGATGTCGCTGTCCTGTCCTGTGTAAAAATCAGGCCTGTCGTCCTCTGGGCTATTCTCCTCGAGGATGAATTCCTCTTCCACGGTCACCGTTTCCTCTGTTGCGGACGCCCCCTGGAGCGGCATTGAAAAGAGGATCAGAGCCGCAAGGACCGACACAGTCAAATGCATTGCGACCACCTCGCTTTCACCCGGAAAGGGTACGATAAGACGTCTGAAAAAATCGAGCTGAAGATTGGCCATATTATACAGCGGAAGCGGGATCCTGCAGCACAGGCTCCCGCTTCTGCAAAAGTGGCGATGGTTTCTGGTTATTCCTTCATTTCCGCTGTTCTATAGCCGAAGCGTTGTTTCTCAGGCGGAGTAGTCTTCTTTCAGTGGGAGGGTGGGAATTGAATCCGTTCGGCGATGTCTTGTACCCGGCGGCCTTCATTTTTTCCATGGCCCGGACGAGACCCCAGGGACTGTAGCCGGCGGCGGCGGAGGTCCTGATCCCGTAGTCGTCTGCGGCCACTTCCTGTTCCCTGCTGAAGCCGGATTCCGCCAGGGCCATGCCGACGCCCCCGGCGATTTCCCCTGCGGTATTGCCTTCGAGGGCATGGAAAAGAAGTCCCCAAAGCAGGCTGCGCCCCACGGAGCTGTTGTAGTGTCCCAGCTGGATATGCCCCGCTTCGTGGGCGAGGATGCCGGCGATTTCGTCCTCCTCGTCAAGTATGGCCATCAGTCCGGTCGTTACATGAACCGAGTGATTCCCCGGTGAAAACTTCACCCAGGCGTTGGGTTCTTTTTTGTTCTCGAAGTTGACAGGCTTGTGTTCGATTCCTGACTTTGCGGAAATTTTTGCCCATGCACGGTGCACCGCGGCCTGGTCTATGGCGGCTTCGGCAGCACACGTGAAAAGAAGGGCCAGAAGAGAAACGGCGGGAAGGATTCTCCGTATTTTTTTCACAACGTTCTCCCCCTTTTTTCCGGGGAAATACCCCGGAGGAATGTCTTTCAATTACAGCGTTTTCATTGAAATTCTTGCGTATTTTTTCCCTGCAGGAAAGGGGAAAATTACGTATAATATCCTATTATGACCAATCACGGAAAAATAATGCTTCAATGCTCCCTCTGCGGTACGGTGGTCCGGGAAGACAGTCTTCTGTGGAGGTGTGTGTGCGGGGCTCCGCTTCTTGCGGACTTCAGCGGAACTCCTCCTATGGACAGAAGCCGAATATGTCCCGCTGAGCAGGGAATGTGGCGCTATGCATCGTCCCTTCCCCTGGAAAAACCGGAGGAGAAAGTGTCCTTTGGTGAGGGGTGGACCCCTCTTGTCCGGGAAGAATGGAACGGCATGAACCTCTTCCTCAAGCTGGACTATGCCTGCCCTACCGGCTCCTACAAGGACCGGGGGATGGCATACCTGGTAAGCAGACTGAGGGACCAGGGAATCTCCGAAGTCATCGAGGATTCTTCAGGAAACGCCGGAGCCTCCATGGCGGCTTACTGTGCCAGGGCGGGCATCCGGTGCCGGGTTTTTGTTCCCGCCTACACCTCGGAGGGGAAGTGTGTCCAGGTTGCCTCCTACGGCGCGGATCTTGAGCGGGTGCCCGGTTCCAGGGAGGATACGACCAGGGCAGCAGAGAAGGCTGCGGAGACCGTATTCTATGGGAGCCACAACTGGAGTCCGTGGTTTGCCCACGGGATCAAGACCTTCGCATTCGAACTGTGGGAGCAGCTTGGATTCACCGCTCCGGAAGCTGTTCTTCTTCCTGCCGGACAGGGAAGCCTCGTTCTCGGCTGCGCCCTGGCCTTTGAAGAACTTCTTTCAAGCGGAGAAATAGAAACCCTTCCGAAGATATTCGCCCTTCAGCCGAAAAACTGCGCTCCCCTGGAGGAGGCCTTCAGGAAAGGGAGTCCTTCTCCGGAGAGAGTGGAAAAGAGGGAAACCATAGCAGAAGGTATAAGCTCCGCGGAACCTGTTCGAGGGCGAGACGTCCTCGCTGCGGTTCGAAAAACCGGAGGAGCCGTCCTTTCTTTTTCGGACAGGGAAATCTGGGACGGATTTGTGAAGCTCGCCCGAAGAGGATACTTCGTTGAACCCACGAGTGCCATTGTCGGCGCTGCGGCTGAAATGCTTTCCCGTGACGGTTCGGTAGGCGGGAAACGCCCGGTGGCGGCGGTCCTTACCGGGTCGGGTCTCAAGGGAAGCGGCAAGATCCTCTCCCTGTTTTCCTCTCCCCCGGAGGACTGAATGAAACGACGGCATATTCCTTGGCAGGAAACGGACCTTTCATGGGCAGGGTGAGCGTAAACAATCTCCGGGAGGGGATGGTCCTCGAAGAAGACCTGTCGGCTCCAAACGGGAGGTTCATCCTGGGCAGAGGCTCTGTTCTGAAAGAGAACCATATCCGGATGTTCAAGATATGGGGCGTCACCGGTGCGTCAGTGGAAGGAGCCGAGGATGCGGAAATAGCGCTGGAGGAGCACCTCCGGGAAGAGGCTCTCAGGTCGGCCGGGACTTTTGTGGATTCCTACCTCCCGCCTGCGGAAGGCGAAACGCCGGCTTCAGCGGGAATCCGGTCATTCTGCACGAGAAAATTCGCCGGAGAAATCGCTTCGGGCAAACTTCCGGCACCTCTTCCCGAAATGAAACAGCTCCCGCGCCCTCCCGAGGGACACTTCGGGCGGACTTTTTCAGCTTATGGCCTCGCAAAGAACGAAGTACGGCTTGTTTCATTCCCGGATATCTACTTCAAGATACAGGAAGTCATCAATTCTCCGATCAGTTCAGCCACCACCATCGCTAAAGTGGTGAGCAAGGATCCCAGCCTTACCGCCCGCCTTCTTCGTCTGGTGAACAGCTCCTTTTACGGTTTCCCTAACCCGATTCTGTCCATTCCCAGGGCCATCGCCATCATCGGGGCGAACGAACTGACGGCCCTCGCCCTTGCGGTTTCCACCATGACGGTGTTCCGCCATGTGCCGCCCGCATACGTTGACATGAAATCCCTCTGGAAGCACTCCATCGCATGCGGCGTTTTTTCCCGCCTATTGGCCTATTCGAGGAGGATCCGGAACGAGGATCGTTTTTTTCTCGCCGGACTCCTGCACGACCTCGGAAGAATCATTCTTTACACCAAGACGCCGGCGGAGATGACCTACGCCCTCGAGCTTTCCTTTTTTGAGCGGATTCCCCTCTGGCGCGCGGAAAAGAGGGTTTTCGGCTTCGACCACGCCGCTGTGGGAAAGGTTCTTCTCGAAGAGTGGAACATCCCTGAAAGCATCAGGAAGCTCTGCGACTACCACCATTCGCCACTGGATGAAAACGCTCCGGAGGAATCCGCCTTTGTTCATGCCGCGGATTACATCGCCAACGGACTCCGCGCTGGAACCAGCGGATCGGTCTATCTTTCCGCCGTCGCGCCGGAAATATGGGACTATCTCGGGCTCGACGAAGGGGATCTTGAATCGGTTCTTGTCCAGGGCGAACGGCAGATCCGGGAGATCATGCACATTTTTCTTGTTGCCTGAGGCTGTAATGATGAGCGGAGATGTCATGGAGAAGATGAAAGAAAGACTGGCCATACTTACCAGGGAGCGGGAGGCGGCAAAACGCCTTCTCGAATCGGCGGTGGATTCCCTCGGTTTTTCCGTGGTAGTGGACGAGGAATTCTCCTTCCATTCCCTGTTCGAGGAATGCGCGCGAAAGGTTCGTTCCTTCATTTCCTTTGAGTCCCTGGCCTTTATCGTCTTCTCCCATGACGGTCTCGACATGTCCCTTGAGTTCTGCGATCCTCCCTCCGGCATATCCTTTTTCGAAAAGGAAATGCTTCCCCTCGTTGAAGACAGAACTTTCGCCTGGGCCGTGGACAGGAACAGGCCGGTCATCGTTACAGCCACCGATGGGAAGGGGCAGATTCTGCTTCATTCCATGACCACCCAGAACAGGACGATGGGGATGTTCATGGGATACCTGGGAGAAGATGACGCCGACATTCTCGACCTTTCCTTCGCCTTTCTCACCGTGGTCCTCAGCACGGCAGCCGGACTGCTCCAGAACGCAGAACTTTACACTGTGATCCGGGGCCTGAACAGCGAGCTCAGCAAGAAAATCGAACGGCTCGAAGAATCTGAGCGGAGTCTTGCCGAGGCCATGAGGGCCAGAGATACCTTTCTCGCCAACGTGAGCCACGAAATACGACCCCCCCTGAACGGAATTATCGGCATGGCGAGCCTGCTCGAAGACACCGCTCTCGACTCCCGCCAGGCAGACATGGTCAGGATCCTCAGGGATGAATCATCGTCACTGCTCAGGCTTATCAACGATCTCCTCGACTTTTCAAGGATCGAGGCCGGAAAGCTCAGCTTCGAGGATGCCCCCTTTGACTTTCCGGAATTCTGGAACAGCATCCGTGACAGCTTTCTTCCGAGAGCACGGCAGAAAAATCTCCGGTTCAGGATGGACCTCACGGGACAGGTTCCTGCAGCTGTTTCCGGAGATTCTCTCAGGATACGCCAGGTTTTCGGCAATATCATAGGGAATGCCCTGAAATTCACTTCAAAGGGGGAGGTTTCCGTCCTCGGCGACATTCTCCCCGGGGATGGGAGACAGTGTCTCCTCAAGGTGGATGTTCGGGACACGGGGATCGGCATTTCAGCAGAACAGGCTGGCCGGCTCTTCCGCCCCTTTGTCCAGGGGGACCCCTCCACTACAAGAAAATACGGCGGAACCGGTCTCGGCCTCGTGATCTCGAAGCGACTCGTGGAGGGCATGGGAGGAACGATATCCATCGAGCCTGAGGATGAGCAGGGAGCCCATTTCCGGTTCTCCCTTCCCCTGAAGATCCTGCCCGGAAAGACCCGCGAAAGGGATGGGGCTGCCGGAACCGCAATAGGTTTTCCTCCCGGGTATTCGGTGCTCGTGGTAGAGGATAACGAAACAAGCAGGATGGTGGCGGTTTCGCTGCTCGAAAAAATGGGCGTCCCTGTGATAGAAACTGCGGAAAATGGTGCCGTGGCCATTGAAAAACTTTCATCGAGAAGGTACGATCTTGTACTTATGGATATCCAGATGCCGGTGATGGATGGATTGGAAGCCGTGGCTGCCATCAGGGATTCTTCGTCCTCAGTCCTGGACCGGGAGGTTCCCGTAGCCGCCATGACGGCCAACACCCTTCCCGCCGACAGGGAAAAATATCTCAGTGCGGGCATGACGGACTACATCAGCAAGCCTGTTCTCCCTGAGGAACTCGCGAGACTTCTTCTGAAAAGCCTCGGAGTGGAAAATCTCCGGAATGCAGACAGGGACGGCGGGAATGAAAAGAGCATCTTCAGAAAGGACCTTCTCCTCAAACGCATGGGGGGAGATGAAAAACTCTGCGAAAGGACCATAATGCTTTTCGTTGAGGATTCACTGAAACTTGCGGAGGATCTTGCCGCCCTTATCCAGTCGGGTGATTTCGACGAAGCGAGGATGAAGGCCCATACCCTTCGGGGCGCGGCGGCGAACGTGGAATCCAGGGAAATCATGGCTGCAGCGGCAGCGGTGGAAGAGGCCGCCGCCGCAGGCAAAGGGTCGGAAGCCCGAGCCCTCATGCCGGACGTTTTTGCGGCCCGGACACGATTTCTTGCCGAAGTTCTGGGCAGTGAAGACAAACATCGAAAAAGCGCCGGAGAATGGAAAGGATGAATGACCCTATGAAAATTCTTGTTGCCGAAGATGACGCGACATCTTTGTTCATGCTGCAGTCCCTGCTCGAAAAATGGGGGTACGAAACTGTAGCCCTTTCCGACGGCGTGGAAGCTCTTTCGGTGCTGAACGGTGAAGATCCGCCCTTCCTTGCGATCCTTGACTGGATGCTCCCGGGCCTGAGCGGGCCCGAGATCTGCCGGAGGCTCCGCATGGGCGAGGAGGCACGAAAGGGAAGGCCGTACCAGTACATCATCATGCTGACCGTCAAGGGGGAGAAGGAAAACGTCGTTGCCGGCCTCGATGCGGGAGCGGACGATTATGTGACAAAGCCCTTCGATTCCCAGGAACTGCAGATGCGGATAAAGGTCGGAGAAAGAATCCTGCTTCTCCAGGAACAGCTCAGGAAGGCGGCCCTCTACGATGCGCTCACAGGCCTCCCCAACAGGAGGGCTGTCATTGACGGCCTCGAGGGTGAATTCGCCCGTTCCGAGCGGTCCGGGGAATCATTTGCCATCGCCCTTCTGGACCTCGATCATTTCAAGGAGGTCAACGACAGTTACGGCCACCTGACGGGCGATTCCGTCCTGGCGGAGTCGGCCCGCCGGATCCGCTCGGCGGTGAGGAGCTACGACCTCGTGGGCAGGTACGGCGGGGAGGAGTTCCTTCTTGTTTTTCCGGGCCTGAAAGGTGACGATGCTCTCAGGATCTGCGAAAGGGTATGTTCCGTAATAGAAAAAAAACCCTTTTTCCCTGTGCCGCAGCAGGGGAGCGGTACTCCCTTTACCGTGACCGCCAGTCTTGGCATATGTGAATGGAACCCCTCCTCCAGCGGGCCTGATGAAATGCTCATGGGGGCTGACCAGGCTCTCTACCGGGCGAAGAGGAAGGGACGCAACGCCGTCTGCCTCTGATTAGGGAGTTTTACCGGAGATTTATTCCCGCCCTTCCCCTATAATCCCCGAAAAATGTGAAAGGAGTGATGCCGGTGCCCGGATTGCTGAAAGCACCCGCTGTCCTCTGTATTTTAATCATCGTCTTCTTCCTCCCTGCTTTTCCGGCAGGGGCAGCTTCCGGCATGGACGAACTTTTTTCCGCCAGGGACTGGAGAAGTGTGGATACACTGCTGGCGCAAAAAAGCGGCTCACTTTCCCCGAGAGAGCTTTCTCTTGCTGCAAACGCTCTCTGGTTTCGCGGAAAATGGGCCGAGTCGCTGGAACTTCTTCAGAAAACAGCCCCGCACTGGCCGGAATCAGTAAAGCCATACGGTACCCTCATGATCATTCTCGGGCTGGAGAGAACCGGCCGAAAGGATGAGGCGAAGAAGGCCGCCGCCAGGTTTCTTCCTGCGGCATCCCCTGACGTGGCCTATTATGTTGCCTATGCCCTTTACCGGCTGACAGCTCAAGAGGACACCGAAGCAAGAAAAAAGTATCTTCAGCGCATGTACAGCCTCGCTGAAAACACTGCCCAGCAGTCGACCGCCCTCACGCTCCTCCTGGGACTGCCCGGAGACAAGACCGCCTATGCCCTGAACCTTCTCGGTATCCACCCGAGGAACAGTGCCGCCTTGAAGGTGCTGGAATCCCTGCCGAAACCATGGAAGACCGACGTGAATTTCGCAGTCGGTTATGCCGCTTACCTTCGGGGTCAGCACGGGAAAGCCGTCCCCCTCCTCAAGGCTGTTCCCCTCGCGTCCCGCAACGGAAGAAAGGCGAGATACTACCGGGCCTTTTCCCTCTATAGCCTGAAGAAATACGGTGAAGCCCTCGAGCTCTGGAGTTACCTGGCGCGGAAAGGCACCTCCTATGCCGAATCCTCCATACGGAGAATTTCCATCCTCGCAGGAAGAGCCCAGAAGGACAGGGCCCTCAGAGTGCTCAGGGAGGTTGCAGCCTCCCGGGAGGGAGCGATAAAGGCGAGAGCCCTGTATTCCCTCTCGACCCACGCTTCGGGAAAGGAAAAGCGGGAACTCGAGGAAAAGGTCATCGCCCTCATACCGGATTCGGCCTTCACCACCCGTATCCTCTACAACCGTGGATGGGACCGGTGGAACAGCGGGGACATCAAGGGTGCGGTGCAGATATGGGAAAAGAGCATCGCCTCAGGAATGGACGGAAACTGGCGTCCAAGGGTTCTCTACTGGCTCGCAAAGGGGTATGGACGGCTGAAGCTGCAGGAAAAGAGGGCAGCGGCTCTTGAAAAGATACGGAAAAACCATCCCCTTTCCATCTACGCTTTTCTCAGCGGAGGGGACAAGCTGTCCATCGTTCCTGACGTTCCCCGCCACCTGGTGCAGGACAGCCCCTCGGACCTTGAACGGTGGGGGTTCATCACCTATGCGAGGTGGAATCTGCTCGCAAGGGGCGACGCCAAATCCCTCTTCCGCGCAGCCCGGCTGGCGGAGTGGAGCGGTGACCACCTGGCCGCATATTCGGCGATGGGCCGCATGGCCGGAGAGATCACCCGGGGGACTTCGTTCTTCAGGAAGGGAATGGAATTTCTCTATCCCCGGCCCTTTCTGGAAGAGGTCAAAAAGGCTGCGGAGCGGTTCAAGGTGGAGGAAAACCTGGTATGGGCCATCATGCGGCAGGAAAGCGCCTTCAATCCCAATGCCACAAGCTGGGTGGGCGCCGCCGGGCTCATGCAGCTCATGCCCTCCACGGCACGGAGCGAAGCGAAAGCACTGAAAATGAAGGATTACAATATCTACGACGCCGGACAGAACATCGTTCTCGGAACGGCCCATATAGCCCGTCTCCTGAAATCCTTCGGGAACGTGGAGCAGTCCGTGGCTGCGTACAACGGAGGAGGCGGCTCGGCAAGACGCTGGCTCGCCGGAAGAAAGGACGTACCCCTGGATGAATGGATTGAATCGGTCCGGTTCGAGGAAACCAACGACTATGTCAGAAAAGTGATGGCCAACCTTCACATTTACAGGGCGCTGTACGGAACTTCGGGATCGGGAGGAACGGTTCCGGCCGCCCCTGGAGAGGTTCCCGGAGACGACCTTGAATCGTCAGCCGATGGCCCGGATCCGGAGGACGAAGATAATGAAGCCCCTCTTCTGCTGGACGACGGAGGGAAATAAAACAGGGGCCCCGCAGGAATAGCACGGGGCTCCTTCTTTTTTTCTATTTGGTTCCCTCGTTCTGCCTGCAGACAGAAGGCAGCTCCTTGAGTTCCCTGAGGGCTGATTCGAAGTGGTGCCATTCCATGAGGAGCTCCCCGTCTCCTCCTGTTTTCAGATGGTCTCTCACGGCGAGCATGGCGGCCTTCCTGCAAACGAAGGCGATATCGCCTCCTGTTCTGCCGTCGGTAAGCCGGGCCAGTGTCGCGATGCGGACCTCGGAGGACAGGGGTTTTTTTCGCAGGTGGATTTCGAAAATTTTCTCCCTTGCCTGGGCATCAGGACGGGGCAGTTCGAGAATCAGATCGAACCGGCCTCCTGAAAGCAGAGAGGGGTCCACAAGGTCGAGCCGGTTTGTCGTGGCAAGAACCACCACACCCTTGAGCTCCTCGATGCCGCTCATTTCCGCGAGAAACTGGCTGATCACCCGTTCCGTGAAACTCGCCCCGCTGCCGCTTTCCTTGCCCCGCACCGGCACCAGCGACTCGATCTCGTCAAAATACAGAATGGAAGGGGAAGCCTGCTTAGCTGTCCTGAAAACGTCCCGGATGGCCCGTTCGCTTTCACCCACGTATTTTGACATGAGAGAGGGGCCCTTCACGGAAATGAAATTCACTCCGCTTTCCCGGGCCAGGGCCTTCGCCAAAAGGGTTTTACCCGTTCCGGAGACGCCGTGGAGCATGATTCCCTTGGGCGGCGTGATGTCGAACTTCTCGAAGATGTCACCGTGCTGGAGAGGCCACTGGACCGCGTCACGAAGCTCTTCCTTGATCTCGTCCAGGCCTCCGATATCTCTCCAGGTAACGTCGGGAACCTCAACGAAGACTTCCCGTATGGCCGAGGGCTCCACTTCCTTGAAGGCCTCGAGAAAATGGTCCATCCGAACGTCCATGGCAAGGAGGCGGTCGTAGGGGATGTCCTCCATCTCCATGTCGATCTCCGGAAGAAGTTCCCTGAGGCTTGCCATGGCAGCTTCCTTTGCGAGGGCTTCCAGGTCGGCTCCCACGTAGCCGTGGGTCATTTCGGCCACCTTCTTGAGATCCACGTCGGCCGCCAGGGGCATCCCCCGGGTGTGGATGGTCAGGATTTCATGCCGTCCCTTCCTGTCGGGAATGGGGATGGAGATTTCCCTGTCGAACCGTCCTGGTCTCCGGAGGGCCGGATCGAGGGTGTTGGGGATATTCGTCGCACCGATGACCACGATCTGTCCCCTGGACTCGAGGCCGTCCATGAGGGCCAGGAGCTGGGCCACGACCCGCCGTTCCACCTGCTTTTCGCCGCCCATGTCTTCCCGTTTCGGGGCTATGGCGTCGATCTCGTCGATGAAAATGATGGAAGGAGCATGGGCCTGGGCATCCTCGAAGACATTCCGCAGCCTCTCCTCGCTCTCGCCGTAGAATTTTCCTATGACCTCCGGTCCCGAGATGTGGGTGAAGTAAACATCGGTCTCAGCGGCTACCGCCCTGGCGATCACCGTCTTTCCCGTTCCCGGGGGGCCGTAGAGGAGAACACCCTTGGGAGGCTGCACGCCGAGCCGGTCGAAGACCTGGGGAAAACGGAGAGGAAGCTCGATCATCTCCCGGATGCGCTGGATCTGGGGACCGAGGCCGCCGATGTCCTCGTAGGAGATCCTGGCCTTTTTCTCTATTTCAGGCTGCTTTTCCACGTTCACGTAGGTTGACTTGCTGATGATGACCGTTCCGTCGGGGGTGGTGTCCATGACCCTGAAGTCGCAGATTCTCGTGCCGAAAAGGTTGGTCCGCACCCGGTCGTCCTTCCTGACGGCCATTCCCTCGAGGAGGGACCGGATATACACCGCGTCCCGCTCTTTTTCAAGAAGGGCTGTGGATGTGAGGGGCCTGAGGGTGATGCTCCCCGCGAAATGGTGGTCGGCCTTCCGGACGGTGACCTTGTCGTCGATGCCGACCTGGGCGTTGTCCCTGGTGATGCCGTCGATCTGGAGGAATCCCCGTCCCCCTCCCTCGGACATTTCGGAATCGCAGGAAAGAAGCCGTGCGGCTGTGACTTTTTTCCCCTCTATTTCGATAATCTGGCCCTCGGACAGTTCCAGTTCCCGGATATCCTCAGGCGCCATCCGGGCGATGCACCGGCCCACGTCCTTCGGCATGGCTTCCTTGACTTTGAGCATGTTTCATTCCCTCTTTCCTGTAGATCGTCAATACAGCGACGGCACTTTTTTTCTTCCGGAATGCTACCATAAAAAAGCCCTCCCCGACAAACGGGGAGGGGGAAATGAGGAAGAGAAGGTTCGATCAGCGGGCGACCGCAGGCTCGATGCGGCCGGGATATGCTTCGAGGCCGACCTTCAGAATATTCATCGCCTTGACGAGGTCCTCGTTATTCAGCACGTAGGCCAGCCGGAATTCCTGCTTCCCGAGACCCGGAGTGGCGTAAAAGCCCTCTCCGGCCGAGGCCATTACGGTTTCACCGTTTACGTCGAAGTTCTGGAGCATCCAGATGATGAACTTCTCGGCATCGTCCACAGGCAGCTTCACCATCACGTAGAAAGCTCCCTTGGGCTCGGCGCACACCACTCCGGGCATCTCCTTCAGCGCCTTGTACAGGGTATTCCGCCTGGACTGGTACTCTTTATTTACCTCCTCGAGGTAGGACTTCGGCGTGCTGTACAGGGCTGTAGCGCCGACCTGCTCCAGGGTGGGAACGCACAGTCTTCCCTGGGCGATCTTCAGAACCTGGGCCATGAAGTCCCTGTTCCGGCAGGCGATACATCCGATACGGGCTCCGCAGGCGCTGTAGCGCTTGGACACGGAGTCCACGATGATGACTCGGTCGGCAATCTCGGGGAGATGGCCGAAGCTCGTGTACTGCAGTCCGTCATAGACGAACTCCCTGTATACCTCGTCGGCGACGATGAAAAGCTCGTGCTTCAGGGCAAGGGAGGCAAGCATGTCCATTTCGTCTCTCGTATAGATGGTTCCGGTGGGGTTGCCGGGATTTGCCACGAGGATCGCCCTGGTCTTCGGAGTGACGAGAGCTTCGATTTCTTCTCTGGGGGGAAGATGGAACCCTTCCTCGGCTTTTGTGGTGACGGGGCGCACTTTTACGTTCACTGAACCGGCAAAGGCGTTATAATTGGCGTAGAAGGGCTCGGGGATGAGCACTTCGTCCCCGGGATCGCACATGGCCATGAAGGCGAACATGAGGGCTTCGCTTCCGCCGTTTGTGACGATGATGTCCTCCCGTTCGAGGGGAATGTTGAAGTTTTTGTAGTAGCCGCTCATGGCGTCACGGAGATCGTTGTTTCCCTGGGAGGTGGCGTAGGCGATCACGTCCTGGGAAAAATCCCTGATGGCCTTGAGGAACGATGGAGGAGTCTTGATGTCCGGCTGGCCGATATTGAGGGGATAGATCTTTTTGCCTTTCGCCCGGGCTTCCTCCGCATAGGGAAGAAGACGGCGGACAGGCGACGACTGAAGCGCACGAACTCGTTCGGAAAACTTCACCTGTATTACCCCCTTGATGTAAACTGGATGGACCTTTGGAGAAAATGATATCATAAAATGCAGTGGTTTTTGCAGAAAAAAACGAGTACTTACTACAAATTTGTACCTGGAAATTACCCGGAGGTGGAATCAGACCCATGAAAAGAATGGAACTTCTGCGGAGACTTGCCCGCGACAACGGTAAAAAAATGATCCTGCTCGTCATGGACGGCATCGGTGGACTCCCGGGGCCGGACGGGAAAACCGAGCTTGAAGCCGCCCGTACGCCGAACCTCGATGCTCTGGCGGAAAAGAGCGAGCTTGGCCTCCTCGACATGGTGGATCCGGGAATAACTCCGGGAAGCGGCCCGGGCCATCTTTCACTGTTCGGCTACGATCCTCTCGAGTTCTCCATCGGCAGGGGCATTCTCGAGGCCATGGGCGTCGGAGCTCTGGTGGGCCCGGGTGACGTCTGCGCCAGGGGAAATTTCTGCACCCGCTCTGATGACGATATCATCCTCGACCGGCGGGCAGGTCGGATAGCCACGGAAAAAAGCGCTCTCGTGGTGGAGAAGCTGGCGGCAGCCATCAGAGAGATAGATGGTGTGAAGGTCACCTTTTACCCCGGAAAGGAACACCGGTTTGTCGTCGTCTTCTCCGGTGCCGGCCTGACTGAACAGGTTGCCGATGCCGACCCCCAGCAGGAAGGCGCTCCCATGCGCTGGGCCGCTTCCCTTGGGCCCGACGGGGACCGGATGACTGCCGTGGCAAATGCCTTCATCAGGAAAGTATCGGAGGTACTCCGCGGGAACGCCCCGGCCAACGGCTGCCTGCTGCGGGGATTTTCCTCGGCACCCGATATTCCCCTGATGGGAGACCTCTACCGGATGAAGCCCGTTGCCGTGGCGACCTACCCCATGTACCGGGGGCTGGCGAAGCTCGTCGGGATGGAGGTCGTTGACGCCGGCGAGACCCTGGACCAGCTCTTCGACACCGTCGGCCGCCTCTGGAACGACTATGATTACTTCTACGTCCACGTGAAGTACACGGACAGCAGGGGAGAGGACGGAGACTTCGACGGCAAGCGGAAAGTGGTGGAGACGGTGGACGAACTTCTGCCGAAGCTCCTTGCCCTGTCTCCCGGCGTGCTGGTGGTGACCGGTGACCACAGCACCCCCAGCGTCATGAGCGCCCACTCCTGGCATCCCGTACCTTTCCTTCTTTCGGGCTCTTTTGTGCGCTCAGGTGATTCAAAGGCATTCAGCGAGCGGGAATGCCGTCTCGGCTCGGGGGGCAGGATGGAGGCGCGGAAGCTGCTCGGACTGATGCTCGCCCATGCCGGACGTCTTGAAAAATACGGCGCGTAAGGCCATTATCAATGACTATTCGGGGTGACGGTGTGGAAGAGCAGCGGCTGAGCAAAACTGGAGAAATCCGGCGGATGTCCAAGGATGAACGGTTCAAGGTCCTTGGAGTTGTTTCGAGAGCCTCTGTGAGGAAGGACAAAAACGGAAAGAATTATTGGGACATTGCCCTTATGGATGAAGAGGGCGTCATTGAAGGCAAAATCTGGGGAAATTCAAGGTGGTGGGACAAGAGCGGCGAGAGCCAGACTGAAGTCGGCGATCCTGCCGAATCACCCATCTTTAGTGAGCTTGTGGGCAAAACACTGGGACTGGCGGGGCAGGTCACGGAATTCAAAGGACAGCCCCAGTATAACTTCAGCGGGGTCTATTACATGAACCAGGAGAAATTCCCCCCACACCAGTTTGTCCAGCGTTCTCCCATCGGCCAGGATACCCTGGAGAAGGAATTCCTCGATCTTCTGGAGAGTTGCGGCGGACAGGTGGAGGCATTTCTCCGCTATGTATTCTTCGAGAGAAAACTCTGGGACCGGTTCAAAGACTGGCCGGCAGCGGTGGCCCATCATCACGCCTACGTAGGGGGGCTTCTGGAGCATACCGTTGCCGTGGCGAGAACGGCCAGATCTCTTGCAGGAACATACTCTGAATCGGGGTATGAAATCAATGTCCCCGTCGCAGTAGCTGGTGCCCTGCTGCACGATCTCGGAAAAATGGATTCCTACAGGCTCGTTCCGGCTCCTGAAATGACGGTTGTCGGTACTGTCATAGACCATATCGTCCTGGGATACAGCACATTCTCCTCCCTGGCAGGGGATTTCGGCCTTGAGGAACGGCTTTTTCTCGCCATCGGCCATATACTGGTAAGCCACCACGGCTGCCGGGAATTCGGATCCCCCGTTCTGCCCGCCACTCCCGAGGCCATGGTAGTGAGCGCGGCCGACGAACTCGACTTCAGGCTTTTCTGCTGGAAGAATTCTGTCGAAAAAATGGAAGACGGGAAGGAAATTTCTGATTACAACGTATCAGCCCAGAGGCGATTCTGGAAATGGGAGCAGGGGAATGGCGCATAAGCTGACGGTTTCTTCTTCAGACGACGGACGCAGGCTCGACAAGGTGATCCGGTCCATTTGGCCCGGCCTTCCCCTGAGCGTGGTCATGAAGGGAATCCGGACAGGATCCGTGAGGCTTGACGGGAAAAAGGCCTCCTGCGATGTCCGGGTTTCTGCAGGCCAGGAAATCTACGTTCCCTGGGAGAGCCCAAGGGAAGCGGCGGGGGAGTACCGCTACCGCAGGACTGTGCCCGTTCTCTTCCGGGACAGCCGGATCTGGGCGGTCAACAAACCTGAAAACCTTCTTGTCCAGCCCGACAGGAAAGACCAGGACAACGTTCTTGACAGGGTGAAATACATGCTCCATCTCGAAGGGCTCGAGGAAAGGGCCTATGCCGTGCACCGCCTCGACAGGAACACCACGGGCGTGCTGCTCGTGGCTCTTTCCGGGGTCAGTCTCCGGATTCTCCAGGATGCCTTCCGGGAGAGGAAAATCCGGAAGACCTACCTGGCCGTGGTGGCGGGACTTCCGCCGAAGGAAGGGGAGATACGGGCGCCTCTCCTGAAGGATCCTTCGTCGAACACCGTCCGGATCGATCCGGACGGCAAGGATGCCCTGACCAGGTACAGGCTTCTCGCGGGGGGAAACGACGCGTCTCTGGTTGAGATCGATCTTGTGACGGGACGATCCCACCAGGCGAGGGTCCACATGGCATCCATCGGATACCCTGTCCTGGGCGACATACGGTACGGGAGCGAGGAAACCAACGGGAAATGGAGAAAACGGGGAATCCGGCGCCCGCTGCTTCACAGCTACAGGATTTTTTTCGGGGAACTGGGGGGAGAAATCGAGGATTTGTCCGGCATGAGGATTACCGCTCCTCCTGCCGGAGACATGGAATCCCTCTGTGTCTCCCGGGGATGGCGGGTTCCGGGATAAAAAAGAAGAGCTGCAGGTGAGGAGAGGAGGATGAAAATGGAACTGAAACTAGTCGCGGAACGAAGCGTTATGGAAAAGCTCCGGAAAAAGGGGGAGGCATTTGTCATCCAGCGGACTCTCGGCCTTGGGTGAGGAGCAAGGAGAGTCTTCAGGGTTGAAGACGGCGCCCCTCCGTCGGAGGGCGAGTACCGCAAAATCGAGCAGGATGGAGTGACTCTCTGGGTTCCTTCATTTCTGAAGTTCAGGAATGAAATGATAGAAGTGGTGCAGCGGGGCTTTTTGTG
This sequence comes from Synergistaceae bacterium, assembly GCA_018436595.1. GTDB lineage: Bacteria > Synergistota > Synergistia > Synergistales > Aminobacteriaceae > Aminivibrio. The sequence goes on along the minus strand of JAHDLC010000027.1, from coordinate 32,649 downwards.
GTCTGCCTACCTCATGGTCACGAGTGTTGACTCCGGGAACGGCTCTTTTTGTGCGGATTGCTCCGATTGCGGCGAATGAATTGTAATATTTTGTTTTAGGTATTTGGAACTATTTTGACCTATTTCTTCTCTTTTCTTGGTGCTTTTGGGAAAAAAATGTTATGATATGAACAGTCTCAAACGGCGGAAGCCGTAAAAATACAGGAGGTGTGTTTAATGGCCGTAGTAAAGCGTACTTCCTCAAACGTTCTCCTTGACACAGCACTCAAGAATTTCTATGCAGCAGCTGAGGAGATGGGGCTCGAAGAGGGACTCATCGACATCCTCAGCCATTCCGAGCGCCGGACATGCGTTTCCATCCCCGTGGAAATGGATGACGGTACGGTCCGGGTTTTTGACGGGTACAGGGTTCTCCATTCATCCGCCATCGGGCCGGGCAAAGGCGGAGTCCGTTTCCACCCTGAAGTGAACCTCGACGAATGCGAAGCCCTCGGCATGATGATGACCTGGAAATGCTCCCTCGCCGGAATTCCCTACGGCGGAGGCAAGGGCGGCGTTTCCTGCGAACCTCTCGAGCTTTCCAAGAAGGAAAAAGAACGGATCGCCAGGACCTGGGCTGCACGCATGGCTCCCGTCATCGGCGCCTGGACCGACGTTCCCGCACCGGACGTCAACACCGGCGGACCTGAAATGGTCTGGTTCATGGACACCATCAGCAAGATGAAGAACCAGCTCGAGCCCGCCATCTTTACAGGCAAGCCCATTCCCCTGTGGGGATCCAAGGGCCGTACTGCTGCGACCGGCTACGGCGTCGCAACCTGCGCCCTTGAGCTTCTCAAAAACCTCGGCAAGTCTCCGGAAGGAGCCACCGTCGCCATCCAGGGTTTCGGCAACGTGGGCACTTACGCGGCCCTTACAATGATCGATTCCGGGTCCAAGGTTATCGGAATCAGCGATATCACAGGAACATACTATGCTCCCAACGGCCTTGATATCAAAAAAGCCTTCGATCACGTGAGCAACCACCCGAAGCGCCTTCTTGAAGGCTTCACCTGCGACGGCTGCCAGAAGCTCGACCTTCCCGAAGTTCTTTTCCTGGATTGTGACATCCTTATCCCCGCTGCCCTTGAGGGCGTCATCAACGGAAAGAATGCCGACAAGGTCAAGGCGAAGTACATTGTCGAAGCAGCCAACGGCCCCATCACTCCTGAAGGTGACGCCATTCTCGACGAAAAGGGCATTCTCGTCGTCCCCGACTTCCTCGCCAATTCGGGCGGAGTCATCGGCTCCTACTTCGAGTGGGCCCAGGACCTCGGCGGATTTTTCTGGTCGGAGGAGGAGTACAACGACCGGCTGATCCGCATTATGAAGGACAACTTCCAGAGGGTTTGGACGTACGCGAAGGACAAAAACGTCAAGATGCGCCGGGCAGCCTTTATGGCGGCCATCCAGAGGGTGGCCGACGCGGTCCGGATGAGAGGCGTGTTCCTGTAAACCTGAATATTGAAGCTGATGTAAAGAGGCCGGAGTGATCCGGCCTCTTTTTTTTGCTCTCTTAATTAGACAGAAAAGACAAATATGTAGTCAAAAAAAGCACTGTTTATGTTAGAATTTTCAAAGAGGTCAGTGGCGCATCGGTCTCTGTTTTCCATGGGGAAGTAGATCTCCGAGGAGGTGGATGAACGGATGAACCCGAGAGAGATGTATCTTCAGCAGCTTGAACAGGCGGTGCCTTACCTTACCGTGGAGCCGGAATACCTTGATATGCTCAGGTACCCGAAAGAAGTGCTTGAGCTTTCTCTTCCCGTGCGGCTCGACGGGGGAGGCGTGAAGATTTTCAGTGCGTGGCGGAGTCATCACAACAACGCTCTCGGTCCCTACAAGGGTGGGGTTCGGTACCACGTGGAGGTGAGCAGAGACGAGGTGGTTGCCCTTTCCTCCTGGATGACCATCAAGTGTTCCATTGCCGGACTCCCCTACGGCGGCGGGAAAGGAGGCGTTGCCGTAGATGTCAGGGAACTCTCACGGAATGAGCTGGAGAATCTCAGCAGAGCCTATGCGTTCGGTATATCCCGGTTCGTCGGGACCGACTACGATATTCCCGCCCCCGATGTGTACACCAATCCCCAGGTAATGGCCTGGTTCCTTGATACCTTCGAGAAAGTGAAGGGATGGAGCGAACCCTCCGCTTTTACCGGAAAGCCTGTGGTCATGGGCGGCTCCCTCGGGAGGTCGGACTCGACGGGAAAGGGCGGTATCTTCATCCTCCGGGAAGCCCTCAAGGCAATGGGATTACTCGGAAAACCACTGAAGGTCGGGATCCAGGGGTACGGCAACGTTGGATCGAGAGCCCACCGGTTCGTTGAGGAGGACCTCGGTCTTACTGTCGTAACGGTCTGCGATTCCGCCGCTGCGATTTACAATCCCTCGGGATTGAAATATTCGGAAGTCGGTAAATACAAGGAAGAAACCCGCTCATTGAAAGGTTTTCCGGGAGGAGAAGAATTCTTCCCTGACCTGATTTTTGAAAAGGAAATGGATATTCTCATCCTGGCTGCCCTCGGCGGGGCAATAGACGAAAAGAATGCCGGAGGAGTAAAGGCAAAGGTGATTCTTGAGCTGGCCAACGGTCCCATCACCCCTGAAGGCGAAGCCGTTCTCTCCGACAAGGGAATCCTTATCGTGCCCGATGTCCTTGCCAACGCCGGAGGAGTCATCGTCAGCTGTTTTGAATGGATCCAGGGGCGCTCTGGAGACATGTGGTCCGAGGAATATGTTTTTTCCAAGCTTGATGAACGGATGGTCCGCTCCTTCGGTGAGATCTGGAGGATACGGGAGGACCGGAAGATTAGCTTCCGGCAGGCAGCTTACGTGAAAGCAGTGAGCAGGATCGTGGATGCCATGCGGTTCCGGGGTATCTGGCCCTGATGGGGTATAGTGCGGGGGAAGAGGCCGGAAGGTCCTTCCCCCGCATGACAGTCAGTCGAAAAACACTCTTTCGGCAGGGCTTGCGTCAGGGTCGGCAAAGTATTGCCCCATGCCGTTGTCCATCAAGTCTCCGTATGAGGGAATTCCATCGAGAATGATTGCCTTGTCGGGGGTCAGCATATTGTGGACCTGAAGAATCGTCATCATCGTCGTGACATGCCGGGCTGTCCTTTTATGGGCAGGCCACCCGTTTTCATCGATGGGAGCGTAGAGGAGCTTGTGCTCTCCGGCTTTCATGACGAAACGGTCCTTTCCGGACATGAGAAGTTCCTCGTCGGTTATGCCCCGTATTCTGTCGAGCATTGGTTCGGCAACTTCCGCGAGATAGGACACCGCGTGGGAATGGTCTCCAATCTCCCTGTGGGAGAGCCCGTGGAGGGCCTTGGGTGAAAACTCCATGCCGATAGGGACGTCGAAGCTCTGGGAGGTGAGCATCATCGAGGCCATGGCGGCTACCGGCTGGCCCTTTTCGTGGACAACGATGGTGTTTTCCACGGCGTATTCGAGTTCAGCCTCGTGGAAATCCATAACAACGTCGGCCTTTTCTTTTCGGATCAGTTCCATGGCGGCAAAGCATGTCCTTTCGGCAAGAAGGCCATCCGGCCGGCCGGGCCATGTTCTGTTTGCGTTCCTGATGTCCATGTAGGCGAGGTTCTGTCCGCTGGGGTAATGAATGTACACTTCGGGGTCGGGCCATGAATCGAGAGGGCTTGCAACCCGGTCACCGTAGCGCCATTTTTTTGTGCCCCAGGGTGTTTTGACATGGTAGAACCGTGGATAGGCTTCTCCCATCCTGGTTCCGAGAGAAGCGCTCCGGTTTATCCTGTTGATGACGATGACTTTTCCCTGAAGGGGTTTCACGTTCTCCGTGAAGATTTGGGCTGACATGTTTGCTACCGGTTCTTCGGGATGGGTTCCCCCGATGAGCACTGCAGTTCCTCCCGGAACTCCGCTGTCAAAAATGTACACGTTGGCATCGTTTACCGAGTCCTTTACGGAATCGCTGTAATCGCTGAGTTTTTTTACTTCCGTGATGTAGGGACTGACGACGACGGCTTCCCTGTATTCCCTGTGCTCCTTGAAGAGTAAACCGGCCACGGCGGCACAGCCGCCTGCGATAAGGAGGATGACCGCTTTTGCGGTCCTGATGGTCATGGTCTCTTCCTCCCTTCTACTTCAGCCGCAAAAGCCGGAGGACGAAGGGGATCATGATGATCCCGTAAAGAGCCGCCTCCTGCAGGCTTTTGGTGGCAAGAAAATTTTTCGCAAGGGCAAGAAGAAAGAATGCCGTGATGAAGTAGTACAAAATCATTGCAACGGAATTGCTCATAATTAAGTCCATGCTGTCAGCCTCCGATCACGCCGGACAGTTCGCTGCTGTACACCATGAAAAGGGAGCACAGAAGGAGAATTGCGGCCATGGGGACCAGGGATGTCCGGACGAAGCCCCGGAAATAGTCCCCCGTGTAGCCGAGTTCCATTACGGTTGCCCTGCCCACGACCGCCGTGGGTGGAAGACAGTCTCCAAGGGGCCACATGACGGACCATGCCGCGAGGGAAATCACCGGGTCAAGTCCCTTCATGTTGAACAGCATGATCAGCGGCACACCGAAAAGCGGAGCGACGGCATACTGGAGCATTCCCTCCGAAATGGGCAGGATGAGCCAAAGAGAGAAGAAGAGAACCGTCAGCGGCAGAGTGACCACCGCTAGGGAAAGCAGTCCCCTGACGCCGCTCAGGGTCATGATCTGGATGAGGGCTCCGACAACGACCATGATGCCCACGAGGCCCTGCAGGTTGTGTACAGTATCGGTAGCAACCCGGAAGACGGGAGGACGCACCGGGCTGATCAAAAGGACGGAAAGGGCGCAGATCATGAAAATCAGCGGGAGTCCCAGGACCGGAAAACCGTGGGGAATGATCCGTCCTGCCCCCACGAGAGCTGCAAGCAGGAGAAAGGGAAACCCTGCGCGATACCAGTTCCACCCCTCCGGAACTTCAGGAAGGTCAGAAAGGGCTTTCTCAAGATCAACGGGCTTTCCTTTTCCCGCAAGCCAGAAGGCAGAAAAAAGAGCACCCGAAATGGAGAGTACGGCAAGAGGAGCGGCAAAACCGACGTAGGGCATATTGGCACCGGCGGCGGCCATCATTGCCCACAGATTGATGGGCGGACAGGCTGCGCTCATTGCCGCAAGAAGGAAGATCAGGGCAGTGCGACGGTCTTCCTCCACGCCCATTGCAAGGAGGACGGACCCGACAAGGGAGCCTACGGTCAGCACGGCCGTGGCTCCGGAGCCCGTGATGGCTCCGGGCGCAAGCATTACGAGGACCAGGAGAAGAAGACAGACAAACCGGCGGGAATGGAACGTCCGGACTATTTTTCTCACGATGAAGGCCACGCCCCCTGCTTCCTTGTAGAGGGCCATGAAAAACGTGGCCGTAAGGAAGATGAGACAGACGTCGAAGTAGGTGAAGGTCCCTTCGACGAGATGGCGTACCGCTTCTGCGAGGAGGAGAGGGGACCGGGGATCTGCCCCCTTGGGGAGGATCATGTGGGCGGCAAGACCTGCAAGGGCCCCGGCAAGCATGGAAAGTTCGGTGGTCAGGGAGAACTTTTTCCCTGCGGAAAACGCCAGAACGATGACCATGAGAACGAGAAGCGAATGATGAAACATTGTCATCGGTGATACATCCTTTCAAGAAAAATGGGGAAAGGGCCCCGTTGAGAGGCCCTCCAACCCTGACGAAAGCCGCTTATTTCAGAGCGTTTCCGATGGCGAGGGCATCTTTGACCTTCACGATGGGTTTCCCGTGTTCACCGGCGTACCGTGTGAAAAATCCGTCGCTGTCACTGTCCTCCACTACGAGGATGATGTCGGCAGCTCCCATGACGGCTTCGATGGATGCTTCATCCGAACTGTCCGTCCGCCGGGCCATGCCTTCGATGTGGGCCCCCACGACGGTCATTCCGGCGGAACGGGCAGCTTCCATGAGGGCGGTGCACCGTTCTATCTCCTTGTTGACGTTCGTTCCCGCAGCTCCCATACCTTTCATGCTTGTTCCGGCGGTCACGATGAGGGTTTTCGCTTTTTTTCCCGCAAGAGCCGGGGCGGAAAGTGCGTTGTCGTGTTCCGCCTGTACTCCTGCCTGGAGAGCCGACATGCGGAGCATGACTGCTCCCGGGCTCTGTCCGCAGGTCGTGACGAGGTAGGGGCCCTCAAGTTTCGGAGCCTCTGCGGACGCCATACCTGCAAAAAGAAGGGCCGCAAGGCAAAGGCAGAAAAGGGCAGTCGCATTTTTTTTCATCTCGCTGAACCTCCTGTTGATGCGCTTCATTGCGCCGGTATCGTTCCCGTGCGGGGAAAGAAGAGAAAGAGCGGCGGGGGAGCCGCTCCTGGAGTGTCCTTTGTTGCCTATTTCGGTGCTTTCCTCGACTTTGCTCTTTCGAGGTCACGGATGGTGAGATCTCCATAACCGACTTTCTTCAGGTACTCGGTGGGGTAGCCGGGGGACGTCATTTTGCCTTCCTCGCTGATCATACCGCCGTCGTAGAATTTCCCGATCAGGTGGAACGCGAAATCCCACCAGCCCTTTTCCACCTTGTTCAGGTTGTCGTTCGTGTACCGGGTTAGGTAGGCCACGGCTTCTGCGGGATCCTTTTTGTACAGCTCAAGGGCTTTTTCCTCTGCCTGGGACTGGAGAGAAAAGAAAACATCCTCAAATTCGGCCTTCTTGGCGCGTATTACCTTGTACATGGCGTCCCACCGGAGGTTTGCCCAGTTATTTACGAGGTTGAAAGCCCACCAGGCGCTTTCACGGTCGAATTCCGCCCTCTTGCCGGTGGTCCAGGGCTTGGGAAGTTCGGTCACTCCGCAGTAAATGGGAACGTACACGGTGGTGTCCGGAGCGTCCTGTCCGAACCAGAGCACACCGCCGATAGGGTTGGGAAGCCAGTCGCGGCTCTGGGAGACGAAGCTGTACGAACACCTGAACATGGCGATGGGGCGCTCCCAGTCCATTCCCTTGCGGTCTTCGGGCCGGACTGAAGCCGGGGTAGGCCAGCGGTTCGGGTTCCCGAAGGGGCCGGAGGCGGCGTCCGTTGTAAGATCATAGTCGGTCCCTTCCAGGTGGTCGCTGTAAATATCCATAATGTCCCTGACGTTGAGTTTTTTGTCAGGCTTCACCGAGAAGGGGTAATGATCATATTCACCGAGGACGTCGAACTTCTGGGAAGGAGCCACCAGGTTGAGGGCTCTCCACTCTCTCCTGGCCTGGTAATAGGGGTAACCGTAGGGTTCGGGATTGAAAATATCGGCGAAGTGGAAGGGCGTACCGGGTTTCCACCAGCCCATCTGCTCGGGGAGTTTCGTGATGTCGGTGGAGAACATGAAGTTTTCGGTGTCTGCAAAATCGATGACCCCTATTCTCGCACGGTTGGCTCCCACGAAGACCTGGTCGTCCGGGACCCTGCGGGCAGCCCAGTGGGCGCCGGGACGGCCTGATTCCTTGTTCCAGAGTCCGGGACCGCAGACCTCGAATACCCAGAGTTCCTTGGTGTCGCCGATGACGAGGGTTTCTCCGCCATCAGCGTATCCGTATTTTTCCGCAAGCTCTCCCATGACCTGAATTGCTTCCCGGGCGGTGGCGGCACGGGCAAGGCCGAGGGCTTCGAGGTTTTCGATGTATAAGAGGCCTTCGGGAGTCGCAAGCTCATCCCGCCCGCTCCATGTGAACTCGCCCATCATGAGCTGCTGATCGTTCATGAAGGGGTATCCGATATGAAAGTACGTGTAGGTTTTTTCGGCCTGGGGGATCTCGCCTACTTTCTTCACGGGACGGTCAGGTCTCGTGTCGTAGCACATGATGTTGTATATATCCACCATTTCGCCGGGTTTGTGCTCGCCGCCGGGAACAATCCTGATCCTGTGGTCGTACCAGCCGTCGCAGGTATGGCTGACGATCACTGATCCGTCGGTGCTGGCCTTCGCCCCGACACCGAGAGGAGTGCACGCCAGGGCGGTTGATGCCGCAAACGCGGCAAGGACGCACGCAAACAAAACAGCTGAAAAACGACGAGATTTCATGCAACCTACCTCCTGAATATGGTTTGGGTCTCCCCGCCGCACGGACGTGGCTGTCCGGCCCCCCGCGGGAAAACGATAACAAGGCACCTCTACACTTTACGGTTGTGATCGGAGTTTTGCCAGAGTTTTGGAAGATGCGGCGACCTTTGTTCATTTTTGTTCGCCCATTCAACGGCGGGCAGGGGAACGAGCCGGAAAGAAAGCGGATGGAGACTGATCTTCGGCCTCCGGGAAAAGGACGGGGACATGAACAAAAGATACAAAAAGAAACGGTGGTGTTACGGTGTGCGGTTCAGCAGAACGTATTTGTTTACCGGCCTTCCGACATCGTGGTATTCATGTTCCACCACGGCCTGACCCGAAGCGACGAGATGTTCAAGATACCGCCTGGCGGTTATCCTGGAAACGCAGAGCTGTTCCGCTGCCTCGACTGACGAGAGAGCCGCCCCGTTTTCCGTGAAAAGCGATATGAGCCGCTCGAGAACATTGGGATTAAGCCCCTTGGGGAGTCTCCCGTCGAAATCTTTGTTGCTTCTCGCCTGGAAAAGAGTGTCGATCCCTTTCTGGTCTATCTGTTTCGGACCGTCCTTCAGTTTATCCATCATACGGGAGAAAGATTGAAGCGACGCCTTGATCCTTTCAAACACGAAGGGTTTGACGATGTAATCGAAGGCTCCAGCCTGTATTGCCCTGTTGACGGTTGAGATGTCCCTTGATGCGGAAACCACGATAACGTCCACGTTTTCCCCGCTTTCCCTGATTTTTTCGAGTAAAGCCATGCCGTCAAGGCCCGGAAGGAAAATATCCAGCACCACAAGGCGCACGGGGTGACGCCTGAGATGCTCCAGGGCTTTGAGCCCGTTGTCGACCACACCTGCGACACGGTAGTTTTCAACGGAGTTGATGAAGCTCTGGTGGATGTCAGCGACCATGGGGTCGTCCTCCACGATAAGCACGTCTATCGGAGCCATCAGAATACCTCCTTCAGGCAGGGACCCTCGGCGGCCACCGGCAATGAAACAGTGAACTCGGAAAAGGACCCTGTTTCATAATCAGCGGAGATGGTTCCGCCGAGAGCATCCACTATGGTTTTTATATTGTACAGCCCGAATCCTGAAAGTTCCGCTTTTTTCTTCGTGGTGAAGCCTTTCTCGAAAAGCCTGGAAGCGCCTTCGTCGGTGAGGGTGCCGGCGTTGTCGCTGACGCTGATGAGAATGTGGCCTGACTCGTCGAATATGGAAAAGTCTATGCGGGCCCCCGGTCGGACTCCATTTTCTTCCACAGCTTCAATGGCGTTCTGCAGAAGGTTCCCGACGATAATCACCAGAGACCGGTCGTTGATCTCCGCTCCCCTGTCGCAGCAGAAGCTCTCCGGATCGAGGCAGAACTGAATTCCCAGCTCCCTGCACCGCCCGGCTTTTCCCATGAGCACTCCGCAGACGGCGGCGTTCTTTATTCTCTCCGCAATGAATGCGTTGGCCGAATGGCGGGAATCCGTTTCGGTCGCTATAAATTCGATTGCCCTGTCGTACCGTTTGAGCTGTATTAGGCCTGAAATTGCCTGAAGCTTGTTCATGAACTCGTGTCCCTGGACCCGGAGGCTCTCCACGTAGGTTCGGACCCCGGTAATTTCCTCTGCCATGGCCTGCAGTTCCGACATGTCCCTCATGGTTATGATGGCTCCGACGGTGCGCCCTCCCTGGATGACCGGGACCTTGCTGCAGGAAAGAAGGGCGCCGTTCAGGTTCTGCTGGTGGTTGTACACCGGGCGTCCCCCCGAAAGAATCATCGCGGCTGACAGGCCGGGAACGCACAGGTCCGCCTCTTTTCCCACCACCTCCGGGGAGAGGCCGAGCAGGGTACGCGCAGCCCGGTTGATCAGGGTTATCTTTCCATCCCTGTCCACGGCGAGAATGCCGTCCCGTATGAAATCAAGGATCTTTTCCCTTTCTTTCACCATCAGGGCGACTTTGCGCTTCAGCATCATGTTCCAGGCGAGGAACGCGGCGAGCAGAAGGACGGCAATGCCTGCCGCTTGCCATATCTGCCGGAGGCTGAAGACGGAAGGCTCGAATTCCGAAACCCACAGTTCCCGGATTTTGTCGAGTTCCCCTGTTTTTTCCATGGTCTCCAGGCCGTGAAGAAGCTGCACTGCGAGGGATGACTGGCCTTTGAGAACGGCAATTCCTTTCGTAAGGACGTAGGGAAAGGGGCGAAGAGGGGAAATCTCTCTTTCCCTGTTCATTTCGCCGGCGAGCCTGATTCCCTGGTATGCCCCAAGAAAGGCGCCCTGTCCCTTTCCCTCGACCAGAGCGGAGAGAGCGGACCGGCGGGAGTCCTCCCTGCGAAGGGAGAAGAAATGGAGAGTTTCTGCAAGATAGCGTTCTTCCTGGGATTCGGCGCTGACGAGAACCGTCTTGCCCCTCAGGGTGTCCGTTCCTGCGGCTTGCGGGCCGGGGAAAAATACCGTCGCCGGTTCTTTCAGAAAAGGCAGGGTAAAAACGTAGGAAAGAAGCTCTTTTCCGGAAAGGCGATGGGTGAGAAGTTCCAGCTCTGTTGGGAGGTTCCTGTTGTCGAGGTCCAGGTTTTTGACGGGCAGGTAACCGAAGAGTTCGGAATCAGGCCTGGTTGGATAGAGTGATCCTGCCACGGCGTCTATTTTCCCGAGATGGATGTTTCTGCGGGCTTCCCTTTCCTCTCCGAAGGAAAGGGAGAACTTGAGTCCCTCCCTGTTCCCGAGGGCAGAGAAGATGTCGGCGTACATTCCCGTGATTTCTCCGTTCCCGTTCCGGAAAATATAGGGAGCCCCGGAATCGAGGCAGAAAACATGGTAGGTTCGTCCCCTTTCGCTGCCTACAATACGGGGCGGGGCTCCCAGTCCCCTGGCCGGTAAAGCGAGGAGCAGGGTAAAACAGAGAAGGACGGCAAGAGGAAGCCTACCAGAGGTCAATGATGGTCCCCTCCCGGATTAACAGGCTGATAATCTCTTCGTAAGTCCGGTGTATTTCCATCAGCTTCCCCGACACTCTTTCATCGATCCAGCCGTCGGGAAGCGCGCCTTTTTCGAGGAAAACACGGGCGGCTTCCCTGTCCCATACCTGAAAATCATCAAGAGTTTTTTTCTCGAGGGGATCCCTGATGGATCGCAGGGACTGGATGGCTCTCTGGTAGTTTCCGTTTGTCAGTGACGCCGCCAGGAGGACCGCCCATCTGGCCGAGTCGAGAGAAAAACGGGTTTTGTCGAAGTTGGACCAGCTCTCCGGGATAGAGTGCGCACCCGCATAGATAGGAGCGTAGGTGCTGAAGTGGGGAGAATCGGGAGAGAACCACAGAACCCCTCCGATGGCTGAGGGAAGCCATGATCTGGACTGGGTGATGAAGCTGTAGGATGTTTTCGCCGCAATGGGGCGCATGTAAGGGATATTCAGAAGCTCCCTGGTGGCACGGTCCGGAAAGGGAGTGGCTTTGGGACTCTTCAGCAAATTTCTGTTTTCTCCCGGAACAAGCCAGGCAGGGTTGTCTTCCATGCTGAAGGGAGTTCCCTCCAGTCCGGAGCGGAAGATATCCATGATTTCCCTTATGGAGAGCGGTTTTTCCGGTTTGAAAGAGAAGGGGTACGAGTCTGTGTCTGCATAGGGATCCCATTGCTTCGAGGGCAGGAGCCGCTTGTGAATGTAGTGGAGCCTTCCCCTGACCCACATGGAGCAAGGAGACCAGGGGCCGTTGTCCGGTGCATAGGCCTTTCTCCAGTTGAAAGGATCTCCCGAAGCAGGATCATACCATCCGTGGCGTATTGCCGGCTCCTTGTAGCCGGCGGAGAAGAGAAAGTCTGCACTTTCTTCGTCGACGAAGGTGATGCGGCTTACGTTGCACAGAACAGCCGCATGGGTGTCGGGGACTCTGCGGGCCACCCAGACGGCACCGGGGCGGGAGCCCGGCTGCCAGTCAAATCCTGCCCCGAGAATCTCCATGATCCAGGCTTCCGACGGATCGGTTATGGAAAGGGATTCGCCGTCGTTGGCGCAGGATCCGAGAAAGCCGTAGCGCTCCGCCAGGTTTCCTATCAGAAGAATTGCGTCCCTGGCCGTTCTGCAGCGCTGCAGTGCAATGATCATGAGCTGCTCCACCGTCAGAATGGCGCCGCCTTCTCCTGGAAATGTTTTGAGCTGGTCCTTCTGTCCGATGGTGGATTCTCCTATGGCAAGCTGATGTTCGTTAAAACAGGAGTAGGCGGTTCGGAAAAAGGCGTAGGTTTCAGGAGCCTGGGGAATTCTTCCCAGTTCGACCGGGGGCAGAGGTTCGTCGCCGAGCAGGCCGTAGTAGACGGGAACTGTCGATCCCTCGGGATGTTTTTCTCCCGGAATCACTCTCAGGTTTGAGTCGTACCAGCCGTCTGCAGTCTGAGAATTCAAGACCGATCCGTCGTCAGTCGCTTCCCTGCCGGCAATGATTCCGGTGCAGCCGACGAGCGGCCGTGGAAAGATGACTGCAAAAAAGACAAACAAAAGAACAGCGTAAATCCGGGATTTCATGAGCATGCACCTCTCGCGGGTGGAGAAATCCCCCCCATGTGTCGCCTGACCCGGGAAAAGCATGTGCCGGGGGGAAAACCCCCCGGCACGGCTTCCAGGCCGGGGCGCCGGAAGGTCATTTCGTTTGAGGTTCATTGGAGATGACGACGCCGACCTCGTTTTCTCCATCGAGCAGGACGGAAAAATTGCCGGTATAGTGCCGAACCGCAGGATGCCTTTTCTGTTCGTAAAAGGAGGAGCCAAGCCATTCCCGGTTGTAGATGTTTCCCTTCATGCCGTCGAAGACCGGAAGATAAAGAGTTCCGTCCACGTCAAGGTCGAGGAAGAAGTGGGTCCCGTAGGAAAGTTCCGGGGTGTAATCGCTCTCGAGGATTCCGACCTCCACAAGGCAGCCGCAGTTGCATATTTCATTATACCTGACGGGAACGCCGAGTTTCGGGTTTGTGCTTCCCCATCTGCCCGGGCCGACAAGGATGTAGTTTGTTCCCGAGAGTTTGTGGTTTATCCGGCCTATCTCCCTGGCCACCTCGTAAAACGTGGCATCCTTGCCGTAGACGGAAGGATCAACGTATACGAGGTGATGGACGTTTTCCAGCTTCCCGTTGCTGACCATCCTGTTTCCCTTGAGGATGACGTTTTCATCCCTGACTTCGGGAATGGCGACCCGGGCCATCTCCTCGTAGGAGGCAAGAGGCCTGAGCTGCAGCAGAGTGAGCTTTTCCCTCTCGGTGTCGTAGGCGAATTCCATGTCCGCCGGCATGCCCATCCGTTCTTCAAGGAAGGAGCACAGTTCTTTTACAAGGCTGAAAAAGCGGGGGTGCCGCCTCGGGAAGTTCGAGAAGGAAAATACCGGCTTCCCGTTGCTCACCTGGTCAGAGCCTGCCCAGTAGAGGAGGTTTTCGGCATAAATTTCGATGAACGCGGAAGCAAGCCTGTGTTCCCTGAGCAGGAAGGAAAGGTGGTCGGCCAGGGAGCCGGTCATGAACTTCCCGGAAGCCCTGTCGATATAGTCAAACTCGCTCTGGCTTGTCATGGCGATGTCTGCGGGCAGGTTTCCCTGGGGCCTGAGCATGGGGTGGGAAAGATAGGAGACATTGGCCTTCAGCCTGTCAACCGTCCTGGTTCCAAGCCCGAAGCAGAACCGCATGACCCCGTCCTCTTTCCGTATGCGGGTGGAGGGGCGGCGGTAGACTTTCGAGAAGGCGGTGCCTGCGATTTCCGGGTAATACATTGAATTGTGCTCCCTGCCGATAACCGGCTGAATAACAACTGCCATGGACTCGTCCGAATCGGTGAGGCCGTGTTTCTTCCGGTAAGCCCTGGCCGCCGGATTGTACAGGGATGCCCAGACTTCTTTTATGGCATTGACAAGGAGGACGGAACGCTCTTCCCGGGGCCCCCGGTTGGCTGAAAAACGTGTGCTGTATTTCCCTGCGAAGGAAAGCTTCCTCGAATCCTCAAGAATGGAGCTGGACCTTATGGCAAGGGGAAAGTCGCCAATGGCTTCCATGGCGTCTTCCAGGTCCCTGCCCAGTGACGGACGGACCTTTCCGTTCCGGAAGGCGGAGGCGACTTTCTCGAAAAGCTCCCGTGCGAATTCGTCCTCCGTGTTCTCCTCCTGCCCGGAGAGGCTTTCCTTCAGAAGTGTTTCTATCCCGTTGTCCGAAACGAAATCATCGAACCCCTCCGTGGTAAGCACATAGTTTACATCGGGGAATTCGACGCAGGACTCGAGAGGCGTTCCTTTCAGGGTATTGAAGGCAAAAGCGAGGCCCCTGGCCTTGCCTCCCACCTCACCGTCACCGATGAGCCTCCTGTATTCGCGAAAAACGGGTTTCGGGTCAAAATCGGAATAAATCACGTACTGTGCCTCCCTGCGAAACGGAAAATGAATGCATCAGGGCTTGAGACGATAAATCGTCCGCGGCCAGGGAATGGCTTCCCTGATGTGCTGCAGTCCGGCAATCCACGCCACCACCCGTTCTATCCCCATGCCGAACCCGCTGTGGACGAACGTCCCGTACCTCCGGAGATCAAGGTACCAGTCATAAGGCTCTTCGGGAAGGCCCTGTTCCCGTATCCTGGCCACGAGCCGCTCGTAACTGTCCTCTCTCTGGGAGCCTCCGATGATTTCGCCGTATCCCTCGGGAGCGAGAAGGTCGTCGCAGAGCACCAGGTCCTGATTTTCCGGATGTTCCTTCATGTAGAAGGCCTTGACGCTCTTCGGGTAGCATTCGATGAACACCGGCCGGTCGAACTGCTGGGTGAGGATGGTTTCGTCGTCGTTCCCGAGGTCTTCACCGTAGAGAGTGTCGCTTCCCAGCTTCTTCAGCATCTCGATGGCCTCGCCGTACTGGAGATGGTAAAACGGGGCCTTGATGTTTTCCAGTTTTGAAACGTCCCGTTCGAGGGCGGCCAGCTCGTTTCCGCAGTGTTCCAGAACGGATGAGACGATGTGGCAGATGAGCCTTTCCTGGAGGTCCATGTTGTCCTTGTGGTCGAAGAAGGCCACCTCGGGTTCAAGCATCCAGAATTCGGTCAGGTGACGGCGGGTTTTTGACTTCTCCGCCCTGAACGTGGGGCCGAAGCAGTAAACCCTGCCGAAGGCAGCCGCGGCCGCCTCTGCATACAGCTGTCCTGTCTGGGCAAGGTACGCCTTTGAATCGAAGTAGTCGATTTCAAACAGGCCGGAAACTCCCTCTCCTGCCGCTCCGCTAATGATCGGGCTGTCCACGAGAAGGTAGCCGTCGTTGTGGAGGAACTCCCGGGCGGACCATATGACCCTTTCGCGTATTCTCATGATGGCCTGCTGCCTGCTGCTGCGGAGCCAGAGGTGGCGGTTGTCCAGGAGGAAATCGATTCCGTGGTCTTTTTTGCCGATAGGATATTCGTCAGCGGGATTCTGGATAACCGAAACGGACGCCACGGAAAGCTCCACTCCCGACGGAGCACGATCATCCTTTCTGACCGTTCCCGTCACTTCCACAGAAGCTTCAAGCCACAGGGATTTTGCCGCAGAGAAGTCTTCTTCGGAGACTTCTTTCTTCACCATGACACCCTGAACTGTTCCCGTTCCGTCCCTGAGCTGCAGAAAGTGAATTTTGCCCGAGCTTCTCATGTTGTACAGCCAACCGCGGACAGTGACGTCCGCTCCTTCCCGGGAGGGGAGGTCCTTTATATAGGTCCATGGTGCCGTCATGCGCAATCTACCTCCAGACATTGAGACGAGTATGAATTTTGACCGTCGAGGCTCATAGCGTATATGATACACTAAACCATACCGTAAAAAAAAGGAGAAGCGGCCGTGATTATTCCCCGTCTTGTTATCGCCGACGAAAGAAGGGAAGGAACTGTTCCGCCCGGCGTTATTCTCGCTGCGGCTCT
The DNA here is from genome assembly GCA_018436595.1 of Synergistaceae bacterium. Classification (GTDB taxonomy): domain Bacteria; phylum Synergistota; class Synergistia; order Synergistales; family Aminobacteriaceae; genus Aminivibrio. The sequence continues at coordinate 16,661 of JAHDLC010000027.1, read as the reverse complement.
GAAGAGCGCAGGTCATCCTCTGAGGATTTTCTGCGCCGGTCCTGACGAGTATCTCGTCCGATTGACCACTCTGGTCACGGGGGAGGAGGTAACGGTGCTCGATCCCTTCTCCTGCGTGACTGCCAGGGTATTGAAGACGCTTTTTCAGTTCGCGTCGGACAGAGAGCGTCTGAACATCATTCTTGCTCCCCTCGGACAAAGAGGGGATGATGGCGGTTTTTCACTCTTTCCCCAAGGCCCCGAACTCAGCCGTGTTCTTGAATGTCCACTTATACCGGTGATGTTCGCCGATTCCTCGGCGACAATAATCGCCCGCGTTCTCGAAAAAGCGGTTTCCGGAATTGCCGCCCATGGAGAGATTCCCGTTCCCGCAGTTCTTTTCGCTTCCGTTCTCAACCCAAGGGAATTCCAGCTTCTGGAGATTGAAGCAGGAAGAAGAGCCCCCCTTCTCAGCCTTGGTTATATACCGAAACTCCTTGAGAGAAACAGGTCGACCCTGTTGGAGCTTTGTCTTGACGCCATGGCGGAGAGAGCCGCGTTTCCCGTCAAAGCCGCTGCGTCGCAGCTGGCGTCACTCCCCGGGCAAATCGACTGGAACGCCTTTTGGGGATTCGCCAGGCTGAACCAGGAATGGACTGAGGTGGCTGAGCCATTCCGCGGGAAGGCGGCAGGGCTTACCGTGGGAGTGGTTACCCACAGCGGACTCGATCTTGAAGGCGACAACGCGAGAAGGCTTTTTTCCTACCTGGGGTGTTCCGTACGGAAGATCTTTCTTGAGGAAGCCAGACCAGCCCTTGACGTCAACGCCGTCTATGTCCCCCACGGCCTGGGTTTTCTCAGCGCGGAAAAAATCCTTGCAGCACAGGGAGCGAGAGAATGGTTCAGCGGGCTTTTCAAGTCAAGAAAGGTCGTTTTTGTCAACGGGGGAGCAGCCCCCCTTCTCGGTGAATCCTTTGCGCTCCCGAACGGAAAACAGTATGAAGGGATGAATATTTTCCATTACAGGGGAAAGTACGATATGCCCTCCGAAGATCTGAAAAAAGTTGAGGTTTCTTCTCTTGAAGGAGATATTCTTCTGAATCTCGGGGAAAAGCTCAGGGGGTATCTTCCTTCCTATGCGTCGGTCATTAACCCCGGGGACACCGCCCAGTCGCTCTGGTCCGTCAAAGACCCGGGAAACGGGAAAGAAAAGGGGTTTTCCGGCTGGAACAAAGGATACGGAGTGGTGACTGATCTCTGCATCGAACTCTGGAGCAACGTGGAGGGAATTTACCGGTGGCTCGTGCTGAGAAAGAAATGAGCCTTATCCTAGAAGTCCCTTGTCCCGGAGGGCTTCCTCCGGGGTCTTGTATCTCTTCGCCTCGTCGGGGAGGAAATCGCCTATGGCTGCGAAGGTACCTCTTCCGAAGGCGGAAACCGTCTTTCTGTCGCTTTCGGCATCTCCGAGAAAGAGGGGAAAGGATGCCCCGGTTTTTTCGCAGAGAACCGACAGTCCCAGGGGAGAGGGTTTCGTGATTCCGTCATCCGGGGTTATTGTCAGATCTCCGGGAAAGTCCGTCCAGCCGATGAGCTTGAGGGCAAGGAAAAGCTCTGAACGGGGCCTTCCGGTGTAGATAGCCGAAACGACGGGAAGATCGCTCCAGTGGAAAGAAACCAGGGAGGTCTCTTCTTCCCAGAGGCCCCCGCGCCTTGTTGTGTAGAGAGGGGTTTCCCCAAGAGCCTCATATTCGTCGCAGCCGAAATACATTTCTTCGCAGACCTTCCGCACCGCCGCTCTTGGAACTCGTTCTCCGAACGACCGGCGGACCCATCCTTCAATATCGCCGTCTCTGCACCCCTCAATTTTTTCGCGCCATTCCGGCGGAGATGGGAGACTGTCAGCAAGCGAAGGGAACGATGAGGCGGCGGTGCAGTTGATGAACGCCCACGCGATATCATAGTCATCGTTGAAGGCGGGATGGGTTTTCGATGCGGCGAAATGCTCATAGGTGAATCCTTCACAGTCGGGGATCCGGCCGAGTACCCTGATCCAGGCCCACAGAAGACTGCGGGCAATCACCCGGGGGTAGGAACGGGAAGCGTCGACGAGAACGCCGTCCACATCGAAAACGATGATGTCTGCTTTTGTATGTCCGGTCACGGTCAGGAGACTCCCTCATTTCCATCATAGTGTGCCTTTCTTCGGATAATTGTACCAGAGGAGGGCGGCGAAAGGCTGGGAAAAATGCTTCTTGAAATACCGTTGGACTTCGCATGCGGCACCCTGTACAGGCAAATCGCGGATCATCTTGAAAAAATGATCCTGGCGGGCAGCATCCCCTGCGGAGCGAGACTTCCGGGCACGAGGGAACTTGCCCGTACTCTCGGCGTGAGCCGTTCCACCGTCGTGGAGGCCTATCTCCTTCTCGAAAAACGGGGAGTGGTTCGCCTGAAAGGACGGAGCGGAGCCTTCGCGGATTCGGGCTTTCTTCCCCATTTGGCGAGCAGCCCGGAAGGGAAAAACGTCTTTCATTTTGATTCCGAACGGCCGACACAGGATCTTGTTCCTTTCCGCGTCCTGGCGAAAATCAGCCGGGACGCATTGCTCGAAGACGGGGGAAACGTCCTCGGGGGCAGTCCTCCCGAAGGTCTTGAAGAGCTGCGTGTCGCCCTGCTGGAGCACTCCGTTCTCAGGGGAATACCTGCCAGGGCGGGTGAGATGGCGGTCACATCCGGGGGAAAGGATGCCCTTTCCACGGTGCTGCGGTCCCTCCGTGCAGTTGGGTACGGCCGGGTGTTTGCCGAGAAGCTGACCTATACGGACATGAAAGATATAGCCGCAAATGAAGGACTGCCCCTCCGTCCGGTGCCTCTTCTCGGTGAAGAAGGGCTCGCCTCCCTGGAAAAACTGACATCCCGGGATATCCTGTATCTCGTCCCGAGCTTCCAGAACCCCACCGGGAGAACGCTTCCCCCGGAAACCCGCAGGGAAATACTCGCTCTCAGGGAAAGAAAAGGGTTTCTCATCCTCGAGGACGACAGTTACGGCGAACTCCGCTACGGAGAAAAGAGCGTTCCCGCTCTGAAAGCTCTCGATGAGAGCGAAGGGGTGGTGTACATCGGTTCCTTCAGCCAGGTTCTCTTTCCCGGAATGCGGCTGGGATACATTCTGCTCCCCCCCGGGCTCAGGAACAGCTACGTTCGTACCGCATCCTTTCGCCAGGGCCAGACATCATCCCTTGTCCAGCTCGTCATGATGAGATTCATCCAGCAGGGAAAGCTTGCGGAAGCCATTGAACGGGCCCGGACGGTACTTTCGGCACGGATGGAATCTCTTGTAAGCGGCCTCGTTGACGTATTTCCCGGTGTTTCGGTCCACATGCCCGAAGGAGGCGTTTTTCTGTGGCTTCCCACGGGAAAAACCGATGGTGCCGAAGCGGCACGGTCTGCTTCCCGGAACGGGGTCCTTGTCACCGACGGGTCCCTTTACTCCCTTGATAAAAAAATGCAGAAAGCGGTGAGGTTTTCCATTTCCTCCGTTCCTGCGGAAAAAATGAGGGAAGTCTGCGTCAGGCTGGCGAAATGCTGGGCGGCTATTTTTTAACCGTTCTTCATATCGTCTTTTTCGCTTTCGTTTTCAAGGGTGACAAGATATTTTTTCCACAGCAGAAGTGCCGCCGCTGAGGAGAGAATTCCTCCGGCGAGACCGAAAAAAATATAATCGGGCCGGCCCCTGGCGAAAAAATACCCACCGAGACCGGCGAGGGCATATCCGAACAAAACCACGGTTCCCATAGACAGCAGCAGTACAATGAATCTCATGCACAATCCTCCTGTGACGTGCGGGAAAAGGCTGAGGGGAACTTTTCACCGCCCGTATCTTGTCGGTTCAACTTAAATATGATAAAGTATCTCAAAATCTACAATACTGACTGTTATACAATAGATCCGGCAAAAATCCGACTTCATGAAAACAGGGAGGTCCTTCAAACATGAGAGAACCACGTCTTTATACCACATCGGCGGATTATGCCTACCAGGAACTGCGCCATCGCATTATAACAAAGCAGCTCAAGCCGGGACAGAGACTTCCGGAAGTGAACATAGCGGTTCAGATGGGCGTAAGCAGAACCCCGGTGAGGGAGGCGCTGCGGCGTCTCGCGAGCGAAGGACTGGTTATCATCATACCGAACAGCGGCGCCCGGCTCGCCGCCCCCACAGTACGGGAGATCGAGGATACCTTCCTTGTGCGGGAACAGCTTGAATGCCTTGCCATCCGGCTTGCAGCGGAACGAATCGGCGACAGGCATCTCCGGAGGCTGGAAGAGGCTCTTGTGGAAGAAGCGAGGGCGATCGAGGAGAGGGATCTTGAAACCTATCTCGAGGTGAACGAAGCATTCCACAAAGCGGTTGCCGATGCGAGCGGCAACAGGGTACTTGCGGAATACGTGGAGAATATCCTCGCACGGACAAATGCCTACGTTGTATTCTATGATCCTTTCTATCAGAACGAAACCACCCCTACAGTCGACTCTCACAAGGAAATTCTGATGGCTCTCCGGGCTCACGACAGCGAGAAATCAGTCAAGCTCATGAAGCGCCATCTTAAGGAATCCATTTCGGGACTCAGCAGGATTGTGGAGGAATGACCTGCCCATAGGGTCATGGCTTCCGGGCGGGAATCTTTTCCCGCTCGTTTTTTGTGGGCCACAAAATGGCCCGATTTGGTGAAGATACACTACGGAGTGCATTCGACGCGAAGTTTTTTTCGCGAACGTTCAAGGAGGTACACGCTTTTATGACTGCGAAAATTCCCACTCTGGATCTTACGAGAAATTACGGAAGGATAAAGGAGGAAATACTGGAAGCCCTGAACTCTGTTCTTGAAAGCCAGCACTTTATAATGGGGCCGGATGTGGCCGCTTTTGAAAAGGAATGTGAAAGCTACCTCGGCGGCGTCTCCGCCATCGGGTGTGCTTCGGGAACCGACGCACTTCTCCTGGCGCTCATGGCTCTTGACATAGGAGAAGGAGACGAGGTTATCACAACGCCCTACAGTTTCTTCGCCACAGTAAGCTGCATTACCCGACTCGGGGCGGTTCCCGTTTTCGCCGACGTCGACCCCGGAACCTTTAACATTGACCCGGCCAAGGTTCTTGAAGCTGTTACGCCAAGAACCAAAGCATTCCTTCCGGTTCACATCTTCGGCCAGATGACGCCCATGGAGACCGTCTATGAAGAACTATCCGCCAGGGGAGTGGCTGTCGTTGAGGACGCAGCCCAGGCATTCGGGGCCTGGAGAAAGGAAGGAAATCTTATCCGCCGGGCGGGAGCCTGGGGGAAAATAGGCTGCTACTCCTTTTTCCCGACGAAGAACCTGGGAGGATTCGGAGACGGCGGGATGATAGTCACCCGGGATGAAGAAATTGCCTCCCGCCTCAGGAAACTCAGGGTGCACGGCGCAGGCACGACCTACTACCACGACGAGGTCGGCCTGAACAGCAGGCTTGATTCTCTTCAGGCCGCCATCCTCAGGGTCAAGCTCCGTCATCTCGAGGAGTGGAACGAAGAGCGCCGCACGGTAGCCGGGAGATATTTTGCCCTTTTTGCAGAAAAGGGACTGCTCGATACGGTAGTTCCCCCCCAGGAACTCGAGGGGAATTATCACATTTATCACCAGTATGTGGTCAAGGTGCCCCGCAGGGACGAACTTCAGGCTTTCCTTGAAGATGAAGGAATTGTGAGCAGAGTGTATTACCCCGTCAGCCTCCATCTTCAGAAATGCTTCTCTTTCCTGGGCTACTCGGAAGGGGATTTCCCCGTATCTGAGCAGCTCAGCAGGGAAACCCTCGCCCTTCCGGTTTTCCCGGAACTTACCATGGAAGAGCAGGAACGTATCGTCTCGGCTATCCGCCGGTTCTACGACAAGTAGACTGACCAATATTGATCTACACGCCGGAACCGTGTAAAATACCGATGAAGATAAAACGGAACAGGAGTAATCTTTCGTTCATCTACCATGTATTTTGACGGAGGTGGGGCCATGTTCCCCTTTTTCTTTGATCCGACAATGATGTTGCTGATTCCAGCTCTTCTTCTTGCCATGTGGGCACAGATGAGGGTTAAATCAGTGTTTGCGCAGTACAGCGCGGTGGGGTCCCGTCGGGGGGTTACGGCGGCGTCCGCCGCCCGGGCGATCCTGGACCGCTTTGGTCTTCAGGCTGTTCCGGTGAACCGGGTGGGAGGAAACCTCACAGATCACTATGACCCCAGGGACAAGAGCCTCAGCCTTTCCGATTCGGTGTACGGCAGCACGAGCATTGCGGCCATAGGTGTTGCCGCCCATGAAGTGGGGCATGCTATCCAGGACAGCGTGAATTACTCGCCGCTGAAGATACGGAATACCATTGTTCCCGTGGTGGGAATCGGTTCTACGCTGGCTTTTCCACTTTTCTTCATCGGCATCCTGCTTCGCGGCCAGATGCTCATGGATCTCGGCATACTCCTTTTTCTCGGAGTCATCCTATTCCATCTTGTAACGCTGCCGGTGGAATTCGACGCCAGCAACCGTGCACTGAGGGTTCTCGCCGATACGGGAATTCTCTCCACCGATGAAATCGGCGGTGCGGGATCCGTGCTCAGGGCTGCATCCTGGACCTATATTGCCGCGACAGTCATGGCTTTCGCCCAGCTCATACGCCTTCTTTTCCTCCGGGGAATGTTCGGCAGCAGGGACTGAATCCTGCCGGGGCGGCTCGGACATCATTACCGGGAAAATGGAGCGGCTCCGGAAGTCGCTCCATTTCTTTTCCTGGAAAGAAAGGAACAATGCATGCCTTTTTTTGTATTCGTCCTTCTCCTTTTTCTTTTTCCATGGCTGGCCTTTGCGGGCCTTCTTCTGGTGATCGTTCTCGTGTCGGTGGGTTTTACAGCGAAGTATGTGCCTGGAATCTTTTTTTCGCCCGCGAAACTTCTTCGCATTCTTTTCAACAAAAGGGTGCGGGCAAATCACGGACTTGCCCACGGAACGATCTCGGTTCTCCAAGAGCGGTACGGTCCCCTTGAAATCGAAGGACCGGCCGAGGAAGACGGTTTCTCCCTCAGGGGAGGGCTCGACCCTGAGGAAGTGCTTTCCGCCGCGCGAAACGCCCTTCTTCGAATCCGGTCAGGGGAATCATCCCTTGTCCTGAGTCCGAAATGTGCGGCTGCTTCGGCTGTCGTTTTATTCTGTGCGATTCCCTGCGCTCTCCTTCTTGCTCTTCTTGAAGGCTTCAGTGCTCTGAACGCCGCAATCGTTCTGCTTTTGTCCTTCCTTTTGGTCCGTTTCACCTCTCCCTGGATTCAACGCCGCCTTACCTTTCCTCTGAACCTGCAGGGCATTGAAATAACGGGTGCTGAATCCCGAAAGGAAAGAAAGACTTTTTTCGGCGTCGAATTGCTCGTACCGTCTTCCGTTTTCGTCAGAACAAGGTTCAAAGGAGAGCCCCTTGTCGCTGAGGTGGTGTCATGAGGGGAATTGAAGCGGCCCTCCTTGTGTGGCGGGAAGTGCGGGCCGGGAAGTTCGCTTCCGAATCGATACGGAGGATTGCCGATTCCCTCTCGCCGGGAGACCTCACCCTGGTTTCATCCCTTGTCTATTCCGCCCTCAGAAGGCAATTTCTCTGGAAGGAAATCTACAGCAGGTTTCTCAGGACATCACCGTCAGGACTCTCCCAGTCTGCCGGTGATGCGCTGTGTATCGGTACGGCCGGTATTCTCGAACTTCGAACCTTTGCTCCAAGGGTTTTGGTAAACGGTCTTGTCCAGGAAATGAAAAAGCAGGGAGACGACCGCGGTTCCCGCATTGTGAACGCAGTTCTGCGGCGAGTCGTCGAGGAGGGCCGGGACCAGCTGAAAAAGATAGAGGGTTCCGGTGGGCTCAAAGAACAGTCACTGGTTTCAGGCGTTCCGTCATGGGTGGCTTCCTCGTGGCGGAATATCTGGGGAGACGATGGGAAAAAACTCGTCAAAATGATGCGGATACGCCCCTATTCATCCTTCCGCATAACAGGAGAGGCTGACAGGGAGAGGATACTCGGGCTTGCGAAGGAGAAGGGAATACGGTGCTGGCAGTCTCCCTTCGTTTCCTCCTCCGTGCGGCTGGCCGGAACCGTTTTTCCTCCGGATTTTCCCGGGTACGGAGAAGGCCTTGCAACGCCCCAGACTGAATCCTCCATGATGGTTGCTGAAGTGATGAAAAAGATGCACAGAGGGGGGCCTCTTCTTGAAATGTGTTCCGGGAGAGGAGTGAAAACGGGGCATATATCCTCTCTTTTTCCGGAAACTCCCGTGGAAAGCATCGAGCTGTCCCCTGCACGGGCGAAGGCTGCGGAGAGAGAGCTTGCCAGGACGGGAAGGAGGGGGAAAGTCAGAATTATCACCGGGGATGCGCTTCAAACCCTCCCATCTTTTATTCCCGCAATGATTTCTCTTGATGCTCCCTGTTCTGGAAGCGGAACCTGGAACCGCCATCCGGAGGCAAAATGGCGACTGACCCCGGAAAAGCTTGATTCCCTGGCATCCCTGCAGATAAATCTGCTGAAAAGAGCGGTATCCCTCCTTGCGCCGGGAGGAATTGTGGTCTACTCTACTTGTAGCCTGCTGAAAAACGAAAATGAAAATGTGGTCGCCCATGTCCTCTCGGAAGAGCCGGGGCTGGTGGAACTGTCCTTTCCCTTCAGCGGACCCGTGTTCAGGAAAGGACGTCCCTGGGGGACATACATGTGGCCGGAACTGCCATGGATCGACGGATTTTACATGGCCGTGATCATGAAAAAATCGGGAGGGAAGACTGTTGATGGGTAGAATCTTCCGCTGGGCCGTGGTCCTGGTGATTCTTGTCATTCTCATATCGGGCAGCGTGGCTTTTTACACGGTGTTTTTCGGAGGGAAAGACCTCGTGATACCTCCTCTTCGGGAAATGTCGGTACTGGACGCCGTTGACGAAGCAGAGCGGATCGGTCTGGAAGTGAAAATCGAACAGGTGGATTCCTCCATACCTGCGGGAACCGTTCTCGCCCAGTGGCCGGAAGCGGGAACAAAGGTCCGGAGGGACAAGAGCATAATTCTCAAAATAAGCAGGGGCGGCAACAAAAAAGCAGTCCCTGACCTCAGGGGACTTGAAAACACCCAGGCCCGGAAAAAAATCCAGGAGCTTGGCTTTACCGAGGGAGACACAGTTAAGATTCACGATGACTCCAGGCCTGCAGGTACCGTGATAGCCCAGAATCCGGCAATACCTGCCGTAGTTGACGATGCCAGAAAAATTGACCTGCTTGTCAGTCTTGGTCCTGTTCCCAAAGATGGGCGCATCCCTGTCCCGGACATTGCCCAACGGGATGAAGCGGCAGGGAAGGATCTTCTCGCCCAGAGCGGCCTGAAATTCGGAGGGGCGGAATACGTTTCAACCCAGAACACCCCGGAAGGCATGATAATGTCAACAAAGCCCAAAGCGGGAACCATGGTCCGGCTGGGAGATTCAGTCCGGATCGTCGTTGCCACGAACAAAAGGAAACCGGAACCCCAGAAGCCTGAGAGCCAGGTTGTGGCACCCGGCTCCGCAGGGCGTCCATCGGAGACGGTCGTAGTTGAGGATCCGCCTGCACAGCAGACGCCGCGGCAGGTGGGGCCTGCCGGACCCGTTCAGACTGTGCTGACTCCGCAACAGCAGGAGCTCGCCGGCGCCACCGGGCTGCCGTCAGCTTCCCAGCCTGCGGCGTCCGGTCAGAAAACCGGACCGGCCCCGACCGGCACGGCAAAGATCCGGTACCAGGTTCCGCCCCTTACAAAACCGCTTGGGCTGAAGATCGAGATGGTCGACGCCACCGGAACCAGGCATCTTCTCGGCCGGGATGTCAAAGGAGGAGAATTCATATCCCTTGACGCTCCTTTTGTACGGGAAGGGGTTGTCACCATTTATCTCGGAGGAGAGTTTGTCTGGCAGGAGCGCTACAAATGATGAGGAATGTTTTTCTCGCTCCCTCCCTCCTTTCTGCGGACTTTCTCGATGTCCGGTCTTCGATAGCTTCCCTGAAGGGACAGCATGACTGGCTTCATGTCGATGTCATGGACGGGTGTTTTGTTCCGAACATCACCTTCGGTCCGGGCTTTGTCTCAGCCCTGAGGAAACGGTATCCTTCGGAGGTGCTTGACGTCCATCTCATGATTGAACATCCCGAAAGGCTCCTGGAGGCATTCCTTGATGCGGGCCCCGACTATCTTACGGTTCATATAGAAGCGGATCCTCATATCCACAGGACCCTTTCCAGGATTCGCGAACGAGGCGCAAAGGCCGGAGTATCCATTAATCCGGGAACCCCGGAAGAACTGCTTCGCCCCCTTCTTCCCATGGTGGACCTTGTTCTGGTCATGTCCGTAAACCCCGGTTTCGGAGGGCAGTCATTCATTCCCTCCGTAATGGAAAAAACAAAATCATTATGCAGGTGGAGGGAAGCGGGGCATTATTCCTATGTTGTGGAAATGGATGGTGGAATAGGCGGGGGGAATGCCGCCGAAATAGCTCTCGGCGGATGTGACGTTTTGGTAATGGGAAGCGCCGTGTTCGGCGCTCAGGATCCTGCCCTGTTTTTGCGGGAGATCAAGCTGAAAGTTAAGGAGGCAATCGCCCATGCCTGAGCATCGGGACAATACTTTGCAGGACTTGGGGAAGGAAATCAGACGCAAGAGAGAAGAACTCGGACTCAGCCTGAAGGACGTCCACGAGGGAACAAAGATAAGAGTCCAGTTTCTTGAAGGAATAGAACGGGGTGATTTTTCCGAATTTCCCGGAACAGTGTATGTTCGAGGTTTTATTCGGACGTATCTCCAGTTTATCGGCGCGGAAGAGTTCTGGGGCGAATATCTTCCCGTCCTCTCCGAGGGAACGGAGAAAGTGAGGGAGGAAGAACCTTCTGTGGTCGGATCGTGCACGCCGCCCACAAAAGGGTTCAAACCAGCCTCCCGTTTCTGGATTTTTGCCATTCTTCTCCTTGTGGCTGCGGGTTCATCCTGGTATGTCTGGTACACCTGGGATCAGAACGGGGTTCCTACCTTTGCAGTTCGGGAAGAGAACAGTGAAGAGGACAAAACATCTGCGAACAAGCCCGACAGCGGTGCAGCGGTGGAAGAGAGTGTTTCCGGCAAACCGGCTCAGACTGTTGCCGGTGAAGCTTCTGAAACCGGTTCTGACCGGCAGAACGGTTCGGTTCCCCTTTCAGCCGATCAGCCTGCAGCTCCTCTTGCAGGAATGGCTTCCCCTCCTACTGCTGCCGAACTCGTGGGCACAAATACCCCCCAGAGCCCTCCCGCCGCACCAGAAAAGAAAAAAGACAGGGAACTGGTAATTACTGCGGACGGAGACTGTTGGGTCCGCGTGAGACAAGGTACGAAGACTCTGTATGAGCGCACTCTGAAAGCGGGTGAATCCGTTTCCTTCACAGTGAAGGAAAGGATCGAGGTGACGTACGGAAGAGCAGGATCCGTCAAAACCCGTTGGAATGGTGAAAACATGGGAAATCCGGGAACGACCAGGGGCGTGGAGCGTGTGTTTTACTCTCCGGACGGGAAAACGGGAAGGATTGCCAGGTGAAGCTCTGCATCGTCAGCCTCGGATGTTCCAAGAATACCGTAGACAGCGAAAATCTTATCGGTCTTCTTGAGGCATCAGGAGTGGAAATTGTCAGCGACGTCGGTGATGCCGACGTCGCCCTTGTGAATACGTGCGGTTTTATACAGCCTGCCGTGGAGGAGAGCGTCAGCGCCATACTGGATCTCGAGCTGCTCAAAGAACAGGGGAAGCTTAAAAAAATCGGCGTCGTCGGCTGCCTTGTAAACCGCTATGGCAACGAGCTGAAAAAGGAGCTGCCCTCAGTGGATGTATGGGCCCGGGCGGAGGAGTGGGGGCTTGCAGTCCGGTCTCTTGGGCTGATTCCGGCGGCTGGCCCGGCGAGAGGGATGCTCCCCGAAACAAAACCATGGACACGGTACCTGAAAGTAGGAGAAGGATGCGACACTTTCTGCTCCTACTGCACTATACCTTCCATCAGGGGAAGGGCAAGGAGCATCGGTATTCCCGAGCTGTCATCCATGGCCCTGGACCTGGCTGAGAAGGGTGCCAGGGAAATCTGCCTTGTGGGGCAGGACCTTACGATATATGGAAGAGACCTTTACGGAGAGCCCCGTCTCAGGGAACTGCTTTCCGAACTGGACAGGCAGCTTCCCAAAGACGTTTGGATCCGCCTCCTGTATCTGCACCCGTCGAGAATCGACGAGCCTTTTATCGATTTCGTCGCAGGACACCGCCGGATTCTCTCCTACCTTGACATCCCCGTCCAGCATGTCGACCCTGAAGTGCTGAAACGCATGAACCGCCCCGACGATGAAAAACATATCCGGCGTATTTTCTCCTATGCCCGGAAGGCGGATCCCTTCTTCGCTCTCAGGACAACGCTCATGGTCGGATTTCCGGGCGAAACGGAATCCCAGTTTTCAAAAGTGCTCGATTTTCTGGAACAGGCAATGATCGATCGTGTTGGCGCCTTTATTTTCTCGCCCGAGGAAGGGACCCCGGCCGCTGATCTCCCGGGCCGGGTCCCTTACGAAATCGGGGAAGACCGGTACAGGAGGCTCATGGAACTTCAGTCGGAAATCTCCCTGGAGAGGCAGAATCTTTTCGTGGGCAAAAAACTCTCGGTCCTGATCGACGAGATTGACGAAGAAGATTGTACTGCCTGGGGCAGATCCTTCCGGGAAGCTCCGGACGTCGACGGGCTGATCGCCGTATCCGGCGGATCAGCCCTTAAGGAAGGACAATTACTGGAGGTGCGGGTTGTCGATGCCGCTGAACATGACCTTTTTGCGGAAATTGCCGGGGAATAAGGATTTTTTCTGGTGTATGGCCACACTCTGCGGTCTCGGTTTTTTCACTGCCATGCCCGGAACGGTGGGATCGGTCGCTGCCTTTTTGGTGTTTGCCTTTTATCCTGTCCCCCTGGCGGGTATCCTGGCCGTGGTTATTCTTGGAGTATGGGCCTCCCACCGGTATTCCCTCAAAGAAGGAAAAACGGATCCGGCAGAAGTCATAATAGATGAAGTCGCCGGAACCTGGATTTCCATGTACGGCCTTCCTTCGGGGTTTTTCCTTCCGGCGCTTTTCCTCTTCAGGATTTTTGACATCCTGAAGCCTTTTCCGGTCAACGCATCGGAAAAACTGCCGGGAGGATGGGGAATCATGGCAGATGATATTGTCGCCGGAATTCTGGTGAACAGTATCCTCTCAGTCATTCGGTGGCTGTACTTCGGCGGAGGATGGAGTTTCCTTTTCTGACGGCAGGGAGGCGTTTGCTTGAAGCGTGCAGTGCTGATCGCCCTGGGAGACGAACTTCTCAGCGGCATTCGCAATGAAGGCAACTGTTCCTGGCTTGCCGGACGGCTGACCCGGGCGGGCTGGAGGGTTGTCTGTATGGAAATCCTTCCCGACGAAAAAGATTCTCTGTCAAAGTACCTGGAAAACTGGGTGGGAACCGCGGACCTGCTGGTCCTCTCGGGAGGTCTCGGTCCGACTCATGATGACTGTACCCGTGAAGCCCTCTCATCCTATCTCGGTGTGCCTCTTGACGGGGCGGATACCGCCTACGACTCGATAATTGCCCGCTATCCCGCAGAAATGCGGCTTCCATTGGAAAAATGCCGGGATACCCAGGGAAGTGTGCCCAGGGGAACCCGGGCTGTCCACAATCCCGAGGGATCCGCTCTCGGAATCGCCTTTGAAGTTTCCGGAACAAAAGTATATGCCTTTCCCGGTGTTCCCTCCGAATACCGTGCCATGGCGGAACAGGAACTGGCCCCTGAACTGGCTCCCGTCAGGAACGGAACTGCTTCGGTTCTGGTCGCGGGCTTGCCTGAAAGCCTGCTGAAGGACCGCCTTGCACCTGTCATTTCCAGGCAGGAGCTTCATATTTCCATACTTCCTTCACCGGGGCTTGTTGAAATTTTTATGCGGGGAAATCCGGCTGATGTCGTCCAGGCGGAAGCGGATGTACGGTTGCTGGTCCCTGGGGACTGTCTTCCTTCCGCATCCCGGTCAATTGAAGAGGCGGTTATTCAAGGGGCGGTGCACAGGGGCCTGAAACTGGCATGTGCTGAATCCTGTACAGGGGGAATGGTGGGGGCTGCTCTTACGTCAGTTCCGGGAAGTTCGGCAGTTTTCTTCGGCAGCGCAGTATGCTATAGTAACTCCGCGAAGAAAAGCATACTCTCAGTAAATAAAGCTACGCTGAATCACTTCGGTGCGGTCAGTTCCCAATGTGCGGCCGAGATGGCGGAAGGAGCGGTCCGCGTTTTCGGAACCGACCTGGCTGTTTCGGTTACCGGAATCGCGGGGCCGGAAGGCGGCTCTCCGGAAAAACCCTTAGGAACAGTCTGGTTCGGCATTGCGGGGAAAGGAAGGACGGAAGCGGTGAAAAAACTGTTTTCTGGCGACAGGAACGGGATCAGGAACAGGGCTTCCATGTTCGCTCTTTTCTGCCTCTGGAGGAAAGTCTCGGAGGCTGAAGAATGAATGGGGCGGTGGTTCGCTCCTTCGTCTGCGTTCCTCTGCCCGAAGCGGTGAAACGTATTGTGGGGAACCATGCAGCGGCGATTCGACGGGAACAATCCGGCCTGAAATGGGTTGAGAAGGATCTGTATCATATCACTCTGAAGTTTTGCGGGGAACATCCTCTTCCGGTGCTTGATGTCTTCAGGAACAATGCGGAAGCCGCAATAAACGGGCACAGGCCGGGACCGGTCCTACTTCGGCTCGGCCGACCGGGAGCCTTTCCCGGAATGAAGCGGGCACGGACTTTTTTCATCGGTGTCGAAGGGGAAACGGACAAGCTGGCAGGCATTGCGGAACTCATTGAATCTGCGGCCGAGGCTGCGGGTATGGGGAAAGAAAACCGGCCCTTTCACCCTCATGTCACCCTAGCCCGCACAAGACGCCCTGAAGAGATTGTCCTCCCTTTCTTTCAAGAGAAACGACCCGGAGAATGGAGTGCCGAATCCATTCTTTGGATGAAAAGCGAACTTCGGCCCTCCGGACCTGAGTATTCCATACTGCAGGAATGGAGTCTTCTCTGAAGTTCCTTTCCCTGCAGAAATTTACGTTTAAAACGAAAGGAGTGGTTCTGTTTGGCGAAGAAGAAAACCCCTCAAACACGGGAAGATGTTCTCGAACAGGCAATTGAAGATATCCGGGGCAAGTTCGGCGAAGGTTCCATAATGAGACTTGGGGAATCCTTCAGATCCGCTGTGGAAGTCATCCCCACAGGAATACTCCCCCTTGACGTAGCCCTTGGAATAGGTGGCCTTCCGAAGGGAAGAATCGTGGAAATTTTCGGGCCTGAGGGATCGGGCAAAACGACAGTTGCTCTTCATGCTGTCGCTGAAGCTCAAAAGGCCGGAGGAATCGCGGCCTTCATTGATGCCGAGCATGCTCTTGATCCCCGCCTTGCCTCCACCCTGGGAGTAGATGTCCAATCTCTGTATATTGCCCAGCCGGACAGCGGCGAACAGGCTCTTTACGTCCTTGACACCCTTGTCCGAAGCAGCGCGGTTGACATCGTGGTTGTGGACTCCGTTGCGGCCCTTACTCCCCAGGCCGAAATCGACGGAAAAATCGGAGACAGCCAGGTGGGACTCCAGGCGAGGCTTATGTCCTATGCCCTCAGAAGGCTCACATCCGCCATTTCGAAGAGCAACTGTGTCGTTGTCTTCATAAATCAGCTGAGAGCAAAAATCAGCACTGGGTACAGTCAGGGACCCCAGGAAACGACCACGGGAGGAAGAGCTCTGAAGTTTTACAGTTCAGTGCGTATAGAAGTCAAACGGGGCAAGTCCATTACAAAGGGTGACGATACCATAGGCCACGAACTCTGGATGAAGGTAGTGAAAAATAAGCAGGCTCCCCCGTTCAAGACCGGTCATTCCTCCCTCATATATGGAAAAGGAATCCCCAGGGGCATGTCCGTTGTAGATATGGCAATCGACTTTGATGTAGTAAAAAGAAAAGGCTCGTGGATAGCCTACAAGGGTGAAACCCTCGCCCAGGGCAAAGAGGCGTTAGCCCAATATCTCGAGGAGCATCCGGACCTCATGAAGGAGATAGTAGACGAGGTGCTTTCCCTTGTCTCAAGCGGCCTTGATCTGGGACTTCCCCCCGGTGCCCCCTCCCTTTCTGAAGAAACGGAGGAGGAAGTACCTTCGCTGAATATCGAAGAGGGTATCCTTGATCTCGACGAGGAAGAAAAATAAATTTACACTCTATTTTGGTAAAGGTAGAGATAAAAGCCAGTGTCTTGTGTATTGTAAGGGATATCATTAACTATCCCACAGCGTTCACGCTATAGTACGAATAAAATTACAGATGGTAAATTTTTTTCCGGTTAAACATTCTATGTGTCAGCGTTGACAGTCTTCCCTTCGTCGAGTATTATTCTCAGGCACTCTGGCGCTGGCCAAGTGGTGCAACCGAACCTTGACAGTTTTATAGGAGAAGGAAAGAGGTAAAGAAGCGGTCCTTGAGTAAATCATTTGAGAGTTTGATCCTGGCTCAGGACGAACGCTGGCGGCGTGCTTAACACATGCAAGTTGAACGGTATGACATG
>JAHDLC010000033.1 GCA_018436595.1 Synergistaceae bacterium | reverse complement strand
GGAAATGGTCATGCCGGGAGACAACGCGACGTTTGAAGTGGACCTGATCGTGCCCATCGCCATGGACCCGGGTCTTCGGTTTGCGGTGCGCGAGGGCGGCCATACGGTCGGCGCCGGCGTCGTCACCGAGATTCTTGAATAATTAAACTTCGAGGAGGCAACCATTTATGGCGGATATCGTCGGCCTCTCCTGCACGGAGTGCAAGAGGCGGAACTACACCACGACTGTGAATAAGAAGAAGCAGTCGAAGAAACTTGAGCTCAATAAATTCTGCAAGTGGTGCGGCAAGCACACCTTGCACAAAGAAGGCAAGTAGTGTAAAATACACTCTGCTCGCAGGTCCGTAGCTCAATTGGCAGAGCACTGGTCTCCAAAACCGGGGGTTGCAGGTTCGAGTCCTGCCGGGCCTGCCATTTTTTTATTGTCATTAAAAAGATAGGAGGCCGAGGTTGTGGAAAATATCCTCACCTTCGTACGAGAAGCCCGAGCCGAATTGAAAAAGGTAACATGGCCAGGAAAAAAGCAGGTGTGGTATTCCACGCTGGTGGTGATCGCTTTCACCCTTTTTGTTTCCGCCTACCTTGGACTCGTGGATTTGCTTTTAACGGGAGTACTGTCACGTCTTTTCAGTTAATGTACGCTGCCGGTCCAGGCAGTTGCGTTCCAGGATCACTTCAGAGATCGGCAGGGAGGTGAGGGGGCCGCGAGACCCCCTTCATGCATGGATAGCATTGAAGAGCGTCGCTGGTATATAGTTCAGACCTATGCAGGATACGAGAACCGCGTGAAGGCGAATCTCGAACAGAGGATCGCCACAATGGGCATGGAGGACAGGATTTTTTCCGTTCTTGTGCCTGTTGAGGAGCGTGTGTCCGTGAAGGACGGGAAAAGCAAGAAAGTGACCCGGAAACTTTTCCCCAGCTATGTTCTCGTTGAAATGCGTCTTAACGACCAGTCGTGGTACGTGGTGCGCCATACTCCCGGTGTCACGGGTTTTGTCGGATCCGGTAACCACCCCATCCCTCTCACGGAGAAAGAAGTCCGGGAGATTATGGGGAAGGTGGGCAAGGAGCAGGCAAAACCGAAAATCGAGCTGAACCTCCGCATAGGGGACACCATAAAAGTCAAGAGTGGGCCGTTTGAGGGGCAGGTCGGTCCAGTTGTGGAGGTGCTTCCCGAAAAAGGCAAGGTGAAGTTCGCCGTCACGGTCTTCGGACGGGAGACGGCTGTCGAAACCGACTATACGGAGCTTGAGAAGCTCTAGCTATATATTCAACGCGAAAGTGGCGCTTTTCAGGGAGGCAAGAGAGTTCTTGGCTCCTCTTTTTCCCTGCGGGGATGCCCCTTTCAGTAACGAGAGGAGATCTTGAGGAATGGCAAAAAAAGTAATTGGGCAGATCAAGCTGCAGTTACCTGCAGGGAAAGCAACACCGGCTCCTCCTGTGGGACCTGCTCTTGGTCAGCACGGAGTGAACATTATGGAGTTCGTGAAGCAGTTCAACGCGAAGACCGCTGACCAGGCAGGACTTATCATCCCCGCAGTCATCACGGTATATGCGGACAGAAGCTTTACCTTCATTCTGAAGACTCCCCCGGCGAGCGTGCTTCTGAAAAAAGCGGCGGGACTCGAGGCCGCATCGGGCGAACCGAACAAGAAGAAGGTGGCGACTCTCAACCGGGCCAAGGTCCGTGAGATAGCCGAGCTGAAGAAAGAGGACCTCAACTCCTACGACGTGGAGGCAGCTATGCGCATGGTCGAAGGAACAGCGAGGTCAATGGGGATCGATATAGTCGATTAGTGTCAGCGATCTTGTGGGAGGCCTTCGGGCTGTCTGACCACCGGGAGGGAAAAGAAATGGCAAAAGTGAGCAAAAGATTGAAAGCAGCGGCTGAAAAGATCGAAAAGGGAAAGCTTTACTCTATTAAGGAAGCAATTTCTCTTTTCAAGGAAACCGCAACAGCGAAGTTTGACGAGTCCATCGAGGTCCATTTTCGGCTCGGGGTCGATCCCCGGCATGCGGACCAGCAGGTCAGGAGTACCGTTGTTCTTCCCCACGGTACGGGCATTACCAAGAGAGTGCTCGTTTTGGCACAGGGCGAGAAGATGAAAGAAGCCGAAGAAGCCGGCGCTGATTTTGTCGGAGGAGAAGATCTCGTCACGAAAATCTCCGGCGGCTGGCTTGATTTTGATGCTGTCATCGCCACCCCCGACATGATGAAGTCGGTGGGCCGCCTCGGAAAGCTTCTTGGCCCCAGGGGACTCATGCCCAGCGCAAAGACCGGAACCGTGACTTTCGAGCTCGCGGACGCCATAAGGGAGATCAAGGCAGGCAGGGTAGAGTTCAGGGTCGACAAGTTCGGAATCATCCACAACGGTGTCGGTAAGAAGAGCTTTACGGAAGAGCAGCTTTATGATAACGTCAGGACAATATTCCAGGCGATTCTGAAGGCCCGCCCTTCCTCTGTCAAGGGAACCTATGTAAAGAGCTTTTCTGTAGCTTCCACCATGGGCCCCGGAATCAAGATCGATCCCTCGGCTGCCCAGAAGGAAGTTGCCGGAGAATAAGCAGGAAATACGGCATTTGACAAACGAAATACTGCGTGAACTGCAGACAGCGGGCCCCCAAAAGGGTCAATGGATACGTTCCGCCCGCCGAGGTTCCGGCTGAAATGCGGCTGTAAAGCTGTTTTTTATCCCGGGCCCGGTGTGCCCGGGATTTTCTGTTTAATGCTGTGAGACAAGGAGGTGAGTACATGCCGGCACAAGTAAAATTTGAACAGGTTGAAGAACTTCGCGAAAGGCTGTCAAAGACCCAGGCGGTCTTTGTGGCCGAATACCGCGGAATGACCGTCGCACAGATCACCGCCCTGCGGGCCCAGGTTCGCGCCGCTGGCGGGGAAATGAAGGTGGCCAAGAACACCCTCATGAAGATCGCCATGGAACAGGAAGGGCTTACAGCTTTCCCCGATGATATGGCATACGGTCCCAACGTTTTCGCCCTTGCCTACGGTGACCCCGTAGCGGTGGCCAAGGCACTCCGTGATTTTTCCAAAGAAAAGACCAACAAGGCTTTCCTTTTGAAAGGAGGCGCCCTGGGACATTCCATTCTGGGAGTCGACCAGGTCAGCGCCCTTGCCGATCTTCCCAGCAAGGACGTCCTTATCGGACAGGTTGTCCGTACCATCGCAGCGCCGATCTCCGGGTTCCTTTCGGTGCTCAACGGGCCGATCCGGGGACTGGCGACCTGCCTCAACCAGATCAAGGAAAAGAAGGAACAGGCTGCATAGCAGCGTGAGGCCGCGCTGCGGCGCACACAAATTGCTGATACATATCCAAGGAGGATAAAAAGAATGACCCGTGATGAAATGATCCAGGCTATTGAAACGATGACCGTTCTCGAGCTTTCTGAGCTCGTGAAAGCACTTGAGGACAAGTTTGGCGTGTCCGCTTCCGCTCCTGCGATGGCTATGCCCATGATGGCCATGGCCGGTGCTCCCGCCGCCGCCGCCGAAGAAGAGAAGACCGAGTTCGACGTTATCTACAAGGCTCCCGGCGCCAATAAGATCAACGTGATCAAGGTTGTCCGCGAGCTTACCGGCCTTGGTCTGAAGGAAGCCAAGGAGCTAGTCGACAATCCTCCCAAGGCCGTCAAGGAAGCCGTCACCAAGGAAGAGGCCGAAGAAGTCAAGAAGAAGCTCGTCGAGGCCGGCGCCGACGTCGAAGTCAAGTAGTTTCTCTTTTTCGGTTTTCAGCTATACTGAAGGCGGAGCATTCATTGCTCCGTCTTATTTTTTTACCCTTTTGCCGGAGGTTTGCCATGATCGTCGACTGCCATGTCCATGTGTACCCGCCAGAAATCGTCCGGGACGCGGAAAAAATAGCCCGGACGGAGGAACATTTCGCACTGCTCATCGGCGGGAAGGTCCATAAATGGGCTGCGGCCGAAGACGTGGTTGAGCAGATGGACAGGGATGGGGTAGACGTATCATGGATATTCGGATTTGCTTTCAAGGATCCGGGGCTGTGTGTCCTGTGCAATGACTATGTCATCGACGCAGTACGCAGGTTTCCAGGCCGTTTCCGGGGCCTCGCGGTGGTTCCGCCCATGGCGAGGGGGATGGACCGCGAAATCATCAGGTGCCGCGAAGCCGGTCTTGTAGGCGTTGGCGAGATTTTTCCCCAGGGACAGAATCTCGACATTTCCGACATACGCCAGACGTGGCGGCTTGCTGGTACAGTCCACGAGCTTGGTATGTTCCTGATGTTCCATTCAGCTGAGCCGGTAGGCCATGACTATGCGGGAAAGGGCAACGTCGGCCCCCGGGAGGCGGCGGAATTCTGCGTTCACCATCCCGAAACCCGGGTGATCTTTGCCCATTTCGGCGGCGGGTTATGGATGTACGAGCTCATGCCCGAGATGAAGCTCTATCTCTCCAACGCCCGGTATGATTCCGCCGCGTGGCCCTGGCTCTACGAGCCGGCAGTTTTTTCCGCCATGGCTGCCGCCGGGGTGGGGGATAAGATTCTCTACGGTTCCGACTTTCCCATTCTCTCCTTTCCCCGATACAAAAAACTCCTTGATGCTTCCGGCGCCTCCGATGAGGCCGGAGCTCAATTTCTTTCCGGAAACGCCCTTTCTTTTCTCAGAGAAGACCACCCCCTTTCATAGGCTGATTCATGCCCTCATGCTTCTGCTGAATAGAAGACAGCTGCTCTGATCTCTTGTCCGGGCGGAGGAGGGCTATTTACGAAAATAAAGATGGATACTATACTGCAAATAATGAATATAGAATAAGGTGTGTCATTAGGGTTGTATCCAGAGAGTATTGTGAGCAGAGAGGGTGGGTAAAATGGCAACCAGAAAGGCATCAGGCGCTTTCCTGTCCCTTTTTATTCTCCTGGGCTTCCTTGTCCTTTCGCTTTTTTCACGGCACGCAGAAGGGGCGGTCTTCCGTGTAACCCAGAACGGGGCCGGGCTGCGCGACGGCTCGTCGTGGGCAAATGCATGTGACGCAGGGAGATTCCCGCAGCTTCTCTCAGGCGCATCCCCGGGAACGGAGATATGGATAGCCGAAGGGAGATACAGGCCGGGCAGTCCGAACCGCCCCTATTCAGCGTTCATACTTCCTCCGGGTGTATCCTTGTACGGAGGTTTTGCAGGAAATGAAGTTTCGGTGGAGCAGAGGGATCCCCTTGCTCACGTCTCAGTTCTTACCGGGGATCTGAGCCTTGATGACACTGTCAATTCCCATGGGGTGACGGAAAGGGTCGAAGATATAGTAGGTCAGAACAGCTATACGGTAATACGATGCGAGGGCGAACCGAGGGAAGGGGATGTTTCCATACCGGCTCCCGAAAGACCCCAGTCGGTCATCGACGGACTGGTTATCACCGGCGGGAATTCGGAGGTGATATGTTACGCATCCCTCCACGGAGAGTCCCCGATAAAAGCAGAGGATCCGGTAATCCAGACCGGGGGCCTTCACATAGAGAACGCACGGGTAGAAGTCCGGCAAACCTCCTTTACCGGGAACCAGGGGTTTAGGGGAGGAGCGGTATGGAACGCGTCAGGCGTAACCCGTATCCGGAAATGCACTTTTTCCGCGAACAGGGCCATTATGAGCGGTGGCAGCATCTATAACTGGACAAACGTCGGGGGGACTGGTGTTGCAGCTGAAAGTGAAATGACCATCACAGAAAGCCTTTTCTCTTCCAACAATGCCAGGGATGACGGAGGCGCCATTGACAACCATTTCAGTGAAATTTCCGTCAGGAGGTGTACCTTTTCCGAAAATACCGCCGAAAACGGAGGCGGCATTCGTAATTACCAGGGAAAAATGACTGTAGAAGCCTGTACTTTCTCAGGCAATGCGGCAGTGGGCGACTTTTACGGAAGCGACATTCGCGGCGGAGGAATTTACAATCAGGGCTCCAATACAGACGCAGTGATTGTTAACTGCACATTCTATGGAAACAGCGCAGATTTCGGCGGAGGGGCGGCGAATTGGGGGAAGATGCTGCTGATAAACTCCACGCTTTCCGAAAACTCAGCAGCTCACGGAGAGGAACTGGCCGACGGAAAGGATTATCTCACGGAGGTTGTGAACTGCATCTTGTGGCACGGATATCCGGGAGATGAAATTTATACGGATCAATCATATCCCGTCGATGTGAGGTATTCCATTATTAAAGGAGGATACCCCGGAGAAGGCAACCTCGATGTATCCCCCCTTCTGGGAACACCTTCCTGGAACGGAGGCCCCACGAGGACCTGCGCACTTCTGCCCGGCAGTCCCGCCATAGACTCGGGGACATCTGCCGGCGCCCCTGAAAAGGACCAGAGGGGAATTGACCGCCCCCAGAAAAGCGGGTTCGACCGCGGAGCCTACGAGGTGTCGGTCCGGAAATTTCTCGTGATGAGAGCCCCCTTTCCCGGTGTGTTCAGATTCAGTACAGCCACGGAGCAATTCGAGAGCGGAGAGGGTACGGCATGGGGATTCCCGGAAGGGATTCATGTCACGGTAACTTTCCTCCCCCAAGCGGGAAAAAGACTGAAGGATGTTCTGGTGGACAGGCGTTCAGTCGGAGCTGTTTCTTCCTATACATTTCCAAACCTAGACCGGGACCATGAGATTGAAGCCGTGTTTATGGAAACCCCGTCCTCCTCCGGCGGGGGCGGGTGTTCCGCCGGCAGCGGATTCTTCTCTTTTCTGCTGCTGATTCCCCTGCTGCTCATCGGCAGGAGAAGGTGAACCGGGGGACCTGTCCGTCACCCTTTCATGACTGCAAGAGGCCGGAGACGGGCCACTTTCCGGGCGAGGCCCGCACCGTGGACAACTTCCACAACCGCGGAAACGTCCTTGTAGGCTTCCGGGGCTTCTTCTCCCAATGTTCCGGCCTTTTCGGCCATGACGGATATGCCTTTGGCGGAGAGTTCCTTCGGGATGTTCCTTCCCGAGGTTCTCCGGATGGCTTCGTTCCTCCCGAGCACCCTTCCGGCACCGTGGCACGCCGACCCGAAGGTTTCCCTTTCCGCCCCCGGCGTGCCTTCCAGAACGTAGCTTGCCGTGCCCATGCTTCCGGGGATCAGCACAGGAAGTCCGTTGAAGGCCCGGGTGGCTCCTTTCCGGTGAACGCAGAGCTGTCTCTTTCTTCCCTCCCAGACATGGTTTTCTATGGATGCAAGGTTGTGGCTCACATCGTAGACGGTGGCGAGTTTTTCCCCTGGAAAGAACCCGGCAAAGACGTCCCGTACGGCTTCAGCAATAGTCTGGCGGTTGGCCGCGGCGAAATTTGCCGCGGCTTTCATGGCCCCGAGATATTGCCGCCCTTCCGGTGAGTCCACGGGGGCGCAGCAAAGCTGCCGGTCAGGCACGGCGATCCCGTACTTCGACATGGCTCTCCCCATGACCTTCAGGTAATCATCGCAAACCTGGTGCCCAAGCCCCCGGCTTCCGCAGTGGATCATCACGGCGACGCATCCTTTGGAAAGCCCCATGGAGGCCGCTGTTTCGGGGAGGAACAGTTCCTCCGTTTCCTGGACTTCGATAAAGTGATTGCCTGAACCCAGGGTGCCGAGCTGCCCTTTGCCCCGTTCCTTTGCCCGCGGAGAAACGGCGCCCGGCTCGGCCCCCACGAGGCATCCCCCTTCCTCCGTCCGCCGGATGTCGCCTTCCGTTCCCCTGCCGGAGCGGACGACTCTGACAGCTCCTTCCTCAAGGATCCTGTCCACTTCCTTCGTTCCGAGCGAATCCTTCACGGATCCGACGCCGCATGGGACTGCGGAGAAAAGAGCCGCCAGCACCCGATCCGCCCGGGGACGGAATTCTTCCGCCGGGATTTTTGAGGCGAGGAGCCTGACACCGCAGGAAATGTCGTATCCTACCCCTCCGGGGGATATGACCCCGGAGGAAACGTCGAAGGCCGCCACTCCGCCGATGGGAAAACCGTACCCCTGGTGGATGTCCGGCATGGCCATGCTGTACCCCACAATACCGGGAAGGCAGGCCACGTTGGCCACCTGGGAGAGGGCATCCTCTCCCTTCAGAAGCGATTCTATGTAGTCATCGGCGTAGATGAGCCCCGGTACAGCCATTCCCGGCACCACGCCGGTTTCGAGGAGAAGGCGCCATTGGTCGATGCGCCTGAGAAAACTGTTCAATTTGTTCACCTCGCTGTCAGAGATCGAAATACATCCTCAGAAAAGGACGGGGAGAAGTCCTGAGCTGGAGCCCTCCGTACGTGGCGGCCTTGACGGAGAGAGCCCGGCCTTTGAGGGCAACGGTTTTTCCCCGGGCTGAAAGGGACGGAGGAGAGAGGGAAACCCTGACCTGCAGGGGAAGAAACCATTCCGAGCGTGTCTCCGCTATGAAGATCAGCTCGTTGATCCAGGAGACCGCCAGTTCTTCCCCGTCCACTGCGGAGAGAAAGAAAGTGTGGAATTCACCTGTTTCGGAGAAATCACCGGGCGCCGGTCCTGCGGCAATGAAAAGGAACGCTTCGGCTGCGTCGAGGAAGATCTCGGCCAGGGTATCCGCTTCCGCTTCGAATCCCGCATCCGCTGTGTGATCCAGTATTTTCCAGGCCACAGGCTTTCCGACCTCCCTTTTCCGGAATGTTCCCGGAATTCTCATGTTACCATAAAAATAAGAAGGGCTCTTGACAAAGGTTAGATGTCAAACTAATATGAGTGCCATGGAAAAAACACGGCAGATTATCCGCAGTATCGGCGGAATTCACGATTCAATACACCGTTTCATCTCCGGATATATAGAAGAATGTGAGAAAGAATGCCTTGTTCCCTCCCACGGAGAGCTTCTTACTGCTCTTTTTTCAGGGAGAGAGTTCACCATGGGTGACCTTGCCCGGGAGATCCGGAAAACAAAGCCCACGGTGACTGTGCTCGTGGAAAAGCTTGTCCGGTGCGGGTACGTCACCAGGGAACGGGATGCACGGGACGGGCGAATTTCCTATATACGGCTCACCGAAAAAGGCTGGGGGCTGGAACCTGTTCTTGAAGATATTTTAGGTTTCCTCGAAAAAAGATTTTTTTCAGGTTTTACTGTGCAGGAAAAAAACAATCTGGAGGAATTGCTGTTCCGGATTGAAGAAAATTTGAAGGAGGAGAAGAGAATATGAAGGATTTTTTTGCGGCGGTAAAGGACCGGAGGACCTACTACGGCATTTCCAAAGCGAGCCCCGTTTCTGACGACAGGATAAAGGAGATAGTTCATTTCGCAGTGAAGCATGTTCCCTCGGCGTTCAATTCCCAGAGCGGGAGGGCGGTGCTCCTCCTCGGGAAATCCAGCGACGAATTCTGGTCCATGGTAAAGGAATCTCTCAGGAAGATCGTTCCTGCAGACAAGTTCGCCCCCACGGAGGAAAAGATCAACGGTTTCGGAAGCGGCTACGGTACGGTGCTCTTCTTCGAGGATTCGCGGCCGGTCAAAAACCTGCAGGAGCAGTTCCCCTCCTATGCCGCTCATTTCCCCGTGTGGTCCGACCATTCATCGGGAATGCTTCAGTATATTGTCTGGGCCGGGCTGGAATCAGAGGGATTCGGTGCCTCGCTGCAGCATTACGCTCCAGTGGTGGAAGATGATGTCAGGAAGAAATGGGACATCCCCGCCGAGTGGAGCCTGATAGCCCAGATGCCCTTCGGCGTCCCCGTTGCCGGCCCCGGTGAAAAGGAGTTTCTCCCCCTGGAAGACCGGGTCTGGATCAGGGAATGACAGTACCGAAGCAATGATACAAAGCCCTGCGTCTTTGCCGGCGCGGGGCTTTTTTAGTGTTGAAACCTCCCTCCGGACGAGGGGAGAGAGACTTCAGGAGGTCATTTCCGTCGCTCCATCACAGGACCATCGGCATTCTTGACTTGATGGCCGAAAGGCTCATAATGACGGGAAACCGCCGATGACCGGGCGAAATGAAAGAAGGATGGAGATGGAGCGGAACAACGAAGCCAGGAGGATAACCTTCCTGGGGCTTGTGGTGAATATTTTTCTGACGGCCGCGAAATATCTTGCCGGCTATTTCGGCCGGAGCGCAGCAATGATCGCCGATGCCACCCATTCCCTGTCCGACCTGCTGACCGATCTCGTGGTGTTCTTCGGGCTCTCGGCGGCGGGAAAGCCTGCCGATTCCCGCCACCCCTACGGTCACGGCAAGATCGAAGCCGTCCTTTCGGCCGTGTGCGGAATTTCCCTTCTCCTTGCGGCGGGGGGGATCTTCTTCTCGGGAGGGGCTCGGATATGGTCCCTCCTGTTCAGGGGCGCGGAAACGGCCGGTCCCGGCATAATCGCCCTGGCAGCGGCGGGAGTTTCCGTGGTGCTGAAGGAGTGGCTCTTCCGGTACACCATCGCGGGAGGACGGCGTCTCCAGAGCAGCGCCCTGATCGCCAAGGCATGGGATCATCGCTCCGATGCCCTCTCATCCGTCGGTACCCTTGCGGGAATCGCCGGTGCCTTTTTCGGCGGCGAGCGGTGGAGTGTTCTCGATCCCCTCGCTGCCCTGGTGGTGAGCCTCTTCATCGTGACTGCCGCGCTGCCCATACTGAGGGACAGTCTTGACGAACTTATCGAGGCTGCCCTTCCCGGGGAGCTGGAAAAGAAACTCCAGTCGGTCATTGTTTCCGTGCCGGGGGTTCGATCCTTTCACAAACTGAAGACCCGGCGGATAGGAAGCTCCATCGCCGTGGACGTGCATATACAGATGAACGGGACCATGTCCCTCAACGAAGCCCATGAAATTTCCCGGAAGGTTGAGCATGAGATCTGGGCACTTTTCGGCCATGACGCCCATATTTCTCTCCACATGGAACCGGCCTCGCCGGCGGCGGGCCGGTGAGTTTTACAATTTGCCTTCTCCGTGCCAAAATAGAACGGCACAACAGGTGTTCATTCCATTTTCCGCCAAGCAAAGGAGCGTTTTGAATTGATGGAAACCCAGTCCGCAAAAGGCCCTCATTTTATTGAACAGATCATCCAGGACGACCTGAAAAACGGCGTGGTGAAGGAAATCCGCACCCGTTTTCCTCCGGAGCCGAACGGGTATCTGCATATCGGTCACGCCAAGTCCATCTGCCTGAACTTCGGCCTTGCGGAGCAGTTCGGGGGGACGTGCAATCTCCGCTTCGACGATACGAACCCGGCCAAGGAAGAGACAGAATACGTGGAGTCCATCATGCGTGACGTCCAGTGGCTCGGTTTCCGGTGGCACAGACTGTGTTTCGCCTCCGATTATTTTCACCGGTTCCATGAGTGGGCCCTCGAGCTGATTCATGCCGGGAAGGCCTACGTGGACCACCAGTCCGCGGACGAAATCCGGGAGACCCGGGGAACCCTCACGGCTCCCGGCAAAGAGTCTCCCTACAGGAACCGTACCGTGGAAGAAAACCTTGCCCTTTTCGAAAGCATGAAAAGGGGAGAACTCGAGAATGGCACCTGCGTCCTCCGGGCGAAGATCGACATGGGCCACCCCAACCTGAACATGAGGGATCCGGTGCTGTACCGCATTCTTCACAGGCACCACTTCCGGTCCGGTGGAGAGTGGTGCATCTACCCCATGTATGACTTTGCCCACGGCTACGAGGATGCCATCGAGGGCGTTACCCATTCCATCTGTACCCTGGAGTTCGAGGATCACAGGCCCCTGTACGAATGGCTGCTGGACAATGTGTCCGTTCCCTGTAAGCCGAGGCAGTTCGAGTTCGCCCGGCTGAACCTTACCTATACGGTGATGAGCAAGCGTCTTCTGCTCACTCTGGTCAACGAGAAAATCGTCTCCGGCTGGGATGATCCGAGAATGCCCACCATCAGCGGCATCCGTCGCAGGGGGTACACCCCGTCGTCTCTCCGCAGGTTCTGCCAGGAGATCGGCGTGTCAAAGTCCAACAGCATGGTGGACATCGAGTTTCTGCAGTACATCATCCGGGAAGAGTTGAACCTGGAGGCCCGGCGGGCCATGGCAGTCCTTGATCCGCTGAAGGTGGTCATCGAGAACTACCCCGAAGGGCAAACTGAAATGCTCGAGGCGGAGAACAACCCGGAGAAACCGGAAGACGGGACACGGCAGATTCCTTTCTCCAGGGAAGTTTACATTGAGCGGGACGATTTCATGGAAAATCCGCCGAAGAAATTTTTCCGTCTTTCTCCTGGGACGGAAGTGCGGCTGAAGCATGCCTACCTTGTCACATGCACCGAAGTCGTCAGGAACGGGGATGGAGAGATCACAGAACTTCGCTGCACCTATGATCCGCAGAGCCGCGGCGGAGAGGCCCCCGACAGGCGCCGGGTCAAGGGAACCCTTCACTGGGTTTCGGTCCCCCATGCGGTGAAGGCTCAGGTGCGCCTCTACGAAAACCTGTTCACCCTTCGGGACATGTCCGCCATGGAGGAGGGGAAGACCTTTCGGGATTACCTGAACCCCGATTCCCTGAAGGTGCTGGAGAACTGCTTCGTCGAGCCCGGGCTGGCACAAGCCGGACCGCTGGAGACATTCCAGTTCCTGCGGCAGGGGTATTTCTGCGCCGACCCGGATTCCACCCCGGAAAGGCCCGTATTCAACCGGACTGTCGCCCTGAAGGATTCCTGGGCGAAGGAGATCCGGAAGGAAAAAGCACAGTGAACGCAGGGAGGGGGTTGCCCCCTCCCTTTTTCCGTCCGCCCTTCTGCGGTACCGTACCGCTTCAGGCCGTTTTTTCCGGTTCTTCTTCAAGCTTTATTTCCCCGGAGGATATTCCTTTCTCTTTTTACCGAGAAGTGCTGAGAAGCTGAACGAAGAGAAGTGCTACAATAAAAAAACATTACTATGCAGTTCCCTATGGGAAATCTTCGGATATACGCAGAGGAGGTTCGCCCGATATGGCTTATTTTGATGAAAACGGTTTTACCCCTGCCGGAGGGGAAAATGGAAGAAAATGCCCCGAATGCGGGGAAGAGGTAAGCGCCAAGTTCCGGTTCTGTCCGGCCTGCGGAACGGCAATCCCTGAAGTGACGGCCCAGGTTCAAATTCGTCCCGGAATGGCGGTTTCCCGACAGGAGCCGGTTTCCAGGGAACAGCCCCTTCAGAGACGCAGTACCAGGTTTTCGGACAATGGAAATGAACCTGAACAGGGGAGGGGGTTCCGGACAAACGCCGACAGGACTGAGGCGAGTTTCCGGGAGTTCAACGCTGTAGCCCGGTCGAGGCGGCGTAAGGATGATCGGAAGAGCGCCATTCCCCTTATTATGATTCTTCTGGTCTTTCTGGCTTCCATAGGAGGCGGAGTCTACTGGTTCCTTCGGCAGGCTGAGGATCTGCCCTGGGACAGTGCCGTAGTGCAGAAGCCGGAAAAAACTCCCACCGCGCCTGAGGCAGCGGATCCAGCGTCTCCTGCCCGAGAACCTGCGGCGGAAAGTGCCCATGCAACTCCGCCGGTTCCGGGAGAAACAGCGCAGCCTGCCGCTCCTGCCAATACTACTCCCGTGCCGGTAGCATCGGCTGTTCCGGGTGAAATCCCTGAGGTCACCGGACCGACACGGGGTGTTGTCATCGGTTCCAGCGTCAATCTCCGAGGTTCTCATACCATCGAAAGCTCCGTTGTGGGAAGGGTTTCCGCAGGGAACCGGCTGGAAGTCCTCGAATCCTGGACCCCTGACGGCAGCGCAGAGGCTGTTACTCTCGCGGATGTAGAGTTTACCGCGCCCGACGGAAAGAAAACCAAGGTTGCACGGGGAAGAGGCGTGACGGTGACCGGCCTTCCTGACGCTGAGGGAATGGTGAACGTCATCCTGCCCGAGGACAGGAAAAAGGTGGTATACAGGGTGCCTTCCAAATCTTTGAGTGACCCCCAGGCCTGGCCCTGGTACAGGGTGAAGCCCCAGGGAGGCGGTAAGGAAGGCTGGATTTTCGGAAAATTCCTGACCGT
Organism: Synergistaceae bacterium; assembly: GCA_018436595.1. Taxonomy (GTDB): domain Bacteria; phylum Synergistota; class Synergistia; order Synergistales; family Aminobacteriaceae; genus Aminivibrio. The sequence goes on along the minus strand of JAHDLC010000033.1, from coordinate 11,420 downwards.
GCTGGATACCCGGGATGAGTCGCTGTCGGTGCTGAATCTCGACGCCGCCCTCACCTCCTACGGCACCACGAAGGAGCAGGTTCAGGAAGTGCTTGGAAAACCCCGGAAAACCACATCACGGAAGGTCAGGTCATCCGGGGGAGAGGGTACAGAAACCACCCTTGCGTTCAGCGGGGCGACCTTTGTGATTTATGAAGGTCCGGGCGGTTCCGAAGTGCGGAAGATCATCCTCACCTCGTCGAAGCATCCCCTTGACGGAGGGCTTGCCGTTGGAATGGACAGGCGGCAGGTTCTGTCTCTCCTGGGGCATCCGAATGATCTCGTGAAGGGAGAGGAAGTCTACCGGGTCAACAAGGCCTCCGGCATAAGGATAAAGTACGAAAACTACAGAGTAAAAGCAGTAACCGCAGGGGTGCTCAATTGACGGACTATTCTGCGATGGCGGTCCCGCCCGTTCCCGGGACTTCCTTCTTTCCCGTGAACAGGGAAGAAATGGAAGCGAGAGGATGGGCGGGGCTTGATTTTCTTCTTATAAGCGGAGATGCCTACGTTGACCATCCCAGTTTCGGTCCTGCAGTCATCGCCAGGGTTCTTGAGAGCAGGGGGTTCAGGGTGGGCATTCTTCCCCAGCCTGACTGGAGGAGCAGAGAACCCTTCCTTGCCATGGGCCGCCCCCGTCTCGCCGCCCTGGTGACGGCAGGGAACCTGGATTCCATGCTCAACAGGCTAACGGCATCGAAGAAAAGCAGGAGCCGGGACAGCTATTCCCCGGGAGGGAAAGCAGGACTGCGGCCCGACAGGGCGACCGTTGTCTACGGAAGCCGGGTGCGGGAATGCTGGAAGGATCTTCCCCTGGTCATCGGTGGTGTGGAAGCGAGCCTCCGCCGCTTTGCCCATTATGATTACTGGTCTGACGACGTCCGGCGGTCCGTCCTGATTGACAGCGGGGCGGATCTCCTGGTGTACGGAATGGGAGAAAAGCAGATCACCGAAATAGCTGCTCTGCTTGAGCGTGGTGTTCCGGTGGAAAAAATCCGGTCCGTCCGGGGGACCATGTACCGTTCCGCTGAACTTCCGGAAGACGGGAAGACCGTGGCGGTGCCTTCCTGGGAAGAAGTCTCCGCCGACAGGAGGAAGTTTGCCGAAGCCTTCAGGCTCCAGTATCCCGAGCAGGACCCCTTCCATGGGAAAGCGGTCGCCCAGCGCTTCGGGAATGTCTGGACCGTCCAGAACCCTCCTCCCCGTCCTCTCACCATGGATGAAATGGACCAGGTCTACGGCTATCCCTATACCAGGACCTACCATCCCATGTACGAAAAGGATGGGGGGGTGCCGGCCATCGAGGAAGTCCGCTTCAGCCTCACGAGCCACAGGGGCTGTTTCGGGAGCTGTTCTTTCTGCGCCATTCACTACCACCAGGGAAGAATCATCCAGGCGAGAAGCCACGGTTCCCTGGTGGAAGAAGCGCGGCTCCTCACCACTCTGCCTGATTTCAAGGGGTACATTCATGACGTGGGAGGCCCCACGGCGAACTTTCGGATTCCCGCCTGCGATGATCAGCTTGTCCGGGGAGCATGCCGGAACCGGCAGTGCCTGTTCCCCGCTCCGTGCCCGAAACTCCGGGCTGACCACAGCGACTATCTCGAACTGCTCGGAAAGCTCCGCGCTCTGCCGGGGGTAAAAAAAGTCTTCATCAGGTCGGGAATTCGCTTTGACTACCTCATGGCGGACAAAAAAACGCCATTTCTGGAAGAGCTCTGCGCCCACCACGTGAGCGGGCAGCTCAAGGTGGCGCCGGAGCACGTGTCGCCGGGAGTTCTGTCCGTCATGGGAAAACCGGGATGCGAAGTGTACGGGAAGTTTATGGAAGCCTACGCCGAAATGAACAGGAAGCTGGGAAAGAAGCAGTATCTCGTTCCCTACTTCATTTCTTCCCATCCTGGAGCGGAACTGAAGGATGCGGTGCGCCTCGCGGAGTTTCTGCGGGACATCAGATTTCAGCCCGAACAGGTCCAGGATTTCATACCCACTCCCGGAAGCCTATCCACCTGCATTTATTACACGGGAATCGATCCGTTTTCCGGAAAGAAGGTCCACGTGCCGAAGGACAGGAATGAACGGAAAATGCAGCGGGCTCTTCTGCAGTACCGGGAGCCGAAGAACAGGGAGACCGTTCTGCGGGCTCTGGATACTGTCGGCCGGCCTGATCTCGTTGGAGAAGGCCCGCTCTGTCTTGTACGGTCCCAACAAAAAAAAGAAAACCGCCGGGGAAAGGAAACTCCTCCGGCGGGCAGCGCTGCTAAAAGAAAGCGGGAAGGAAAGTCTACGGTTTCTCTCCGGCAGGGAGCCGGCCGGAAAGAGCCTTCGCGAGTGCCGGGCCGGTCTCCGTCAGCAGGACGGCGGCCAGGATGAGGGCACAGCCTGCGGCCATCCTGGCCGTGAAAATTTCTCCCACGAAATAGATTCCCGCAAGGGCTCCGAAGAGCGACTCCAGGCTCAGGATGATTGCGGTGTGCGTAGACGGTGTGAATTTCTGGGCCACGTTCTGCGCGGCGAAGGCGAAAACGGTGCAGAAGAGTACCGTGAAGGCAATGCTCCACAATCCGGATCCGCCGTTGAAGCCCGGCCATGTCTCGAAGGCCAGGGCGAAGGGAAAACTCAGCATTCCCACAGTGAAGATCTGGATTATGGCCAGGATCACGGGGTCGGTTTTCGCGGCGAAGTGTTCTATCGCCAGTATATGACAGGCGAAGAAAACGGCACAGACCAGCGTGAGTGTGTCCCCGGCACCGACTGCCAGCCCTTCCTGGAGAGTGAGCATTGCCATGCCCGCAAGGCAGACGACTGACGCGATGAAAGAGAGTATTCCCGGAAACCGCCTCCTGATGACCCAGGAGAGCAGGGGAACGATAACCACGTAGGTTGCGGTAAGAAATGCCTGCTTCCCCGGTGTCGTGTAGTTCAGACCGAGGGTTTGGGTGGAAAACCCGAGAAACAGAAAAACCCCGATGATCACGCCTGCCTTCAGGTCGTGAAAGGAAACCCCCGCGAGCCTTTTCCGGAACACTATTGCCATGAGCGCAGCACCGGAAGAGAATCGGAGCACGAGGAGCCAGAAGGTCGGGAAACTGTCAAGGGCATCTTTCATGGCAACAAAGCCGAGCCCCCAGAATAGGGCGGTAAGCATAAGGGAAAAATCCGCGAGAAATATCTTCATTCCGTCAGAAAGCACCATGTTTTTCACTCCTGTTGAAAATAGCTCGGGAGAGTATACCACTTTTCCGTTCTGTTTATAAGGAAGTTTTGCACGTCGTTTACATTTTGTGAGGATATTAACTTTCATTTACAATGGATCGAACCGTAGTATAATGTATCCGATGTTTTTTTGGTCTCCGGGTCTCCGGAATTCGTAATATTCAAAAAATCAAGACGGGAGGTGGAGTATGTGTTCATTTTCGTGGTCTCCTTTCTGATGTACCTTCTCCTTGTCTGGTCGGGAGGGGCCATACCCTTGATCGAAGTGCTCATCGCACTGATCCTGGCGTCGGTTGTCACCGTGGCCTTTCGCTCCTGGCACAGGGGAAGGAAAATCAGCACGAGGGGACTTGACCCGAAAAGGTGGTTCGGATTTTTCCACTACCTGTTCGGACCCTTCGCTGTCGGTCTGGCAAAAGCCAATATCGACGTGGCGAAAAGGGTCATAACGGGAAATATCCGGCCCGGCATCGTCAAGGTGAACCCCGGCCTGACGAACGATGTGGCAAAGACGCTTCTTGCGGATTCCATAACCCTTACCCCGGGAACACTCACCGTGGACATTGACGAAGAAGGGAGTTTCTACATCCACTGGATCTACGTGGAGGATGAAAATCCCACCGAAGAGCAGCTCTACGGATCATTTGGCCATTGGGCGAGGAGGTTGGCGGAGTGACAATCTATATCTTTCTGTTCGCCGCGGCGCTGGTCGGCCTGTTGGCCGTCGCCGTGCTGGGCCGCCTTGTTGCCGGCCCCACCATTGCCGACAGAGCTGTAGCTCTCGACACAATGAATACCCTTGTAGTCGGCCTGATGATGATCCTTGCAGCGGTCTACGATTCCGTGGTCATGGTCGATATCGCCATAGTCTATGCCGGGCTTTCTTTCGTCGGAACCATGTTCATCGCCCGGTTCATCGAAGGGGAGGTGTAGCGGCGTGTTTCTCATCGTCGGCATCTTCATCATCATCGGCCTGGGCTTTAACCTTCTGGGAGCCTTCTCTCTCTACAGGTTTCCCGATGTCTACACGAGGCTTCACGGCGCCACGAAGTGCACCACATTCGGGACGCTTTTCACCATGTTCGCAGTGGTTGCGTACTCTCTCGGCAGGCTTGTCTCAACAGGAGAAGCCCGTTTTGCCGTCTTTATCATTCACGGTGCCGTGGCTGCCCTGGTCCTTCTTATAACCAACGCCACGGGTGCCCATGCCATCGCCCGGGCCGCCCACAGGAGCGGCACTCTCCCTGCCCGTGCAGTGGTGGACCGCCTCGAAGAAAAAGAAGAAGCGAAAGGGGGAACGCCCAGATGAACAACATGCTGCACGTGGTAGTACTGGCTCTCCTTGTGCTGTCCGCTTTCTTCGCCCTCTGGTTCAAGGACCTCATTTCCTCGGTGATCTCCCTGGCCGCCTTCAGCGTCATGACGGCCCTGGAGTTCTACATCCTCCAGGCGCCTGACGTGGCCATCGCCGAGGCCGCCATCGGAGCCGGACTGAGCACCACGATTTACATCATCGCCATCCGGGCCTGCGGGAAGGTCAAGAAGAGCGACGGAGGTGACGGAAGATGAAGAAGATCATTTTTATCGTCGCTGCGATTATCGTCGGAGCCATGGTCGTGGGGGCGGTTGACTCCATACGCCCCTTTGGAGAGCCCGGTGCCTCACCCATGGATGACTACTTCATCGCAAGCGCCCTGAAGGACCGGTCATCAGAGAATGTGGTGACCTCCATCGTTTTCGACTACAGGGGGTTCGACACCATAGGAGAGGCAGCAGTCCTCTTCACGGCTCTTTGCGCCATCACCGCCCTCTTCCGTGAAGGGAGGAAAAAGCTGTGAGGCCGCTTTCTGTCGTCGTCAGAACGGGCTGTGATCTTTTCGCCTGGTTCCTGATCGTCTTTGGCGCGAATGTCATCATCCACGGAGATGTTACCCCGGGAGGAGGCTTCCAGGGAGGGGCAGTCGCCGCAACCTTCATCACCCTTCTTCTTGTCGCCTACGGCGGGAAAAAAGTCTTTTCCTGGGTTAGGCCCGGCATCTTCAACGGCATGCTCATTTTCGGACTGATGGCGTTTTTCCTGCTCGGCCTCATGGGATTCCCGAACTCGTTCTTTTACAACTTCATCGCCGTTCCTCACGAAGTTGTTCAGGCGACGGGCCACGGTGTTATCCCTCCGTCGGGAACCATCGCCCTTATGGATATCGCCGTCGGCATCGAGGTCGCGGGAGCTCTTTCCATTATCGTGCTTTCCATGTTCAGAGGCATCCGGCTTTTCCGTGAGGGGCCCATGGAGGAGGAATCAGGCCATGATCGGTAACGCACCGTTTTTCGTCGTAGGAGTTCTGTTCCTCATGGGACTCGTGAGCCTTTTCCTTTCGAAAAATCTCATTAAGATCGCCATTGCGATTAGCATCATCGGAAGTGCCGTCAATATTTTTCTTGTATCTCTGGGGTACAGGGCGGGGGGGACCATTCCGGTCCATTTTCTCGCTGGTGAGGGCAGCACCATGGTGCTTCCCACGCCCCAGGCGATGACCCTGACCGCCATTGTCATCGCCCTGGCGACCACAGCCCTTCTGCTGTCGCTTATCATGCTCGTCTGGCGTCATTATGGAACCCTTGACATAGACGAGATCCGGAGGTTGAGAGGATGAACTGGAACGAACATTTTCCCGCGCTGCTTCTGATAATTCCTCTCTTCGGCGCATTCCTCGCGCCGGTCTGCTCCCTGGGAGGAAAGATGGCCAGGAATATCCTGCTGGTCGCGGCGTCCTTCCTCACCCTGGTAGTTGCGTTCCTGCTCTGGCGGAGTGTTCTCGCCAACGGGATACAGTACTATGTCATGGGCGGCGAGAATTTCAGGCTCGCCCTGCCGTCGGGAATGGCCCTTCCCGTGAGGATCATTCTCGAAGTGGATGCTTTCAGCGCCTTCATGGCCCTGTGCGGATCCATCGCAGCTTTTGCCGGAGCGCTCTTCTCGGTGAACTACATGAACAGGTTCTCAGGGCAGAGCCGTTTTACCTCCCTCTACCTTCTTCTTGCGACCGGCATGCTGGGAATGATGATAACAGGCGACCTCTTCAATTTCTTCATCTTCATCGAGATTTCGTCCATTGCCTCCTTCGGACTGATCGCTTTCTGGAGAGACAAGCCGTCGGCCATTGAAGCGAGCCTGAAGTACACGCTGGTTTCCCAGGTCGGGTCCATGCTCATTCTTATCGCGGCCGGCTCCCTGTACGGAAAGTACAACGCGCTGAACATGGCGGCTATCGGTAGTTCTCTGACCATGGGAACCATGGAAAAGCTTGCCCTTGTGTTCCTCGTCGGATCCCTTGCCATGAAGTGCGGCGCTTTCCCAATGCACATGTGGCTTCCCGATGCCTACGCGGAAGCACCCACCGGGGTTACATGCCTCCTGGTGGCGGTGAGCCAGGCTTCCCTGTACGGCCTGATGAGGGTCTGCTTCTCCATCTACGGTGTTGCCATGGGAAGCACCTTCGTACCCTGGATGATCATCATCTTCGGCCTCGCATCCATGTTCTTCGGCGTCTCCATGGCGGTTGTGCAGCATGATATCAAGAGACTGATGGGATACCATTCCGTCTCCCAGGTCGGCTACATGCTCCTGGGACTGGGTGTCGGACTCCTTGTGCTTGGTGACGCCAGGGGTATGGCCGATTTCGGTTTTACCGCCATCAAGGGGGGCGTGTTCCACGTCTTCAACTACACCATGTACAAGGCACTTCTTTTCCTTACCGCCGGAGCTCTCTACTATGCGACGGGGAAGAAGGACCTCAATGAAATGGGTGGACTCGCCAGGAGAATGCCCTATACGACCTTTATGTTCGTCATAGCGGCTGCTGCCATCTCCGGCCTTCCTCCCTTCAACGGTTTCGTCTCCAAGCTGCTTATCTACGAGTCGTCCTTCGCCGTGCATCCTTCCCTGGCGGTGGTGGCCCTGCTGACATCGGTACTGACCCTTGCCTCGTTCGTGAAGGTATTCCAGACCGCATTCCTCGGCCCCGAGAAAAACAACCTGCTCCATGTGCAGGAAGTTCCTCCCGCCATGCTTCTCGGGATGGTGGTGCTCACTGCGGCCATCCTGGGAGCTACCCTGTTCCCCTCCTGGACCCTTTCGAACCTTGTGGAACCGGCGGCCCGGGCTCTCGTTGACCAGAGCGGATACATCGGCGCCATCGTGGGAGGTGGAATGTAATGGGAAAGGTCTACACCGGATTCGGCTACTGGGACGTAGGTGCGTGGATTCTCTTCTTCGCCGTGGCGGCCTTCTACATTCTCTGGCTGCGCTCCCAGGGCAGATCTGATTATAAAAAGGGAACCGCCCAGGATGAAATCTACTGGTCTGGAAACGAAGTCCCCGAGGACGGAGCGGATCTCACCGTTCCCGCTTCTTCCGCATACTGGGGATTCAGGAAAGCCCTCGAACCATTTTACAAAGGGCTTCTCGGAATGCACACCGGTCTGCCGGCCGACGTCGTGGGGTACTACGTCCTTACCGTCGCTGTCCTGGCCGTGTTCGTTCTGCTGGTGTAGGAGGTCGGCCCATGATGAAGCTGGAAAAATACCTTGAAATCCTGCCGAGATCCCTGTGGGTGACCACCTGCAATTCCGGTTCGTGCAACGGGTGCGACATCGAAATCGTGGCCACCATCAGTCCGAGGTACGACATCGAGCGGCTCGGCATGAAGCTCGTAGGAACTCCCCGTCATGCCGACGTTCTGATTGTCACCGGACCAGTGACGAAGTTCATGAAGGAGAAGCTCCTTCGCATTTACAACCAGATGCCTGACCCGAAGGCTGTTGTTGTGGTTGGAAACTGCGGGGCTTCCGGAGACGTGTTCTACAAATCCTATAATCTCGAGGGCCCGGTGGACAGGATCATCCCGGTGGATGTTTACGTCCACGGATGTCCGCCCCGGCCCGAAGCGATCATCGAAGGGGTAGCCAAGGCAGTATTGAAGCTCGAACGCCTCAGGGGCGACCTTCAGAAAGCGGGTGAGGGGCAATAATGAGTTTCCCGATGAATTCCGTGGATAACGTCACGGTCGCAAAGTCTCCGGCTGAAGTCGCGGACCGCATCCGCTCCGTCTTCGGTGAAGAAGCGGTTCTCGAAGTCAGGGAGAGAAAAGCGGGAAAAGACGATGCCGTGGGCCATCATGACATCTGGGCGAAGGTTGAGAAAGACCGATTCCTTGATTTTGTTGACACTCTGGCAGAGTTCGATTTTCCCCAGTTTCATGTCATCTCCGGAAACGATGACGGCGACGTGGTGACGCTGTACTACCACTTCACCCTCTTTCAGGTGGCCGGGAGGGGAAACCGCCTGGGCATCGCCGTAGCCGTTCCGGTTAACAAGAAAGACCTCGTGATGCCGTCCATTTTCTCCCGGATTCCCGGGGTAGAGTACAGCGAGCGGGAGACCCGCGAAATGTTCGGCGTCGACTTTGACGGTTTGCCGAACAAGGCTCTTGTCTTTCTCCCGGAGGAATGGGACGAGTCCATCAAACCGTGGCGCAGGGACGAAGCCGGCCCTTCCGCGAACGACGTGCGGGAGCTTTCCTAGGAGGATATGTCAATGGACAAAAAATATAAAGTTCCCATCGGTCCGGTACATGTCGGACTGAAAGAGCCCATTACCGCCTGGCTCGACCTCGAGGGAGAAAAGATCGTGGGCGCCACGGTCCGCCCGGGTGCCATCCACAGGGGAATCGAGTTCATGGCCAGGGACCGGAACCCGATCCAGGTCATTTACCTTTCAGAGCGCATCTGCGGCATCTGCTCCTTCAGCCACGTTATCGCTTTCCTGCGAGCGGTGGAGGACGCAGCCTCCATTCCAGTGCCGCCCCGGGCGCAGTACATCCGCTCCCTGGTGCTCGAACTGGAGCGCCTTCACTCCCATATGCTCTGGGCAGGTGTGGCATGCTATACCATCGGATTCGATTCCGCCTTCCACCTGGGCATGGCATTGCGGGAAAAGGTCATGGACGTGCTCGAGGTACTTTCCGGAAACAGGGTGAACTATGGTGTGGCCACCGTCGGAGGAGTCCGGTGGGATGTCACCCCCGAGCTCGCAAAAACAGTGAAGCAGATGGTGAAGTACTACAAGCAGGAGTTCGCACCATTCTATGACGTGGTTACCGCGGACCCCATCGCCAAGGCGAGACTGCGGGACGTGGGTGTCCTTACATACGAAGAGGCTCTCCGGTACAGTGCGGTGGGCCCCACGGCACGGGCGAGCGGCGTTCGTTGCGACCTCAGGGAGAGCTCTCCCTACGAGGCCTACGGCGATTTCGGCGTTCGGGCTGTTGTTCCCCAGGATTACTACGGGAAGGCCTATGGTGACGTGTTCGATCGTTTCCTTGTCAGGGTCCACGAGGTGTACCAGTCCCTTGACATAATCGAGAAGGTCATTGCCGGCCTCCCCGAAGGAGACATCATGTGGGAAAAGAACCTGAACAAAGTTCTCGCTTTCCTCAAAAAGGCAGAGGGCACGGGATGGGCATCCATAGAAGCGCCCCGGGGCGACGACACCCACGTGGTCCACCTCAAGGGTGGGGATGAAAACGTGACCTGGTGGAAAGTCCGGGCACCGACCTACGCAAACGCAGTATCCTGGCCACTCATGTTCAGAAACAACGAGCTTGCGGATGCACCCCTCATCATCAACAGCATCGACCCCTGCATCTCCTGCATGGAACGTATGCTGGCCACTGACAGCACCACGGGAGCCCGGAAAGTGGTCACCCGGGCCGAACTGCTGGAGAAGTGCAGAGAGAAAACAAGGAGGCTGATGCAGAATGGTGGTCGTTAGCCTTATCATGCGCCTCATTGCAGGCGCGGCACTCATGATTCTCGTCGCCGGCCTGGCCTTCCTTTTCGAGGGCGTGGACCGGGTAGTCCACGCCAGGATGCAGCGCAGGATCGGGCCTCCTGTCTTTCAGCCCTTCCTCGACCTGCTGAAACTGCTCGGGAAAGAGAACATCGTTCCCCGCAGGGCCGTCCCGTGGGCCTTCAACGGTGCTCCGTGGGTGGCCGCCGCCACCATGCTGCTCCTGTTCCTCTACATTCCCATGGGTTCCCTGCCTCCTATTCTGGGCGGTGAAGGGGACATGATCCTCATCATCTACCTTCTCGGTCTCTCCGGCGTTGCCATGGCCGTAGGCGGCTTCGCCAGCGGTAACCCCATCGCAAACGTGGGCGCCCAGCGGGAAATGATCCTGATGATGAGCTACGAGCTCCCCCTTGCTGTAGTGGTGAGCACTCTGGCCTATGTCGCCTACAAGACCGGCATGCCGGGAGAACCCTTCAGCCTGGAAACTTTCGCCGGAATGTCGGTGTGGGGTGTTGTGGGCAAAGTGGGATTCCTTGGCATTCTCTGCCTCTTCCTTGCCCTTGTCCTTGTGGTTCCCGGAGAGACCGGCAAGGGGCCCATGGACATCCCCGAGGCGAAAACGGAAATACTGGAAGGACTCATCATCGAGTATTCCGGAACAAACCTCGCCATGTTCAAGATCACCTTCGCCCTGAGAGCCACGGCCATGGCGGCCGTCATCGTGTCCATTTTCTTCCCGTGGTCTCTCGGCTCTTTCCTCGGCTTCGGGAGCGTTTTCCTCTATGCCCTGGATTTCCTGTGGTTTTGGGTGAAGGTTTTCGTAGTCCAGATCATCTTTGTCACCTTCATGCGGACCGCCTTCGGCCGGTTCAAGATCTGGCAGGCGTCCGAATTCTACCTGATCAAGGTTGCGGGTCTTTCCATCGCCGGAATGATACTTGCATCCATCGGTCTGGTGATCTAGAAAGGGGGAGGAAAGAATGCTGAACCGGATGGCCCTTCTTCTGCTCCGGCAGGTTAGTGACAAGACGGTGACAAACCCCTTCCCCGTCCAGGCTATGCCCGATTCCCTTACGGACGCCCTTCAGGCCGCCCAGAACGGAGAAATTGAACTCAACCCGGCGGTTGAAACGGGGGAGAGGTTTCGAGGCAGGCTGAATTACGACAAGTCCGCATGCATCGGATGCAAGCTCTGCATCAAGGTGTGCCCTGCGAACGCGACGGAATACCTGCCGGATGAGAAGAAGATCCAGATCCACAACGACCGCTGCTGCTTCTGTGCCCAGTGCACCGAGATCTGCCCGGTGAAGTG
>JAHDLC010000002.1 GCA_018436595.1 Synergistaceae bacterium | reverse complement strand
TCGGGACGGGGCGGTGATTTGCAGCAAGCCTTGCGTCACGGCGGTGTCGTCCAATGCGTCCAGGTCTTTCAGGGTGAGCCAGCCTTGATCCCGCGCCTTACGCAGATACAGCGACACCGTGTTTCTGGACACCCCGTGCGTGGCGGCGACCTTGCGCTGACTCAGGCCGCTGTAAACGGCCCGGACAATGGTGAGAAAATCTGACTATTGAATACCTCCTGAGATAAATTCCGTCTTCCGACGGTAATTCGATCTTACAGGAGTTCGCCCTGACCGGCTCCATGCCGGCGCGCCGGGTGGCTCTTTATGTGCGCGCCGGTGGCTCTAACACTCCGCGCGGGTGGCTCAGTTTCGCCGTGTTTTCCATGCGAGCGAAAAACACCCGGTTTTCTGAAAGAAAAAACTGGGTTGTATCGGTATTTTCCATGTCATGACCAAAAATTTGATTTTTGTTTCTTCATGAATTGGGCCTTATACAAAGGCTTCCACAATGATTGACACGTGTTTTAACACGCTTTATCATGTTATTGTCGAGGGGAGGAGGGGGAATGAAAAGTTTCAGCAGCAGGGAGATCATAAAGATTCTGGAGCAGGACGGCTGGTTTCTACTGGGTGCCAGGGGAGATCACCACTATTTCAAGCACAAGACAAAGCCGGGAAAGATCACGGTTCCTCATCCTGAGAAAGATGTAGACCCCAAGACTGCCAAGAGCATTTTCAAGGCGGCGGGGCTGTAAGTTCCGCCCATTGAAGCAATACATTCTGTTCCCATGACGAAAGGAGGAATAGCTATGGCCAATAGAGGAAACAAGGATATCCGCACATATCCGGCGATATTCTCCCGCAGCGGCAAAAATATAGCGGTTGAGTTCCCCGACCTTCCCGGATGCGCAACCTTCGGCACGTCGGAAGCTGAAGCGGTCGCACGTGCCAAAGAGGCTCTCGAAGGTTTCTTGTACTACTCGGAGCGTGACGGCGACGTTATCCCTGTCCCCACTCCTTTTGACAAGGTGCAGGTGCGCCCCGGAGAAGCCGTATCCCTCGTTACCGTTCGCATGGACATCGTCCGTGAGGAGGAAGCAAACAAAAGCGTCACGAAAAGCGTTACCCTCCCCAACTGGCTGAACAAGCTCGCTATGGAGGCCAAACTCAACTTTTCCGGAATACTCCAGGAGGGCTTGAAGAAAAAACTCGGCGTGTAGCCGCATGACAGCGCCCCTGCCCGGAAAATGTCCGGCAAGAGCGCTGTCTTTTCTGGAGAAGCTCAGTACTCCTTTTGTACGTCCGTCCTGTGTATAATATTCTGTACCAAAAAGTACACCCGAACAGCCGGCACACCCCCGGAGTGCGGAGGAGAGTCAGAGATGGCCGATTACAAAAGAAAAAACGACCTGCGGGAGCTGTTGGCGCCCTGCAATTACCAGGCGGAACCGGGCACCCCCCTGGCACTTTTCCTTGATTTCCTGGTTTCCGATGATCCGGAGACGGGAGCCCGGGCGTGCATCGACAGGGACATGAAACAGGGAGACTTCCGAACCCGCTCCCAGATACCGTCGCAGAGCTGCATCAAGTATGTCGCCCGGAGCCTGTACGCGGACCACGGGAAAAAAGCCGTCACCCTCGAGACGATCCGCGAAAAGGTGAAAAATGCCTGCGGTCATCGTTTTCTGGGGAATTTTGACCGGTACTGCGGACAGGCCGCTCCTTCAAAGGACACCGGCGAAGAATCCGCCACGTAGGTTCGGATTCTTCGCCGGAATATCGAAACGAGGAAAAACCGGATTGCCGCCAGTGCTTCAGGAGTCCTTCGTCACCAGCGAGACGCCGTTCAGCTTCTCGAAGTATTTTGCCACGCCGCCGTGGTCCGTATCCGGCCCCCAGTCCCGCACGACATCCTCCATCATGGCCAGCACGCTTTCGGTCAGCGGCATGGCGACGCCGTACTCCCGGCATGCCGTCATCACGTTTTTCAGATCCTTGACGTGGAGCCACATTTTTCCGCCCGGGGTGTAGTCCCCGCTGAACATGCGGGGGGCCTTGTCCGTCATGCACTGGCTTCCCGCAAGTCCTCCCCGTATGGCCTGGAAGATTTTTCGCGGGTCCACCCCCGCCTTCTTTCCAAGACACATGGCCTCGCCGACGATGGCCATGTTGACGGCGACGATGCACTGATTCGCGAGTTTGGCGATCTGCCCGGCCCCGGGGCCTCCCACCAGGACGACGTCCCGTCCCATGGATTTCAGAATGCCGAGGCAGCGTTCGAAAACCGGTTCGTCTCCTCCGGCCATGATGGACAGCGTGCCGGATTCCGCCTTTTCCTGGCCTCCGCTGACCGGTGCGTCGAGCATGGCGACGCCTTTTTTCCGGAGTTCCGAGGCTATCCGTACCGCCGTCACAGGGTCGATCGAGCTGGTGTCGATGCAGACGGTCCCCTCGCGGACGGTCCGGAGAATGCCCTGTTCCCCCAGGTAGACCTCCTCCACCTCGGTCGACCCCGGCAGCATGGTGATGATCACGTCGCTTTCGGCCGCCACCCCGGAGGGTGTGTCCACCACCCGGACGCCCCTGGCGGCGAACTCCTTCCGGGTTTCTTCGCTCCCGCTGCGGATGGTCATGAAATACCCCGCCTTGAGCAGGTTCAGCGCCATCCGCTTCCCCATGATCCCCAGGCCGATGAATCCGATCCGTTCTTTCGTCATGCCGTACCGTCCCTTCCCTGATGTAGTTCGCGCTCCGCACCGTCATTGTATCATCAGGGAAAGGCCGCCGCGCAATGGATGCGGAGGCGGTTCCTTCGGCTATGGGCAGGGATCGGCTAATCCCCCACCCTGAACCGGACTCCGGTGACAAGATCCTGTATCCAGCCTCTCGACCCGCTGTAGGCCTCCTTCGGAAGCTGCACCCCTATAAAGAGACCGTCGGCCGGGAAAAGGGCGGCCACAAGAACCTGCCCGTCCCGGGTCTGGTAGATCCTGGCCGGGACCTTTTTCCGGCCCGCGTCCATGACCACATCTCCAGCCGCTCTCCCGCCCCTGGCCGCCGCCAGATTGTCTCTGTACGCCTCTCCTTCCGGGAGAGTATTGAAAAGATGGAGAATGACGACGGTCTTTTCTTTTCCGGCTATGCCATAGGTGGCGACTTCTCCCGAAGGGGCAGAAAATTCCGGCCTGGGAGCCCCGTCCTTAACTGCCCCCGGGGGAAGCGCCACGGTGAACCTTCCGTCAGGGGCACTGAACACCTCCTCATCCCCGAGTTCGGGAAGTCCCTGGCCGACCGCTCCGGAAGGGGGTGTCGTCCCTTCCTGGACAGCCGGGGCCTCAGGCCGGAGAGGAAGAGGAACTGAAGGCTTCATGGAGTCGAGTACCGCGTCAAAGACCGGTTTCAACTCCCCGAACCTGTCCGGATGGGATGTCAGAAAAGCAAAATCGTAAACCGACGGCGCCGTCAGTGTCGTTTCGTTCGCAGGAACGGCACTGACCGCAACGATGCACCAGCGGAACATGACCTGGACGTTTTCCTTCCGGGAGCGGAAATCATGGATGATCGCATCGCTTCCGGCGACTTTTCGCCTGAATGTGTCCACTGCGGTATAGTCGCCGTAGCCCGGAAAATCATCCCGCACCTTTGAAGCAAGTACCGCTTCCAGGGCATCCTTTTTTTCCATGAGCGCAAAGAGTGCGGTGACTCCTGCCTTTTCGTCTTTGCCGAAGGGGAAAAAAGACGCCAGGTGTTGTCCGTCGGCTCCCGCATACCGGTATTTTGCCCCCATGGCATCCCCGGATTCACTCCACCCTCCCGCGAGGGTCATTGTGAAACCGTGTTCTTCCACCATCCGGGATTCGGCCTTCTTCGCCTCCTGTACGGGGGGCTTCGGCACCGCCTGAATGGACGCCGTGACTTCACCGAAGGATCCCTTTACGGACGGGAAAAAGCTCGATGTCGTGTTGAAAAAGAACGTGTAGGAAGCATGGCCGACCACGAGTACCACCACACGGCCGGTGAAGGGAACGGGACTTTGGGCCGGGTAGTAGGTAAAATCATGGGCCACGGCATCGCTGACCCCGACTGCGGAAACGGGATACGTTCCCATGGGCTGATAGCCCTGGAGACCCGCGGAATTTTTCCTCAGGCCCTCTTCAAGGACCTGCCTTGCACCGAGCGCCGACGGGAGAGGTTCTTTCGAAAGGTACATTTCCCCGTAGGGCTTGCCCTGGTACATCAGCACGTAATAGGCCAGCGTCCCGGGCGCCGGGGCTTCTTTTCTGACCCAGCCCGAAGGCATGACGAACCGGATTTCGTCAGCCGACACCGGGGTCTGCGCCGAAGACGGCCTTCCGCCCACTACGGCGGCAGCCAGTACAGCCACTCCCAAAACCAGGCAGGACAGCTTTTTTCGCATTGCATTTCCCTTCTTCCTGTTTGCCGTCTTTCCCTTATTTTCCGAACAGCAGGAGAAGAGGCACCAGCAGCAGAACCGCCGCCATTCCACCGGAGGGAAGGGCCGAGCATCCCCCGCTGTCCGAGGACGGGGCAAACTCGTAGGATCCGATGTCATAGGCCGATCCCTGGGGCCTTGGGTATCCCCTCTGGTCACTGGAAGGGGCTCCGGCGGACGTCCCTTTGTCGACGGCGGAACTCCCCAGGAGCAGGGCATGGGTTTTCGTGTAGCCTCCGTTGTCCTTGAGGGTACCGAGGTTCGGGTTTCCGGCGACGTTGGTCCCTCCGGCGTAACCGTACCGCACCACGCAGTAGGAAACGGCCGGAACCGAACCGGTGTCGTTGACAATTTCGTTCCCTGCCTGCCCGGAGTTGTTCCAGAAAATGCAGTTCTTCACCACCGGCGTTCCTCCTCCGCTGTTCCGCATGCCGGCGGCAGTGTCAGCGGAGTTGTTCGCGAAGGTGCAGTTCACAATCGAGGGCGAGCAGTTGAAATTGAACATGCCCCCTCCCGAAGTGGAAGAGTTCCCCGAAAAGGTGCAGTTGACAATGACCGCGGTGCTGTGGGCGTTGGTTATCGCTCCCCCGAACCCGTCTTCCACGATGTTGCCGGAAAAAGTGCAGTTGGTGATCTGCGCGTTCGAGTTTCCGGCGCCGGCTATGGCCCCGCCGCCGAGATGGAGAAGGGAATCTCCTCTTGCGGTGTTGTCCGAGAAGGTGCAGTTGATGATCTCCGGGCTGCAGTCATCAACGTTGGCTATGGCTCCTCCGTCCCACTCCGCCCTGTTCCCGGTGAAGGTGCACCCGCTGATGGTCGGGCTGCTTCCGTCGTAGTTGTGAATGGCTCCGGCATCCGTCCGGACGGCATTGTCCGTGAAGGTGCAGCTGACGAGTTCCGGGCTGCTGGCCTGGTTGTACATACCGGCCCCGGACCGGCCTCCGTTCCCCGAGAAGGTGCAGTATCCCAGGCGGATATTGCTCGAGGCGTTGTAAATGGCCCCGCCTCCCCATTCGGCGGTGTTTCCTCTGAAGGAACAGTTGCGTACAACCGCGTGGCTGCCCGTGTTGTGCATTCCTCCTCCGTACTGCTTCGCTCCGCCGGTGTTGGTATCCGTCCAGTCCGCGCTTCCCCCGGTGATGGTGAAGCCGTCCAGTATTCCCGTGTTGGGGGCGGCGGCGCCGAAGGAAGTCACCACGGTGTAGCTGTTCTCGCCGACTATGCCTGCCGCTGTCTCCGTCACTCCGTCAGGATTGCTATTGTCATCTCCCTTGAGGTCTCCGGTAAGGACGGTGACGTTTTTCCTGTAGTCCCGCTGCCGGGTGGTGGTCTCCCCTCCAAGAAAACCGCCGTAGAGGGTCACGCCGGATTTCAGGGCGAAGGAAGCCTCCCGGTTCGCCGGAACCCCCGCAGCGGGAAGGGAGGGACGGTATGTACCCTTTGCGACCCAGATTTCGCTCCCCGCAGGGGCATTGTCGAGGGCCGTCTTGAACTCCGTCTCGCCGCAGGCGTTCGACCAGGACGTGCCGCTCCTGTTCCCAGCCCCGGCCTGGGTGACATAAATCACCGTCGCCGCTTCCCCGGGGGAGGCAGCCGGAAGGGTAACCCACGCCGCCGCCATTATCGTCATCGCCGCAAGAAAAACCCCACAGACCCTCCAGCGCTTTTTCTCCGTCACGGCACACCCGCTCCTTTCTCAGCCTCCCGGTCTTCCGGAGCATCCCTCTTCAGGACGATCCACGCCTTCCCTCTGATCTCTAAATTTTCTGTTTTTACAGTATAGTATTTATATTCCATGACGTAAATCACCCTACAGAATAGAATCTTCCCTGTCTCCCTCTCCTTCCGTGAGCGCGCGCCCCGGAACCGCTCAGCGCGGCCCCGGGGCGCGAAAAAGGGCGGATCGGGCTATTCTGTTGCGGCTACTTGTTGAAGAGCAAAACCAGGGGAAGAACCAGCAGAAGCACACCGGGGAACGGAGCGGACAGGACGCCGCATCCTCCTCCTCCGCTTCCGCCGGACGAAACTGCCAGTTCAAAGGCTCCGATGTCGTACCCACTGCCCTGGGGGCGGGACACCCCCCGCTGGTCCGTGGACGGGGCGCCTGCGGCCTTCCCGGCGTCGATGGCGGAACTGCCCGTAAGGAGAGCCCGGGTGCGGGTGAGCCCGCCGTTGTCGGCCAGAGGACCGAGTTTCGGATCCCCGGTGATGATTTCCGTCCCTGCGGGGTACCCTCCCTGGACCACGCAATGGGACAGCACCGGATTCGAGGTCGCGTCATTGAATATTTCCTCTCCGGCGGCTGAACTCCAGAAGATGGAATTCGTCACTGCCGGACTGCTGTCCAGGTTCGCCATGTTGCCCCCTTGATTGGCGCCGTTGCCGGAAAAAGTGCAGTTCATTATCGTCGTCGAGGCAAGCCAGTAGTTGTTGATGCCACCGCCTTTATCCGTGGCCGTGTTGCCAGAGAAAGTGCAGTTTGTCACCGTCGGGGCGAAGCCTATGCAGAACATCCCTCCTCCATCGGAAGCGCTGTTCTCCGTGAAGGTGCTTGATGAAACGTTTGCTGAATTCGATGTGAGCATGCCGCCGCCCCGGTCAGAAGCCGTATTCTTCGAAAATGTACAGTTTTTCACTTCCGGAACGTTGCTGTTGGCGGCAGCCATACCCCCTCCGTAGACGGCATCGTTTTCAGTGAAAGTGCATCCGTCCACTACGGACGTACTGTTATCGGTGTACATGCCTCCGCCCCACTGAGCCTCATTGCCTGAAAAGACGCAGTTCTCCGCGGCGGAGGCTGAATTCCTGCTGTAGAGCCCTCCGCCGCTCTGGCTGGAGTAGTTTCCTGCGAAAGTGCAGTTTCGTACCGTCACGGAGCTTGCCACGTCCATTATCCCGCCGCCCTCTTCATTCAACGCATTCCCGGCGGTGACGGTGAAGCCGTCCAACACTCCTCCCTGGCCATAGGTGTACATCACCCTGATACTGTTGCCGCTTCCGGCGGCGTTGATGTCGGACGCTTTCCGGGTAACCCCCCTGGCGTCAACGGTATCGTTGAAGTCCAGATCACCGGTCAGGACGGTGACGTTCGTCCTCCAGTTCCGCTGGCTCCTGGAGGTCTCCGTGCCGGCGAACCCCCCGTAGAGGGAAACCCCGGGATCAAGGACAAAATACCAGGTTTTGTCCCCTGTAGTGGAAGGACGATACCTCCCCGCCGCCACCCAGAACTCGTCCCCCACGGATGACCCGTTCAGATTCTGGCTGAATTCAGCCTCACCGTAAGCGTCCTCCCATCTGGAGCCGTCCTTTGCCCCAGCCCCGCTTTCCGTTACATAAAACACCGCCCCTTCGGCGAAAGAAGTGAAGGCCAGAAGGCACGAAAACACCATCAGAAACGAAACACATCCCCGTCTGCTCTTTCTGATCATCATTGCTGTACCTCCTTCTGCGGAATTCGTCGCGTCGAAAACAACCGGGAGCCGTTGCTGACTGAAGAATAAATTGTCTGTATCGTTTTTGTAAATAGGGTGAGAAAAACCTCTTTGCTGGAAAAAAAAGCTCTCAAAACCCGTCTCCGCACGGATTTTTGATACACCGCAAACAATGAGGGTACTGGGAACTCACCCCTTTGATCCTTTCAGCGCACTCCATCCCGGCCGGGAGATGCGAAAAAGCCCCGGAACCGCTCGGCGGCTCCGGGGCTTATGGTTCTATCTGCAGTCAGCGGGAAAACCGGGAAACGCCGTCCAGTTCTCCTTTTGACAGGATTCCTCCCGCGAGGACGAAGAGGGGGGAGACCTCCCCCACGACACTGCCGTCGGCCCCCGAGATGTCCCGGTCGAGGACGGTGACGTCGGCGGCATATCCCGAAGCGAGCCTGCCGGAGAAGGTTCCCCTCCCGATTGCCTGCCATGGGTTGGAGGTGAAAAGAGGCAGCGCCTCCTCCAGGGAAAACCTCTCTTCCGGACGAAAGACGTCTCGTCCGCCGTTGCCCGCACGGTCCAGGAGGTGCCGGACGGAGAGCCATGGGTTCACCGATTCCACCGGGGCGTCGCTGGACGCGGAAATAACGAGCCCCTCGTCCAGCAGGGACCGCCAGCCGTAGGCCCAGGAAAGCCGCTCCCTGCCCAGGCGGCTTTCCGCCATGTTCATGTCGCTGGGGACAAAGGCCGGCTGGATGTCGCAGAAGAGCCCGAGGGAGGCGAGCCTCCGTCGCTGGTCAGGACGGCAGACCATCACGTGGTTGATCCTGTCCCGGAGAGCCGGAACACCGGATTCACCGTCCACGGCCCCGATGCACCGGAGCCCCTGGTCGAGGCCCCGGTCGCCGATGGCGTGGAGCATGGTCTGGACGCCCCGCCTCCGTGCCTCCCGGAGCAGTTCCAGCACGTCGCCGTCAGCCCAGTTGAGGCACCCCTCCTCCCAGGGATCGTCGGAATAGGGGGCCGAAAGGGCGGCCGTCCTCCCGCCGAGGCTTCCGTCGAGGTAGATCTTGAGCCCCTGGTAATGGACCCAGCCGTCCCCCAGACCCGAGGGCAGAACAGGATAGGTGTGCCTGTCATGGTAGGTGAAGATCCTTAAGGGCAGGGATCCTTCATCCCGGAGCTCACCGTAGAGGGACAGGTCCTCCTCCATACCGTAGTCGTCGGCGCCGCAGGGATGGGCGCAGGTTATCCCGTGGGACGCCAGCTCGAAAAGGGCGTCCTTCAGGGCATTCTTCACGGCGGACCGGGAGAAGACATTCCGTTCCATGGCCCTGAGGGCAGGGATGGCGTCCCGTTCGGGCAGAACGCCGTCGGCGCTTTCCAGCCCGGAAAGGGCCAGGGCCTTGCTGTCCGCCACGTTCAGGTGGGTGCACACCCTCTGGAGCAGCACGGGGTTCGGTATGCCGAGACCGTCGAGGTCATCCTTTGTCACGGAGCGGCCTTCGGGCCAGCGGCTTTCGTTGTAGCCCCACCCCCGCACCCACCGGCCGGGGGGCAGTTTCTCCGACTCGGCCCTCACCATGGCCAGGGCTTCCGCCTGAGATCGGGCGGAAGAAAGGTCCAGAAGCGATCTCTGTTTTGCCCAGGTGGTGAGGTGGATATGACCGTCGGTGACGCCGGGCAGTACCGATTCTCCCGACAGCCGGAGTTCGGCGCAGGAGGCCGGGGCCGCCGCACGGACGTCCTTCTCGGGTCCCGCGGCGGCGATGACGCCTCCGGCGAGGAGCAGGGCTTCCCCCCGGGTGAATTTATTCCCGTTCCAGAGAGTACCTCCGGCAATGAGCAGACTGTTCATGTACACACCCCCGCTTGGATGATCAGCATTGTTTCCGTATTCTTATTATAGGGTCGGAGGAGGTATAATGGCGCTTCATTCCTTGATGTTTTTTTACACTTCTCTCGCTGAGACTCTATTGCAGGCCCGTCAAAAGAGTGCTATTCTTTCCAAAAGACACCCTATCCTTGAAACTATTTATGATTAAGATAGTGCGTCAAATATATTTTTAGTTTTTTGCAATAATGTTTCTCGAAATATATCCACGTTAGTTCTATTCAGGCTTCTTCACCGTTCATCCGGTGGTAATCATCACATCTCAGGAGGGTTCCATTTTATGAAAAAGCTGTTTGCCGTCACCGCTCTTGTCGCACTTGTCGTTCTTTCCGCCGCTGCCGCCTTTGCCGGCACCTATGCCATGGAAAAGGCCGGGATCCAGTTCACTCTTCCCGATACGTGGGAGCCTGCTGACTCCAAGCTCGGAACCATGTTCGTCTCCCCGAAGGGCGATATGGTCGCCTTCTTCGGCGAAGTCAGCGGAGAAGAGGGGCTTGACGGAGCCTTTGCCGTGGTGGACGAGATCGTCGCGGAAGCCATGACCGATGTTGAATACGGGGAAGCGAATGAAACGGAACTCAACGGCATTCCCGCCGTCACCATCGACGGGGCCGGAAAGAGCGACGGCGCCGATGCAGTTGTGAGCGTGGCCGTGCTCAACGGCGAGGGTGACTTTGTCGGTCTCATCGTGTGCTTCGGCGAAGCAGCCGCCCCCCAGAACAACGCAGCCGATATCCAGGCTCTCTTCGGCTCCCTGACGGCTGTGAAGTAATTAACCCATACATGCTTGAAAGGGAAGGAGCGGACATCCGCTCCTTCCCTTTTTTATTCTTCCGCTGAAATCACGGGGAGCTTTTCCAGGTCCTCCAGGCCCATGCCCGAGTGCCTGTCCTTCCGGGGATGCCATTCCTTCTCGCCGAGCAGGGCCGCGGGCAGGAGGAGCCTGCGGCCGGCTTCGCCGTTGAGCCGGTCCGCCGCCCGGGAGAGGGCTGCTCCCCGGTCTTCCCTCTTCCCGAAGAGGCGGAGCTGCACCGTCCCGGCGGAAGAGAGGCTCCCCAGGCAGATCTCGGCCTTCTCGTAATCGTGCCCCTCCCGGTAAATGGACGAAAGGGCCCCCGCCGCGGCCCGCATAAGGGTGATATCGCTGTCGGTGGGCGTTTCGAGGGTCACTTCCGCCCTGGCCCCGAAGAAGGATCCCCGGAAGCGGCTGGTGGAGATGCTCACCGAAAGGCTCCCCGCGAGGGAGTTCTGGGAGCGGAGGCGCCGTCCCGCCGTTAAGGTGAACTCCGTCACCGCCTCGGCAAGGGATTCCCTGTCCCGGACCGGGACGGCGAAGGACCGGGAGGACTGGATGGATTTCTGGGGCTTTTCCCGCTCCTCTATGGGAAAACACCGTATCCCCCGGAGTTCCCACGCCGTCCTGAGCCCCCGGATCCCGAGGTACTTCTCCAGCCTGTCGTCGGGGGCATCCCGCAGGCGGAGGGCCGTGGAGATGCCCCGTCTGCGGAGAAAATCGCTCCAGCGGCGGCCGATCCCCCAGACGTCCTCCACGGGGACCTCCCCGAGAAGGTCCTCCCACGGATCGCCGGGCAGGAGGGCGAACCCGCCCCCCGTTTCGGGGCGCTTCTTCGCCCGTTCGGCCGCCAGCTTCGCCGCCGTCTTCGTCGGAGCCGCTCCCACGGAGACGGGAATGCCCGTCTGTCTCAGGACCGCCGCCCGGACGTCCAGGGCCCATTCCCCGGGCTTCTTTTTCCCTTCGGGGGGAATCTCCAGGAAGGCCTCGTCCACGGAGTAGACCTCCATGGACGGTGTAAACCGCCGGAGGGACGCCATGACCCGGGCCGACACTTCCTCGTAGAGCCGGAAATTGCTGGAGAACACGGCGGCGCCGTGACGTTCAAGAAAGGACCGCACCCTGAAGAAGGGCTCCCCCATTTTCACCCCGAGGGCCTTGATCTCGTTGGAGCGGGATATGACCACCCCGTCGTTGCTGGAGAGCACCACCACGGGACGCCCCTCCAGATCCGGGCGGAAGAGCCGTTCGCAGGAGACGAAAAAATTGTTGCAGTCGCAGAGGGCCAGCAGATCGGCGCAGGGCTTCAGGACGGCTCCCGGATGACCCATGTCACCACCCCCCAGACCCTGGACGAATCGAACCTGGAGTCCAGGGTTGCGAGCCGGAGCCCCCTTTCCGTTGAAAGGACGGCCTTCCGTCCCTCCGTGGGAGGAACGGCCCGGTCCACCACGAGGATGGAACCGGGTGCGTCGGCGGACCGGAGAAGAAAGGTGGAGGAAGGACGGGGAAGAAGCATGTCCAGAAGGCGCCCGGCGGCGCTGCCCTGAATCTCGTTGCTTCGCGTCATGTGGACGGCCATGGCATACACTCTCCTTCAGGATATTTTGGTGTATAATACTTACTGAAAGTATTCGTATGCCAGTATAAACATATACACACAGAAAGTCAATACATAAAACACCGACTCACAGAAATCCTTTCTTTTTTCATATTCCTGTCCTTTTATTCAGCAAATAGTAAAAATACAAAGAATCGACAGATAAAATGAGCCTCAAGCCTCATGCAGATGCTAGTCTCAGACCCATAGGGTATGGTATCTTTACCGTGTTGGCCCATGACAGAATCAAGTGTCCCATTCCGGAACACCGGGAGGAAGAAAGGCATGAACGGACTGACCCACATCAACGGCGGAGGCCCCGCCGTTGCATCGGAGGCCGAATTCGCTTCACCGCCCCCGTGGCTCCTTCTCTCCTCCGGCTCTCCTTTCTTTGAAGAAGGGGACACTCTTCTCGACCGCGTCATCCCCGAAGACAGGCAGCGCATCCTCGACGAAGGGAACAGGGCTGCCGCCGCCAACGGCCGGGTGATTCTTGAGTATTCCATGGACATTCCCTCCCTCGGGACCGTTCCCGTCCAGGAATTCAGATGCTGCTTTCCGGGCGGGTTCAGGAGCCTTTTCGTGGCAGCGGAGGGGTTCCGCCGCCACGAAACATTTCCCTGCAGGAACGTGTGCAGCCAGAACCTGGTTCCCGTCTTCCGGGCTGACCGGAATTTCGAGCGGATACTGGACTGCAATTCACCCTTCGCCCGCCTTTTCGGTTTCGAAGAACCGGAAGAGTTCCTTTCCTCCCTCTGCGCCCGGAATCCCTTCTTTTCCCATGCGGCCCGGGAAATGGCCCTCTCCCGGTTCGACGGCGGCTTCCTCGACCGTTTCGAGGTCATGTTCCGCCGGAGGGACGGGGCTTCCTTCTGGGGAGAGCTGTCCGCAGTGATCTCTTCCGATGGCGGGTTCGCCGGGGGGAGGCTGACGGACATCACCGAACGCAGGCGGGAAGATCTGCTCCTCCAGGAGCGGAACTCCGCCCTTTCCATGCTAGGAGAGATCTCAGCGGACCTTCTGGAGGACCTGGACATGGACGTTCTCCTCCAGAAAATCCTCGACTACGCCGCCATCTACATGAACACCGAGCACGGGGCCATCTCCTTCGCCGACCATCCCAGGGGAGAACGGTACATCCGGTGGGCCCGGGGTCCCCTCCTCACCCGGTGGATCGGGAAGCGGATCCCCCTTACCAGGGGACTCGGCGCCCGGGTGCTGGCCTCGGCAAAAACAATGGTCGTCCCCGACTACAAGACCTACGAAAACCGCCTTCCCAACCGGGACTTCGACATCCTCTCCACCACGGTGGGGGTGCCGCTCCGGTGGAAAGACCATACCTTCGGCTACCTTTCAATGTATTACGAGGGGTCTCCCAGGGAAATCAGCGGTGCGAAGGTGAACTACCTCGAGCGGTTCGCCTTCCTGGCCTCCATGGCCCTCCGGAATGCAGGACTGTACGAAGACGCCCGGCGGGAGCTGGAGGAGCGGCGGAAACTGGAAAAGGAGCTCGTGATGTCCCGGGAGGCTGCGGAACAGGCAAACGCCGCCAAAGGAGAATTTCTCGCCAGAATAAGCCACGAGATCCGCAACCCCCTGAACGTGCTGGCAGCCACCTTCGACCGCCTGGCCGGAACCTGCGGTGATGAAGGAGCCGCAGAGGGACTCCGCGTCATAGGCACGGCGAAGGACCATATTCTCCAGATCCTGAACGATATCCTGGACCTCTCGAAGATCGAGGCGGGACGGATGGACGTTTCGGTGTCCCCCTTTTCGCCCGGGGAGCTGGCCGGAGAATGCGCGGCTCTCTTCTCCCCCCAGGCGGAACTGAAGGGGCTGACGTTCAGCACGGGGGTGAGCCCGGACGTTCCTGAACACGCCCTCGGAGACCCCCTCCGCATCCGGCAGATCCTGTTCAACCTCCTGGGAAATGCGGTCAAGTTCACCTCCCGGGGCGGCGTTGCATTTTCCGTGGATGCGGCCCCGGACCTTTCCGGTTCGCCCCGGCTGCTCTTCTCGGTCTCGGACACGGGACCGGGAATCCCACCGGAGCAGGAAGAAAGCCTTTTTGAACCCTACTCCCGGGGAACCCGTCCCTCTCCGGGAGACCCCGGCGGAACGGGGCTCGGCCTTTCCATCAGCAGGCGCATCGCCCGGCTCCTGGGCGGAGAGCTGACCGCCGGCAGCACTCCGGGAAAGGGGGCAGTCTTCACCCTGTCGCTTCCCCTCATCACCGGCGGTCCCGGCGGAGAAGATGTCCCAAAAGGGAAGGAAGAGATCCCGCCCGTGCCGGAACGGCTGACCATCCTTGCCGCCGACGACCACCCGGTGAACCGGGCCCTCCTGTCGAAAATGCTCTCTCTCCCCGGCTGGCAGGTCATTCTTGTGTCAAACGGAAAAGAAGCCCTGGAGCTGGCGAAAAGGGAGATTCCCGACGTGGTCCTTCTCGACCTGGAAATGCCCGTCCTGGACGGACTGGAAGCCGCCCGGGCCATCAGGAACCTGACGCCGGTGGATGATCCGCGCCCCCTCCTTCTCGGCCTCACGGGCCATGATCGGGACAGGGCCCTTCCCCTCTGCCGGGAGGCCGGCATGGACGGATGCTTCACCAAGCCTTTTTCCGCCGGGGACATCCTCGGCGAGATCGCCCGGAGGTTCGGGAAAAGCTGCTGAGCGGTCTTCCCCGAGCTTTCCTTTTCCTGTCTTTTTTTCCTCCCCTCTCCACGTCCGCCGCATTTGACATTTTCCTGGAACAGGTCTATTCTCCCCTCTACGGAGGAATCGGATCATGAGCCCGAAAATCGCCCCCACCCGGGGAAACATGGTGAAGTTCGCATCATCGCTGAAACTGGCCGAGAAGGGACACGACCTTCTCGAGCAGAAACGGACCATCCTCCTTATGGAGCTGATGGGAAAGATCAGGGAGGCCAAGGAAATCCAGCGCTCCCTGGAGGACGTCTTCTCCGAGGCCTACTTCAGCCTCCAGATGGCCGGGCTTTCCCTTGGCATCGAGAACGTGGAGGAGCTCTCCTATTCTGTCCCCGAAACGGACGGATTCACCGTGAGGCTTCACTCCGTCATGGGCGTGGAGATCCCGAAGGTGGACCCCGTGAACAGGCCGCCCGAGCCGTGCTACTCCTTTCTCGGCACGTCTGGAACCATGGACGGAGCCTACCTTCACGCCACGGAAGTGCTCTCCCTCATCGCCAGGCTGGCGGAGGTGGAAAACTCCGTCTATCGTCTTGCGGTCCAGATCCGGAGGACCTTTCGGCGGGTCAACGCCCTGGAGAAGGTGGTCATTCCGTCCCACCGGCAGATGCTCGCGTGGATCGCCAACGTGCTCGAGGAGAACGACCGGGAGGATTTCACCAGGATGAAGATGGCCCGCGAGGGAATGGAAAACGAAGGAGGAGGGATCCTATGAACCTGAGCGAAGTGCTGACCGCCCTTCTGGCTGCGGAGGACGAAGCGGCGGATTCCGTGGAGGATGCCCGACGGAAGGCAGCGGACATCCTCCGGGAAAACAGGGAGAAATTCGCAGCGGACCAGGAAGCCCGGCTCACCGCCGCCAGGGCCCAGGCGAAGGCTATCGTGGAATCGGCCCGCCATTCCGCTGAACTCGAGGCGGCCCAGATCGCCGACATGGGGATGCGGGGCCGGCAGAAGATGAAGGACCAGTTTGCGGAAAAAGCGCCCCAGGTGGTCTCCCAGTTCGCTGAAGAGATCGCCGGGCGGTACGGAAAAAAAGGAGGGGCCTAGGTGTCCTTTCTCGCCGCGGGGGAACGGGCCGCGGTGACGGCGAAGGCCAGGGTCTACCGGGGAAGGCTTCTCGCACCATCCGATTACCTTCGCCTTCTCGAATTCGAGACGGTGGGTGAAATTGCAGCCTATCTCGCAAAGACTGAGGCCTACGCCCCATACATCACGGAACCGTCGCCGGAGACCCTGCACCGGGGAGACCTGGAGGCAATCATTAACTCCGTTCCTCTTCTGGAGGAAATCCCCTTCTGCCGCTACCTGGGGCCGGAACGATGCGCCCTGCTCCGGGCCTGGGGCGAACGGTTCGACGTGGACGTGATCAAGCGGGTACTCCGGATGATCACCACGGGAGTGGGAAACAGGGAAACCCTCCGGCGGAGGGTGGCGTCCGTCCCCATCACCGTGGCGGACGGTGAAAAGCTCCTGGCGGCCGAAAGTTTGCGGGAGGTCCTCGAGTCCCTTCGGGGATACCCCCTGTACGACATCCTCGCCGAACCCCTGAAAAAGATCGCGAAGGAAGGAGGCACCCTCTTCCGGCCGAAGATGGCCATGGATGCCTTCTTTCTCACCAGGATTCTCTCCGGGGGAAAAAAGCTCCCGGGGAGCGAAGGACGGGGCGTCCGGCAGATTTTCGGCACACGGGCGGACCTGATCAACATGTACTGGATATACCGGAGCCGCCGGTTTTTCTCCCTCACGCCGGAGGAGGCTCTCGGCCTCACGCTGCCGGTGCGGTACAGGCTGAAATTTGACACGTTGAGCTCCTTCGCCTTCGCTCCGGACGTGCCGTCCATGGTAAAGCTGCTCCGGACGGGCATCTATGGCGAGGCTTTTCGCACCTCCGGCGGAAACGAGGTTCCGGAGGTGGGAGAGATGACCCTGGAGCACAACCTGTACCGAATCCTCTGGAAGACGGCGTCGGCCATCTTCCGCTCCGGCTCCGCCGGAGTTCATGTTGTGTTCGCGTACCTTACACTGAGAGAACTGGAGGTGAAGGACCTGTTCACCATTATTGAAGACGTGCGGTACCACTACGACAGGAAGAAGGCCCGGGAATTCCTCATCCATCCCGCCGCCGCATCCTTCGCCGGCAGGGAAAGGGAGGTCGAACCGTCGTGGCTGTAGTGGAAATGATGGGGATGTCCCTCATCGGACCCAGGCAGGAGATCGAGGCACTGGCTGCGGAACTGCTCACCCTGGGAAACTTCGAGCCCGTTCCCCTGGAATTCGCCCTGGAACGGCGCCCAGCGTCCCTGTCTTCAGGAGGGGCCCGGATTTCCACCTTCCAGAAGAACCCCTACGATGATCTGCTGGACAAGCTGGTCTACGTCTGGAATGAGGCCGGAGCCGAATTTCCCGCCGAACGGGCCTGCAGCCGCGGCACCCCCTCCCTCTCCTGGGAAGAGTGCTCCCGGCAGGTGCTCGACGTGGCAAAAAAAATCGACCTCTGGAAGAAGCGGGCCGAAGTCCTGGAAGAAGAGCGGGAGAAGCTCATGGCGGCGGGGGCCTTCCTCGACGCCCTGGCGTCCGCCGACCGGGACGTGGAGGAGACCCTGAAGACCCGGTACCTTTCCATCACCTTCGGTCGCCTGAGCGCTGAAAACTATAAAAAGCTCGAGGAAATGGCCGCCGTCACGCCCCTGCTGGTCTACCCCGTGGTGGCGGAAAAAGGGTATGTCCTGGCCATCGTCTTCTGCTCCCGGGACTACCTGGAGGAGGCGGAAAAAATTTTCCGCACGGTCTACCTGAAGGAATACGCACTCGGCGACCTCTTCGAGGGTGCGGGGACGAACCTTCGGGAACGGCTCAGGGAACGGCAGCTCGACTCCGAGCGGGCCATCCGGGCTCTCCGGGATGCTCCCCGGAACTACCTGGGAAGAAGAAGGAAGGAACTGGAGCGGCTCTACTGCGCCGTCCACTCCCTCCAGAGAGTTTACGCCCTCTGCCAGAAGCGGGGTGAGATGAGCGGCATCTTCGTTCTGTCTGGAGTCATCCCCGCCCCGACACTGGGGGAAGTGGCGGAGAAGGTAGAACAGCTCGGCCCCAACACCCTGCTGCTCAGTGAAAAGGGAGCGGAGCTGGAAAAGCGGGGCAGGCAGCTTCCCACCCTGCTGAGGAACAACTTTCTCGTGCGCACCTTCCAGGAGATCGTGGCCCTCTACAGCCTCCCCTCCTACGGGGAGACGGACCCTTCACCGCTGGTGGCGCTGAGCTTCTGCCTGTTCTTCGGCTTCATGTTCGGCGACGTGGGGCACGGCTTCCTTCTGGCCGCCGGAGCATGGTGGCTGGCCCGGAAGGGGATACTCAAAAAAGCCTTCGCGTCGGTGATCCGCATCGCCGGAGTCTCCGCCATGGTTTTCGGCTTCCTGTACGGGAGCGTCTTCGGCTCGGAGGAAATCCTGCCCTCCCTGTGGACCTCCCCCATGCACGGCATCTCCGACCTGATACAGACCTCCCTCTTCGTAGGGGTGGCCTTCCTGAGCATGGGGATCATCATCAACATCCTGGCCCTGAAGCGGGAAGGACGGACGGGCAAGATGCTCTTCGACGGCGAGGGAGTGGCCGGTCTGCTGTTCTACTGGACCGCCGCGGTAACAGCCGCCATGGCCTTCACGTCGGGCGGAGGGGCCCCGAAACCGCTCCTGGCGGTCCTCGGGCTGCTCTTCCTGGTGATCCTCTTCAGCTCGGTGCTGGAGCGGCTCCTCTTCGGCCCCCAGGAAAAAGACGAGGGCGGCGTGGTCCACACCTTCACAGTGTTCCACGACCTGCTTTCCTTCCTGAGCAACACCGCCTCCTTCGTGCGGCTGGCGGCCTTCGCCCTGAACCACGCGGGACTGTCGGCGGCGGTGTTCATGCTCAGCGACATGGTCCACAGCCTCCCCGGGGGAGCCCTCTTCCGGGCGGCGGTCCTGCTGCTGGGCAACATTGTCATCGTCGGCCTCGAGGGGCTCATCGTCTTCATCCAGACCCTGAGGCTCGAGTACTACGAGTTCTTCAGCAAGTTCTACCACGGCGGAGGCCGTCCCTTCGCCCCCGTAACCTGGAACGCTAAAAGACAAGATTAATCTGAGGAGGAAAACATTCATGAGCGGACTTGCATTGATCGCTGGAGGAGCGGTTCTCGCCTGCGGCGCCGGATTTTATCTTCAGGGGAGAACCGTGCGCTCCCCCCGGGCGGTTCTCGGGAGCGTCCTCGCCGTCCTGGCCGTCCTTCTTGGCGCCGGCCTCGTGCTGACCCTGCTGCCCGTCCCCTCGGCGGCCGCTGAGACGACGGCTGCCTCCGCCGCGTCGGGGCTGGGGTTCCTCGGCGCGAGCCTCGCCACCGGGCTGGCCTGCCTGGGTGCGGGCATCGCCGTGGCGGTGGTGGGCGCAGCCGCCCTGGGCGTGGTGGGGGAGAAGCCCTCCATGCTGGGGACGACCCTCATCTACCTCGGCCTGGCGGAAGGCATCGCCATCTATGGAGTCATCGTCTCCCTGCTGATCCTGGGCAAGCTATAGCCCGGAGGCTCCCGGGAACATGAAGGGATTCCTCATCAGCGACAACCACGACTCCCTGGTGCTGCTCCGCCTGGCGGGCATCCCCGGCGTGGAGGTCCACGGCCCGGAGGAAACCGCCGCCGCCCTGGAGGACGTGCTGGCGAACAGGCCGGACGTGGGGGTCCTGGTCATCACCGAAAAAGCTGCCGCCCAGGTTCCCGCCATGGTGAAGACCCTCCGGGAGAGAGGAGAAACCCCTCTCCTGGTGGAGATACCCGACCGCCACGGCAGCATGCGGCAGGGCGATTTTCTGACGCGGTACATCCGCGACGCGATTGGAGTGAAGATAGAATGACCGATTCCATAGCCGGAGACGGCCGGAATTACGAGGTCCGCAACCCCGAAAAGCTGGCCTCCCTTAAAGGGCTGCTTCTCAAGAAGGCCGACGACGAACGGGAAGCTCTCCTGGAGTCCGCCAGGCGGGAGTCCTCCGCATGGCTCGAAGAGCAGAACGCCGCCCTGGACCGCATGGTGGAGCAGATCCACACCGAGGCAGTGAAGCGGGCTGAAGAGATATCCAAGCGGCAGATTTCCGGCGCCGAGATGGCCCGGACCAAGGAGCGCCTGCGCCTCCAGAATTCCCTCCTGGACGAGGCGGTGACCATGCTCCAGAAAGAGCTTACCGCCCTCCGGATTCATCCGTCCTATCCTGGGGTCCTCGCTGGGTTGGCCTTCGAGGCGGCTGAAAAGCTCCCCGCCGGGACGGAGGTCAGAATCCAGCTTGCTTCCGAGGATGAAGCCCTGGGGGAGACGCTGGCGGCGCGCCTCCGGGAGAAGCGGCCGGATCTTTCCGTTTCCTTCGACACCGACGGCGCCCCCATCCTGGGTGGAGTCTGGCTCTCCGCTCCCGACGGCTCGTGGCGCTCCCCCGCCGACTGGCGGGAAATCATCGCTGAAGTGAAGGATTCCCTCGCCGAGCGGATCCTCTCCATCCTGTGAGGAGGCGGCCATGAACTCCGGACGGATCATCACGGTGAACGGACCCGTGGTCCGTGCGACGGGCATGCGGGACTTCGCCATGCGGGAAATGGTCACCGTGGGGAAACTCTCCCTGCTGGGCGAGATCATCCGCCTCGACGGGGACGATGCCCTCATCCAGGTGTACGAGGACACGGCGGGCGTCACCGTCGGCGAACCGGTGGCGGGATCGGGCAGCCCCCTTTCCGTGTCCCTCGGCCCGGGCCTCATGGGCTCCATCTTCGACGGCATCGGCCGGCCCCTGGCCCGCCTTATGGAGAAAGAAGGGGCTTTCGTGACCCGGGGCGTCTCCGTCCCCCAGGTCGATCCTGACAGAACATGGGAGATCACCCCCCTGGGCAAGGTGGGCGACGTGGTCACGCCGGGAACGGTGCTTGCGTCAGTGAAGGAGACCTCTCTTGTGGAGCACCGGATTCTCGTGCCCGCCGGGCTGGAAGGGGAAATTCTCTCCATCCTTCCGGCGGGGTTCCACAGGGCGTCGTCGGTGGTGGCAAAGATCCGGGATTCCCGGGGAAAGGAACGGTCCGTCCCCATGATCTCCCGGTGGCCCGTGCGGACACCCCGGCCCATAGCCGAGCGGCTTCTTCCCGACGAACCTCTGCTCACAGGCCAGCGGGTCATCGACGGTCTCTTCCCCCTCTCCAAGGGCGGCGTGGCGGCCATTCCCGGAGGCTTCGGCACCGGAAAGACAGTGACCCAGCACCAGCTCGCCAAGTGGAGCGACGCCCGGATCGTGATCTATATCGGGTGCGGCGAGCGGGGCAACGAGATGACCCAGGTGCTCGAGGAATTTCCCGTCCTGGAGGACCCCCGCTCGGGCAGGCCCCTCATGGAGCGCACCATCCTCATCGCCAACACGTCCAACATGCCCGTGGCGGCCAGGGAGGCCTCCATCTACACGGGCATCACCCTGGCGGAGTACTACCGGGACATGGGCTACGACGTGGCCCTCATGGCAGATTCCACCTCCCGGTGGGCCGAGGCCCTCAGGGAGATTTCCGGCCGCCTCGGGGAAATTCCCGCCGAGGAGGGATTTCCCGCCTACCTCCCCACCCGCATCGCCGAGTTCTACGAACGGGCGGGAAAGGTCACCACCCTGGGAGGAACCCGTGGCAGCATCTCCATCATCGGCGCCGTCTCCCCTCCGGGTGGGGACTTCACCGAGCCGGTGACCCGGCACACCAAGCGGTTCATCCGCTGCTTCTGGGCCCTGGACCAGCACCTCGCCCGGTCCCGCCACTTCCCCGCCATCAGCTGGATCGACTCCTACAGCGAATACGGCGACGAGGTGAAGGACTGGTACGCCGCCAACGTGAACCCGGCATGGGCGTCCCTGAGGGAGCGGGCCCGGGAGATCCTGGCGGAGGACGACAAGATCCAGCAGATCATCCGCCTCGTGGGCGAGGACGTCCTCCCCGACGACCAGAAGCTTACAGCCCTCACCGCTTCGCTGGTGAAGAACGGCTACCTGCAGCAGGGGGCTTTCGGACCCGATTCCTACTGCCCGCCGGAGAAGGGGCTGGCCATCCTTGACCTTCTCCTCGGCTTCCACGAGAAGGCGGAAAGACTTCTCCAGAGGGGATGCCCCTTCTCGCTGCTCCGGGGGATGAAGGAGCTCGTGGAGCTGACCCATTTAAGGGAAATTCCGGCAGAGAAAAAGGAAGCCTTCGCCGATCTGAAAAAACGCCTCTTCGAGCGCATGGAGACGGTTGACCGGGAGCGCATCGCCCCCGGAAGGGAGGGATAAGCCGTGGCTGTCACAGAATACGTGGGCGTGGAGAAGATCACCGGCCCCTTCCTGCTCCTGTCGGGCATCCCCGGTGTGGGATACGACGAAATCGTGGACGTGCTCTCCCCTGACGGTGGCGTCCGGAAGGGCCGGGTGGTCCTGGTGGACCGGAATTCCACCCTGGTGCAGGTCTTCTCCGGTACGGAGGGTCTTGCCCCTGCCTCCACGGCGGTCCGCTTCCTCGGCCGGGAGCTTGAGATTTCCCTGTCACCGTCGCTCCTCGGCCGGACCTTCTCCGGCATCGGCGAGCCCAGGGACGGGTGCGGCCCGGTGCTCGGCGGCGTCCGCAGGGCCGTGAACGGGTCGGCCATCAACCCCATGGCCAGGGAGTATCCCCGGGACTTCATCTCCACGGGCATATCGTCCATCGACGTCCTCCTGACCCTGATCAGGGGACAGAAACTCCCCATCTTCTCGGGGAACGGCCTGCCCCACAACCAGCTGGCGGTGCAGATCGCCACCCAGTCCCGGCTCGTGGGGGCCGAGAACTTCGCCGTGGTCTTCGCCGGCATCGGCATCAAGCACGACGACGCCGCCTATTTCCAGCAGCGGCTCTCCGCCCACGGGCAGGGAGGGCACCTTGTGCTCTTCCTCAACCTGGCGGACGACCCGGTGATCGAGCGGATCGCCACGCCGAGGTTCGCCCTCACGGCAGCGGAATACCTCGCCTTCGACCTTGGAATGCACGTGCTGGTGATCATGACCGACATGACAAGCTACTGCGAGGCTCTCCGGGAACTCTCCGTGGCCCGGGGCGAGGTACCGAGCCGGAAGGGGTACCCCTCCTACCTGTACAGCGACCTGGCGTCCCTCTACGAACGGGCCGGGGTGCTGCGGAACGGCCGGGGGAGCGTTACCCAGATTCCCATACTCACCATGCCCAACGACGACATCACCCACCCCATTCCGGACCTCACGGGATTCATCACCGAGGGACAGGTCGTCCTCTCCAGGGACCTGGAGGCCCGGGGCATCTATCCTCCCGTGGAGGTGCTGCCAAGCCTCTCCCGGCTCATGAAGGACGGCATCGGCAAGGGCTACACCAGGGAGGATCACCCCGATCTGGCGGGGCAGCTCTTCGCGTCCTACAGCAGGGTCCACGACGTGCGGTCCCTCGCCGGAGTGGTGGGCGAGGACGAGCTGAGCCCGGCCGACCGGGCGTCCCTGTCCTTCGGCGATGCCTTCGAACGGTCCTTCCTCAGCCAGGGAGGGGAGGAAAACCGGGAGATCAGCCAGTCCCTCGACCTGGGATGGGAGCTTCTCTCCTCCCTGCCCGTGCAGGAACTGTCCCGGCTCTCCATGGACGAGATCGAAAAGTACATCAGGAAAAAGGGCGCGTAGCAGTACCCGGAAAACGACAGGAAGGGCCGGGGAAATTTCCCCGGCCTTTCCTGTCGTTTGTCATTCCGAAGGGGGAAGCCCGAGGAATCTGGTTTTACGACCTCGGGATCAGGCTGTCATCCTGAGCGGATGCGAGGGATCTCGGGGTTGAGTCAACCAAGAACGAGATCCTTCGGCCATGAACCCGGCCTCAGGATGACAAGAACGGGGACGCGATCGGCCATGAACCCGGCCTCAGGATGACAAAAAAAGGGGAAAAATCCCGCCCTTGCTGTCATCCTGAGCGGATGCGAGGGATCTCGGGGTTGAGTCAACCAAGGACGAGATCCTTCGGCCATGAACCCGGCCTCAGGATGACAAAAACGGGGAAGATCCCACCCCTGCTGTTATCCTGAGCTGGTTGTCATCCCGAGCGAATGCGAGGGATCCCGGGTTTGAGTCTGATTTGTCTCAAAAGCGAGATCCTTCGGCCATGACCCCGGCCTCAGGATGACAAAAAAAGGGGAAGGATCTGTTTTTTCCCAGGACCAGATCCTTCGTCGCAAAAAACGCTCCTCAGGATGACAGAATTGACGGCACAACGGATAACAAAACGGCCCTAAATCACCTGCCGCTCGATCCGCTCCAGTTCTACCTGCTCCGATTCCCCTGCATACCACCGGGGGTTCCTGAACTGGACGAAGCAGCCGCAGCCCTCGGGCAGAACATTGCCATGGGGCGTGTGGACCCGGATGACCTGGCCCGCGATGTTGACGTGGTACTCGATGCAGAAGGTCATGTAGAGCCGCTTCTCTATCCGCCCCGGGTAGCCCGTTCCTTCTGTCCGGCTCAGGCCGATCTCGTTCGGCCGGGACGCCAGCAGACCCTCCCCGTCCGACACTCCTTCGGGAAGCTCGAAGGGAATGGGCTGAACGGTCCCTTCGGCAGGAAACACCCGACCCTCCCTCACCCGGACCTTCAGGAAGTTCGACAGGCCCAAAAAGCCGTAGACGAATTTGTTGGAAGGGTTCTGGTACATCTCCCTCGGCGTTCCCACCTGGATGATCCTGCCCAGGTCCATGACGAGCATCCTGTCGGACAGGGCCATGGCCTCCGACTGGTCGTGGGTGACGAAGATGATGGTGAAGTTGAACTTCTTCTGCAGGGCCTTGATCTCGAACCGCATGGATTCCCGGAGCTTCGGGTCGAGGTTCGACAGGGGCTCGTCCAGGAGCATCACCCTGGGGTTCGTGACGATGGACCGTGCAAGGGCGATCCGCTGCTGCTGACCACCCGACAGGTCCGACGGATAGGCTTTCTCGGCGCCCTGGAGGTCCGTGTGTCCCAGGGCGGTCATCACCCGCTCCCGGAGCTCGTCCCTCGGGGTCTTCTTGACCCTCAAGGGAAAGGCAACGTTCTCGAAGACGTTCAGGTGGGGCCACACGGCGAAGGCCTGGAAGACCATGCCCAGCCCCCGCTCCTCCGGCGGGACGTAGAGGTTCTTCGATTTCACCGACACGGGCTTGTCACCCAGCCAGATTTCCCCTTCCGTCAGGTCCTCGAACCCGGCGATCATGCGGAGGGTGGTGGTCTTCCCGCAGCCGGAGGGACCGAGGAAGGAGAAGCACTCCCCTTCCCGGATCTCGAGGTTGAAGTTGTCCACCGCTGTCACCCGGTGGCCTCCCCGGGTGACGAATTCCTTGGTCACGTTCTTCAGCGTAATCTTGCTCATGTTATAAACCCTTCCTGTCTCTGGTCACATACCGGAGGGCGAAGTGCCCCGCGATGATGATCCCGATGGCCACTGTGGCAAGGGCCGAAGCCTGCACCGTGTTCCCTTCGGAGTTGATGGCGTAGATGGCCACGCCGAGGGTCCTGGTGAAGGGCCCGTAGAGCAGCACCGACGTGGTCAGCTCCCTCATGGCCGGCAGGAAGATGAGGAAGAACCCTGCGATCATGCCCGGACGGATCAGGGGTATGGTGATGTCCCGGAGGGACTCGAGGTGGGTGGCCCCGCAGGACCGGGCCGCCTCCTCCAGGGAGTAGTGGACCTGTTCAAGGGAGGCCGACGCCGATTTCATGGCGAAGGAAACATACCGGGCGATATAGGCGATGAGGATGATCCAGATGGTGTTGTAGAGGTTGATCCCGAAGGCGCCGCTCCAGACCAGGATGACGCCGATGGCGAGCACCAATCCCGGAATCGAGTAGGGCAGCAGGGAGAGCATTTCCAGGAAGCCCTTTCCCCGGGGTTTCACCTTGATGACCACGTAGGCGATCATGACGCCCAGGAACATGGTGATCACGCCCGAGGACACCGACAGGAAGAGGCTGTTCATGATGGAATCCCGGACCATCTTCGACTGCCCCAGGATGTATTCGTAGTTCCGCAGCGTGAGGTTCTGCAGCGTCAGCGGCAGACCGTAGGCCTTGAGGAACCCCACGATGAAGATCATGAAGAGGGGGACCACCACGATGACGAACAGGGAGAGCAGGCTGATCCCAAGAAGGGGGATCTTCGCCCCCCGGAGCTTGATGAGCATAGGGCGCATGCTCTTTCCCTTGATGATGTCGTAATGGCCCGTTTTGAGCACGATGCGCTGGATGTAGAGGGCGATGACAACCACAGCCACCAGCAGGATGGACAGAGCCGCTCCCTCCCGGATGCCGTCGAAGCTGCCGGCGGACCGGTTGATGAGCTGGTAGATCTTTGTGGGCAGGGTGAAGATGTTGTTGGAGAACCCGAGGATGGCCGGCACGCCGAAGTGGGAGAGGGACGAGATGAGGATGAGCATGGCTCCCGCGGCGATGGCGGGCAGGACCAGGGGAAGGGTGATCTTCCGGATTACGTACCACTGCCCCGCCCCGGCGATCCGGGCGGACTCCTCCAGGGTGGGGTCCATGCGCTCGAGGGCGCTCACCACCTGGAGGAAGACGAAGGGAAAGTAGTAGCAGGTCTCCACGAAGACGATGCCGCCGATGCTGTTGATATCCAGCAGCGGGGAGGTGCTCCCGGTGAGCTGCATGAACCACTTGTTCATGTACCCCGACCGTGGGGCCAGCAGAAGGCTCCACGCCATGGCCCCGAAGAAGGGGGGAAACATGTAGGGTATGGTAAAGAGGGCCTTCATCAGCCCTTTCATGGGGATGTCGCTCCGGCCGATCAGCCAGGCGTAGAACAGGCCGAGCACGGTCCCGAAGAGGGTGACGAAAAAGCCGATCTTCACGGTGTTGTAGATGGCCGAAAGGTTTTCCGGCGCCATGACGACCCTTGTGAACAGGGCCCAGTCGGGCTGGGTGCCCTTGAAGAAGGTCCTGACGACGATCATGAGCATGGGCATCAGGACCGTCACGATAAGGATGAACAGCGAGAGGAGGAAGACGATCCGGTCCAGGCCGAAGCGACGGTCTCCCCGGGATGTTTCTCTTCCGAACATGCTTGTCAGAAAGAATTTCATGTCAATGCTCCTGTAGAGGGGAAATCAAAGGTCAAACCGGGGATCCAGGGGATCCGCCTCGTACACCGCGGGCTTGAGGAACTCCACCGCACAGGGAGAACCCTCGGCGGGAACCCCCCGGCCGAAGGCCTCGAGGGAATCTTCCTGCACCCGGACGGTATGGCCGCCCACGTTCACGAAATAGTCGAACTGGTGCCCCAGGTAGGTCACACGCTCCACCACGCCCTCCACACCGCCAGCGGCATCCGGAAGAGGGGTGACCCTAATGTCCGTCGGACGGGAGGCAAGGAGCAGCCTGGAGCCGAAGTCTTCCGGAATGTCCGCCCCAAGGCCGCCGAACTTCCGCTTTCCGGAAGACGAGACAAGATGGAGGGAACCGTTTTCGTTGAGGAGGGGAAGGAAGTTGGACACGCCGAGGAAGGCATAGACATCCCGGTCCTTCGGGTGGTTCCAGATCTCCTCCGGGCTTCCGAGCTGGCGGATGGCGCCTTTTTTATCCATGATCACCATGCGGTCGGAAATGGTCATGGCCGTCTCCTGGTCGTGGGTGATGTAGATGACGGTGACCCCGATGGTCTTCTGGAGGTTCCGGATCTCGTAGGCCATCTCCTCCCGGAGCTTCGCGTCGAGGTTGGTGATGGGTTCGTCCAGGACGATCAGCTCCGAAGAGGAGACCAGCGCCCGGGCAAGAGCCACCCGCTGCTGCTGCCCGCCGGAAAGCTGGGACGGCAGCCGGTCGGCGAAATCCTGCATCTTCACCTGGGCCATGGCGGCCAGGGCCCGCTCCTTCGCCTCTTCTTTGGGCACTTTCCGCTTTCTCATGGGGTACACGATGTTTTCGAAGACCGTAAAATGAGGCCAGACGGCGTAATCCTGGAACACCACGCCGATGTTCCGCTTCTCCGGGGCGACCATGATCCTCCGGGACGGTGACGACACCACCCCGTCGTTGAGAAGGATCTCGCCGCGGGCAATCTTTATGAACCCGCACAGAGCCCTCATCAGGGTCGTCTTGCCGCAGCTCGATGGACCGACGATCGCCAGGTTCTCTCCCCGCTCCACTTCAAGGGACAAACCGTCGATGACGGCGTTCTTTCCATAGTGTACGGTGATGTCCCTCATCGAGACTATCGCCATGGGCGCACCTCCTGGATATGATGCGCGGTCCGGGATAGTCCCCGGACCGCACGGGCAATGCCGGAAATACCGGCGTCTATTTGAAAATGGCGTCGAACTTCTGCAGCATGTCCAGCTTGTCCCGGACCAGGGCCGCGGGATCGACGGGAAGCATCTTCGCCTCGGCGGCTTTTACGTCGATGGCGTTTTCCAGCTTCATGTCCGGATTGATGGGCATGGTGAACTCTTCGATGAGCACAGACTGACCGTCGCTGATGATGTAATCATAGAGCTTCTTCGCGGCTTCAGGATTCTTGGTGTTCTTGATGATGGCGATGGGGCTCTCGATGATGGGGATGTCAGCCTCGGGGTAGGCGAAGCCCACGGTGGCTCCCTGGGCCATGACGGTACGGGCGATGTAGTCCACGCCGATGGAAACCTTGTATTCTCCCGCGGCGGCCTTGTTAACCACGGCGCTGGAACCGTTCTCGAGCTTCAGTCCGTTGGCCTTCAGCTTCTCCAGGTAGGCCCAGCCATATTTCGGGTTCTGGACCAGCCCGGCCACGGTGAACAGGGTGGTGCCGCTGGTGGTGGGGTCGGTCATGGAAAGGTAATCCTTGAATTCTGGCTTCAGCAGGTCTTCCCATGTTTTGGGGATCTGGTCTTCCTTCACGAGGTTGGTGTTGTACACGAAGCCGAGCATGATCAGCCGGGCGGACATGTAGAGCCTGTCGGGATCCTTGAACTTGTCGGGGATCCCGGCGGCCGCGGGGGAATCGTAGGGCATCAGGAGGTCCTGCTCCTTGAAGGTCAGGTAGTTGGTGGGGTCGCCCACCCAGATGATGTCGGCCGCGATGCCGCCGGACTGGTGCTCCGTGGCGAGTTTGGTCATGACATTGCCGGTGCCGGCGGTGTAGTAGTCCATGGTCACGTTGGGGTGCTTCTTCATGAAGCCCTCCCGGATGGCTGCGAGCTGGGAATCCTTCAGCGAGGAATAGAGCATGACGTACTGCTTCTCTTCGGCCGCCGCTGCCGTCTGCGCGAAGGACCCCGCCAGCGCGGACGCCAGCAGAGAAAGAACGAGCGCTGCCTTAACAAACTTTCCCATAAAAATCATCTCCTCCTTGAACTTTTTTTTAAAACCCGGTGACATTGTAGGAGAAAGGGATTTTCCGGGAAACTGCAAATTTCGTTTCTTTGTCTTTTCCCCGATTATCAAAGGCGGAAACGGGAGCGGTATTCCCCGGGGGTGGTGCCGAAACGCTTCCGGAAGAGAGTGTAGAAATAGCTCTCGTTGGAAAAGCCTGCGGCGGCGGCGGCGTCACGGACGGGAATATCTGTCTCCGCCAGCAGCGCCGAGACTTTTTCCATGCGGACTTCCAGGCAGTAGTCGCTGAGGGAGATTCCTCCGGCCTCCTTGAAAATTTTGGAGACGTGGGAGACGGAAAGACCGACCCTGTCGGCCAGGTACTGCTGGCAGAGGTTTGGATTGGCGTACTCCTCCCGCACCATCTCCCGGATCTGCTCCACCAGCGCCCGGTTTTTCTCCGTCCTGCACCGCTGCATGGTCTTTTCAAAGGATTCGAACCACTCCCGAAAGAAACCGTCCAGGGCCGCTCTGTCCTCAAGAGTCTCGACTGTCTGCTCGAACTCCCCGATGTTCATCTCCTTCGGGCTGCCGAACCCCTTCCCCATTTCCTTCGCCAGGAGCTGGAGAGAAATGTAGAGCCTCTTCATGGAGAACC
Source organism: Synergistaceae bacterium (assembly GCA_018436595.1). GTDB lineage: Bacteria > Synergistota > Synergistia > Synergistales > Aminobacteriaceae > Aminivibrio. Next base: position 86,118 of record JAHDLC010000002.1, on the reverse strand, counting down.
GGAAATGGGTGAAGGACCGGCCGGAGATGGCCTCGAAAAACTGCAGGTACGCCCCGAAGGCCTCCTCCGCCCTGCCCTGGCGGAGAAGCTGCAGCAGCTCCTTCTCCTTCTCCGTGGGGTAGGTCACCGCGGCGCCGAGGCTCCTGGATTCTTTGGGGTGCCTGAGAATGGTGCCTTTCGGGTAAAGGAAGGAAAACCGCAGCTCCCGGAGAAGGGAATCGGTCCGGGCGGGCAGGGAGGAAAGCTCCTCCGCCGGGGGAGAGCCCACGGCGAACCGCGCCCCCAGGGAAACGGCCCGGGAGCACAGCTCCTCAGCCGTCCCGGCGGAGCCTCCCTGGAACAGGACCACCATCCGCTCCCCATCGAAGGACACCCCCATCAGGGCCGTCTCCGGAAAATGGGACATGAGCCGGTCCAGCTGCTCGTCCGTGAAGGGCCTGAGCCCCGCCAGGCCGAAGGCCTTTTCCGGAGAGAAGGGAATCCGGAATTCCCTGAACTGCTCCAGAAGGCTCCCGGGATCGGCGGTCTTTCCCGACAGGGCCCCCCGCAGCACGTCGGTCTGCAGGAGCTTCCGGTAGGACTCGGCCGTCTCCTCCACCGTCTCGGCCCTGGACAGGATGCTGTCTATCCGGGAGGAGAGGAACCCGAGATCTCCCTGGCCGGACGTTTCCCCCTCCGCGTGGGGGTCCACCCTGCGCACGAGCTGCCTGATGGGCCTGTAGAGCTTCCTGGACACCGCCACCACGAGGAGCATGGCAAGGGGAACGCAGACCAGCACCAGGATCATGGTGGTCCGCCGCCGGGCGAGAATTTCCCCCATGATGGCGCCGTAGGGATAGGTCCGGATGAGGAAGGGGGAATTTTCTCCGCTCCTGGAATAGAAGACGAACACCTCGTCCTCCCCGGACAGGAAGGAAAAGGAGCCGCTCCGGTCTCCCCGGTCCGTCAGCCGCCGGAAGAGCCCGTCATCGGCGATGTTCTTCAGGAACATGGACGGGTCGGAATGGTACGCTATGGTGCCGTCGGCGTCCACGAACATCACCCGCGACGGGGAGGAGGGCATGTCCAGAAAGACCTCCCGGAGCCAGTCCAGGGTGATGTTCATGATGAGGGCCCCGCCGATTCTCGGCTCCGTCTTCCGGATGTCGTAAAAAACGAAGGAATAGACGGGTACCTCGCCGGAAGCCTGGAGAGAAAAGCGGGGAATGGGCTCGAGCCTCCTGCGGTCGACGGCCCCGCCGAGCAGGGAGAGAGCCCCCTGGTCCCGGAAGCGGTCCGCCCTGTCGGAATCCACGTTGCTGGTGGCGTACACGTACTTCCTCGCGCCGTTGTAGACATAGATGGAATGAATGTGCATCCCCGCGCTCATGACGGCGTCGAGACGCCGTATCCCCGTCACTTCGTCGAAGTTTTTCAGGTCCCCACGGTACATGAGGTTCTGGATCGACGGCTCCAGGAACAGCTCCATGCCGCTGATGCGGATCATTTTCTGGAGGTATTCGTTCATCCGGCGGTTTTCCGCGAGGAACTCCCTGTTCAGCCTGCTCGCCATGGACGCGGAGAACTGCTCGAAATGGTAGTTGAGGAACCAGGAGAGCACCAGAATGGTGATGATGACCGTAGCTGCCAGCAGCAGGAGGATCTCGGAAAAATAGGTTTTCAGTATCCTGAGTCTGACCATGGCTCCCGGAGCGGCTCCTTCCTCCTGCGGCGGCGAATCTCTGTGCGAATGCACCCGGAAATATGGTACCATACGCCGCTCCGTCTTCAGGGCCGGTGGACAGGATGTTCTTCATCCCGCCGGCCCGGAGAGTGTTTCCATGAATTTTGAGCCTATCTCTCTCCCAAAACCGTCCTGTTCCGCCCGCCCGCCTTGGCCCGGTACAGGCCGACGTCGGCCCTCCGGACAAGGGACACCGGCGTGTCCCCGGCCACGGCCTGAGCGACGCCGATGCTCACCGTCACGTACCGGGTGATGCCGAAATCGCCCCGCTCCACTTCGCACCGGATTTCTTCGGCCAGGAGAAAGGCGTTGTCCAGGCCCGTTCCGGGAAGAATGACCAGGAACTCCTCGCCCCCCCACCGGCCGACGGAACCCCGTCCCCCCACGACCGAAGAGAGGATGCCCGCCGTCTTGCGGAGCACCCCGTCACCGGCCTGGTGGCCGAAGGTGTCGTTTACATCCTTGAAATGGTCCAGGTCCAGGATAAGCACAGACAGGGGAGGATCTTCCCTTTCAATGCACCCGATCTCCCTCTGGAGCACCCTGTCGAGGTGAAGCCTGTTGTTCACCTGGGTGAGGGCATCCGTCCTCGAGGTCCACTCGAGAAGGGCGATCTTTTCCTCCAGCATCTTCAGGATTCGCGCCACCGCAGCCGTCACCGCGGACACCTCGTTGCGTGCGTTTCCGTCCTCCGCCTCGAGCCTCTCCCTGACTCCCGGCAGGTCCGCATCCTTGTCGGAAAGGTGCAGAAGGTTCTCCATGAGACGGGCGTAGGGACGGAGGTGACGGCGGAGCATCAGGAAGAGCCCCAGGGGGAGGGCGATGAAGAAAAATCCCACCGCGATTACCAGGTTGCTGTGCAGCTCCGTGAGGGGGGTTATGGCCAGGTCGTCGGGGAAAAAAACAAGAACCCTTTTCATGGGGATTCCCTCGTGGACAAGTTCCGGGTCCAGGGAAAGGAAGGATCTGCCGCAGGTCCCGTCAAAGCTGGCTGCAGGCGGATACCCCTCCGGTTCCACAAGCAGGTCGAGACCAGTTCCGGAGACAAAGGAGGCAAGGAGCGCCGGGGAAACTGGCGCCGCCACCATGACCGTTCCCACGGGAATTTCGCCGTAAAGTTTCACAGGAGCCGCGCAGACGATGCTGAAAAACCCCTCGATCTCGTAGAAGGCTGCCACGTCCCTTCCTTCGGCGGCACTCCGAACCGCCGGGTGGGACCGGAGACTGTCGCCGAACCTGAAAGGATCATGGGGCCTGGAGAGCACCGTGCCGTCCAGGTCGGTGAAGAGAATCCTGTACGTTCCGCCCCCGTCGAGGAAGAGCTTTCCCCAGGCGGTCAGGTAGTCGGTATCGGCGCCCTCAACGGCCCGGGCAGCGTCTCCCGAGGCGCCGAGAATGGATGCCGTTTTCTGCATTTCCTTCAGAAAAGAGGAAAGCCGGAAGCGGAGGAGGGACACCTTCAGGCGGTTCTCTTCCGCCACGCTCTCTTCATGGATCCTGACCGAACGGTTCACCTGGTACATGCCCAGGCCGAGGACCAGGAACAGGGGCAGCATGGCCGTGATGAGAACTTTCCAGTACAGCTTCAAACCACTTCCCCCCTTCGTCCTCAGTCGCCGGAGCTTATCCCGAGAGCCCGGCGGAGGGGATCGTAAAAGGAGTCGCCCAGCACGGCGAAGCCGGCGGCAGGCCACTTGAGGTGGACCCGGACGGCCTCCACGGGAGCGGAATCCGGCGGCAGGCACCGGAGTACTTCCTGCAGAAGCTTGACATGCTCCTGGGGCACCCTCTTCCCGGCCGCTATGGCATCGAGAGGGATGGGCTCCGAAGAGGCAAGCACCCGGAAAATATTGCCCTCCACGGCTTCGGCGTTGGCAAGGGTTCCGGAGGATACGGCGCCCCCTTCCACGGAGCGGGCTTTCAGCGCTTCGATGACGGCGTCATGCTTTCCGACGAAGAAGGTTTTGCCGAAGAAAGAATCAGGGACGATTCCCCTGTCCCGGAACAGAAGCAGGGGAACGATGTAGCCGGAGGTGGAATAGCGGTCGGTGAAGGCGAAATTTTTCCCCTTCAGGCCCGAAATATCGGTGACGGAACTGTCCGCCAGGCACAGAATCACCGAATGATAGAAGGGCGACGGCGCCGTCCCCTCCATTTCCATGTAGGTGGCCACGTAGGAAAGACCGGGAATGGAGGGTCCGAAGCGGACATAGCTCGCCGCGCTGAGCATGGCGATGTCCACTGTACCGGCGGTGAGACGGTGGATGATCTCTTCGTAGTTTCTGGTGACCACCATGCGGACCGTCCATCCGGTTTCGGCGGAGATATAATCCGCCAGGGGCTTCAGGGCGTCGTAGACTTTTTTCGGGTCGTTGGTGGGATAGGCCGCAAGGGTGTAGGAAGGAGGTTCCGCGAAGAGCGGCACCGCGGGAGGAAAGGCGGAACAGAACAGCAGGAGGAGGACAGTAAAAAAAACGCCCCGGCAGACATTCCGGGGCTGCTCGAAGCCTGCTTTTTCCGGAGCCTGTGACCGGTTTTCCTCCACGGAACGGTTTCTCCGGAAGAAAGTCGGCAAATTATTCACCTTCTTTAATTCTGTTCATCTATTATGCCGGGATAAAAATACCATTTTTTATCCCGGGAGTCAATGATTATGCCGCTCTATAACCGGAAAAGAGAATAAGGAACATAAATCAGAAAGAAATAATTGTTCCGTCTATTGACGAAAAATGGCTCAGGATCCCAGTTGTGTGACGGCTCTTAAATGACCCGTTTACGATTACGATGCTGTGACTGTAGTATTTCGGGGGAATATGCGGAACAGGCGGATTCGGCAGAAGCCATTCTTTTCCTGTCTCATAAATAGATCAGCCGTTCGGCTCAGCCGGCATATCCTCCGCAGACAGGATGAACCGGGTTTTCCTTTCCGGTACCTGCTGAGAATTTCAGGACACTCTTCTCAAAATAAGAAATACGTGATAAGCAGGAACTGAAAAGCATCCGGAAGACAGTTTTTTCGCCGGCATGGAGTGTCGACAAAAAATTGAGAAGGAGGATGAACGATATGTTCAAGGCAAAGCACCTGACGGAGATACAGGCCTTCATGGAAAAAACGGGAATCCCCGGCAGGGACGGGTGGGGGCTTCCCTCCTCGAAAAAGAGTTTTTCCGACGGCTGCAACTACCGTATCGAGATCGCCGGAGTGGAGCGGTATTCCAACATGGTGGCCATGGTGGACGAAGCGAAGAAGCGCAGCCTTCCCGTCCATCGGGCCATCTGCACCGTGAGCGGCTCCACCTACTGCGACTTCGAAGAACTGAAGAACATGGCGAAGCTGGCTCATGACGAGCAGATCGAACTGATCATGGTGGTGGGCCACCGCAAGGCCTGGGACGCGGGCTCCAAGGAGATGGGCTATCCCGAAGGGGGTCCCCAGGGACCGAGGCACCGCGGGTCCGACAGCATGGCCTACTGGGTGGAGGACATGATGCGGAACGTGGAGGCGGGAATCCGGGGCTTTCTCGTCTACGACGAAGGGGCCCTGAAGCTGGTCAACCGGATGAGGGCCGAGGGGTTTCTCCCGAAGGAGACCATTTTCAAGTGGTCCGTTTTCGGCGGCCAGTGCAGCCCCGCTGGGGCGAAACTCCTGGAGGAGCTGGGGGCCGACACCATGAACCCTATCTCCGACGTGTCCCTTCCCATCCTCTCCAGCATCCGCACGGCGGTGAACATGCCCCTGGACGTCTACATGATCATCGTTGACTCCTTCGGCGGCATGTTCAGGGCCTACGACGCCCCGGAGATCGTCAGGGTGGCCTCGCCGGTGTATTTCAAGATCGAGCCTGGAACCTCGGAAGGCGACATCTACAAACCCTGGGTCACCGACGGGTGGCATGACGAATTCATCCGCGCCAAGGTGAAGATAGCCTCCACCCTTCGGGAAATCATGGAGCGCCGCGCTCCCGAGCTGAAGCTTTCCGGCCGGGGTCCCGCAGACCTCAGGCTTCCCGCAGTGGACTGATTTTTCATCTGCTGAAAGGAGACGAAAACAAAAGACATCGCCGGGGGTATGGCCTTTCTGCTCAGAAAGCATAAAATAGCTGTGGAGGGGGCGGCGGCCACGGGCCCGGGAGCCCTGCTCTCCGGAATCGTTTCTCCCGGCGCCGGAACAGCGGCGGTCATCACCGGCTGCAACGTCAGTGCGGATTCGTTCCTGGAAACGGTGAACGCCGTCCGGGACTTCTAAATTCACACCCCTCGACGGGGAAAGGAGAATGAGCGATGGCAAAGAAGAAAGGGCGCCTCGATTTTGTGAACATGAAGAAGAACGGAGAACAGGTCACGTGGGTCACGGCCTACGACTTCCCCATGGCGAGCTTCGCCGAGGCCGCGGGGATGGACATGATCCTCGTGGGGGACTCCCTGGGCATGATCACCCTGGGGTACCAGGGGACCATCCCCGTGACCATGGAAGACTGCATCAGCCACTGCAAGGCCGTGCGCCGCGGCGCGCCGAACACCTTCGTCATGGGTGACATGCCCTTCGGTTCCTACCAGGTCTCCGACCAGCAGGCCGTGGAGAACGCCGTGCGCTTCTTCAAGGAAGCGGACATGGACGCCATCAAGCTCGAGGGCGGCGTCCGGGTGGAGTCCCGGATCAAGGCCATGGCCGACGCGGGGATGCTGGTGTGCGGCCATATCGGCCTCACCCCCCAGAGCTCCGGTCCCCTCGGAGGGTTCAAGGCCCAGGGACTCGACCCCGCATCGGCCCGGTACGTCATCGAGGACGCCCTGGCGGTGGAGCGGGCGGGGGCCTACGCCCTGCTCGTGGAGGCGGTGCCGCCCGAGCTCACCCAGTTCCTGGCGAAGAAGCTGACTATTCCCGTATACTCCATCGGCGCCGGCGCCCCCTGCGACGGCCAGCTCCTGATCTGCGGCGACATGATCGGCATGTTCCAGGCCTTCACCCCGAAATTCGTGAAGGTCTACGCCAACGTGGCGGAGGTCATCACCAACGCCTTCAAGGAGTACGTGGAGGACGTGCGGACGGGCAAGTTCCCCGGAGACGAGCACTGCTACCACGTGAGGAAGGGCATGGAGGAGGAGTACGCCGCCATGCTGAAGGAATACGAGTAGAGAGGACATTCCCCGCCCGCACCCTCCCGGGGTGCGGGCATTTTTCTTCCCCCTGCGGGGAAGAGACGGCAAGAACAAGGAGAGGGTAGCATGAAGTTCGCCGAACGGTACGCGGGGCTGCAGCCCTCCGGCATGCTGAAGATCTTCCAGGCGGCCGCGGCCGACCCCGACATGGTCAACCTGGGAGAGGGAGAGCCGGATTTCGACACGGAGCACGACATCATCGACGCCGCCGCGAAGGCGGCGAAGGAAGGATACACCCACTACGGCCCCATCATGGGGTTCGAGGACGTCCGCCGGTCTGTGTGCGGCTACTGGGACAGGCGGTACGGCCTGAAATCATCCCCCGACGAGGTGATGATCATGGCGGGAGGAGTCCAGTCGGTCCACCTGGCCCTCCAGGCCCTTCTCGATCCGGGCGATGAGGTGATCACGGCGGAGCCGTGCTTCACCCCCTATTTCGAGCAGATTTACCAGCACAGGGGAACGGCGGTCCACCTTCCGGCGACGGAGAAGGACGGCTTCGTCCCCACGGCGGAGGCCCTGGAACGGGCGGTCACGCCGAAGTCGAAGGTGCTCATGATCTGCTCCCCCAGCAACCCCACCGGAAGGGTCATGACCCGGCGGCAAATGGAGGACATCGCCGCCGTGGCTGAACGGCACGACCTCACGGTGCTCTCCGACGAGATCTACGACTCCCTGGTTTTCAAGGGACGGCACGTGCCTTTCGCCACCATCCCCGGCATGAAGGAGAGGACCCTGACCATGGGGGGGCTCTCCAAGAGCCACTGCATGACGGGATGGCGCATCGGCTACGCCATCGGCCCGGCGCCCCTGGTCCGGCTCATGGCCCTTATCGGCGCGAACCAGACCTACGGAGTCAACGTCCCGACCCAGATGGCCTCGAAGTACGCCCTGGACAACCATGACAGCAAGCTCGAGGAGCGAGCCGGGATCTTCCGGCAGAGGCTCGGCTACGTGGCGGAACGGCTCAACGCCATGCCCGGCATCCGGTGCTCCGAGCCCGAAGGGGCCTTCTACCTCTTCCCGGACATCCGGGGCACGGGGCTTACCAGCGAGGGATTCGCCTGGGGGCTCCTGGAGAAGGGAAAGGTGGCCACCCTTCCGGGATCGGCCTTCGGCGCATGCGGCGAGGGCTACGTCCGTCTGGCCTGCACCCGGTCCCTCGAGGTGCTTGCCGAAGGAATGGACCGCATGGAGGTCTTCGTGAAGTCTCTGAAGGGATAGAAGCATTTTTTCAGGAAAGAACAGGAGCGGCCCCTTCCCGGCGTGGGAGAGCTGACCGCTCCTGTGTTTTTCTTATTTCACAGCGTCTTTACTCGAAGGTCCCCCGGACGGTGACTTCGCCTTCCTCCATGAGGAGCCGTCCCTTCGCCGCCACGAACAGGGGCCTGAAGTTTCCGTCGAGGACGAGCACGTCCCCGTCGCACCCGGGACGGACTCTTCCCTTGCGGGACAGCTTGAGATGATCCGCCGGATTCGACGTCACAAGGGAGATCACCGTCTCCCGGGGTATCTCACCTTCCCGGAGCATCTCCGCCACAGACTCCAGGACCGATTCCAGGGGGCCGACCTTCAGCCCCGTCATCTCGCCCTTCTCGTTGAAGGAGGGCATGGACCCGTTGCCGTCGGAGCTCAGGGTGATGTTCCCCGCCGGAACACCCCTCTCCAGGAGGGTGGCCACCACCGCTGCCGTGGCGAGGCCGAACAGGGGGTTTTTCCCCGGGGCGGCGGTGATGTCCAGGTACCCGCCCCGGAGCCCGAAGGCCGCGGACTGCTCCACCAGGGCCTCGCACCTGGAAATATGGGTGGGAGCAAACTGGGTGATGGGGATGTCCGTTCCCTCCATGGCGTCGAGAAGAGGCGTCAGCCCCGAGGCCTCACTCCCCATGTGGACGCAGAGGCAGCCTGCCTTGCCGGAGAGGATGCCCCCCACCCGGACGTTGGAGGCGGCCCGCCGGATCTCCTCCACAGAGGGGTGGGAACTCCGATGGTCCGACACGGCCAGCTTGAGGCCGATCACCTTGTCGATGAGGCAGAGGTCCCTCGCCACGGAGCCCGTGAGGGTCGGCGAGGGAAGGCCGTAACTCCCCGTGAGGATCCACGTGGAAATGCCCTCCTCCTCGAGTCCCCTGGCCTTCATGAGGAGTTCCTCCAGGGCACGGCAGGTGCCGTCGGTCCCCAGCATCCCCACGGCTGAGGTGACCCCCGCCCGGACAAAGGAGGAAAGCTGGAGGGGCGGGGTCCTGTTGGCAGGTCCCCCTTCGCCCCCGGCACCGTTGAAGTGGACGTGCCTGTCGAGGATACCCGGCATGGTGAGGTTTCCCCCGGCGTCCACCGTCCTGAAATCCGCGGAGAGGCTTGATAGTGCCCCCGGATCCGCCGTTCCGGCGGAATATACTGAAAGAATGCGGCCGGCGGCCATAAGAATGTCGCACAGCCCCTTGTGTTCAGGGTCATACAGGTCGGCGTTCCGAATCAGAAGCATGCAATAGGTTCTCCTTTCCTCCGTCCCGCCTTGGCGGGGGAAGATAAGCTTATTCTCCTCAAGTCAGTGTACCGGAAGGTACGGGGAAGGGCAACGATCCCCGGGGAGCCGGGGCTCCCCGGGGATCCGGATGGATCAGGCGGCTTTCTTTTTGTCAGACGGCCAGATGGCGATGCCGGTGAAGCCGTAGAACCAGGCCGTCAGGAAGCCGAGGTAGCACAGGAAGGCCCAGGGCACGTACTCGAAGACGGACACTCCGAGAACGGTGGACATGTAGATGCCCGCCGCGGACCAGGGAATGAGGGGCACCACCACGGTGCCGGAGTCCTCGAGGGTTCTGGAGAGCACCCGCCGGGAGATGTCCATCTCGTCGGCAAGGTCCTTGTACATGGTGCCCGGGACGATTTCGCTCAGGTAGGAATTTCCCGTGCCGAGGCCCGTGAGAATGCCCGTGACGGACGCGGACACGACGAACCGTCCCTTGCTGTTGCCGATGAAGCTCTCCTTCAGGGAGGAGCAGATCTTCCGGAAGGTGCCCGTGTACTCAAGCTGGCCGGCGAAGATGTAGGCGAAGAAGACCACCACCACCGAACCTGACATGAAGGCCAGACCGCCTCTGCTCAGGAGCTTGTCCAGGCTCGCCACCTCGGTGACGATCTTCGGACCGGAGGCCATGGACTTCACGATGGTGGTGAGGTCATAGCCCTGCATCATGGCAAGGGGCACGGCAAGGACGATGGCGATCCACAGCACAGGAAGGGTGGGATAGCGCCGGTAGGCGAGCACCAGCACCGCCAGGGGCGGAACCAGCACGAGGGGGGTCATCTTGAAGGTCTTGGAAATGCCGCCGAGAATTTCATTGACGGACGTAAGGTCGATCTCGCCGGAGGCGTTCGATCCCACGTAGCCGTACACCGCGAGGCTGATGAGGAATGCGGGGACCGTGGTCCAGAGCATGGACCGGATGTGGTCAACCACCTCAACCTCAGCCACAGCCGCCGCAAGGACCGTGGTGTCCGACACGGGGCTGAGCTTGTCGCCGAAATAGGCTCCGGCCACCACCGCTCCCGCCGCTGCCGCCAGGGGCACGCCGAGGCCCTGGGCGATGCCCATGAAGGCCACGCCGAAGGTTGCGGCGGTTCCCCAGGACGTTCCCGTCATGGTGGACGACAGGGCGCAGATCACGAAGGCGGCCATGAGGAAGGTTTTGGGGCTGAGAAGCTGAAGGCCGGTGTAAATCAGGTAGGGAATGGTTCCCGAAAGCATCCAGGCTGCGATGAGGGGACCCACGGTGAGAAGGATCATGATGGCTCCGGACGCCCGGGCGATCATGGGAACGACGCCCTTGTCGAAAAGCTCCTGCCACGTGTATTTGTAGTGGAACACGTAGACGGCAGTGGTGAACATACCGATGAACATCAGGAGCAGGGCCACGTCGAAGCCCAGTATCAGCCGTCCGACGACGATGATCGAGAGAATGATTCCGAAGATAAGAACTGCTCCGCCGAGAGAAATATCCCTGTGTTTCCGTTCTTCAGGCACTGAATTCTCCTCCTTTTGTCCCCTGTGGGGGTGGGTTTCCTTCACTTCCCCTTCAGACGCTTGTTTGAATCGGCTCTCATTCCACCCCCCCTTGCGAACCCCATAATGGATACGTTTATGGATATAATTATGCCTCCATTACTCCCTGTCAAGATGTTTTTATTTTAGAATTTTATAAATCAATTATTAGTTGAACATTTCTTCCGGGAATGCGTTTGAACGGAATATCTGGTACACTCATTGACAGCACGTTATTTCAGATGCCCTTTTGAGGTGATCCTCGGCCATGGAATCTCTTTCAGCTACCGACAAGGCCGGCAGGGAGATCGTCCGTCTCATTGCCGCCCACCGTTTTTCCCCCGGCGAACGCCTTCTCGAAACGGCCCTCGCCAGGGAACTCGGCATGAGCAGGACTCCCGTGCGGGAGGCCCTGGGCCAGCTTGCGTCCACGGGTTTTCTCGTCAAGTCCGAAAGTGCGCGGGGGTACCAGATTCCAGTTCTCACGCCCAAGGACATCGAAGACGTCTTCTTCATGCGGGGCATCCTGGAGAGCAAGGCCGCCATGCTCTGTGCCCGCTCCGCTTCCGAAGAAACAGTCCGGGAGCTCCGGAGAATCAACACCCGGGAGGAGGAGACCTTCAAGGCCAACCTGAAAGGGGAATACGCGGAGCTGAACGAGGACTTCCACATGCTCCTAGCGGATTCGTCGGACAACCCCTACATGAAGATGTACATCCGGCAGCTCTACTGGAGGTCGAACCTGTACGTCCTCTTCTTCATGAGTTTTTACTGCCTGGAGTCGGACTACGACACGAAGCGCCTGAGCTACATGGAGCACCGGAAGGTCGTGGACGCCGTGGAAGGGGGGGACCCGGGAGCCGCCGAGGCCGCCATGAAGGACCACATCCTCAGCAGCTACAACCACCTGCTGTTCCCGAAAAAACCCCTGGAGGGAATGTCCTGATCCGGTATGAATGAAACGCCCGGGGCTCACCGCCCCGGGCGTTTTTTTTCTTCCCGCCGGTCCGACGGCCAGAGGGCGATCCCCGAAAAGGCCAACAGCCAGGCTGCGGGCACGCCGGAATAGCAGATCACGGCCCAGGGAAAGTATTCCCACGCGGAGACGCCAAGCACCGACGACATGTACACCGCCGCGGCGGACCACGGAACGAGGGGGACCACCACTGTCCCCGAGTCCTCCAGTGTGCGGGAGAGGACCCTCCGGGAGATGTCCATCTCGTCGGCGAGACGGCGGAACATGGTGCCGGGAAGGATTTCGCTCAGGTAGGAATTCCCCGTGGCGACGGCCACGGTCATCCCCGTGAGAGAGGCCGAGAGGACGAACCTTCCCCTGCTGCGGCCGATGAACTTCTTTCGGAGAAGGGAACTGACCCTGCGGAACGTCCCCGTAGCCTCGAGCTGGCCGGCGAAAACATAGGCCGCGCAGACAACGGCGACCACTCCCGCCAGGAAGAGCAGCCCTCCCCTGCCGAGCAGCTCATCCACCGCAGGGTTTCCCGTGGCCACCCGGGGTCCGGCGGCCATGGCGGCCAGGATCTCCCCGGGACCGTACCCCTGGAACAGGGCCAGGGGGAGGGCAAGCCCCACGGAGGTCCACAGGGCCGCCAGGGTGGGAAACCGTTTCCATGCCATGACCAGGAGGACCAGGGGGGGAAGGAGCAGGACGGGGCCGAGGAAGAACCGGCCCGACAGGGCCGACGTCATGGCTCCTATGCCCGCGTTGTCCATGGCCCCTCCCGGGCCGGATCCGGCGGCGGCGTAGACGGCCACGCTCAGGGCCGCGCCGGGAAGGGTGGTCCAGAGGGTGGAGCGGATATGGTCCATGATGTCCACTTCGGCCACGGCGGCGGCGAGGACCGTGGTGTCCGAGACGGGGCTCAGCTTGTCGCCGAAATAGGCGCCCCCGACGATAGCCCCCGCCGCCGCCGCGGCAGGAATGCCGAGACCGCCCGCGATGGCGGTGAGAGCCACACCGAAGGTGGCCGCCGTTCCCCAGGACGTTCCCGTGAGCAGGGAGGCGAAGGAGCAGAGCAGAAAGGCCGCGGGCAGGAAGATCCGGGGCGTGAGAATGTCCAGCCCCGTGAAAACCAGGTAGGGAATGGTGCCGGAGAGGGTCCATGCGGCAATGAGGGGCCCCACGCTGAGGAGAATTCCCAGGGCTCCGGAGGCCCGTGAAACCATGGGAAGCACGCCGTCGATGAAGAGGAGCCTCCACCCAAAACCGTATTTCAGCCTGAAAAGGCCCGTTGTGAAGACCCCGCAAAGGGCCAGCAGCACGGCGATATGGATTCCGAACGTCAGGGTTCCCCCGGCGAGAATGGCCAGGATGCCGCCGAGGGCGGTGAGCGCCCCGGCAAGAGAAATATCCTCCCGGTGTTCCTGTTTGGCCATGGCCGTTCCTCCTCTCCCGCTTTTTCTTCCGGAAGAACACTATACCAGAGAAAGGCGTGCCGGTAAGGCCGAAAAAATGGTAGGATGTCATGAAGAACAGCGAAGGAGGGTCCCCCGTGGCAGATTTTCACCACAGTCTTCCCCCCTATGGGGTGGAATTCGGCAGGCGAAAGACCCTGCAGATTTCGGTCCACCCTGACGGGCGGGTAACGGTGAAGGCTCCCCTGTTCCTCGACAGGGCCGCCGTGGACAGGGCAGTCGAGGAAAAGCGGGAGTGGATAGGAAAAAAACTGGACCATTTCCGCTCCCTCCCCGCACCGGCGTACCGGCCTCCCCTGGGGCAGGGAAGCCCGGTCCCCTTCCTTGGGCAGCTCTATCCCCTCCATATCAGTGAAGGAAAGCGGTTCGACGCCCTGATCGAGGGCGGCGCCCTGCGGATCACCCTGCGGAAGGGCACGGAACCGGAAGCGTCCCTCCCGGAGCTTCTGAACCGATGGTATTCCGCCCGGGCCGCCGAGGAGTTTCCCCTCGCCATGAAGCGGTGTCTTCCCATGTGCTCTTCTTTTCTGAAGGAGGGACCTCTCCTCCGGATCCGGACCATGCGCTCCCGGTGGGGAAGCTGCACCGGAAAGGGCGTGGTCACCCTGAACACCCTGCTGGTGAAAGCATCGCCGGCCTGCATCGACTACGTCCTGCTCCACGAACTCTGCCATACCGTCCACCACAACCACGGCAAGGGTTTTTACTCCCTGCTGGAAAGCATCCTCCCCGGATGGAAGGACCGGAAAAGAGAACTCCTGGAACAGGCGAAATGCCGCCATTTCATCTGAAAAATTCTTCTTTTCCGTCCAAAAATACCCCTCCGGCTTATTGTGAAAGAACATCTTTCTGCTACACTTTATAGGTATACGCCGATGATAACCGTTTACTTTTTCTTCTTGAAGGGAGGGGCGGTCCTTGAGTCAAACACCGTCCGGTCAGCCCGGGGACAAGGCGGGGAACAGCCTGGAAGAGCAGTCCGCGCTGCTGGAGCAGCTCTTCAACAACGCTCCCCTCCCTATACAGCGCTGCAGCATCGAAGGACAGATTCTCAGGGCAAACCAGGCATCGGAAGAGGTGTTCGGCTACACCTGCGAGGAAATGCGTGGCCGTTTCGTGGATGACCTCTTCGCTGCGCCGGATACCTACGATGAGGCGGTGAAAAACACCCGGGACGTCCTGGAGGGAAAGACCGTCTTCTTCGAGGGCAGGCGGCGGCGGAAGAACGGCGAGGCCATCTACGTCAAGGGAACGGCCTTCCCCATCGTCCTGAAAGGGGTTCAGATCGGGACCTACAGCATCTACACCGACCAGACGGCCGTAAAGGACGCAGAGATCCGCCTCAGGCAGAGCGAGGAGCGGTACCGTTCGCTGGTGGACGACATCCCCGCCATGATCTGCGCCTTCGACGACCGGGGCATTCTTTCCTTCGTCAACCGCGAATTCTGCACCTTTTTCTCCCTGCCTGCGGAAAACCTCCTCGGAACGTCCCTTCTCCGGTTCATCCCGCCGGAACATCACCCTGCAATAGTCAGCCACCTCATTTCCCTTTCGGAAACCAAGCCGGTCATCACGACGGAAATACCAACCCTCCCACCCGGCAGCGCTCCCAGGTGGCACCGGTGGACAGTACGGCTGGTCTCCGAACGGGAAAACGGGAGACGCCTGTTCCGGGCTGCAGGGCAGGACATCACCGATTCCCGGCTCGTCCAGACCACCCTGGCAGAGAACCTCGCCGCCATGGAGCGGACCTTCAGCGAGGCTATAGAAGTCCTTGCATCGGCCACGGACGCGAAGGACCCCTACACTGCGGAACACCAGCGGAGGGTCGCCCGCCTTTCCGCCGCCATGGCCGAACAGCTCGGATATGACAGCGCCTTCATCCGCGGAGTGGAACAGGCCGCCATGGTCCATGACATCGGCAAGATAGAAATCCCCGGTGAAATCCTCAGCAAACCCGGCAGGCTTTCCCCCCTGGAATTCGAACTCATCAAGGGACATTCCCGGGCTGGTGCGAAAATTCTGGAGAAAATCCACCTGCCGTGGCCCCTCCACACCATCGTGGCCCAGCACCACGAGCGGCTGGACGGAAGCGGCTACCCCGACGGTCTTTTAGGACGGCAGATTCTTCCCGAGGCGAGGATCATCGCCGTGGCGGATATCGTGGAGGCCATGTCCTCCTACAGGCCCTACCGTCCTGCCCTGGGCATCGGCGCCGCCCTGGATGAGATCCTCCGCCTCCGGGCAGAAGCTCTGGACGAAGACTGCGTGGACTGCTGCGTCTCCCTGTTTTTGAAAAAAGGGTATTCGCTGGACGGATAACCGTCCTTTTCTGCTGAAATCAAAGTGTTTTTTTCCTTTTGATTGAAATGCTGTTTCATGAAATGATAAAATACCGTGGTCTGTAGCGGTCCCTCCCGATGGATCCTGTACTTTTTTCCTGGAGAGGGGCACCATCCACCCGGGAGGCGGGGCAGTGACGAAGCGCTGGATTCTTTTTTCCGCTGCTTTTTTGTGTATAATTTCACTTTTTTTCTGGCGCAGGTCGCCCGAAATTGTTTCCGTGGCCCTTCTCTTCGACGGGAGGGACACTACCGGCGCGGTGGTTTCCCGGCAGGCTCTCCAGTCCGTTGTACTGGCCATGGAGCACTTTAATGCCTTCTCCTCTTCCTGGAAATTCCGGCCCGTCCTCCTTTCGGAGACTGATCCCTCTTCCGCCCTCAAAGCAGCGGCCAAAAAGAATGTTTCCGCCGTGGTGGGGGGAATTTCCGTTCCGTTCCCTTCCCTTCTCTCTCAGGCGTCGAACCGCTTCGGGATTCCCGTCATCTCCCTTGCACCCGGATCGTTCCTCGCCAAGGGGGACGATCTTGTCTTCCGGCCCAGGCCGGAGAGCGGCGGCCGTACCCTCGGCGCCGAGGCGAAGCGGCGGGGAATGACAGCCTATTCCGCCATCGTGAGCGGTTTCGAGAGCGGCTACGTGCAGGAATTCATCCGCGACTTCGAAGCGGGGGCCGGGGCTCCTCCCCGGAGAACCATGGTGTTCAGCGGCGACCTGAACAAGCAGATCGACGATTTCGAACGGATAGCCGCCGGCATGGACGCCATGCTCCTCGTCCTGCCCGACTGGCTTGCCGCCATAGCGCTGAGGGAACTCCGCCTGAGAAAACCCGGCATCGCCGTGTATGCTTCCAACAGGGCCGTATCCCACCGGACCCCCCTCCTCACGGGGGATACCGGAGAAGGAATGGTCACCGCCGCCGCCCTTCTCCGGGACTGGTTTCCCGGGGGAAGCGGTTTCCCCCGTTTCGTGGCTGAAACCTATGGAGAGCACATCCCGCCCATCACACTCTCCATCGGGTACGATACCGTAGCCATGCTCGGCGCCGCCCTGGACCGGGCAGGAACGACGGATCCCGGGGCCGTGGCCCGGGCCTTCTCCGGACTGGAGCGTATCGAATCGTCAGCCGGTCCGGCAGCCCTCGATGCCGGGGGTGACCTGTCCCTGCCCCAGGGAACCTACTCCCTGACAAAAGAGGGCTGGATTCCCATTACCCGGCCGTCCGCCTCCCTGCCGGCCTCAGGCGCTCCGGACGAGGCTGCCCCATGAAGCGGAGGATTATTTCCCTCGGCGGCTTTTTCTCGGTTATCCTCCTGTTCTTCCTGGCCGTTATCCTCCTCGAGGGAGGGCTCACCGCCTACTTCCGGATCAGGTCCCAGCTGCAGGAATTCACCGACCGGGGGGAAACCTTCACCAGGGTGGGCTCCCACTTCCTGAAGCAGCAGGTCCGCCGGGGTGAAGCCTCTGTCCGGGGACTCGTCCGGGGCTGGTCATCCCCCGACAGGGTCAACGGCGTGCTCCTGGCCGCCGTTATCGAAGACAGCACCATTGTTTCCGTCCTGAAGGGATGGCTGCCGGAAGGAATGGTCCTCCCCCCCGAAATCCTCGCTCCCGGCTGGAAGATGAACGATCTCCTCGACCAGTTCGGCCGGAACCTTCTCACCGGCATCATGACAGTGGACGGAAAAAGAGTGTTCGCCGCCATGGACCTGGATCTCAACGAGCTGAACGTGGCCGGGACGCCGGACATCCTGCCGATCCTCTCCACCTCCACGGGATCGGTGGTCTGGACGGGCTCCGAAGAAAACACATCCGGCCTGGCGTCCCACATCCGGGCCCGGGGTCTCGTGGCCAGGAAGGCAAGCGCCGAGGGAGCCTGGTCCCTCCTTCGATCCCACTACGGCGAGCGGGTGGTTCTCCGGCAGGAACCCTTTCTGTACGGGCTCCGGCTGAGCCTCGTCTACCCCCTGTCGAGCCTTGTGCGCAGCGCCATGTACGGTGCCGCCGTTTCCGGCTCGGCCACGGTGGCAGCACTGCTGGCCCTTTTCCTCATCTGGTTCGTCTGGAGGCGGGGGATTTACAGCGGCATCAGGAGCATCACGTCCCTGGCCGAGGATATGAGCGTCAGGCTCGAGGATATCGAGGGAGGGGACCATATCAAGGCCGCCGAGGCCATGTATTCCCTTTCGAGGCGCTTCGCCTGCCTGAAAGAGACCTTCGTTCTGGAGATGAACGCCTTCACCGGCAACCTGAGGAACCTTTTCCAGATCATCTCCCAGCAGCAGGAGGAGCTCACCGCCTTCAACGAGGAGACGGAGGCCATGAACCAGGAGCTCGAAACCGTGAACAACCGCCTCGTCATGCGGGAGGCCCTCTGGGAGAGGACCCTGGAGTTCTCCCACACCTTCGCCAGGAGCGAGGATTCCCACCAGGCCATCTCCTCCACCCTCCACACCATACGGAGGGACGTGGGGGCCTTCGGCGTGCTGCTGTCGGCGGTGGAAGGAGACCACTACAGGCTTACCGCGTCGAGCGGCTACAACGGAGAGCTCGCCCCTTTCACCATTCCGAAGAACGGCATCGCCGCCACCGAAAGCGTTCTGACCGGCGCGCCCCTGTGGGTGGAGGACATTTCCCGGTACCCTTCGGCCCGGCCCGTCCACCCATCGGTGAAGAGCGAGATCCTCGTTCCCCTCTTCCAGAGCGGCGAGGAGGAGGGCGTCCTGGAGATCGCCTTCGACCGGGTCTCCAGGAAGGACCCCTTCCTCATCGAAACCCTCGTTCCGGTGGCATCGTACCTCGGGGCACTCGTCCACGGCGAGAAGATGCGCCGGGAGGTGGAGGCGTCCTATTCCTACCTTGCGGAAAAACTCCAGTTCGTCACGGGGATCTACCACGACGAGACGGAGAGCCACATCGCCCGCATCGGGGAATATTGCCGCGTCCTCGCAGGAGAACTGGGCAGGAGCCAGGCGGAACAGGAGAAAATCGCCCTCTTCGCGAGGCTGCACGATATCGGCAAGCTCAAGGTCCCACGGGAGATCCTGTCGAAACCCGGAGAACTTACCGCCGAGGAGTTCAGGGTCATCACCGGTCATCCGGCCTGGGGCGCTGATATTCTCGGCGACGCGGCGTGGCTTGCCATGGCCAGAAGGATCTGTCTTACCCACCATGAAAAATGGGACGGAAGCGGCTACCCCAGGGGACTGAAAGGCAGGCAGATTCCATGGGAAGGACAGGTTACCGCCCTTGCGGACGTGTACGACGCCCTCCGTTCGTGCAGGGCTTACAAACCCCCCTTCTCCCACGAACAGGCGGTGGAGATCATCACCAGGGGCGACGGCAGGGTGGAACCCGGCCATTTCTCTCCGGAAGTCCTCCAGGCCTTCGCCCGTCACCGGAAAACCTTCCGGGAGATTTTCGAAACCATGAAGGACAGGGAGCTGTCTCCGAAGGAGCGGGAGGTTTTTCCCGGCTGTCCCTGAAGGTTTTTGTGGATAACCTGATCACACTGTCCACATTTCCCCTAAATCCGCATGCAGCGGGGAGCGTCACCGGTGCTCGCTTGGGCCGTCGGTGCAGATTGTCGTCCTTGACAACTGCCCCTGAAACCGACATCCATGTCGGTTTCTCGGCCCGGGCGCTGTCCCCCAGGGGATTGTCTCTTCGCCCCTGGGGGGCGAATTCACCTTATGCCCGGCGACACTCCCTCTGCATGAAAAAACTGCGGATTTGGGTTTCCCGACGGGCTTTTTCAAAAAGTGATCTTTCCTGTATCATGGAATGACAGGATTCCGGAAAGAACCCTGGGAGGAGGTCTGTCCATGAACGGAAAAACGCTTTTTGCCGTTGCGCTCGCCTGCATTCTGGTTCTGCCCGTGCCGTCCTCCGGCTCGCCGGATGGAACCGGTCCCGTTCCCATTGTGTTTTCAAGGGGTGACGGGCTTTTCCTCACCGACACGGAAGGAAACAGCCCGGCTCTTCTCCGGAAAGGATACGACCCCGAAATCTCCCCCGACGGAACGGAAGTGGCCTTCACCGTCTCGACGGGAAAAGACGGGAGCGGGAGACAGATCGGCCTGTACACCATCGCCACTACAAAATCGAGAAACTACAAGTCCGTCATCCCCGGGGAAAACAGCTACGGCCCGAGGTGGTCCCCCGACGGAACCATGATCGTCTTCAACCACTGGGACCCGGACCAGTCAGACTGGGTACTGGGTCTCCTCACCCTCACCGACGGAACCTTCCGGGTGCTCGCTCCCGAGCTGAAGGGGGTCTACTCTCCCTTCTGGTCCGCCGACAGTTCCTCGGTCTACTGTCACGACCTGGAAAACTTCTTCCGGGTCTCCGTGGAGACGGGACGAACGGCGGCTCTCCGAAGGTTTTCCGAGATTCTCGGCGAAGCCATGCCCACCAGCGCCGTCCGATTCTCCGTTTCCCCCGACGGAACCCGCTGGCTCTTCGACGGCGAAGTGAAGGATACATCCGACTGGCTGAAAAGCGGCGACGGGCTCATCTCCGCCCTTTTCCTCCACATCCCGGCCGACGGAACGACCCGCCGTCTCACCGACGACCGGATATGCGCCATCGGACCTGCATGGCTGCCCGGAGGGGAAAATTTCCTGTTCTACGGGTACACGGAGAAGGAAAACAGCGGAGAGGGATCGGGTTTTGCCGTCTTTCGGGGTTCCCTGGCGGAAGGAAAGATAACCCTGCTTGTGCCCGACGGAGGAACTCCCTCCGCCCGGCTCCGGTAACAGGAGAGGCTTACCCGAGGACCGCCGGGTTCAGCCTCCATATGGAAAAAGCCAGGACGGCGGCGAAGGTGGTCCAGGCCAGATAGGGGACCAGCAGCAGCGCTGCCGCCGGGCGTATTCTGCGAAATTGCTGCATGGTTGCCGCAAGGAGAATCCAGAGCAGAAGAATCTCCCCAAAGGCAAGGGCTCCCTGCCGCCAGAAAAAGAAAATCCAGCTCCAGAGAGCGTTTGCGCCGAGCTGGAGAAAAAAGAGGCCGAAAGCGGCGGGAGCTTCGCGGAACCCCCTCTCCCGCCAGGCCGTCCATGCGGAGAGCCCCATCATCAGGTACAGGACCGTCCATACGGGGCCGAAAATCCATGCAGGAGGGGCCCATGAGGGCCTGGACAGCTCCCCGAAAAAACCGGGGGCCCCTGCCGTCGCCGCCCCACCAACGGCCGCGGCGGCAAAACAGAGGGCAATCCAGCCCGCGAGGCCGGCAGAGTCCTTCAAACGGTTCAGCCGTCGTTGTTCACTCATTGTTCCCGCCTCCCTCCGGAGTACCCCCGGAACAGGGAATGCACACTCTCCGGCCGTCCGGAAGCGGCATGAGCCGAGTCTCCATGACTCTTTCGCCGCAGAGGGCGCAGACGCCGGACTTTCTGATCACGGCCCTTTCAGGCATGGGTTCCTTCGGCTCCCCCACGGTGAACAGAACCTCGTCGGGTTCCTCCAGAAGGCGCCCCGCAGACTCCTCCCTCGTGAGCTCCCGTTCGGGGGCGTTGAGGACAAGCCGGACCCCCCTGCCGTCGGACCGTCTGAACACGGTGAAGGCCTGCTTGCCGTAATCCCGGAAATGGAGGTTTCCCTTGCCGAAGGTGCACCCGAGGATGAACTGCACCGCATCCACGCCGCAGGCATCGTTTTCGGCCACCGCCACCATCTCCTCGTCCCTGTCGCGGGACATGCCGAGAAGCTTCAGTGCAAGCTTCGACGCTCTCCATCCTATGAGCACGCCGGGACAGAAATGCCCGTGAAAATCCACCAGGGATTTCAGTTCTTCAGGAAAGGGAAAATCGTTCATATCCATTCTTGGTCTCCTTGAATTCCTTCGGGGCAAAATGCCACGATTTATTAATTTCGTAGCATTATTGTAGCATTTTTTCTCCCCCATCACTTGGGATTTCACATTTTCACAGTTTTTTGCCCTTTTTTTCTTCGAAAAGGAGAAAAATAAAAATCAGTATTTTTACTGAGAAGAACCCCTCCCCACTCCGATACGATAACCTGACCACCGGTAAAGCATCCTTATGAAGGGGGCGATTCTGTGCCTTTTTCCCGGCGTTTCGCTTTCTTGTCCGTTCTTTCAGGCTTTTTTTCCGTTCTTGCATTTCTTTTCTTTTCTCCGGCCGCTTCGGCCAATTCTCTTCCGTGGGTGGAACATTCCGTTCGCAGCGGTGAATCCGTGGCATTCATCGCGGGGAGATATGGCGTATCCCCCCGGACCATCGAACGGGCCAACGAACTGGCAGTCCGTGAGGACAGCGTCCTCGCCGGCGAGAAGCTTCTCGTTCCGAGGAAGGATTCGGACCTCCTGCCCACCCTGGCGGAGTACAGGGCCCGGCAGCGGGGTGAAACCCTTGTTCCTCTGATCCGCATCGAGGAACCCCTTCCCCCTCCTCCTCCTCCCAAAAAAGCGGAAGCGGTCCTTGCAGACGGAATCGAACCCCTTATCAGGCCCCTCGAGGGGCGGGTTTCCTCCCCCTTCGGACCAAGAGGAGGAAGACTCCATGACGGCATCGACATACCCGCACGGGCAGGAACTCCCATCCTGGCAGTCCGGTCGGGAAGGGTCATTTTTTCCGGTGTCATCCGCGGTTTCGGAAACACAGTCACCATAGACCACGGCAACGGGTTCGTCACCCGGTACAGCCACAACTGTGCGAACCTGGTGAAAAAGGGAGCCTGGGTCCGGCGGGGACAGCCTGTCGCCAAGGTGGGAAAAACCGGGCGGACAACCTGCAATCACCTCCATTTCAGCGTCCTGATCAAGGGAAAGCCTGTAAACCCCGAGAAATTCCTGCCGAAATAGCTGAAGCGGCAGGCGAGTCCTGACATTTTTTCTTCGATTTTCCTCAACAAAAAACCCCGGATCGTTCCGGGGTTTTTCCTGTTTCAGTCCCAGGGAATGAAGAACGGATCCCTTTCCTCCACTACTGTGTAAATTCTGCCCCTCTTCCGGTCCCAGGCGTATGTGCCGTTCGACTGAGGCCTGCCGGCCCCGTCGAGAAAAACCATATCCTCCGAAAGAGCCCTGCCGTGGGTGACCCAGCCCCGGACCGGAGCGGCGAAAGGCAGCCTGCCCGCCTGCGCGCTTTCCGGCCATTTGCCGAAGGAGGG
Source organism: Synergistaceae bacterium (assembly GCA_018436595.1). Classification (GTDB taxonomy): domain Bacteria; phylum Synergistota; class Synergistia; order Synergistales; family Aminobacteriaceae; genus Aminivibrio. The sequence goes on along the minus strand of JAHDLC010000002.1, from coordinate 63,282 downwards.
GAGAAGTCCCCGGGCGGTCATTTCGGATACCAGGACGCCATATTCCGCCGGTCCCGTGGTGAGAAAGAAGTGCTTTGCCCGGGACGACTGGAGAAGCCCTTCGAAGAGCGAGGCCGCCAGGTGGCCTGCCATATCCTCCTCCATCCTGAGGAGATACAGGGCTGCCATGTAGACCGCATCGGCTGCGGCAAGGGGTTTCGGTGTCTCTGAAGGGTAGAGGAAGCCGGCGGCCGAGTCCCACCGGGCAGGGTCACCGTCCTTCACAAGGAGGGAGAGAAGGGAGAGGGCGTTCGCCGCTCCTTTCTCGGGCTCCGTCCCGGGACGGAAAAGTGACCGCCAGAGTTCCCAGGGGGAAACCCTGTCGGCCCCCGCCTCGAGAGCGGCACGGTATTCCGCCGCTCCAGCCCTGGCTTCGGTCCGTGCGCCGTACCGGAGGACAAGATCCTCAAACCTCTTTTCCACTGTTTCCGCAGCCGCCCTTCCGGGAAGGGCAAAGAAAACAGCCGTAACCGCAATCAACGAGAAGAAGCGAATTCTCTTTTTCTTTTCCATCGCTGCCGCCTCCTCATAATTCATCAGGTATGATCAGTCATTATACCCTCTTTTGGATCAGGATCCCATAGAAAGATTTCCCCTTTTCGCCTAAAGTCCGTACCGGCGACGCTCCCCGCTGGCCGACGATTTGGGTCTATTGGATTCGTGCAGGAGAATGTATTTTCAGGTAGAATTTCAGTACTTCTCCGCCGGAAGGGTGGGACCATGATGGAAGAAAACCGTTCCCTGCAGCCGGACACAGTGCTTTCCGGCATCCTGGCCGTTCAGCCCCTGCTCGATTCCCTGGGCCAGGAACTCTCCCTTCTGGACACGAACATGAGGTACCTCTGGGTATCTTCGTCAATTGCCGGGCGCCTGGGAAAACCGAGGGAGAATCTCGTCGGCAGGACCTGCCATTCCCTTCACCACTCCTCTGAGTCCCCATGCGCCGGCTGCCCCGTACGGGAAGCCCTCGTCACCGGTGAAACCAGGGAAAGAGTCATCATTACCAACGGAAAAGTTTTCCTCTCCCGCGGAATACCGGTAAAAGACGATTCCGGAACAGTATGCGCTGTCTTCGAGTGTGAACGGGACATCATCCTGGAAAAAGAAAAGGAGAAGAGTTACCTCGAGCTGGAAAACCGGTACATCGAACTGGTGGAGAACGCCCCCATCGGCATGTACCGGGTCACCTTCGACGGGAAATACCTCTCGGCCAACATCCACCACGCCCGGATTCTCGGTTTCCCTTCCCCTGCCGCTCTCATGGATGAAGTCAACAGGACATCGGCAAAGATCCACTACGCCGAGCCCGAAGCCCGGGAAGGAGTGGTGGCTCACCTTCTTGCCAATCCGAACCGGTGGCTGGAGCGGGAGACGGTCTTCCTCAGGAGGGACGGTTCTCCCATCCACGTGCACCTCTTCCACCGGAGCGTTTTTTCTCCCGGCGGAGAGCCTTTGTACATCGACGGTTTCCTCGAGGACATCACCGAACGGAAGAAGCTGGAGGAAAAGATCCGGTCCGAGCTGGAGCTGAGGCAGCAGATCTTCGACGCCGTTCCGGTCCATCTTTACCTCAAGGACAGGGAGGGAAAATATACCTTCGTGAACAGGGCCTTCACGCAATTCCGGAACCTGAGGCATGACGATGTCATCGGCAGGACGGCTTCCGACGTCCTGGAAGAACCCACCGCCTCGGCCGCCGGAAAGGAGGACGAGTATGTTCTCCGCACGGGCGGTACCCTTCAGGACAGGGAGCGGCTGATCCGCGGCAGTGGGGGAGAATTTTGGTACAGCATTACCAAGAGTGCAATTTTCGACGAAAAGGGAAACGTGGCGGGCATCGTGGGGTGCAGCTTCGACGTCACCGCCCTCAAGGAGATTTCCCAGTCCCTCACCGAAAGTGAGAAGAGGTACCGTTCCCTTGCCGAAGACATGCCGATTCTCATTTCCACCTGCCTTCCCGATGGAACCATTCTCTACGCCAACGCCGCCTACTGCCGGTGGTTCGGGAGGGAGCAGCAGGAGATACTCGGCACATCCTTCCTTGATTTCCTCCATCCCGGCGACCGGATGGAAATCGAGAAAACCCTTTCTTCCATTACACCGGAACTGCCGTCTTTTTCCAGGGAAGAGCGGGTGTTCGCCCCGGACGGCTCCCTGCGGTGGCAGCGGTGGATCAACAGGGGTTTCTTCGATCCCTCGGGGAAACTCCAGTTCCTCCAGGCCGTGGGTGAGGACATCACCGAGAGGAAAACCGCCGAAGAGACGATACGCGCCGCCAGGGATGAAGCTGAAAGGGCGAGCGCCGCAAAATCGGAATTCGTGGCCAGCATAAGCCACGAGATCAGGACCCCCATGAACGGTGTTCTCGGAATGTCGGAACTTCTTCTGGAAACACCTCTCGACTCATCCCAGCGGAATCTCGCCGGAATGATCCACGAGAGCGCCCAGCACCTCCTCGTCGTCCTCAACGACCTCCTGGACTTCTCCAAGATCGAGTCGGGAACCTTCTCCCTCTCCGTCCTGCCCTTCCCCGTCGGAAAGACCCTGGAAGACACCCTAGCCCCCTTCCTTTCCCAGGCCGCGGAAAAAGGTCTGTTCCTCTCCCTTGAAGCGGACCCCGCCCTGCCTGCCGTCCTGCTGGGAGATCCCATCAGGATCCGGCAGATACTGACGAACCTCCTCAGCAACGCCCTGAAATTCACGGAAAGGGGATCCGTCATCCTCTCCGTCAGGTTCCTCGGCAGGGAGGACGGAGAGGCTAAAATTGCCTTTTCGGTCACCGATACGGGCATCGGCATCCCGAAGGAATTTATGGGCGAAATTTTTACCCCCTTCAGGCAGGGGGAGGCATTCCGGACCAGAAAATACGGCGGCACGGGCCTCGGCCTATCCATCTCCAGGAGACTCGTGGAGATGATGGGCAGTGTTCTGTCGGTGGAAAGCACTCCGGGAAAGGGATCCGCCTTTACCTTCATTCTTTCGCTGAAGACAGGGGAATCAGGGGGTGAAAGCCACCAGCCCGGAAAAAACTCCTCCGTGCCGGCATTCTGTACGGAAGGGGAGGGAAGAAACCCCTCAGTTCTTGTGGTGGATGACAACAGGGTGAACAGGGAACTTGTGCGGCTGCTTCTGGAAAAGAGAGGATTTCTTCCGGAAACCGCCTCCAATGGCCGCGAAGCGGTGGAACTCCTGTCCCAGAAACGGTTCAACCTCGTGCTCATGGACATCCAGATGCCCGAGATGGACGGCTACGAAGCCACGGCCTTCATTCGGGACCCCGGGTCTCCGGTGCTGGACCACCAGGTCCCCGTGGTGGCCCTCACAGCCCATGCCGTCAAAGGATTCGCCGATGAATGCCTGAAAAAAGGAATGAACGACTACCTTCCCAAGCCCTTTTCCTCGAACGAACTCCTTGGAGTGCTCTGCAAATGGATTCCTTCTTCGGTCACTCCTGTCACGGATTCCGGCTCATCTTTTTTCTCCGGAAAAGAACCGTCGAAGGCAGAAGACCCCGCCTTCGACGGGGTCAGTTTCTTCGCCAGGCTTCTGGGGGACCGGGACGAGGGGAAAATGCTCCTGGAGCTGTTTCTGGAGGCTGTGCCGGAGGACCTGGAGGCCCTTGGCGACGCCATTCAAAAGGGTGATTTGCGGGCCTGCGCGAAAATAGCCCATACCATCAAGGGAACGGCCTCCAACGGGTGTGCCCCGGAACTCAGCCGGCTGGCAAAAGCCATACAGGCGGAGGCGGAAAAAGGCCGTACGGAAGAGCTTCAGGAGCTGTTTTCCAGGCTCCGGTTCCATTTCGCCCTTACGGAAGAGGCCATGAAAAAAGAGCTGGATACCTGAAAAAACCTCCCTATTTGTCGGGAAACCGCATGCGGTAGAGGGTCATGAGGGAGGCAAACCTCCGGGCGAGGTTTTCCCGCTCCGGGGAAAACTTCTCTTTCACTTCCTCGAAAGCCCTGTCCACATCCTCTTTTTTCGGCTTCACCAGCGTCGGTTTCCTGGGCTTGCCGGCCCTGGGAGAGGGAGAGGCTTTCCCCACCACCACCTTCAGGGCGGTCACCTTTACCCCGGTGATCTTCGAGGCCTCCCGGGCCACGGAGGCCCCCCTCATGGACAGGGCCTTCGCCGAAGAGGGGCTGTCGGCCTTCACAAGCAGAACCCCTTTTTCCATATCGTCGGGCCAGGTTTTTTTCGCCAGCGTGGGGCCCACCGCGGCGGCCCATTTGTCCCTCAGCTCCGGAAGGGCGAGCTTTTCCTCCGCCCCCCTGGGCATGACCAGGTCCAGGAGAGCGGCCACAGGTCCCGGAACGCCTTTACTGCGCCTGATATTCCTCATCGTCCGCTTCCCTCCGCGACAGAGAATTGAGGTACACCGACAGAAGGTGAATGTCCGTAGGAGTCACGCCGGAAATGCGCCCCGCCTGCCCCAGGGTGAGGGGGCGGAGGGCCTCCAGCTTCTGCCTGCTTTCGGCGAGGAGGCCGGAAATGGAGGAATAGTCGAGACCGGATGGAAGACGTACCTCTTCCATCCTCGAGAGCCGTGCCACCTGCCGGTGCTGTCGTTCGATATACCCCTCGTATTTGATTTCCACCTCGAGGGCCTGCACTTCCTCCCCCCGGGGAGGTTCCGGCGACGGAGAAAACCTCTCCACCAGGGAATAGGGTACCCTCGGCCGGCGCAGCAGGTCAGCAGCCGACACCGTCTCCGAAAGGGGAGACGATCCCAGGGCCGCCAGAGCCTCATTCAGTCCCTCAGAAGGCGGAATCTTTGCTTTTTCAAGCCTTTCCGCCTCGGTATCGATCCGCTTCCACCTGGCAAGGAGGACATTCCACCGTTCATCCCCGATGAGGCCGATCTTCCTCCCGATGGGAGAGAGTCTTCGGTCGGCGTTGTCATGGCGCAGAAGCAGCCTGTGTTCGCATCGGCTGGTGAGCATCCGGTAGGGTTCCTTCGTTCCCTTGGTTACCAGGTCATCCACCAGCACCCCGAGATAGGCCTCGGAGCGGGAAAGAACTACAGGCTCCTCTCCCCTGGCTTTCAGGGCGGCGTTGATGCCCGCCAGGAGCCCCTGGGCAGCGGCCTCCTCGTACCCCGACGTGCCGTTGATCTGCCCGGCGCAGAAAAGCCCTTCCACCCTCTTTGTCTCCAAATAGGGGTGGAGCTGGGTAGGGATGACGTAATCGTACTCTATGGCGTACCCGGGACGGGTGATGTGGGCAGAGGCGCACCCGGGAAGGGAATGGACCATGGCAAGCTGTACGTCGTAGGGAAGGCTCGTGGAGAAATTCTGCACGTAGACCTCCCTGTTTCCCCGGGACACAGGCTCCAGGAAGATGAGATGGCTTTCCTTCTCCGGAAACTTGATGACCTTATCCTCGATGGAAGGGCAGTACCGCGGTCCCGATCCCTCCATCCAGCCCATGTAGAGGGGAGACCTGTGGAGGTTTTCCCTGATGATGCCGTGGGTCAGGGGATTGCTCCTCGTGAGGTGGCAGAAATACCCCTCGTGGATCTTTCCCTTCCCCCAGAGGGAAAAGGCCAGAGGTTCCGCTGCGCTGCCCTGGGCGGTAAGGGAAGAAAGGTCCAGGGAATCCATATGAAGCCGGGGAGTGGTATCGGTACGGGTCCTCGCCGTCTCAAGGCCCGCTCCCCGGATGGACCGGGAGAGTTCCTCCGAGGGAACCTGCCCGAGAGGACCGGAAGCAAAACTGTCCTCCCCGATGTAGACCTTGCCTCCAAGATAGGTTCCCGTGGCGAGCACTACCGTTTTTCCCTCGTAGACAAGACCGTACTTCGTCCGGACACCCCTGATCCTGCCCTTTTCCGTCCAGAGATCCGTCACCACGTCCTGGTGGACGTCCAGGTTTTTCTGGGTCTCCACGGCGAGGGTGTAATGGGCGGCATAGTCCCGGAGGTCGCACTGGGCACGGAGCGCCTGTACGGCAGGTCCCTTTGACGTGTTCAGCCAGCGGACCAGCATGGCGGACCTGTCGGCGGCCTCTGCCTGCTCTCCTCCGAGGGCGCTTCCTTCCCTGACGAGGTGCCCCTTTGCCGGCCCCCCTATGGAGGGATTGCAGGGCATGAGGGCCGTGTTGTCCAGGTAAAGGTTGAGCTGGAGCACCGCCGCTCCCATCCGTGCCGCCGCGAGGGCCGCCTCGCACCCGGCGTGACCTCCTCCCACAACAATGACATCATATTTTTTATCGCACACTGCCGCCATTCCATTCTCTTCCTTTCAGGATCCCGTTTCTGTTCTCAAACGCAGGGAAGCACCGCTCCCTCCTCCACTTTCCACATGCTGCCCGGCCACTGGTCCTCAGGCATCTCCGCCGCAGCAGCAACAACCTGCCACCCCGTTCCCTCCAGGGAATCCACGGTTATCCTCCGTCCCTCCCCGTCGAGCTCAGAGGCAATTTCGTCAAGAAGGATCAGGGGCTTCCGTTTCAGCCGGGCCTCCACGGCCTTGCCCGCCGCGAGCATCAGGGCGACGGAGGCCCTCCGTATCTGGCCCCTGCTGAAAAAAACAGCCGCATCCCGTCCTCCCGTCCGCACCAGGAGATCGTCCCGGTGAGGCCCCACGAGGGAAAGACAGCTTCTTCTTTCCCTCTCGCCCCAGGCCTCGAGGGACTGCCACCAGTCATCAAGAGGATCTGCCGCTATCGAACCGCCTCCCCGGACATGGGCCAGCTCCAGGGGAGCGGGGGAGAGGTCCTGAAAACGGGCCAGCCCGAGGGAAAGGAGACCGACAGCCTCATCCCTGCACGACCATATCCACGCTGCCAGAGGAGCCATGGCACGGGACAGGGGCTCCGTCCTCTTGCCCGCCCTGAGAAGAACGGTCCTGTGGCGGACCGCCCTCCTGAAATCGCTGATTCTCCTGGCGTACAGAGGAAAGAGAAGGGCGCATAATCTATCCAGAAAATTTCGACGAATAGAAGGCGATCCATCCAGCAGGGCCATATCCCCCGGAAGAAACGCGAGAGCGGGCACCCTCGCCCGCACCTCGGGAAAGGAAACCCGCTTTCCGTCGCACTTCACCACGGTAGAACCGCCGACGGCCATGGCGAGAAACAGGTCCTCCTCGCCGCAGAAGGAACCGGTAATATACGCCCTGTCTCCTTCCCCCCGCCAGGAAGGGATATCTTTTCTTTCGCCGAAAGGACCCCATCCCGTCAGGAGATGAAGTCCTTCAAGACAGTTGGTTTTTCCCGCCCCGTTTTTTCCCGTGACGAGGTTCAGTCCCGGGTCCCAGGAAATCCGGACAGGCGACAGGTTTCGAAAGTTTCGTACGAGGTACTCGGAACACCACATGCCTTATTCGGTGGGAAAATCCTCCTCTTCCCCGTCATCTTCCTCGAAGGAGAGGTCGCTTTCCGTGAGCTTGATAGGCATGACCATGTACAGAAAGTCCTTCTGGTCAGGACGGAGCATGGTCATCTGTCCCTCCGGGCCGTTGAAGCTGATGAACGCCCGGTCGCCGTAGAGGGCCTTCAGGCCGTCGAGGAGGAAGCCCACGTTGAAGGCCACCGTCAGGGGCTCACCTTCGATCTTTCCGTCGAGGATCTCCTCCACAGCTCCCGTTTCGGGAGCCTTTCCCATAAGGACAAGATCTCCCTGGGGAGAAAGGCGGAAAAGCACCATGCGGCTGAATTCCCGGACGATGACATCCACCCGTTCCAGGGCTGACGCGAGGGAATTCCTGTCCACGTCAAGGCTGGTGGTGCTCTGGGGGTTCAGGATCTTTTCGTAGTTCGGGAACGCGGCTTCCACTCTCCGGACGGAGAATTCAAGACTCCCCATCTGGAAGAACACCAGGGTGGTATCGGAAAGGACCTGGACAGGGGTTTCCCCGTCAACGGAGGAAAGCAGCCGCTGCAGCTCCTTCAGGCCGGTGATGGGAAGGAGGAAGTCGCTGTCCTCTCCTTTTTCCGCCGGGTAGCATTTGGACAGGGAAAGCCGCCGCCCGTCGGTGGAAATGACCCGGAGCTCTCCGTCCTTCATCTGGAAGAACGCCGTGCCGAGGTACTTGGGGAATTCCTCTCCCACGGTGCTTGCCACGGTTCCCTCGGAGATGGTCCGGAGCAGCTCGGAAGCGCTGATGGAGCAGAAAAAGGGAGCGCTTTCCGATACGGGAAGGGTTGGAAATTCCCGGGAAGGGTAGGTGGTGAACTTGTACCGGTTCCTTCCCGCGATAATCAGCCCTTTTCCGTCGGTGACGGAGACGGTGAAAACGCTGGTGGGAGCTTTTTTGAAGAGTTCTCCCACGACCTTGACCGGCAGGACCGCTTCTCCCTCTTCTTCCACGAGGATTCCCCGGGAGATGCACTTGACGGATGTTTTCAGGTCGGTGGCCTCGAGGCGGACGGTATTTTCATCGTCCTGGCCGGAGGCTTTCAGCAGTATGCCCGTAAGAGAGTTGATGGTGCTTTTCGAACTGGTGCTCCTTTCGGCGATCTGCCAGTTTTTCATGAACTCTCCCTTGTTGATCTGAAGTCTCACAATGTTTCCCTCCCCGAAGTACATCTTTTATTATTTTTTGGTTTTAGTGACAGTAATGATAATAGGCAGTGCGAATACTGTGGATAACCCGACGGCCGGGCCCTATGACGGAGTTTTCCCCTGTGGACAGATTTTCCCCTGACCGGCAAAGTTATTCACAGTATCCACAGGAAAAAAGAATAATCTCCGATTGAGGCCGGCTTATCCACAAAAGGGGAAATCCGTTCACAGTTTTCCCTCGATTGTATCCACAATCTGCCGGATTCTTGGCTGCTCCTTCACCATCTGGCTGATCTTCCTGTGTGCGTGAAGCACAGTGGTATGGTCCTTCTTCCGGAAGGAGAGACCGATCTGCTGCAGGCTGACCTCGGTAAGCTTGCGGCACAGGAACATGGCGATCTGCCGGGCGAGGGCCAGGTCGGACGTCCTTTTGGCGCTCAGAAGATCGTCCACGCTCATGCTGAAGAATTCCGCCACAGCGTGCTGGATGGCGTCCACGCTTACCGGCCCGCGGATATCCTTTCGGATCACGTCCTTGAGCCACTCACCGGTATTTTCCTCGGTGATGGGCTCGCTGGAAAGCTCGGCGCAGGCCACTACCCTGTTGAGGGCCCCCTCGAGCTCCCGGATGTTGCTCGGGATGTTGACGGCAAGAAAATTGATCACGTCGTCGGGGATGTCATAGCGGCGGAGCTGGGCCTTTTTCTGCAGGATGGCGATCCTGGTTTCGAGATCCGGTGACTGGATGTCCGTGACAAGGCCCCATTCGAAACGGCTCACGAGCCTGTCCTCGATGCTCTGGATATCCTTCGGCGGCCGGTCGGAACAGATGACGATCTGTTTTTTCGACGTGTGGAGCTGGTTGAAGGTGTGGAAAAACTCTTCCTGACTGCTCCCCTTGTTTCCAAGGAACTGGATATCGTCGATGAGGAGGATGTCCACGCTCCTGTACTTGGACTTGAACTCCTGGGTCTTGTTGTTCTTGATGGACTGGATGAACTCGTTGATGAACTTCTCCGAACTCACGTAGGTCACCTTGTGGTTCGGGTTCCTGTCGAGGACGTAATGGCCGATGGCGTGCATGAGATGGGTTTTCCCCAACCCGACGCCTCCCCAGATGAAGAGAGGATTGTAGGCCTCCCCCGGCGTCTCCGCCACGGCGAGACTTGCCGCGTGGGCCAGCCTGTTGGACTTTCCAACCACGAAGGAGTTGAAAAGATAGCCCGGGTTGAGTCCTCCGCGGGATTCAGCGGAGCCCCCGGATACAGCCTTCTGGGCCCGCTTCTGTTCGTCCTTTTTCGTTTCCGACCCCACCCGGAGTTCGATGTCGTCGCTTTTTCCCGTTTCCCTGCAGATGCGGACAAGGTCCTTCAGAAACCTTGAGGAGATCTGCTCCTTCACGAACACGTTGGGAACGTCGAGAACGAGGGACCCCTCCACAAGGTCGGTGGGGATGCAGGTTTTAAGCCACAGGTCAGCGGTTCCGGCGGGAAGGGACCGGGTCGCTTCAGCCAGGATTTCTTCCCACAGCCGGTTGAGATCTTTTTCCACAATGCTTCACCTCATGCTGAGAATGGCACCATATTATCACAACGGGCGGAATGTGGATAACTCGAAAAGAAGGCAGCCGACGGAAAAGAGGCGTATTTTCCATTGCAGGCTTTGTGTATGAGCAAAGAATGGAAAATATGTTGTCCACAATACTTGTCCACATATCCACAAAGGGGGTTTATTTTTGTGGATAGGTAAAAATACGGATACCGTCGGCCGGAACAAAGTTGTTACAAAATTCTCCGTCGGTCACACAAATTTTGATCCGCTTACGGGAACGGGTCTTGCGGGTTATCCACAACTTGCCCACAGTTGTGCACAAGTTCATTTTTCATTTCCCCTCTCCGGAGGAAAAAACGGCATGTGGACAACTCCGGCCCGATGATGGAAAATGAACTCCGTCTTCGGATGAGAAACTCATTTTGTTTATTTCGGAGGAGAAAGAGACATGAGTTCTTCCCTTCTTCATGTTATAAGCCACACGGACCTCGACGGCATCGCCGCCGCGGCGGTTGCCTGGCACCGGTGGCGGGGAGAGCGTCCCCTGAAGGTTTCCCTGGCCGGGTACGGGGCGGTGGACGGGCTGATCCTTGAAAGCATCGCCGCAGGACAGGATTTCCTCGTGGTGGACCTCTTCTGCCAGGACAGCCGGACCGTGGATGCTCTCGACCGTCATTATTCCGAGGGGGGAGACCCCTTCGTCTTCGACCATCATGAAACCACGGCGGCCCGGTACGGAGGCCGGCCCTGGGCGGTGGTGGACACGGCATTCTGCGCGGCGAAGGTCTATTTCCGCTGGCTCCTCGGCAGGGGTGCCCCCGGAATGGAGCGGCTCGCTCCCCTGGTGGAGCTTGCCAACGACCGGGATCTCTGGATCAACGAAAACCCCGACAGCCGCCTCTGGCAGGCCCTCATTACCCTCTGCGGCCCCTACAGCCTCCTGGCCAGGCTGGCGGAAAATCCTGATCCGTCCCTCGCTCCCTCCGAACGGGCCGCCGGGGAAGAATTCGTGGAGAAGCAGGAAAAACGGTTCGCCCTCGCGGTGGAGAAAATGGGGAAGGGTTCGGGAGACCTGGCCTTTGTCGAGCCGGGGGTCCTTGAGTTCGGCGACGTGTCCGATTTCGGCGGCCTCGTGCTGGACCGGATGGCGGAGCCTCCCCTCCTTGTGGCCGTGGCGGCGAAGCGGTTCTCCGGCGAATGGGCGGTCTCCCTCCGCAGCCGTAGCGAGATGGCGGGCAAGGTCGTCGGCATGCTCCGGGACGGGAAAAAAGTGCGGGGCGGCGGACACGACGATTCGGCGGCCCTCTACTTTCCGCCCTCCTACAGCCCGGACCAGATCCGGACCACCCTCCAGGCGGCCATGCGGACCATCCGGGACCAGGAGCGCCCCACGGGAGTCACCCTCGGAGACCTCTTCAAGACCGGCGGGTAGAACGAAAAAAGCGGCGGCCGGGAAACGGCCCGCCCCCCTGGAAGGAGGATTCCATCATGAAAGTGCTTGTCACGGGCTTCGACCCCTTCGGGGGCGAGCCGGTCAATCCCGCCTTCGAGGCGGTGAAGCGTCTGCCCCGGACAATCGCCGGTGCTCATGTAGACATCCTGGAGATTCCCACGGTGTTCCACAAGTCCATTGAGGCGATCGTGAAGAGGGCAGAGGAAATGTGCGCCGACCGGATCCTCATGGTCGGCCAGGCCGGGGGGCGCTTCGAGATCACCGTGGAGCGTGTAGGCATCAACGTGGACGACGCCAGGATACCGGACAACGAGGGCAACCGGCCCATCGACGTACCCATAGACCCCGACGGGCCTGCGGCCCATTTCGCCACCCTTCCGGTGAAGGCCATGACGGAGCGGATCCGCTCCCGGGGCATTCCCGCGAAAGTGTCAAACACGGCGGGGACCTTCGTGTGCAACCATGTCCTCTACGGCGTGCTGAACGCCGTCGCGAAGAAAGGACTTCCCGTGAAGGCCGGCTTTATCCACGTTCCCTACCTCCCGGAGCAGGCGGCGGGAAAGGACAGCGTCCCGTCCATGTCCGCCGCCGCCATTGCCGCTGCCCTCGAGGCCGCCGTGGAAGCCATGGTGACCACCGGAGAGGACGTAAAGATCTCCGGCGGAAGGGAGTACTGAGCATGGAAAAATGCACAGCCTGAATTGTCGGCTGTTTCCGGGAGAGGAAGTGTTCACGTTGCCTGCGGATTCAGGTCGTGTTCCACCGTTTTCCTCCGGGCCGGGAACGTGTTAGAATAACGGCGCCGGATCAGAAGCCGAAACAGACCAATACCGGTTTTATTTTTTTGCCGCCATTCCTGAAATGCGGGGAGGTTTTACCGGCCATGCAGCTTTTCTTTGAGCAGTTGCTCAACGGTGTCGCCATGGGGGCAATTTATTCCCTCATCACCCTCGGTCTCGCCCTGGTCTACGGCGTCATGCGCATCCTCCACGTGGCCCATGCGGCCGTGTACACTGCGGGCGCCTACGTGGGACTGTATGTCTTCACGATGACGGGCAGCCTTCTCCTTGCCGTACCTGCCGCAATGGCGGCCTGCGCTCTTCTGGGGACCGCCATCGAACGGCTGATCTACACTCCCCTGCTGAAGTACCCGCCCTTCGTGCCCCTCATCGGGAGCATCGCCGTCTTCCTGGCCCTGGAGGAGATCTTCCGTCTGGTCGGCGGCCCCTACATCCTCTCCTTTCCCGCCGAGTTTCCCTTTCCCGGAATCACCGTCCGGGGAGTGGTCATCTCCCCGGCCATCATCTCCATCTATGCCGTCAGCGCGGCGGTGCTGCTGCTGCTCTGGTTCGTCGTGACGAAGACGGAGCTCGGCCTCGCCATGCGGGCCACGTCCCAGGACCGGGAAATAGCGGGAGCAATGGGCATCAACAGCTCCTTCACCATCAGCATGACCTTCGTCCTCGGCTCGGCGGTGGCGGCTGTGGCCGGAATCCTCGTGGGGATCTACTTCAACCAGGTCTATCCCACCATGGGGGCCGTGCCCGCTTACAAGTGCCTCGCCCTCATCGTGGTGGGGGGCCTCGGGTCCCTGCCCGGCGCAGTGCTTGCCTCGCTGCTTCTCGGGGTGGGAGAGACGCTGCTCATCGGGTACGCCAACATCCCCCTTCCGAGGGATTCCCTGGCCTTCATCGCCATGATCGCCGTGCTCCTCTGGCGGCCCCAGGGACTCCTGGGCAACAGGTAGGGAGGGAAGGACCATGAACGACTATTCCATCACCATCCTGACCTTCATCGCCATCCAGGCCATCGTGGCCTGCGGCCTCAACGTCATCGTGGGGTACGCCGGGCAGATATCCCTCGGCCATGCCGCCTTCTTCGGCATAGGGGCCTACGCCTCCGCCCTCCTCACCACGAAGGGCGGGCTCACCTTCTGGACGGCCCTCCCGCTGGTGATCCTTCTCACGGGTGCCATCGGGCTGGTGCTCGGCATGCCGAGCCTCCGGCTCCGGGAGGACTTCCTGGCGGTGACCACCATCGGCATCAACTTCATCGTGGAATCGGTCTTCCTGTACGTCCCCTTCTTCGGGGGGGCCCTGGGGCTGGGGGGAATACCGAGCATCACCCTCCTCGGCACGAGGCTCCGGGGGCCGAATTTCCTGTACCTGTGCCTTGTCTTCCTGGCCGCAGTGCTGTTCATCTCCCGGCGGTTCACCAGGAGCTGGGGGGGGCTTGCCTGCTTCGCCCTCCGGGAGGAGGAGACGGCGGCCTCCAGCATGGGGGTCTCCCCCATCCGCTTCAAACTGCTGGCCTTCGTTCTCGGGACGGCCATGGCGGGACTCGGCGGAGCCCTCTACGCCCACCTCATGCGGTTCATCAGCGCCACCGACTTCGGCTTCACCCTCTCGGTCTCCATGATGTCCATGGTGGTCCTTGGGGGGATAGGCACCCTCTGGGGACCCGTCCTCGGCGCCCTGATCCTCGGCGTCCTGCCAGAGGTCTTTCGCCCCCTGATCGACTACCGCATGCTGCTCAACGCCGCCATCCTGCTGCTCATGATACGGTTCCAGCCCGCGGGGCTTCTCGGCGAGGGGAGCCTTCTGCGGCGGCTGTTCCGACGACCGGGGAGGGATTCGGCCCATGAATGATCTTCTGCTCCGCCTCGAAGGGGTTTCGCGCCATTTCGGCGGCCTGAAGGCCGTGGACGACGTCTCCTTCTCCCTCACCAGGGGGGAGATTCTCGGGCTCATCGGCCCCAACGGCGCGGGAAAGACCACCTGCTTCAACCTCATCTCCGGCGTCTATGCCCCCACGAAGGGTGACATCGTGCTCGAGGGGGTCTCCACGGCGGGGTTCCCTCCCTACCGCATGGCGGCCCTGGGGGTGGGGCGGACCTTCCAGGTGGTGAAGCCCTTCTCCACCCTGTCCGTGCTGAACAACGTCCAGGTGGCCCTGGGGCTGAAGCGGTACGGGGGTGTCCTCTCCTCCCTTGGTCCGTGGGACACGAAGGCCTCAAGAAAAGAGGCCCTGGAGATCCTGGAGGAAGTGGGCATCGGCCACCTGGCCGCGTCGCCCTCCGGACAGCTTCCCCTGGGGAACCAGAGGCGTCTCGAGCTTGCCCGGGCCCTGGCCCTGAAGCCGAAACTCCTGCTGCTGGACGAAACCTTCTCCGGCCTCCGCCACGAAGAGGCGGCCCTGCTGTCGAAGCTGGTGCTGGGGGTTCGGGCCAGGGGGATATCGGTCCTCCTCATCGAACACAACATGAAAGTGGCCATGGGGCTCTCAGACCGCCTTGTGGTCCTCGACCACGGCAGGCTGCTCGCCGAGGGAAAGCCGGAGGAGATCCGGTCGGACCCCCGGGTCGTGGAAGCCTACCTCGGGAAGGGGGCGTCCGCCCATGCTTCTTGAACTGCGGGATCTCCAGGTCTCCTACGGGGACATCCACGCCCTCGAGGGGGTCTCCCTGTCCGTGGCGGAGGGGGAGCTCGTCTCCGTCATCGGCGCCAACGGCGCGGGGAAAAGCTCCCTTCTGAACTGCCTCATGGGGATCGTTCCCGCCAGGGGCGGCTCGGTGACCTTCCAGGGGAAGGACGTCACCTCTCTGCCGGTCCACGAGCGGGCCAGGTGCGGCATCCGGATTGTGCCCGAACGGGCCAGGGTCTTCCCGAGGCTTTCGGTGTACGAGAACCTGCTCACCGGCTGCTACGGCATACGGAATTCCGTCGGCCTCGCCGGCAAGCTCGAATGGCTCTACTCCCTCTTCCCGGTGCTGGAGGAGCGGAAATCCCAGCTCGCCTCCACCCTTTCCGGAGGGGAGCAGCAGATGCTGGCCATCTCGAGGGCGCTCATCGCCGACCCGAAGCTGCTGCTGGTGGACGAGGTCTCCATGGGGCTCATGCCCATGCTGGTGGACAAGGTCTTCGAAGTGCTCTCCATGCTCAACCGGGACCACGGCCTGACCATCCTGCTGGTGGAGCAGAACGCCCTGGCTTCCCTGGGCATTTCCTCCAGGTCCTACGTGCTGGAGACGGGCAGGATCGTTCTCGAGGGTCCCTCGGGAGAGCTGCTTGAGAATCCCAGGGTTCGTGAGGCCTACCTGGGGCTGTAGGAAAAAACGGCTGTACGGGACAGGATCGCCTGTTCCTGGGAGAATAGAACGGCACACTCAAATTTCTGGAGGTGGGATAATGCGTATTCTGAAAACGGCAGTACTGGCTCTGTGCGCGGTGCTTCTCGTCTCGTCCGCCGGCCTGGCCGCGGACACGGTGAAGATCGGCCTTCTCGTTCCCCTGACGGGACCGGCTGCGGCCGACGGCACGAGCGCCCTCTACTCGGTCCAGATCGCCCTCGACCAGGTGAACGCCGCCGGAGGCGTCCTGGGCAAGAAAGTGGAGCTGGTCTACTACGACGACAGGGCAGATGCCAAGGAAGCGGTGGCCCTCGCCCACAAGCTCATCGAACAGGATAAAATAGCGGCCTTCGTGGCGGGCTCCTACAGCCTTCCCACCCGGGCCGTGGCTCCCATCTTCCAGGAGGAGAGCATTCCCCTCGTGGCGGCCTACGCCATTCACCCCGACGTGACCAGGGCGGGAGACTTCTGCTTCCGGAACGGCTTCCTGGGCATGGTTGAGGGCAAGGCGGCGGGATACACAGCCCACAAGCTCCTGGGCGGCAAGACGGTGGCCCTCCTGACCAGCGACAATGACTTCGGCCGGACCCTCGTGATCGGGTTCAAGGAGTACGCCTCCAAGTACGCCCCCGACCTCAAGATCGTCAGCGAACAGGCCTACCCCTTCTCCGAGAAGGATTACAAGCCCTATCTCTCGAAGATCAAGGAACTCAACCCCGACGTGATCTTCGCCAGCGGCTATTACTTCCAGACCGGGCCGCTCCTTCGCCAGGCCAGAGAACTGGGCATCCAGTCCAAGATCCTCGGCGAGGAGGGCGCCGACTCCCCGAAGCTCATGGAGATCGCCGGCGACGCAGCTGAAGGGTTCCACATCGTCACCAACTTCGACCGGGACGATCCCCGCCCCGTGGTGCAGGGCTTCCTGAAGGAGTTCCGGGGCCGGCACAAGTTCGAGCCCGACATGGTGGGCGCCTCCGCCTACGATGCCTTCATGATCATCATGGACGGCATGAAGACCGCCGGAAGCACCGAAGGCGGCAAGGTCCGGGACGCCATCGCCGCCGTGAAGGACTATAACGGCCTCACCGGCATCATCGGCGGCTTCGACGAGATCGGCGAAGTTGTCAAGCCCGTCCAGGTGCAGGTGGTGAAGGATGGCCTGTTCCGGCACTTCGGCGTTGTGAACGACCCCGAACTCATCAAGCCCTGAGGCTGACATCCGTATCAACGGGCAAAACAGGACGGAAAGCGCCTTCCCTTAAGGGAAGGCGCTTTTTTTCCGGAACGGGATCTTTTTCCTTCCCGGAGGCGTAGGGTAGAATAAACTGAACATGAAGAGGATACCAGGGGAGGTCCGGCCATGGAAGAGCGGCTTGAGGCGCTTCGGCGCCTCGAAACAAGGGAAGGAATGGCTGTTTTCGACGAGGGAAGCCTTGACGGCTTTCTCTCGGGCGCCCACGTGGGTGCGGCGATCATCTCTCCCGAACTGGAGGTCATCTGGTCGAACTCCTTTTTCCGGCAGGCTTTCGGGTGCATGGAGGGCATGTCCTGTTACGGGGCCTTTTTCCATGAAGAGGAACCCTGCGCTGAATGCGGCGTCCGGGAAGTGACGGAGGGGCGGTCCGAACGGTACGTGGCCAGGAAGAAGCCCAGGACGTCGGACGAATGGTTCCAGGTCGTCTACACCCCCCTTCGGGCTCCCTCGGGAAAAACCGTCGCCGCCCGGGCCCTGGCGCTGCCCCTCACGGACCTGCTCCGCACCGAGGAAGCCCTCAGGACGACCCAGTCCAAC
This sequence comes from Synergistaceae bacterium, assembly GCA_018436595.1. Classification (GTDB taxonomy): domain Bacteria; phylum Synergistota; class Synergistia; order Synergistales; family Aminobacteriaceae; genus Aminivibrio. The sequence continues at coordinate 45,812 of JAHDLC010000002.1, read as the reverse complement.
CTGCTCGCCATGCTGAACAACTCCCTCCAGAGCTTCGTCCTTCTCGACGGGGATCTCCGTGTCGTCGCCTTCAACCGGGAAGCGGAAGAGGACCTGGCGGGGCTTTTCGGAACCCGCCCCGAGGAGGGGGCCTTCTTTCTCGACCTTGTCTCTCCTCCCGTTGCCCGGATGCTCTCCTCCATGCTCTCCTTCTCTCCGGGAGAGGGAAGGAAACGGGAGAATCTGGCGGTCTCCTCCAACAGCGGCGGCATCTTTCATTACGAAGTGGAGACAATTCCCATCCTGGACGGGGAGGGAAAACATGCGGCCGGCCTGCTGTGCGCCCGGAACGTGACCGACAGGGAACAGAACCGGCGGCACCTCGAGGATCTGCTGGCCATCCTGCCCCTGATCATGTGGTCCTGGGACCTCCGGTCCTCCCGTCTCGTGCAGGTTTCAGGAGCCTGCGAGGAAATCCTCGGCTTCTCACCTGAAGGTTTTCCGGGGGACGGCATACCGCCTGAAGATTTTCTCTGCGGTGAGGACCGGGCTGAGGTGAAAGCCTTCCTCGATTCCGTCCTGAAGGATGGAAGGGCATCGGGAGAATACAGGGTATGCCGGGCCGACGGAACGTTCCGGTGGCTTTTCTCCAGGGCCTCCCTTGTTCTCGGTCACGACGGCGGGGCTCTCCGGGTGAACGGCGTGAGCTATGACATCACCTCCGTGAGGGACCTGGCTTCCCGCCTCTCGAAGACCGAGGCGAGGTACAGGGCGGTGATCAGCACCACCTCCCAGGGTTTTCTGCTCCACGACCTCTCCGTGACGGAATCGGTGAACGACGCTTTCTGCGCCATGCTTGGCCTTGCACCGGAGGACATTCTCGGGAAAAGTCCCGGCACCATTGTCTATCCCGACGACCTTCCCCTGTGGGAGGAGGCCCGGGGAAAAATCCTCACGACTGATCACAGGAATTACCCTATCCGGCTCAGGCGGAAGGACGGCTCTCCCCTTCCGGTCCAGGTGAGCGCCACGACCCTCCGGGACGGCTCCGGAAAGGCCATGGGAGCCTTCTCCTTCTTCACCGACCTGTCGGAGCGGACGGCCATGGAGGAAAGGCTCAGGGACGCCCTGGCCGGAGCCGAGGAGGCCAACCGGGCGAAGAGCGCCTTCCTGGCGAACATGAGCCACGAGATCCGGACACCCATGAACGCCATTCTCGGCATGACCTCCCTGGTGCTGGAAACGGCCCTCTCCCAGGAGCAGAGGGAACTTCTTGAGATGGTGGATGCCTCCGGGAAGAAACTCATGACCCTGCTGAACGACATCCTGGACCTCTCCCGGATCGAGGCGGGAAAACTGAGCCTCGCGAGAGAGCCCTTTTCGCTCCGGAAAACCCTGGACCAGGTTCTCAGGCCCCTGGCTCTCTCGGCCCGGCAGAAGGATTTGTTTTTCACCATGGACGTGGATCCTGAGCTGGGCGACAGGTTTCTCGGCGATGCCATCCGGTTGAGCCAGGTGCTTCTGAACCTCTGCAGCAACGCCCTGAAATTCACTTCCCGGGGCGGCATCTCCGTGGACGTGCGCTCTGAAGACCCAAAACGTCCCGGACTGATCCGCTTTTCAGTCACGGATACGGGCGTAGGGATCCGGGAGGACCAGAAAGAAAAGCTTTTCGGCTATTTTTCCCAGCTTGACCAGTCCAGGTCGAAGCAGTTCGAGGGAACCGGGCTCGGGCTCGCCATTTCCAGGGAGCTTGTGACAGCCATGAACGGACGCATCTGGGTTGAAAGCCGGGAAGGGCAGGGAAGCACCTTCAAATTCACCGTGCTTCTCGAGCTTTCCGAGGGCCAGTTTGCCGAAAAGCAGGGGGGAGAAAAGGACCCTCCTTTCCGGCCGGCGGGACGGGCACGGAGAATACTGCTCGCCGAGGACAACCCGGTGAACGCCGTCTTCGCGGAAAGAGTGCTCACCTCCGCCGGGCACGCCGTGGTGCGGGCATCCTCCGGGCAGGAGGCCCTGGACATCCTGCTCGGGAAAGGCCCTTTCGACCTTGTCCTCATGGATGTCCAGATGCCGGGCATGGACGGGCTGGAAGCGGTGAAGCGCATCCGGGAAGGGGAACAGCAAGGGGAAGAACGCCTTCCCGTGGCCGCCCTGACCGCCTATGCCCTGGGCGAGGACAGGGATCTTTGCCTCGCGGCAGGGATGGATGACTGCATAACGAAGCCTGTGTCACGGGACGCTCTTCTTGCCGCGGTGGAAAGGCTCACGTCCCGCGGAGGAGAAGGGGAAGGCTGACGGAGCGTATCCCGTCAATGTATACCGGTATGGGGATGGTGTTTTTTCTCCGGATAGGGTATGGTATCGGCGCTATCAATGGGCCCGGAACGAAGGGGCTGGCGGAGGGAATGAAAGAGTGAAGATTGTCGTCGTTGGCGGAGGAGAAGTAGGCTACAGCGTGGCGGAGACCCTTTCGGAAGAAGGGCACGACGTCACCGTCGTTGAGGAGAACGAGGAGCGGGCAGCCCGGGTTGACAGCGAGCTGGACGTGATCACCGTCAGGGGAAGCGGTGCCCGGCCCCAGGTGCTCGAGGAAGCCGGCATCGTTCCAGGGTGCGACGTGGACATCCTCGTGGCCTGCACCGATCATGACGAGGTAAATATCCTCGCCTGCTGGATCGCCAAGCGTGCCGGGGTAAAACGGGTCATCTCCCGGGCCCGGGGTCTCGAGTTCACCGACAGCCCCACGTGGGCGAAGGACCTGGGAATCGACGTGATGAATTCTCCCGAGCGGTCGGTGGCACGGGAAATCCTGGAGCTGCTGTTCGTCAACTCGGCGGTCCACACGGCGGAGCTTCTCGACGGCCGGTCCGGCATCTACGCCTTCCGGGTGGCCCAGAATTCTTCCCTTGTGGGAGTGGCCCTGAAGGAGCTCCGTACCCTCTATCCCCATTTTATCGCCATCATCGTCTATATCGAGCGGAACGGCACCGGTTACATTCCCTACGGGGACATGAGAATCGAGGCCGGGGACCTCTGCTATATCGTCACCTCCAGGGAACAGGCCTGGAAAATGGAAGAGATCTACCAGATGAAGAAGAGCCGCCCCCTGAAGAGGGTCATCATCATCGGCGGCGGAAAGCTCGGTTTCCAGGTGGCCTGGAAGCTGGAGAACCAGTTCCGGAACCTCGACATCCGCCTCATAGACCACAACCGGGAAAAATGCGAGCGCATCGCCGCGGAGCTGAAGCGGACCCTGGTCCTGTGCGGCGACGGGGCCGATGAAAACCTGCTGCGGCAGGAGGGCATCGAGGAGGCCGACGGCCTGGTCTGCGCCACCGAGAGCGACGAGACGAACCTCCTCTTCTCGGTGATCGGCAAGGCCCTCGGGGCCAGGAAAACCATCGCCGTTGTGCGGCGAAAGATCTACATGAAGCTGGACAACTACATGTCCGTTGATTCCATCGTGAACCCCAACAGTGCCCTTGCGTCGGTGATACTTCGCTACGCCCGCTACCCCACCGGCTCCGGCGTGCTTTCCATCATCGAGAAGATCGATGCGGAGATGCTCGAGGTGGCCATTCCGGAACGGAGTCCCGCAGTGGGGCGAACCATCATGAGCCTGGGCCTGCCGAAAGGGATCCTGGTGGCCCTGATCGTCCGGCGGGGAGAAGTCTTCGTCCCTGTTGGAGCCACAGTGCTCCAGGCGGGGGACAAGGTCATCGTATTCGCCACCTCCGACCTCATGCCCGAAGCCGTCGAGTATCTCGGAGTGAACTAGCCGTGCATTTCCGTCTCGTCGCGAAGGTCCTCTCGCTGCTGTCCGGCATAGTCTCCCTCTCCATGATCTGGCCCCTGGCGTGGTCGCTGTACGACGGCAGCGGCGACGTGAAGCCCTTTCTCTTTTCCATAATGATGGGGGGCGTCCTGTCGGGAGGGCTCTACCTCGTCGGCAGGAAGGCCGACTATGAGGATCTGGGCGTCAAGGACGGCTTCGTGGTGGTCTCCCTTTCGTGGATCATCGCCTCCGTTGTGGGTGCCCTTCCCTACTATCTCCACGGGGCGGTTCCCACCTTTGCCGACGCCTTCTTCGAGGCCATGTCTGGATTCACCACCACGGGAGCCTCCGTCATCTCCGACATCGAGGCGAACCCCAGGGGCATCCTTTTCTGGCGGGATCTCACCCACTGGCTTGGCGGCATGGGCATCATCGTCCTCAGCCTGGCGATCCTCCCCTTCATCGGCGTGGGCGGCATGCAGCTCTACAAGGCGGAAGTCCCCGGTCCCATCCCCGAGAAGATGACTCCCCGGATACAGCAGACGGCCCTCTATCTCTGGGGGGTCTACGTGCTTCTGTCGGGGGCGGAAACCCTGCTTCTCATGTTCGGAGGCATGAACCTCTTTGAAGCCCTCACCCATACCTTCGGCACCATGGCCACGGGAGGCTTCTCCCCGCTGAACAAGAGCGTCGGACAATACAATTCCGCCTACTTTGACTGGGTGATCACCCTCTTCATGTTTCTCGCCGGGGCTAATTTCGCCCTCCACTACCGGTTTATCATGGGGCGGTTCTCCGCTTTCCACAGGGACGAGGAATTCCGGTTCTACACGGGGGTCGTCCTTTTCTGCACCGTGACGGTGGCGGGAGTGCTCCTGCTCCACGGAACCTACGACACCGTGGCCGACGCCCTCCGGTTCGGCGCCTTCCAGGTGGTCAGCATCATCACCACCACGGGGTATGTGACGGCGGACTATGAACTCTGGCCTTCCTACACCCAGTTTCTCCTTCTCCTCCTGATGTTCGTCGGGGCATGTGCCGGTTCCACCGGCGGAGGGATAAAAAACCTCCGGCTGATGGTCCTTGCGCGGCATGTAAAGGCCGAACTCTCCTCCATCCTCCACCCCAGGGCGATAGTGCAGGTGAAGGTAGGGGGCAAAGTGGCCGGAAAGGACATCATCGCCTCGGTGACCTCCTTCTTCATCCTCTACATGGCTCTCTTCACCGCCGGGACTCTGTTCATGGCCGCCCTCGGTCTTGATATCCTCACCTCCCTGTCCAGCGTCGCCGCCACCCTGGGCAACATCGGCCCCGGTCTCGGCGGCGTGGGTCCCATGAGAAACTATGCCGACATTCCCCAGACCGGAAAGTGGGTGCTCTCTCTTCTCATGCTCATGGGAAGGCTTGAGCTCTACACCGTGGTGGTGCTCTTTGTCCCGGAAACCTGGAGACGGTAGTTCTTTTCTCTTCTTTCCCCTCTATGCTATAATAAATTCCGAAAATTCAGTATGAAGGGGGGATGGTCATGAAACTCGTCGACATGAACCGGCTGGAAAAGGATCAGATTCTTCCCGGCCTTCGGGCCAGGTTCGTCCACTCCGAGAACATGACGGTAGCCTACTGGAACATGGATGCGGGAGCGGATTTTCCCCTCCACGACCACACCCACGAGCAGGTGGTGAACGTGGTTTCGGGAAGGGTGGAGGTCCTGGTCAGAGGAGAGAAGACGGTACTGGACGAAGGGTGCGTTCTCGTCCTGGCGCCGGGTGAGCCCCACTCGGTTCACGCCGTGATGGACAGCTTCGTGATCGACGTGTTCCACCCCATCCGGCAGGACTACAAAAGAGAGTGAGCGTTGCAGGAGAGCGGCTTTCAGCCCGCTCTCCTTTTTTATTCTTTTTTGGTTCCGCCCCCTTGACATATTTCGGAATTACAGTACCATAATTCCTGAATTGAGAAAGGGGCCTTAATTATGAGCGGAGTGGTTGCTGTGTCGGAAGCGGTATCCCTGGCCTTTCACGGAATGGGTCTTCTCGTTTCCGGAAGTCGGATGAGCGCGAAGGAAATGGCGGAAGCGGTGAATGTCTCCGAGGCCCACCTGGCCAAGGTTTTCCAGAAATTGGCAAAGGACGGGCTGGTGACTTCCGTCCGGGGACCCGGAGGCGGGTTTCAGCTTGCCCGGGACCCCGCGGAGATTGCCCTTTTTGACATCTACACCGTTATCGAAGGCGTTCCACGGGATGACTACTGCCTGCTCCACAGCGAAAGATGCCCCTTCGGCAGCTGCATTTTCGGCTCCCTTCTGGAAAAGATGACGGACGAGTTTGTTGAGTATCTGAAAAATACCACCCTTGCGGATTTACAGAGAGGAGAAACCCTATGACCAAGGTACTGCGGAAAATCATCACCATCGACGAGGACAAGTGCGACGGCTGCGGCATCTGTGCCGACGCCTGCCACGAGGGAGCCATACAGATCATCGGCGGAAAGGCGAAGCTTGTCAGCGAGACCTACTGCGACGGTCTCGGCGACTGCATCGGCGAATGCCCCCGGGGAGCCATCACCTTCGAGGAAAGAGAGGCTGACCCCTACGACGAGGAAGCGGTGAAGAAGCACATGGCGGCGAAGGCCGCGGCCGGGCCGCTTCCCTGCGGCTGCCCCGGATCCATGGCCCGGGATCTCAGGAAAGAACCTGAGCCCTGTGCGGTGCCGGTACCGTCGGCAGCTCCGGCGGCAATGAAATCCTCTCTCGCCAACTGGCCTGTCCAGATCCGGCTGGTCCCCGAGACCGCCCCCTATCTCCGGAAGGCGGAACTGGTGATCGCCGCAGACTGTACCCCCTTTGCCTTCGCCGATTTCCACCGCACATTCCTCGCCGGCCAGAACAAGGTCTGCCTCGTGGGCTGCCCCAAGCTCGACGACGCCCAGGCCTACGTGGAGAAGCTCACCAGGCTGATTGCCTACAACGAAATCACCTCCGTCACCGTGGTCCGCATGGAAGTCCCCTGCTGCGGCGGCATGACCAGGATTCTTGAGGCTGCCTGCGGTGCGGCCGAACATAACGTCTCGCTCAAAATAGTCACCATCGGCGTTGGCGGAGAGATTACGGACAAGGAGACCATAAGGTTCTCCCGAAAATAGCAGGAGAAGCAGTTTCAGGATAGGGGAAGTGAGCGGAAGGCCCGTTCATTTCCGTCAGCTTCAAAATCATGAAGGAGGGAAAGCAATGTATTGTTTTCAGTGCCAGGAAACAGCGAGGAACCAGGGATGCACGGTAAAGGGCGTCTGCGGAAAACCGGAGGGAACCGCCAATCTTCAGGATCTTCTTATTTATGTCTGCAAAGGCATCTCGGTGTACGGTGAAAAGCTGGCGAAGCAGGGGACGGTGGACAGGGAAGCAGGACGCTTCATCTGCAAGGCGCTCTTTGTCACCATCACCAACGCTGCCTGGGATGACGATTCCATCATCGAGTGGATCCGCACGGGCCTGAAGGTCAAGGACGCGATTGCGCAGAAAGCAGGAACATCCGGTGCGCTCCCCGACTGTGCGACGTGGACGGCGGACAGCAAGGAACAGATCATGGCAAAGGCCATGTCCGACGAAGTCCGCATCACCGCAGCGCAGAACGAGGACGTCCGCTCCCTGAGAGAGCTCGTCATCATCGGCAGCAAAGGTGTCGCCGCCTACGCGGAGCACGCCGAGGTCCTCGGCTTCGAGAAGGACGAGATTTACTCGTCCATCATGGAAGCCCTTGCCTCGACCACGAAAGACCTCTCCGTCGACGACATGGTCGGCATGGTCATGAAGACGGGAGCCAATGCCGTTACCACCATGGCGCTCCTTGACGAGGCCAACACCACGACCTACGGCAACCCCGAAATCACCGAAGTGAATCTCGGCGTTCGGAACAATCCCGGCATCCTGATCTCCGGCCACGACCTGAAGGATATGGAAGAGCTCCTCAAGCAGACCGAGGGCACCGGCGTGGATGTGTACACCCACGGCGAAATGCTGCCCGCGAACTACTACCCTGCCTTCAAGAAGTACGGCCATTTCGTGGGGAACTACGGCGGCTCCTGGTGGCACCAGAACGAGGAGTTCGAGTCCTTCAACGGGCCCATTTTCCTCACCACCAACTGCCTGGTCCCCGTGAAGAAGGAAAACACCTATCTCGACAGGCTGTTCACCACCGGCGTCGTCAGCTACCCAGGCGCGAAGCATATTCCCGACAGGCCGAAGGGCGGCATGAAGGACTTCTCCGCCATGATCGAGATGGCGAAGAAGTGCGCCGCTCCCAGGGAGATCGAGACTGGCAAGCTCGTCGGCGGTTTCGCCCACAACCAGGTCATGGCCCTTGCCGACAAGGTTGTTGCGGCGGTGAAGTCCGGCGCGATCAAGCGTTTCGTCGTCATGGCGGGATGCGACGGCCGCTTCAAGTCCCGCGACTACTACACCGACGTCGCCAAAAACCTGCCGAAGGACACCGTGATCCTTACCGCCGGCTGTGCCAAGTACCGGTACAACAAGCTGGACCTCGGCGATATCGGCGGCATTCCCCGGGTGCTTGACGCCGGGCAGTGCAACGACTCCTATTCCCTTGCCGTGATCGCCCTCAAGCTCAAGGAGGCCTTCGGCCTCGACGATGTCAACAAGCTTCCCATCTCCTACGACATCGCCTGGTATGAGCAGAAAGCCGTGGCGGTCCTTCTTGCCCTGCTCTCCCTCGGAGTCAAGGGAATCCGCCTCGGGCCGACCCTTCCCGGGTTCCTTTCCCCCAATGTGGCCGATGTGCTGGTGAAGAACTTCGACATCAAGCCCATCAGCACCGTGGAGGAAGATGTCGCCGCAATGATGGCGGGCAAATAGACCGGGGTACATGCTTCAGCCTGGGCCCATTCCGGAGAAAGCCGGGCGTCCGCGGCTTGCCGGAAGGCCGCACAGGAACTGCTGCATCACTAAAAAACGCCGGAGAGCGGATCAACCGCTCTCCGGCGTTTTTATTCCTGCCCGTCACCACGATGGAGCAGGACCTGAAGGCGATCCTCGGGGACAAGGGAACGGAAGAAACACAGACGGGCAGGGGAAAGGCCCACGGTTTTTTCCCTGTTTTTTCTATTTTCTCAAAAAGAAAAAACCACCTTATTCCTTTCTTTCGAATTAGTGGTAGAATGCTTTAAGTAAAAAAGGTTTATATATAATATATTTTTCTCATTTAATGTCAATTAATTTATTTACCAATGTATATTTATTTTTGCCACTAAAATAAACTGATATATTTATCTACCTTAGGAGGATGGGGAATGAATTTCTTTATGAACATGAGCACCAAGGGAAAAATACTTGCCCTGGTTTTGATCATGGCAGTTCTGCTGTCGGGTGTGGGCTTCCTGGGGTATGATTCGGCCACAAAAGCCGATGAAGCTATGGACGGCATGTATGCGAATTCCCTCGTCCCTGTCGAACTGATCTTTGACAGTCTCGTCCAGGGCAGAGCCATTGAGGCGAACCTCTACTCCCTGATGCTCACCACCGACGAAAAGGAGAACCAGGAACTTCTGGCAGATATCCAGCGGCGCAGGGACACGGTGGACAGCAACATCGCAGCCTATGAAAAAACCAACCTCACGGACTTTGAAAAAGAACACCTTCCGAAGGCAAAGGAGTTCCTGATGCAGTACCGCCCATTTGTCGCAAAAACGCAGGAACTGGCCAGGGAAAACAAAAACGCCGAGGCCTACCAGCTCTTCAAAACCCAGGCTCTTCCCCTCTTTGACAAGTACCAGGCGGAGATGCGGGCCCTGGGGGAATTCAACAGGGAACTGGCTCTGAAGACGTATCAAAAGAACAATATGGATTCCCGGACCACCATTCGCATTATCCTGGGCATCTCCCTCGGCGCCATTATCCTTGCCGTGCTCCTGGGGCTGTTCATCGCCTCCCGCATCGCGGGGCCCCTCAACCGTCTCAGGGCAGGGGTAGAAAAGTTCGCCGGCGGCGACCTTACGGTGCATTTCGAGGCGAAAACGAAGGACGAAATCGGCCGCATGGGAGCCTCTCTCGAAGAGATGGGCAAAAAGCTCCGGAACTCCATGAAGGCCATCGCCGCGGCAGCGGAGCGCCTCGGGAGCAATTCCGAGGAATTCTCGGCCCTCGCCGAGGAATCCAACGCCGGTGTGGAAGAATCCCGGGCCGGCATCGACGACGTCTCCTCCCAGATGGAAAACCTCGCCGCCGCCTCGCAGGAAATCAACGCCTCCGTGGAGGAAGTGGCCGGCGGCGCCCAGTCCTCCGCCCAGAAGAGCACCGAGATGGCCACCGAAGTGGAGCATGCCCGCATGGCAGGGGAAGAGGGCATGAAGGCCGTCAACCAGGTGGTGTCCAGCGTGGCGGGAGTGGCGTCCGAATCGGAGCAGGCGGCGAAGGAAGTGAAGAGCCTCGGCGACCGTGCCCGGGAGATCCAGAGCTTCGTCTCCCAGATCGGCGGCATCGCCGACCAGACCAACCTGCTGGCCCTCAACGCCGCCATTGAGGCCGCCCGGGCCGGAGAGGCCGGACGGGGCTTCGCCGTGGTGGCGGAAGAAGTGCGGAAGCTCGCCGAGGAAAGCAACGAGGCGGCAAAGAATATCGCTGACCTTGCGGGGATGATTACGAAGGATCTGGACCAGGTGGTCTCCGCTGCGGAGAAGAGTGCGAAGAATTCCCACGCCTCAGCGGGACTTGCGGAAGGTACCCGGGAGACCATTGGGAAAATGATGGAGGCGCTGTCGAAAATTTCGTCGGCGACCCAGGACCTTGCGGCGGTTTCGGAAGAGCAGGCGGCATCAAGCGAGGAGATCGCGGGGGCTGTGCAGAATATCGCATCCAGAGTAAGCGCGTCCGCTGCATCGTCGGACATGGTGCGGGGCCAGATGGCGGAGGTTGCCACGTCGGCGGAAAGGGTGGCCCAGGGATCCGAAGAACTGGCAGGCCTGTCGATGGAGCTGCGCAAGCTGGTAGGATACTTCCGGTTCGACAACGGAACGGAGAATAAGGGACTGGTACCTGCAGTTCGGGGCTCGGCAACGGCATCGAAGGGAAAAAAGTAGGCTCCATCTGAACACGAAAAAAGCCGGAGAGCGGTTCAACCGCTCTCCGGCTTTTTTCATTCCCTCAGTTGTAGGCCAGCCTGGTTTCCGGGTCGCAGGAGACGTGGGATATGAGCTCCTGCCACATGGGGGAATCCCATGTCTTCAAGGCGCTGTGGATGGTCCAGTATTTCTCGGGGATAGGATGGGTTCCCACCACCACGGGAAGACCGAAGGCGGAATCGATGTACCGGCGGAAATAGTCGATCCTCGGGCAGGGAGGATATCCCACCAGCATTCCGGTAGCAAAATGGATCACCGTGGCCCCGTTTTTCTTCATCTCCGCCGGGGCGTACTCGATGTTTCCCCCCGGGCAGCCGTCGCAGGTAGTGTAGCCCACGAGCTCCACTTCTCTTCCCTTGTAGAGGCTGAAGGCCCCTTCCCTGTTCCGCAGTGATCTGAGGCACTTGCCTCCGGCGCAGGTGTGGTACCGGTTACAGATGAAAATCCCTATCCGGACGATCTCGTTGCTCATGAGAAGGCCTCCTTGGGTCGGAATACCGATCAGACGATCGGCTTGTTGATATTTATTCTCATTACTATAAACCTCCCTGACCGATTTGCAACCCTGTGATTTCAGAAAACAGGGAACAGGGCTGCGGTGAGGAAGGAAAAAACGAACCGGGGCAGGGGAGAAATCCGCGTCGTGTTTCGGGGTGAATCCGCCGCCGGTTTACCTGATTCTGCCGACTCTCACCTTGCAGTAACGGCCGGTTTCCTCCACCAGGGTAATCTCTATTCCGTTCTCCCTGTCGGTGAATGTGGGCCGGTCCGGCAGCCGGAAGGCGGCCCCCCTGAGACCCGGCATCCGGGGATCGGCGTTCCTGAGCTTCACCGGGGCCTTTCCGTTCCTGCACTCGGCTATCCTGTCGTCGCAGTACATCACCAGGATCCCTTCTCCGGGGAGGACGCTGTCGAAGGTGCCGGTTTTCCGCCTGTTCTCCACGAGGTAATAGGTGTGTTCCGTCAGGGGGATCTTCAGGGCGAGCACCCCGGAGGATGTCTCACCCAGGGGGTCCAGCACGATCTCACGGCTGTCGTCGGGGTTCACCACGGCGATCTTCTCCGGGGCAAGCCATCCGAGCCTGATTCTCGTCCAGGACGAAATTCCCGGAGGGGGCGCATCGAAGGAGATCATGTGGCACGACATGGGATCCCAGTACCCCATGTTGATGAGGGCCTTCTCCCACCCCCTGTCCCGGGTGGGGTATTTCTCCTGGAGGTCGTGGTCGTACAGGCAGGGAAGAACCCGCTTCCCGTCCCGAACGCCGCCCCAGACGTGGGCGCAGTCGTGGAAAAGGGTTCCGAGGTGGGCCTGGGAGGTGAAGATGGCCACGCCGCCGGGGACAGCCTGGCCGCCGTTCGTCTTCAGCATGGCGGACCGGCTCCACCCGAGCATTCCCGGATATCCGCAGAGGCCGATCATGCCGTACTCCCGGAATCTGGCCCCCAGGAACAGGACGACGAAAGTGTAGCGGGAAAAATCATGATCCCTGCCGGCGGCGTCTATGGCATCCTGGATGAGCCTGCTCACCCTCGACTTGTCCACCTTCAGGTTCGAGGGGGAAATGGCATATTTCCCCACGGGCAGGGGCATCCCGTACCATTCCGTGAGGTCCGTCTCCACAGCGGCTTTTCCGTAGGACATCTCCTTCACGTAGCGGTCGAGCCTCCGGAACCGCCTCGCGATCTCTTCCCTTGTGATCCCCGGATCGAGGCCGGGGAACTTCACCAGGATCACGAGTCCCTTCTTCAGGTCCCGGGTGAGAACCACCGGTTCATCTGCGGACAACAGATCGGAATACAGAGGCACTCCCGGGAAAACCACCGCGGAAAGAAGCAGAATCTTCATTGCCCGGAAAAGACGGTTCATTCCGTCACCTCCCCCTTTGAGTCCCAATCACCCTGCCGCTCCACGATATCCGAAACAGGCGTATCCCTCTCCCCTTCCGAAGGGGATGGATAAAAGATCCGGACATGTCAGGGAAAAGATACCACAGAACAGTCCGGTGATTTCACCCGAGAAAAAGAAAACGCAAGGGGCGGTTGTGGAAGAGGAAGGAACGATGCCGGCCTCCTTTTCCATTTCATCTTTTCTTGTTATAATTTTCATTCGCAATTGTAAGGCAGACCGTTCCAGGATTCAGGCTGGACGGCATGGAGGATTGATGTCGGCTTTGACTTTACATGACCCAATGGAACAGGTCCTCGAAATACAGGCACTCTCAAAGAACTTTGGCAGGGTAGAGGTTCTGAAAGGTATTTCCCTTTCTCTTTCTTCGGGAGAAATACTGGCCATCGTTGGAGACAACGGCGCCGGAAAATCGACGCTGATCAAATGCGTCACGGGGACGATCACCCCCGACGGAGGCATTATAAGCCTGCGGGGCAAGGAGTTTCTCTCCCTCTCTCCCCGGAAATCCATGGAGGAGGGCGTTTCGGCGGTCTACCAGGACCTTGCCCTGGTGGAAGACCTTGATGTGGCGACGAACCTCTTCCTCGGTGCCGAACCGCTGAAGGCGGGGTTTCTTGTGGACCGCGGCCGCATGCATTCGGAGGCTGCCCGCAGACTCAAAGAACTGGGAATAGACCTTCCTTCGACCAGGGCGCGGATAGCCGACCTTTCCGGAGGGCAGCGCCAGGCGGTCGCCATCGCCCGTGCGGTGATGCAGGCATCTGCCGGGAAGGATGCCGGCATCGTCATCCTCGACGAACCCACTGCAGCCATGGGTGTACGCGAAAGCGAACTGGTCCTCGGTATCATTCGTGGATTGAGGGAGAAAAAAATGGCTGTCCTCTTCGTCTCCCACAACCTTCCCCAGGTGTTCCGGATCGCCGACAGGATATGTGTTCTGCGTTCCGGAATGAAGCTCTGGTGCGGAAAAACCCGTGATATTTCGCTGCAGGACGTGATTGCCATGATGTCCGGAGCACCGCCGCTCACTGCGGAAAGTGCGGAGGTGGCAGGCGATGAATAGGCTTCCCCAGCCGTTCTGGGTAGGAGCCTCGGCCATCGCGCTCTCCCTGTTCTTCTCCCGAATCTCGCCGCACTTCCTTACAGGGGAAAATATCGTGACCATCCTGGACCAGAGCAGCATCAACATTGTCGTTGCCGTCGGGATGACGCTGGTGATCGCCTCGGCGGGAATCGATCTGTCCGTGGGGGCGAACGTGGCTGTCTGCGGGATCGTTATGGCTTCCCTGATAAAGGCAGGTTTCGGCGTTCTCCCCACCATAGCTGCGGCGCTGCTGACAGGAGCTCTGCTGGGACTTCTGAACGCCCTCCTTGTAGTGAAACTGGAGGTCAACCCGTTCATGGCCACTCTCGCCATGATGAGTCTCGTCGGAGGCGGGGCGCTGATTGTCACCCAGGGAATTCCGATCTACGGCTTCTCGGCGGATTTTTCCTGGATCGGCAGAGGGAAGGTCGGCGGCCTCCCGGTCTCTGCCCTGATCTGCACCGCTGTTGTCGCAACTGGGGGCTTCCTGGCCCGCTGCACCCGATTGGGAATATACGCCGCTGCGCTGGGAGGCAACGAGGAAGCCCTGCGCCGGAACGGAGCCGCCACCCGTCTGTATAAGACGGTTCTGTACGTTGTGTGCGGGATGTGCGCCGCGCTCGCATCGGTGATCCTGACCTCGAAGCTGAACAGCGCGGAACCGCTGGCCGGGACCATGGTGGAGATGAACGCCATTGCCACCGTGGTTTTGGGAGGAACGAAAATCCGGGGCGGCGCACCGCGCATTGTCGGAACGCTCTTCGCCGGAATCCTGATGGGGGTGGTAAAAAACGGGCTTGTCCTGGCGGGGATTTCGTCCTACTACCAGCAATTTGTCACAGGTTTCATCATTCTGGCGGCGATGGTTATTTCGGAGCGCTCGAAAAAGAACGGGAGCAAAAAATGAAAGGGGAGTTTGGGAAGATGAAGCGGTCTGTGGAAGGAGTCTTTCTGGCGCTGGTGTTTCTTTTGAGCGTATGGGGTTCGGCCTTCGGCGCAATGAACCCCATGGTGGCGGAGTCGATCGCGACGATCGAGTCTCAGTTGGGGCAGATCCCCTCCGACGGCGGCGGAAAGAAAATAGGGGTTTTGGTCATCACCCTCTCCAATCCCTACTGGACGGAGATGAAGAAACGCTACGAGGAATGGGCTTCCGAAATGAACGTTTCCGTGGAGATCCTGGCCGCTCCGGCCGAGGGCGACCTCAAATCGCAGCTCGAAACGCTCGAGACGATGGTCGTCAAGGGATATGACGCCATCATCGTGACGCCCATGGATCCCTTCAACCTGATTCCGGGGGTGCTGAAGGCGAACGAAAAAGGGATTCCCGTCATCTGCTCCGGCCCCGCCATCGATGCCAAGGCGCTGAAGGACGCGGGCGGCAGGCTCGACGGGTGGATCAGCGCGACCTTCCTCGACCAGGGACGGCTCGCGGCGGAAGATATGGTGAAGAAAATGGGCGCGGAAGGCGGAAAAGTCGCGATCATCGAGGGGATACCGGGAGCGGGGCAGAGCGAGGCCCGCAAGAAGGGGGCGGGCGACGTCTTTGCATCGGCAGGAAATGTCGAGGTCGTCTCCGTCCAGCCCGGCAAGTGGGACCGGAATCTCGCCTTCGATATCACGACGAACCTCGTCAAGGTCGTTCCGGACCTTCGCGGCATCTACTGCGCGAACGACGTCATGGCGCTGGCCGCCGCCGATGCGCTGGAAACATCGGGAAAGCGGGAGGGAGTGCTGATTTACGGAACGGACTTCATACCCGAGGCCAGGGCGGCCATCAAAGAGGGGAAACTCCAGGGTTCGACGACATTCTCCCAGGCGGCATGGACGAGGGGGGCCATCGTTTTCGCAGTCAAGCTGGCCGGCAGGGCGACCGACCTTCCCGAGCGCCTGGCCATTCCCATCATGCTGGCGACTGCCGGGAATATCGGCAATTTTGAGGGCTGGAAGTAATTTGTTCCGATGACGCGGCGTATCGGCATTCTGCTCTGTGACACGGACAATCCGTTCTGGCGGGAAAAAAGGGAGCAGTATCAGCGTCTCGCCCCACTGTGGGACGTTATTCCCGAGTTCCGGGCCCCCCGTGCCGGGAACGACCCCGAGGAGCAGCGGAAGGTGCTGGAGGAGATGATGGGAGAGGGATATGACGCCATCGTGATCAATCCCCTCTCCTCAACAAACCTTGTCCCTGTGGTCCTCCATGCCGGAGGAACGCCCCTGTTCGACGTGGGGCCGAAGTGTGACGCGGCCGCTGTTGCCGGGGCACCCGGATACCATCCCGTTCCGGTCGCCGATTTCCGTGAGCAGGGGCGGGTCGTTGCGGACGAGCTGGTCTCAGGCTTTGGGAAAAATCCGGCCGGATGGGCTCTGATACTGGGAGGATTCCGTGATGCGATGCACTCGGAGGCCCGGTGCAGGGGAGCATTCCACGCCTTTGCGAAGGTTTTTCCCCAGGACAGGATCCTTACAGGATATGCGGATTTTTGCCGGAAAAAAGCCCATGGTTTTGTTCACGGTCTTCTTGCGGCTCTGCCGGATATGCGGGTTATCTTCTGCGCCAATGATCTCATGGCCCTCGGTGCGCTGCAGGCCGTGGAAGAACGGGGAGGATGCATCCCTCCCGTGGGCGGTATCGACGCCATCCCGGAGGCGATGGAAGCGGTGCGGGGGGGCAGGCTCTTCTGTACCGCGGGCATTGTCCAGGAGGAGGTTGTCCGCCTGGTCTACGGAACGATAGACCAGTGGTTCGGGAAGGGAGCCGGCCTGGGGAACCCTCTCCTTCCGCCGGTGGTGTACAGGAGGAAGGGATGAACGAAACGAAAATCGGAGTATCCCAAGGGCGCTTTTTGGCTTTCCGGCTGGTTCCGGGCGAGGAGCTTCTTGGTGCGCTGCGGCGCATTGTCCGGAACTGCGGAATTCGGGCGGGGTATATCGCAGGAGTGGTGGGCAGCCTGTCGCGGGTCTGCCTGCGATTCGCGGGCAAACCTGAAGGAACGGAGGCCGACGGCTGCTTTGAGGTCGTCTCCCTTGTGGGGACCCTCGACGCAGCGGGTGAACATCTGCACATGGCCGTTTCGGACCCCGGGGGCGCCGTTACGGGGGGACACGTGCTGGAAGGATGTATCGTCCGCACGACCATGGAACTGGTGCTGGGGGATCTTCCCGGCCTGGAATTCCGCCGCGGATACTGCCCTCTTTCGACCTACGACGAACTTGAGGTCATGCCCCGAACACTGACGAAAAAGGAGAATAAATGATGAAAAACAGAACCCTGGTACTTATCGCCTTGTGCATCGCGCTGAACATCGGTCTCGGACAGGCGGCCTCGACCCTGAAGCTGCCCATCTTCCTCGATTCCATCGGCACTGTTCTGGCGGCCCTTCTCATGGGCCCGTGGGTCGGAATGGCCACGGGACTCGTCACCAACCTGCTGTGGGGCGTCATTTCCGGGCCCGTGGCGGCGGCCTTCGCTCCCGTGGCCATGGTCATCGGCCTCGTGGCGGGATTCGCGGCCCGGAAGGGGCTGTTCCGCACCCTTGGAGGCGCCGTGATCGCCGGCGTGGTGATCACCCTTTTCGTGACCCTCGTGGCCACGCCCATCCGGACCTACCTGTTCGGCGGCGTGACAGGGTCGGGGGCGGACTTCTTCGTGGCCTACCTGACCGCCGTGGGGCAGAAACTCCTCCAGTCCGTCGCCCTGACGGTGATCTGGACCAACCTTGTGGACAAGATCGTGGCCTGCCTCGTGGCCCAGGCCGTGGTGCGGCAGCTTCCCGGGCGGATCCGGAGCCTCTTCCCCGGTGCGGAAAACGTGGCCTGAGCGGACGTGAGGAAGATCGGCCCCTTCAGGTCCTTTCTCCTCTGGGCAGTGTGGGTCGGGGGCTCTATGGGGCTCCCGGCCTTTCCCTTTGCCGCCGTCATGGCGGGACTCTCAGCGGGAGCGGTTCTCCTCTGGCCGAGGGCGAGGCGCCGTGCCAAGGCCGTCGCCCTCTTCATGCTCCCCCTGGCCCTCGGTTTCTGGCTGATCCACGGCGGCGCCCTCCAGCTTTTCTTTGGAGGGTCCGTTCAGCCCTCCCGGGCCGTGTGGGCTTTGGGACTGTGGCTCCGCATACTCTCCGTGATCTCCGCGAGCCAGCTCTGGCTTGAATATGTTCCTCCCCCGGTCCTGATCCGTTCCCTCTTCGCCGGCAGGCTCCCCGCCTCCTGGGCCTTCCTTCTCGCAAGCCCGCTGCTGCTGGCGGAGCAGATACGGACCCGGGCCGCCCAGGTTCGGGAGGCCCAGCTCTCCCGGGGGGTCCCGGTCCACGGCACTTTCTTGGAGAGGGCGTCCTCCCTGACGGCGCTGGTCTTTCCCCTGGTGCTGGGCATGCTGAACGAACTGCCCGCAAGGAGCGCGGCCCTCGACATGAAGGGCTTCGGACTCTTCCCCCGCAGGTCGTCCCTTGCGCGGGAAGGGGAAACCGGAGCCCTGCCCGCCCTCGAACCGGCCCCTCAGACCTTCAATGGAAAGGTGGCTGAATTGAGGGAGGCCGCTTTTCTTGCCCCGGGAGAAACAAAACCCGTCCTGGAGATTCCGGAGTTTTCCGTTGCGCCTGGAGACACCGCATTCCTTGAAGGGGGCAACGGGAGCGGAAAATCCACCCTGGCCTCCATGCTCTCCGGGGCCGTGCCGGAGCACAGGGGTGGCTCCATCTCCGGTAACGTCCGGGTGCTCGGGGAGGACGTGACAGCGAGGACATGTCTCGCCTGGTCGCCGGACGTGCAGGCCGTGCAGCAGAATCCTGTCCTGTCCCTCTCCGGATGTACCTTCACAGTCCGGGAGGAGGTGGCCTTCGGCCCTGAAAACCTGGCGCTCCCTCCCGCGGAAATCCGGACCCGGGTGGAACGGGCCCTCGATCTCGCAGGCATCACCCATCTCGGGGACCGGAACCCGGCATGCCTCTCCGGAGGGGAAGCCCAGAAGCTGGCCCTCGCTTCCGCCCTGGCCATGACCCCCCGGCTGCTGGTACTCGACGAGGCCTTTTCCCGGATTCATCCCGCCGACCGGCACTCCCTCGCCTCCGTTCTCCGCCGGCAGGCCCGGGAGGAGGGGACAGCTCTTGTAGTCCTCGAGAAGCCGGGGAACGCCTCTTCACCGTGGTTTCCACCGGCATGGCATTTCCGGGACGGCCGTCTTCTCCCCGGCCCCTCCCCCGTTTGCTCCAGGCGGCCGGCGGCAGGTTCTTCACTTTTCCCGGAAAAGAAGGATGATCGTCCGGTGCTGGTTATCGACGATCTTTCCTTCCGGTGGAAGGGGGAAACCTCTCCCCTCCTCCGGTCGCTGAACGCCGTCCTCCGCCCGGGAGAGCGGGCCGCCCTCACGGGACCGAACGGCGCCGGGAAATCAACCCTTATGCGCCTGTGTGCGGGGCTTCTCGAGCCTGAATGCGGAGCGGTGCTGCTGGGAGGCGTGCCCGTGGGCTCCATGGCTCCCGGAGAACGGGCCGCCCGGATAGGCTTTCTCTTCCAGGACGCCGAACGGCAGATCTTCCACTCCACAGTGGCCGGGGAAGTGCTCTTCTCACTCAGGAAATCTGCCCTGTCACCTGACGAGCGCATGGAGCGCATGCGGCAGGCCCTCTCCGCGACGGGGCTGTCCAGGAAGGAGGAGAAGCACCCCCTCGACCTGAACTCCGCAGAGCGGAGGATGGTGGCGGTGGCCTCCCTTTCCGTCCGGGAGGGGGATCTCCTGCTGCTGGACGAGCCCACCAGGGATTTCGACCCCGAATGGCAGGCCCGGTTCGAGGAATGGATGCTCTCCCGCCGGGAGGCCATCGTGGCGGTCAGCCACGATCCCGAGTTCACCGGACGGCTTTTTCCCGTTTCCTGGAGCCTGGGCGGCGGCCGCCTCACAACCTGATTTTCCTGCCCTGTACCGGTTTTTCTGCATATATTACTGAATTTGTATGAATTGGATCCCCGGGAGTGGAAAAAATACCCATCATAGTATATTATCTTGCCGTGGAAGTTTATAAGATCGAACATTTCTTTTCGAGGAGGCAAAACCATGGCACAGTTTGTTTTTTCCGTTCCCGATATGTCATGCGGCCACTGCAAAATGAGAATCACCAAGGCTCTCGAGGAAGCGGGGTTTTCCGGTTTTGACATTGCCCTGGAGACGAAGACAGTGACCGTCGAGGCTGCCGACAGCGAGGCCGTTCTGGCCGCCATCGGCGAAGCAGGGTATGACGCCGTCCTGAAGCAGTAGGCGGTCCGGCCCGACAGTTCACAGACGCCCCCTTTCTTTGCGGAAAGGGGCTTTTCTTTTCCGGAGGTTGCCATGAACGAAACGAAAGAGCAGCAGTTCAAAACGAGCCTCACCGTCACGGGGATGACCTGTGCCACCTGCTCCCGCATGGTGGAGCGGTCCCTGAAGAAGGTGGACGGCGTGGTGTTCGCGGCGGTGAACCTGGCCACCGAGACGGCCTTTGTGGTATCAGACCGGGATATCCCCAGAGAAACCTTTGAGACGGCGGTGAAGAACGCCGGGTATGCCGTGTCGGACGAGCGCCCGGAGGACCTGGAGAAAACCCGGTACAGAAGGATAAAAAAGAACGTGGCCGTCTCGTGGCTTGTGACGGCCCCTCTCATGGGCCTCATGGTGCTCCACATGCTGGGCCGCCATGTTCCCTTCTACCACCCCCTGGAGTTCCTTGGCGGCGCGCTGGTGATCTTCTGGGCCGGCAGGGATTCCCTGAAAGGGGCCTGGATCGCCCTCACCCATTTCCACGCCAACATGGACGTTCTCGTGGTGGCGGGCTCCACGGCGGCGTGGGCCACGAGCGCCCTCGCCTATTTCGGCCTTCCCGTGGCCTCCTTCGGGGCGGTGGGAGCCATGATCATGGCCCTTCATCTCACGGGGCGGTACATCGAGTCCCATCTCCGGGACAAGGCCTCCAAGGAGATACGCTCTCTCCTGTCCATCCAGGCCCGGGAGGCCCGGGTGCTTGAGGCCGACGGCCGGGAACTTATGATCCCCATCGAGGCCGTGAAGGAGGAAATGGTGCTCCTTGTGAAGCCCGGGGAGCGCATTCCCGCCGACGGCGCCCTGACGGAGGGAGCCACGTCGGTGGACGAGTCCATGATCACGGGAGAATCCCTTCCCGTGGCCAAGGGAAGCGGAGATGATGTCACCGGAGGGTCGCTGAACCTCACCGGCCCGTTCCGGATGAAAACCACCCGTGTGGGAGAGGACAGCTTCCTGGCAAAGATGGTTTCCCTCATCCAGGAGGCCCAGGGGGCCAAGGTGCCCATCCAGGCCTTCGCAGACCGGGTGACCAACTACTTTGTCCCCGGCGTGGCGGCCCTGGCCCTGGTGAGCGCTTTCTTCTGGTACCGGGGTGCGGAACGGTTCGGCTCCTTCCTCGACGGCGCCGGGCAGTGGATCCCCTGGGTGACCTCCGTGCGGGACCCCCTTTCCCTGGCTGTCTTCGCCTTCATCACCACCATCGTCATCGCGTGTCCCTGCGCCCTTGGACTCGCCACCCCCATGGCCCTTATCACCGGCACCGGGGCGGCCTCCCGCAAGGGGCTCATCATCCGCAACGCCGAGGCCATCCAGACGGCCCGGGACGTGTCCGTGGTGGTTCTGGACAAGACCGGCACCATCACCGAGGGAAGCCCCTCCGTCGTGGAGACCGACCTTTCGGCGGACGACCTGGCCGCTGCGGCATCCGTGGAGGCCTTCTCCAACCATCCCCTGGCCAAGGCCATCGCATCGGCTTCCGATGAGCGTCGCCCCGTTGGGGGCGTTGAGGAGATTACCGGCGAGGGTGTCCGGGGAACGGTGGACGGGGTGGAATACTTCGTCGGGAAGCCCGGAGACCCGGCACGGTACGACGAACATCTCTCCATGGGGCGCACCGTGGTGGAAGTCCGGCGGGCAGGAGTGCTCGCGGGCTTTCTCGCCGTGGAGGATCCCCTCCGGGAGGACGCGGTTGAGGGCGTGAAGCGCCTGTCCGGCATGGGCATCACCTGCGTCATGGCCACGGGGGACAACGAAAAGACCGCCCGGGCTGTGGCGGCCCGGGTTGGGATCGTCGAGGTCCACGCCGGGGTCCGGCCCGACGGCAAGCTGGACCTGGTACGGCAGCTCCAGGCCCGGGGGGGCAAGGTCCTCATGACCGGCGACGGCATGAACGACGCCGCGGCCCTCAAGGGCGCCGACATCGGCGTGGCCGTCGGGTCGGGCACCGATCTCGCCATCGACAGCGCCGACATCGTCATCGTCAGGGGAGGCATCTCCCGGCTGGCCGACGCCGTGGCCATTTCGCGGAAGACCTTCACCGTGATCCGGCAGAACCTCTTCTGGGCCTTCGCCTACAACGTGGTGGCCATTCCCCTGGCCATGGCGGCCCTGCTCCATCCCGTCATCGCGGAGGGAGCCATGGCCTTCAGCTCCATTTCGGTGATCCTGAACTCCATGCGGGTGAAGTGAACCGGAAAACTCCGAAAACGAAGAAGCCCGGAAGTCCCCAGGCGTGGGATTTCCGGGCTTCTTGTTCCGGCTACTTCATGGCTGACATGGGAACGTGGTCCATGTCGGTGAATTCCTGGTTCTCCCCCGCCATGCTCCAGATGAAGCTGTAGCTGGAGATCCCCGCTGCGCTGTGGATGGACCAGCTTGGGTTGATGACAGCCTCCTCGTTCCGGACGACGATGTGGCGGGTTTCCTCCGGCTGGCCGAAGATGTGGAACGTCACGCCGTCCCTGGGGATGTCGAAGTAGAAATAGACTTCCATCCTCCGGTCATGGGTGTGGCACGGCATGGTGTTCCAGACGCTGCCGGCTTCGAGCTGGGTGAGTCCCATCATGAGCTGGCACGTGGCGCACACCTCGGGATGGATGTACTGGTTGATGGTTCGGACGTTGGCTTTTTCCGGGTCCCCCGTTTTTACCTTTTTCGCCTTCTCGATGTCGATGTAGCAGTTGGGGTGGGAGGTGTGGGCAGGGGCGCTGCTGAAGTAAAAATGGGCATGGTCGTCGTGGTTTTCGCTCTCGAAGATGATGCTTCTGTTTCCTGCCCCCAGGTAGAGGCCGTCCAGCTTCTTGAGGAGGAACCGCTCTCCGTCGGCGATGACCGTTCCCGGTGCCCCAACGTTGATGATCCCCATCTCCCGGCGCTGGAGAAAGAACTCCGTCCCGATCTCCCTGCCGCACTCAAGAGACAGGGGGATAGTCGGGCAGGCGCCGCCGGTGATGATGCGGTCGATGTGGCTGTAGGTCACCCTGATCTCTCCGGGAACGAAAAGGCGGGTGATGAGGAAGTCATTCCGCAGCCGCTCCGTGTCGTAATGCCTGAAGTCGTTCGGGTTTGCTCCGTACCGGACGTCCAGTTTCATAACGAATCCCCCCTTCTTGTGTTTCGGAGGCCGCCGGGGCCTCCCTTTCCCTGCCCTCCTGCGCCCTTTTCCCTGCGGTCACTCCGGCGTATTTCGGTATTCTGCTGCTTCTTCCTCAGTCAGCCGGGTGAGGAATTCTTCGTCTTCAGTTCCGTTGGTCAGGTATTCATAATCGGTCCTGTAGAGGAACCATGCACCGCAGGAAGGGCATTGCCGGAGCTGGAGCTTCCGGCTGCCCAGGGGCTGAAAATCCTTCACTATGACAAGTTTTTCGGCTGCCTCCGGCAGAAAGGTATCGTGTTCCGGCCAGCCGAATTTACTGTAGGCGTACTCGCTGTCCGACAGGCCTGAACAGACTTCGCAGGCTCGGGAGGAATTTTCTCCGGTGGTCATCGGTCTTTCTCTGCCATCATCGCTTCCGCGTCCCTGTACAGTCCGAGCCATCCGAAACCCAGGATATGCCCGGTGTCCAGTTCCCTCAGCAGTCCGGGAAACACTTCCGCCAGGAAGGGGTGCTGCTCCGCCAGGTTCCGGATGGAAGTACAGGCTTCTTCCCGGATCCGTCCCGCTTCATCCTGGTAGCCGTGGTCCTCGGCGTCGTTGGCGCTTCCGACGGCCGAACAGAAATGCATCAGCAGGCTCACGGCGGTTCTTTCTTCGCCGGAGAGTCTGCCCGGCTTTCCCTTGGGTTCCATCGTCACCCCGCTCCTTCCATTGAAGGGAATGAAAAAAAACCCGGAAGATCCCCATGCAGGATGCTTCCGGGCTTTTTTGTCTTTGGTCAGCAGCTAACAGCTGCCGGAGCAGCCGGCTCACCCGCCGCCGCAGCTTCCGCTCCGGAGGCGTTCGATGGCCGGAAGAAACACGTCAAGAATGGGCTGCAGCTGTTCCGTTCCCGCTTCGCCTTCTTCGAGTCCGAGGTGCTCCATGAGATCCTCGGCTGTATCGACGCCGTTGGCCGCGGCATTGACCACGTCCCTGAGGGTGATGTTCTTGCTCTCCACCACCATGGTGTCGGCAGGCACTCTTCCCCAATCCATGAGTAATTCCTCCTTCCGTTCGAAAATCGGCCCTTGTTCCGAAAAAGGGTCCTCCGGAAGAAAAGCCGGAGGTATTATACCCTATTTCGGTATTTCCGCCATCGGTTCTTTCGCAGTCCGAAATTTCCTGTCAGGAAACTCAACCCCTACTCCGCCGCCGCTCCGATAAAAATTGATGCAACGCGGCCGTCCTTCATGGTGAAGACGAGTCCCCCGAAGACTGAGCCGGCGATGATCGTATCCGGCAGCAGGCTCTCTTCCCGGTTGAACTCCGCACCGTAGGCTTCCAGTACCTCTTTCTGCAGACTCCCGATCCCTATGCCGCGGCTAGTCTTTTTTCGGGACGGCGCTGAAAGGGTCACCGAATCGGCCTTGCCGGTACCTGACGTTCCTTCCCTGACGAAATCGACGGCGATCCCCATTTTCCCGTACAACCATTGCTGATGAATAAGGCCGTCGGCGCCCCACTCTTCGGCTTTCGTTTTTTTCTCAGGTTTGCCGAGGAGCTTCAAAATTTCCTTTTCCGTCTCTGCATCTTCCAGAACGAAGAGTTTCTCCCCGGAAAGGAGCCTGAAGCCGATGGCGGCGAAGTCCCTGGGCAATACGGTGCCGGACGGGGGCAGAATTTTTTCTTTTCCCACGCTCGTGAGCGTCCATTCGACCGAAAGGCCTTCTTCATCCATCGTCAGAATTCCCCTCCCGCCGTTCACTGCGACAGTAGCGATTCTCCCCCCCGCTGATCCTTCAATGCCGGCTTCCCGGTATTTATTCAGCCCGGAATCGTAGGCGGAAAAAGTACCTTCGAGCACTGAACCGTTCTGGAGCAGGTCAAAGGAGTACTCCGTCCCGTCTTTCCCGGAAAAGGCCCATATTCCCGTAAAGTCTGCGGCTGCGGCTGCAGAGGTGAAAAGAAGAAACATCGCGAGGAAAAGCGGACAGCATAAGCGTTTCAAAGTGTATTCCTCCCAGGAGAATGAGTTCTGAAAAACCGGAAGAGTTCTGCAGAGGCTTCTCCCGACGATCGAATTATACTCCTGTTTTCCGGCCCGGCTCACACCGTGCCGTTTCCTGCACTGGGGATTCCGGAGCCTTTCTGAGGAGGGGACGGCCTTCGACCGGAGCAGCTCCCTGTCGGTGCCGCAGGGCTCGAAGAGGGAGATGAGGGCGCTGCCTGCCACCCCGTCCGCTCCCTCCGTTCCGGGGGTCTTCAGCAGGTTCGAGATCAGGATCCCCGGCGGAAATACAGGGTATGGGCTCCTTCTTTCCCTTCGAAGGCCGCAGCGAAGGGACCCCTCACTTCCCCTGCAGCAGGGACAGGATGGTGTCCATGTCCTTGTCTCCCCGGCCCGACAGGTTCGCCAGAACGATGCTGTCCTTCGGCAGGCTGCCCGCCGTGCGGTAGACGTGGGCGAGGGCGTGGGAGCTTTCCAGGGCCGGGATGATCCCCTCCAGCCTGCATGTCCGCAGAAAGGCGTCCACGGCCTCGTCGTCGGTGGCGGAGACGTAGGACGCCCTGCCCGTTTCGGCGAGGTGGCTGTGCTCGGGGCCCACGCCAGGGTAGTCGAGCCCTGCGGAGATGGAGTAGGCCGGCTGGACCTCGCCGTTTTCATCGTAGAGGACGTAGGAGTAGGAGCCGTGGAGCACGCCGGGCTTCCCCTTCGTGAGGGTCGCGGCGTGGAATTCGGAGTCCACGCCCTTCCCTGCGGCCTCCACCCCAACCAGGGCCACTTCCGGGTGTTCCACGAAGGCATGGAAGAGCCCCATGGCGTTGCTTCCGCCGCCCACGCAGGCCACCACCCGGTCGGGAAGGCGCCTCTCCTTTTCGAGGATCTGGGCCTTGGCTTCCTCGCCGATGATCTTCTGGAATTCCCGCACCATGAGGGGATACGGGTGGGGGCCCACCACGGAACCGAGGAGATAGAAGGACTTTCCCGCCTCCCCCACCCAGGCGGCGATGGCCTCGTCCACGGCGTCGGCCAGGGTGCGGGTGCCCGAGGTGACGGGGATCACCTCCGCCCCCAGGAGTTTCATCCGGGCCACATTGGGGGCTTGGCGGCGCACATCCTCCTCGCCCATGTAGACTGTGCACTCGAGGCCGAAGAGGGCTGCGGCGGTGGCGGTGGCCACACCGTGCATCCCCGCCCCGGTCTCGGCGATGACCCGCTTCTTCCCCATGCGCTTCGCCAGAAGGGCCTGCCCCAGGACGTTGTTGATTTTGTGGGCCCCGGTGTGGTTCAGGTCCTCCCGCTTGAGGTACACCTTCGCTCCTCCGAGAGATTCGGTGATGCGGGAAGCGAAATACAGGGGGGAGGGCCGGCCCACGTAGTCCCGCAGCAGATGGGTCATTT
Source organism: Synergistaceae bacterium (assembly GCA_018436595.1). GTDB lineage: Bacteria > Synergistota > Synergistia > Synergistales > Aminobacteriaceae > Aminivibrio. The sequence continues at coordinate 19,163 of JAHDLC010000002.1, read as the reverse complement.
CTTCAGCGAAGGACAGGTCCTCCCGGCTCGCGAGAAAGGCTTCCTCCAGTTCGCCAAGGGCGGGAAGAAGGACTTCCGGAACATGCTGTCCCCCGAAGGGGCCGAAGGTCATGGATAACTTTTTCATGGCAGATCTCTCCTTTTTGTATGCGGAAATTTGAACTTCTCCTGCCGGAAGGGCTTCAAGGCCGTTCCGGAGGGACTGTTTACCTCCGTGTCCGCCCCACCGCCTCCCGGAGGGAACGGAGGAAGGGGACGGCCTTCGACCGAAGGAGCTCCCTGTCGGTGCCGCAGGGCTCAAGGAGGGAGATGAGGGCGCTGCCCACCACCACGCCGTCCGCCGCCTCGGCGGCCAGGGCGGCCTTTTCGGGGGTGCCCACGCCGAAGCCCAGGGCCAGGGGCAGGGAGGTGTGGGAACGGATTCGGTCGATGTACTCCTTCGGGGACGCTCCCGCCGTTCCGCTTTCCCCGGTGACGCCCAGGCGGGAGACGCAGTAGAGGAACCCGGACGCCCGTTCGCAGATGCCCCGCAGCCGTTCGGCAGGGGTGTTGGGGGTGACCATGAGGATGAAGTCCACCCCCTGCTCCCGAAGGAGGGAAGCGAGCTTCTCTCCCTGGTGGAAGGGCAGGTCGGGGATGATGACCCCCGACACTCCCGCCCCGGCGGCGTCGGCGGCGAACTTCTCCTGCCCGTAGGCTATGACTGAGTTCATGTACCCCATGAGCACCCGGGGGGCGGAGATTTCGTTCCGGAGGTCCTTCAGCATGCCGAGGATCTTCTTCAGGGTGGCTCCTCCCGCGAGGGCCCGCTGGGACGCCTGCTGGATCACGGGGCCGTCCGCCAGGGGGTCGGAGAAGGGGATGCCCACTTCCAGCACGTCAACACCCTCCGTGTCGAGGAGTTTCAGCAGGTACGCCGTGGTGTCCAGATCCGGATCGCCGGCGGCAATGTAGGTGACGAGCGCTTTTTTGCCTTCGAAGGCCGAGCTGAGGCTTTTCATGACTGTTCCTCCTTTGACTGCAGGGACAGGATGGTGTCCATGTCCTTGTCTCCCCGGCCGGACAGATTCACCAGCACGATGGTGTCCTTCGGCAGGCTTCCCGCCGACCGGTAGACGTGGGCGAGGGCGTGGGAGCTCTCCAGGGCCGGGATGATCCCCTCCAGGCGGCAGGTGCGCCGGAAGGCTTCCACAGCCTCGTCGTCGGTGGCGGAGACATAGGATGCCCGGCCCGTTTCGGCGAGGTGGCTGTGCTCGGGGCCAACGCCGGGATAGTCGAGCCCGGCGGAGATGGAGTGGGCCGGCTGGATCTGTCCGTCCCCGTCGTAGAGCACATAAGAGTAGGAGCCGTGGAGCACGCCGGGCTTTCCCGCCGAGATGGTGGCGGCGTGGAGGCCCGTCTCCACTCCCCGTCCGGCGGCCTCCACCCCAACTAGAGCCACTTCCGGGTGTTCCACGAAGGCATGGAAGATGCCCATGGCGTTGCTTCCGCCCCCCACGCAGGCCACCACCTGGTCGGGAAGGCGCCCCTCCTTTTCGAGGATCTGGGCCTTCGCCTCTTCGCCGATGATTTTCTGGAAGTCCCTCACCATGAGGGGGTAGGGATGGGGGCCCATGACGGAGCCGATGACGTAGAAGGAGTCTTCCACGGTGGTGACCCAGTCCCGGATGGCTTCGTTCACCGCGTCCTTAAGGGTCCTGGTTCCTGACATGACGGACACGACCTTTGCGCCGAGCAGGTCCATCCGGGCCACGTTGGCGGCCTGGCGGTGCACGTCCTCCTCGCCCATGTAGACCACGCACTCGAGGCCGAAGAGGGCCGCCGCGGTGGCGGTTGCCACGCCGTGCATTCCCGCACCCGTCTCGGCGATGATGCGCCTCTTGCCCATCCGCCGGGCGAGAAGCACCTGGCCCAGGGCGTTGTTGATCTTGTGGGCCCCGGTGTGGTTCAGGTCCTCCCGCTTGAGGTACACTTTCGCTCCTCCGAGGGATTCGGTGATGCGGGGGGCGAAATACAGGGGCGACGGTCTGCCCACGTAATCCCGCAGCAGGGGGGCCATCTCGGCGGAGAAGGACGGGTCCTCCAGGCTGGCGAGATAGGCTTTCTCCAGTTCGTCCAGGGCGGGGACGAGGGTTTCGGGAACGTACTGCCCCCCGAAGGGGCCGAAGTACATGGATGTTTTCACTGGTGATCTCTCCTTTCGGAACGGTCGAACTGCTTCACGGCGGCCAGTGCGGCGGCCATTTTTTCCCGGTCTTTCACTCCCGGGGCGGACTCCACCCCGCTGTTCAGGTCCACGCCGAAGGGCCGGACGGTCGAGAGGGCGGGGGCGAGGTTCTCCGGGCCGAGGCCTCCTGCGAGGAGAAAGGGCCTGGCAAGAATTTTCCCCGCCAGGAGGGAGTGGTCGAAGGGCTTTCCGGCGGCGAGGTTTTTCTTCCTGCTGTCCAGCAGGAAGAGGCCTGCATGGCAGTACCTGCCGGTTTTCTCCAGGTCTTTTCCGGTCTCCACGGAAAAGGCCTTGATGGTCCCAAGGGATCTCCCCGAGAGCAGCGAAGGGTCTTCGGAGCCGTGGAACTGGATGGTGTCGAAGGCGCCGCAGCGCTCCACCTCGAGCAGCTCGCCGGGCCCGGGGTCCATCATGACGGCCACCCGGAAGACCGGCGGAGGCACCGCCGACGCCAGCTCCGCGGCCGTCTCGAGGGAGAGCCGCCGGGGGCTCCCCGGAACGAGGATGAAGCCCAGGGCCGAGACGCCGAGTTCGACGGCCCTCTCCACGTCCTCTCTCCGTGTCATGCCGCAGATCTTCACGTAGGTCATGCCGCCCGGACGCTCCTTTTCTTCCGGAAGGCCCGGATGAGCCCGGACGGGTCACCCGATCTCATGAGGGCCTCCCCCACCAGGACGGCGTCCACCCCGGTGTCGGCCAGGAAGTCGGCGTCCGCTTCGGTGCGCACGCCGCTTTCGGAGACGATGATCCGGCTCCCGGCCGGCTCCCGCTGTCGGCAGATTTCCATGAGGCGCTCCGTGGTGCGGATGTCCACGGTGAAGTCGTCGAGATTCCTGTTGTTGATGCCAATGATATCCGCTTCCGTGTCCAGGACGAACCGGAGTTCTTCGCCGGTGTGGACTTCCGCGATGACCTCCATTCCCAGGGAATACGCCAGGGCCAGGAGTTCCCTGAAGCGCTTCCTCTCCAGGGCGGCGGCGATGAGCAGCAGGGCGTCGGCGCCGAGGAAGAGGCTTTCGTAGACCTGCACCTCAGTGAGGATGAAGTCCTTCCTGAGGAGAGGAAGGGCCGTCCGGGGCCGGAGGGACCGGAAATCGTCGGCGCTGCCCCCGAAGAAGGAGTGGTCGGTGAGGATGGAGACGGCGTCGGCCCCCCCCTGTTCGTAGAGCCGGAGCTGCTTCAGGGGATCCACCGATCCGTTGATGACCCCTCTGCTGGGGGAGGCCCGCTTGATCTCGCCGATGACCGAGAGTCCGCCGCGCCGGAGGGCGTCGGACATCCGGCTTGACGGCCTCGTCATCTCCGCCGTTTCCTCGAGCTTCTGCTTCAGTATGCGGTCCAGAATCATGGGGTCCTCCTCCTTTCAGGCGGACCGGCGGACCGGTTCCGCAAAGGCCCTGACCTTTTCCAGCACCGATGCCGCCCTGCCCGAATCGATGCTCTCCGCCGCGAGGGCGGTTCCTTCTTTCCAGTTCTTCGCCCGCCCGGCGGCAAGGAAGACCGCCGCTGCGTTGAAGATCACGGCGTCCCTGGGGGCGCCCCGTTTTCCGGCCAGCACGTCCTCGATGAGGGCGGCGTTTTCCGGGGCGGACCCTCCGGCGAGTTCTTCGTTCCCCCGCAGGGGCAGTCCCCCGTCGGCGGGGGAGACCGACTCCTCCCGAATGCCTTCGGCGGAGAAGAAGACCACCCGGTTCGGCCCGCCGAGGGACAGCTCGTCGAAGCCCCCGTGGCCGGAGATCACCATGCCCTGCCGCCCCAGGGACCGGAGAACCTCGGCGACCAGGGAAAGGAGGGCTGTGTCGAAGACCCCCATGACCTGGTGGGTGAGGGGTGCGGGGTTGACCAGGGGGCCGAGGATGTTGAACAGGGTCCGCACGCCGAGGCTTTTCCGGATCTCCGCCACGTTCCCCATCACGGGGTGGAAGTGGGGGGCGAAGAGGAGGACCAGCCCCGCCGCGTCGAGGCACGCCGCCGCCCGCTCCGGGGAGGAGGGAAGGGCCGCTCTCAGGGCCTCGGCCACGTCGGCGCTGCCGCACCTGCTGGAGACGGAACGGTTGCCGTGTTTCGCCATGGGAATTCCCCCTCCTGCCGCCACGAAGGCAGCCGCGGTGGAGATGTTGAAGGACCCCGCGCAGTCTCCCCCGGTGCCGCAGTTGTCCATCAGCAGCCCGGGCCGGACCGGAACGGTCCTGGCCTTCCGCAGGAGCACCCGGGCCGCTCCCCCGATCTCGGCCGGGGTCTCGCCCCGGGCCCGGAGGGCGGCCAGGAAAGCCGCCACCTGGACGGGGGGAACGGCTCCCTCCATGACCAGCTCCATGGCCTCTTCCATTTCAGCGTTCCCGAGGCGGTGTTTTTCCATAACCCGTGAAAGATACTGTGCGAACATGACGCTCCCTCCTTCGAATAAAAAAAGGCGGGGGAGAGAAACCTGTCCGGCTCCTCTCCCCCGCCTGGGGTACAAAAAGGGCCGTGAAAGAAGATCCCTTGTGGGACCTGCCTCCACGGCCGTAAAGTGCGCGCTTTTTATTGGTTCGCGAGCTTTATGGTCACCGGCGGCAGGCTATTTGGCCCGCCACCACCAGTTTTGGCTGAGTGTGTTCCGTATCATGACAACTGCCTCCCGGAAACGAATTGGGGAGAAGATACCACGGTCCCGGCCGGTCTGTCAACAGGAAATTTTTATCTCCCGCTTCGGGCGGCCTTTCCGAGGACGGACCGTATGGCCTCGGCGGACCGGAAAATGTCGTCGTCGGACGTGGACCAGTTCGACACAGAGATGCGCATGGCGGCCATGCCCTTCCAGACGCTTCCCCCGGCCCAGCAGGTGCCCTCTTCCTGGACCTGCGCCGTGACCGTGCGGGTGAAGGCATCACTGTCGGATCCGGGGCAGGAAAACCTGACGAGGACCTGGTTCAGCACCACGTCGTTGAGAATGCTGACCATGGGGTCCTCCGACAGGAGCAATGCCATGAGCCGTGCCTGCCGGCAGTTCCGCTCAACCATCTCCAGGACGCCCTTCCTGCCCAGGCTCTTCAGGCCGCAGTACAGGGGGAAGCCCCGGGCCCTCCGGGAGGATTCGGGGACCCACTGGGAGGGATCCCGCACCTCTCCCTCCCCGGCGATATAGTACGGGGCGTTCAGCGCCATGGAAGCCCTGTGGGCGGCACTGTGTCTCACCACCGCGATCCCCGAGTCGTAGGGCACGTTCAGCCACTTGTGGGCGTCCGTGGCCCAGGAATCGGCGAGTTCCATTCCGGCCGTATGATTGCGCAGGGACGGCAGCATCCTTCCCCAGAGGCCGAAGGCCCCGTCCACATGAACCCATGCCCCCTTCTCCCGGGCGGCCGGGATGATCCTGTCGCAGGGATCGAAGGCGCCGGTGTTCACGTTGCCGGACTGAAGGCAGAGAATCACCGGGCCGGAGGCTGCCCTCAGGGCGTCTTCCGCCTTTTCCGGGATCATCCTGCCCTGCCCGTCGGCGGGGACGGAGATCACGTTTCCCGTGCCGAATCCGAGCATTCTCAGGGCCACCAGGAGGGTCGCATGGGCCTCTTCGCCGGCGATGACGGTGACCCGGGGAGCTCCCTGGAGGCCGTCCTTCTCCACGTCGTGGCCGGAGCGCCTGAGGATCTCGTGCCGCGCGGCGGCCAGGCAGGTGAAGTTGGCCATCTGGCATCCCGTGACGAAGCCCGCCGAGGATTCCGGAGGCAGGCCGAGGAGGTCGAGGATCCATTCCGAGACGATCTCCTCAGCCGCACCTGCAGCGGGAGAGGAGACGGCAAGGACGGCGTTCTGGTCCCAGGCGGAGGCAAGCCAGTCGGCGGCGAGGCTCGCCGGGAGGGCTCCCCCGGTGACGAAGCCGAAATACCGCGGCCCCGGCGAACCGGTGAGGCCGGGGGCGGCGCCTTCCGAAAAGGCGGCCACCACGTCCGAAGGGTCCATTCCCTCTTCGTTCAGCGTTCCTCCGAGGGCCTTCCTGATGTCCTCCGCGGAAGCCCATGCCCCGACCCTCCTGGACGGAAGGTCTTCAAGCCAGCGGACGGCCCTTTCCGCCGTTTCCCGCAGCAGCGAACTTTCGCAGAAAGGCATCCCCGGCAGGCCTTTCCGGGGCGTGTTCTTTCCGGAGGAAGACGTCCCGCTCATTCGGGCACAGCCTCCCCCGGCAGAAAGGGATCCCCGGAATAGTCGATTCCCCGCAGGGGCTCTCCGTTTACCAGGAGAGTGAACACGTCGGGGCGGGCATAGTGCCCCATGACGTCGAAATCGTAGCGGGCTTCCACCACCGCGGCGAGGTCGAGGTCGGCGCAGAGGATCTCCTCCCGGTCCCATGACGGCCCTGCGAGGTAGTTCCCGAGGGGGTCGATGATGGCGCTGCCCCCCCGGCACAGGATATCCGGCTGGGATTCAAGATCCTGGAAGCACTGGAGATCCCGGGGATACATGTCCTTCGTGACGAACTGGTTGCAGGACAGCACAAAGCACCGCCCCTCGAGGGCGATGTGGCGCATGGAGCACTGCCACCCCTCCCGCTGGTCGGCAGTCGGGGCGAGGTATATGGATGGGTTCCGGCCGTAAATGGCTGCCCGGGCGAGGGGCATGTAATTTTCCCAGCAGATGAGGCCGCTCATGACCCCGTAGGGGGTGTTCACCGCGGCGAGGGTGCTGCCGTCGCCCTCTCCCCAGATGAGCCGCTCGCTCCCCGTGGGTTTCAGTTTCCGGTGCTTCGCCAGGAGGGAGCCATCGGGGCCGAAATACAGCAGGGTGCAGAAGATGGTCCCACCCTCACGCTCCATCACGCCGATGGAAAGATAGGCCCCGTGCTCCGCCGCCAGTTTCCCGAGCTCTTCGGTCTCAGGGCCGGGTACGTCGATGGAGTTATCGTAATACCGGGCCCAGTCCTTCCGTCCGCCCATGGAGCGGTTTCCCACCACCGAGCCGAAGGAGAGCCCTCTCGGGTAGCAGGGGATAAACGCCTCGGGGAAGAGAATGATCCTCGCCCCCCGCCCGGCCGCGTCCTCCGTGAGCTTCCGGATCCGTTCCAGAGTTCCCCGCCTGTCCATGATCGCCGGTGCGGCCTGCACCACGGCCGCCCGTACGACGCCTCTTCCCAGTCCCACCTTTTCCGCCTCCCCTCGAAAAAAAGAGGGGGAAGGACCGGACGTCCTCCCCCCTCCTCAGTGCCCTAAAGTGCCCTGTGCTTCTCGGCTATGGCGTCTGCCAGCGCATCCAGGGCAGCGAGATCCTCCGCCCGGGGCTTGCCCTTGCACATGACCGTTCCCAGCACTTCCGCCTTCAGGTTGGGGATCAGGCCGGAGATCTGCTCCACGGCCTTGGTGCCCCATCCGTAGGAGCCGATGATGGCGGCGTACTTCAGCTTCGGCCGGAGGGCGTTCGCCAGGTGCGCCGCCGAGTAGACCGCCGGATGGGGGCCGAAGTGGACCGTGGGGGTGCCGATGACGATGGTGGCGGCATCCACCAGGTCGATGGCCAGATTGCCGATGTCAGTCACGGTAAGCTCGTACTTTTTGACTTTCACTCCCCGCTCCACCAGGGCGTCAAGCAGGTGATTCACCATGATCTCCGTGCTTCCGTGCATGGAGATGTAGGGGATGGCCACGAAATTGGATACCCTGTCGGAGATCCAGTCACGGTAAGCGTCCAGGATGAATTCGGGCTTGTCGTAGACGGGCCCGTGGCTCGGGGCGATCATGTCGAACTCGTAGCCCTCGAGCTTCTTCATGTTGTTCCGTATGATGGACCGGAAGGGCATCATGATCTCGGCGAAGTAGCGCTTGGCACCCTCGTAGATGGCCGGACTCTCCCCGGCGAAGGTGTCCGAGGTGGCCAGGTGGGAGCCGAAGAAGTCGCAGGAGAACAGGATCTTTTCCTCCCGGAGGTAAGCGCACATGGTCTCCGGCCAGTGGACCCAGGGGGTATGGATAAACGTGAAGGTCCGGTCCCCCAGAGAGAGGCTCTGGCCGTCCCCCATGGCGTCGATGACGCCTTCGTCGATATGGAGGTGGTCCTGGAGCAGCTCCTTGGCCTTCGGGGAGCAGACCACCCGTGCCTCAGGGTACATGTCCAGAAGGGTGGGAATCGCTCCCGAGTGGTCCTGCTCGGTGTGGAGGGAGATAATGTAGTCGATCTTCTTCACGTCCTCCAGCTGGGCCAGCAGAACGTGCTCCAGTTCAGGATCGGCGGTGTCGATGAGGGCTGTCTTCTCCGATCCTTCCACAAGGTAGGCGTTGTAGCTCGTTCCCTCGGGGAGAGGGATGAGAGAGTCGAAAAGGCGGCGGTTCCAGTCTACGGCTCCCATGAGGAACACACCGTCGCGGATGAGTCTTTTCTTCATAGCTGCCATCGCTCCTTTCAGGCTGATACAGCGGCATCCCGCCGAAAAGAATACGCGGGGCCGGTATCGAATATTCCAGAAGAAATTATAGCTTTAATGCAATGCGGGGGCAAGGGCCCCCTTTGCCGCAGGGCCTTTTCTGAGGTACTCTTTTGGGAAACGGTCCGGGAAAGGAAGGATGCTCCATGAACCGGGAAGACCATGTCACCCTGCCTCCGGGGTGCGCCCCTGCCTGCGGCGCCTGCCCCGAAGGGCCCTATTCCCTCAGTGAGTCGCTGGCACGGAAGAGGGCCCGGGCAGAGAGGGCCCTGGCACCCTGGAAGGGCCGTATTGAAGACGTCCTTTCCGTTTCTGCGGATAACCGCCTGGGCTACCGGGACAGGACCGCCCTTTCTGCCCGGTGGGACGGTCGGGAAGGATGGCTCTTCGGCATGGAGGGCGTGCGGCAGGGAGTGCCCTACCCGCTGCGCTTCCAGCGGCCCCGCCCCTTCGTCTCCCTGCTGGACTGTCCTGTCCACACACCGAGGGTCAGGGAGATTCTCAAGGCCCTTGCGTCCGGGCTTCCCCCCGACGATCCTCCGGGGGCCTTCCCCCTGGCTTTTGTGGCCGTCTCCGGCGCCCAGTGCACCCTCGTCTTCAAGTCGAAGGCGGACCCCGGCGACGGATGGCTCGCCTCCTCCGCCGGAGGGGTTCCCCTTGCTTCCATGCTGGAAAGGGCCGGCCTCGAGGGCCTGTGGATTCATCTGCACCCGGCTGCGGGGGTGCGCCTCTTCGCAAAGGGAGGATGGAGGCTTGCCTGGGGTATCCCCCGCTCGCGGGATTCCAGGGGGCTGCTCTACGGACCCGGGTCCTTCTCCCAGCTTCTGGGGGGCCTCCATGACCGCTCCCTCGCCGAAGCCCGGGAGTTTCTCCGTCCCAGCCCGGAAAAGGCAGTCCTCGACCTGTACTGCGGCACCGGGGCGAGCATGGCTTTGTGGCGGCCTTCAGGAGCTGCGGTCCTTGGGGTGGAGGCGGGAGGGGAATCGGTGGCGTGTGCCCGGCTGAACGTTCCGGGAGCGGAGGTTTTGAGGGGGACCTGCGCGGACCGCCTTCCCCAGGCGGAGGCGTTTTTGTGCCGGTTCCGGCCGGAAGATCGGCTCGTGTATGCCAACCCGCCCCGGACAGGACTCGAGCCCGCCGTGGCGGAATCCCTCGCGGGGCGGAGCCGCCCCGCGAGGCTCGCCTATCTGTCCTGCAGTCCGGGAACCCTCTCCCGGGACCTCTCGCTCCTCGAAGAAGGCGGTTTTCGGGTACGGCGCCTTCTTCTCTTCGACTTTTTCCCCCGGACCGCCGGCGTGGAGGTCCTCGTCCTCCTGGAGGGTCCGGGAAAGAGGAGTGACGTTATCTCCGGATGATGCTGTCCGCCGGTTCGGTGCCGAAGCGGTACGCCAGGACGAAGACCGCCAGGCAGACGGGCCATTCGAGGTAGACCACGTGGGGGACGAGCCGCACCTGGGGGAAGAGGGTCCAGGCAAGCCAGACGAGCACCGACGCCAGGACCGTCCAGAAGCCGGCCTCCTTCTTGCAGTACTTGGGCAGGAAGATGTTGGCCACGATGAGCAGGGTGAAGGACGCGGTGATGGCCAGGGCCGTGGTGATGGTCTTCAGGATGCCTACGGAGGTAAGGGCCAGGAAGTAGGTGAACGCGCTGAAGCCGAGCACGGTAAGCCTGGAGAGGAAGACCTCGTTCTTCTCGGTGACCGTGTTCGGAAAGAAGCGCTTCCACACGTCCTGCATCACCAGGGTGGAGCTTCCCAGGAGCAGCCCCACCGCCGTGGAAATGCCCGCCGCCCAGAGAGCCGCGAGGAAGATGCCCCCCACCACCGGCGAAATGTTGGTCATGATGGTGGGCAGGGCGAGGGCGGCCTTCTCGAGATTGGGGAACTTCGCCGCCGCCATGATGCCGAAAAGGGCGCAGAGGAAGCCTGCGGGAAGGATCACCAGGCCGCCGAGAATGTAGCCGTGACGGGCCGCCCGGCCGTCTTTCGCCGCGAAGGCGATCTGGGAGATGGCCTGGACCGAGAAGCCCTGGGTGATCATGACCACCATCCATGACGTGATCATGGCAAGCCCCGTTCCGGAGAAGAAATCGAACCAGGGGCCTCCGGCGGGCAGGCTCGCCGCGATGGACTCCATGCCGCCGAAGACCTCGGAGGAGCTCCGGAGGGCTGCCAGGATGCCGCCGTAAATAACTACGACGTTCACCACGTTGGTGAGCCCCGCTCCCCAGTAGCCGCCGATGAAGGTAATCCCCACGAAGAGAACGGCGGTCACCAGCATTCCCGTCTGGAAGGTGAACACCGAGGGCATGAGGGCCGTGAGGACCGCCCCTCCCGCCACGTACTGGAGGGAAGTGATGACCATCATGATGAGGAGCTGGGCGAGGACGCTGATCATCCGGGCCTGCTTTCCGTACATCCGTTCCATCATCTCGGGGATGGTGTTCACTTCCATGCGGCGGAAGTAGTCCGCCACGAAGAGGCCCACGATGATGCCCGCCGTTCCCCAGGCGGCGTTGTACCACCCGGCGGAGAGGCCTACCTTGTAGGCGTGTTCGGCCACGCCCACCGTGGAGGCTCCTCCGATGGCAAGGCCCGCGAGCATGGCGGCCACCACCACCGTGGGGAGATTCCGCCCGGCGAGGAGGTACTGGACGGCGCCTCCCTTGCCCTTTTGGATGAGCTTCGAAGCGTACCAGGAGATGCCGTAGAGGATCAGGATGTACGTCACCAGGATGAACAGCTGCATTGATATCCCCCCAAAAAGAATTTTCCCAGTAGTATAACATCTTCTCAGGAGAAAAAAAGAGCCGGATCTCTTTCAATTCCGCTGTCTGCGGGCTGAAAAGAAATCCGGCTCTTCGTATCATTTTCTTCTGCCTTAGTCCCTGCAGTCCTTCTCCACTCTCTGCATCATGGCCTTTATGTACCCGAGGGCGTAGGCCATGCCCACGTGCCACGGGGCCGGACTCGACACCAGGGGCGAGTGGTCGGGGATGACCGCGCCCCGGAAGTCGTTCCGCCGGAGGATCTTCAGCACCCGGTAAATGTCGATGTCACCCTCGTCGATAAAGGTCTCCCGGTACCGGGGCACCTGTCCCTCCACGTTTCGCAGGTGGATGTAGCCGATGGCGTTCTGCTTCGCGTAGCTTTCGATGGCGTCGTAGAAGTTGCAGCCGTTCATCTCCGCCAGGGTGCCCACGCAGAGTTCCAGGGTGTTGCTGTGGCTCTTTTTCAGGTCCAGGAGCCTCTGGTAGAGCTCGGGCCGCCACACGAGCCTGGGCGTTCCACGGAGGGTTGCGAAGGGGGGATCGTCCGGGTGGGCCGCCATTTTGACGCTGGACTCCTCCGCCACGGGAAGCAGCTCCTCGAGGAACCAGGCGAACCGCTTCCAGAGCTCCTCGGATGTGATCTGGGTGTCAGAGTTCACTTCCTTCGGCGCTTCGGGGTCGTAGAACATGTTCCAGACCATCCCGCGGGGAAGGGGAAGGCTGTCGCAGCCGTCGACGCCCACCGATTCTGCGCCCCCCCGGGCGAAGGGGCCGCTGATCCGGGAGGCCACGCCGGCGAGGCTGAAGTTGTACCCCATGATGGGGATGCCCGCCCTGCCGATGTTCCGGATAAGCTGCTTGAGTCCCTCCATCTGTTCGGCCTTTTTCGGCCCGTCAAGAAGGACGTCGTACCAGAATCCGGGGTCGAAGTTCTCTATGGCCTCGAGGACCAGTCCTTCGTCCTCGATGGACTTCCGGATATCCCGAAGCTCCTCGTAGCTCCACACGTCCCTGTTCCGGGTCACCCCCCAGCCGTCGGCGTCGCCCACGGGCTGGTTGTTTCCCGTCACGGGATCCTTTTCGCGGTGGAAATAGTCCACCAGGTGGATCACCAGGTGGGTGCAGCCGAGCTGCCTGGCGTACAGGAAGTTTTCCCTGGTGAGATGATGCCTGTAGAACACCATTGCCAGTTTCATCGGTCCGATCTCCTTGTCTCCATGTCAGATGAAAGCAATCATACCAGATTCGTCCGCCGTCCAGGATCGCCGTTTCCGAATTCCGTCACGCTCCGTGAGTGGGTATGGGGGTGTGGGCCGCCCCGGAATCCTGGATTTCCCCATATTTCTTTATGTAGACGCTGAATTTTTCCCGGAGGTGCTCCGATTCGCCGAGGATCTTGTTGAGGTGCCGTGAGAGCCACCTGAGGGCGTTGTCGCTGTCCCGGCGCCTGCACGCCGAGAGGATGGCCCTGTGTTCGTCGAGCACGTTGCCGAAATCGAGGTAGTTCTGGAGGCTGAGATACCTGAGGCGCTTGTACTGGGCGCTGAAGTGGTCGATGAAGCTCCAGGCGCGGGCCTTGCCGCAGGCGAGGAACAGTTCCCTGTGGAAAGCGTCGTCGGAGTCCACGAAGCCGTCAACGTCCCGTCCGGCGATGGCCTGCTCCTGGGTTTCCAGGAGCGCCTCCATGGCGGTCAGTGTTTTTTCGTCGGGCGGGGAGGAAATAAAAAGGGAGAGAACGGTGCTTTCAACGCAATACCTGGTAAACCGGACTTCCTCGATCTGTTCCATGTCCATGAGGGATACGTAGGTGCCTCTCTGGGGGCGGATCTCAAGGAGCCCTTCCCCCTGGAGCTTGATGAAGGCTTCCCGGACCGGGGTCTTGCTGATGTTCATCCGCCCGGCGATGTCCTTCTCGCTGAGCCGTCTCCCGGGAAGGAGGCGCCAGTTGAGGATGTCCCTTCTCAGGGTCAGGTACACCTGCCGGGTGACTCCGTCCTTGAGTTCGCTCATGTCGAAAAAGGAGAGCATTGGCAACGTCCCTTTCGTGGAAGGTTTCCGCCGGAAAATGCGCGCAATTGACGCAAGCGCGAAGAGGCGACTGATATGTTAGTATCTTAGAAGTGTCCCGTTCATTTGTCAAGATATGTCCGCCAATTTCGCGGACCATGGCGGAAGCGGGGGGAATTTGCTATCATCTGCCCCGTTGTGCAGATGGAAGCGGGAGCGGGGAGAAGAAAGTGAAGAAATCTGCAGTCTGCTGGGCAATGCTGATTCTCGCGGTGATCGGGGCCGGCGCGGCCCCGGCCCGGCCGCCTCTTGAGAAAGGAAACGGCCGGACCGTTGCCATAACTTTCGACGACGGTCCCAGGCCCGGATTCGTGGAACCGGTACTGGACATACTGAGGGAAAAGGGAGTAAAGGCCACCTTTTTCGTGGTGGGCCGGTACGCCGCACAGCACCCCCACCTGGTCCGGGCCATGGCTGCCGGCGGCCACGTGGTGGCCAACCATACCTTTTACCACAACAACCTCACCGCCCTGCCCCGGGAGAATGTTCACCGGGAATGGAGGCTCTGCAGCGAAACAATCGAATCCATTCTCGGGGAAAAACCCCGGTTTGCCCGGCCGCCGGGAGGACAGTACAACGCCTTCGTGGTTGACCAGGCAGCCGCCGAGGGGCTGCGGATCGTTCTCTGGACAAACAATCCAGGTGATTACAACGACAGTCTCGGCGCACCAGAACTTACCGGGAAAGTGCTGGCGAAGGCCACCCCGGGCGACATCCTGCTGCTTCACGTGGGAGTGGGTCCCACCATCGGGGCTCTCCCAGGGATCATCGACGGCTACCGGAGAAAAGGCTTTTCCTTCGTCACCGTGGAGGACATCGCCCGGTAGAAGGTCCTATTTTTTCTCCTTGAGCGCTTCCTCCAGTGCCTTCAGGGCTTCGTCCCCGGAGACCGTGTCCTGTGTCTTCTTTTCGGGCGGTTCTGCGTCGGGCTCCGCCGGCACCGGGCGGAGAGCTTCGTAGAGAGGGGAGCCTTCCCTTGGAAGCACGGGGAGTTTCAGTTCCTTCGCCGCCTCGGCGAGCTTTTCAGGGGCGGCAAAGAGTGAGCCCCCTTCCCAGGCGCCCCAGATCCAGTTTTCAGGGGTTCCTGAAAGGCGCTCCGCACCTTCGTACCACCCCTTCTCAAGCTGCTTTTCCTCCACTGCGGACGGGGATTCGGGAACGGCGAGATCCCCTGTTTGGACGTATCCGTCATCCCCCCAGAGATGTTGTCTCGAGGAAAATACAAAAGAACAGTCCCTGTATTTCAGCCGGGAAAACACGTCAGGCACGGGGAATCCGCCGATTTCGAGATAGTGGTGCCGGGCCTCGGACCGGGAGCCTCTTGCGCTGTAGGTGGTGATGAAGGTGATTCCTTCCGGGGTCTCCACCCGTTCCGCATCAGGGGCGGGGCCGGCCGGAAGGGCGGCATCCGCTCCCGCAGGGAGGCAGCAGAACATCAGAACCAGTGCGATCAGGACTGCCGGTGCTTTCTTCATCATATTCCCTCCTTTTCCATGGTCCATCCCTCCGCCGGGGGAAACAGGACTTCAAGGTCCGGGGCTCCGGATTCCGATATGCAGCGGGTAACGCATTCCGAGCGGATCACCAGCCGGCACAGCCGCTCCTGTTCAGATGAGACGTCAATTCCCGCGGGGCCGTTCAGGACCACGGGAACTCCCCCTTCGGCCCTGATCTCGTCCCGTGCCCTGGCGGTCTCCCAGTCGGCGAGGGCGGCAAGATTCAGGTATTTGCCCGCCGCGAGGTGGCCGGAATCCCATTCGCTCTTCCGCAGGGCCACCGAGGCCGTGCGGGCCAGGATTTCCAGGGTCGGCAGGTCCATGGTGGCCGTTCCGGCGAGGGGTGCCGACACCGCCACGAAGGCGGTCATCCTGTCGCCGTCCCAGAGGGGGAAGATCCGGTCCATTTCGTCAAGACCTTCCACCGACGAGAGGGCGGGCACCTCCATGAAGGCAAAGAGCCGCTTCGACTCTTCCAGGGAGAATGATCCCTGCCGTTCTCCTTCGAGGAGTCCCACGGGAAAGCCGGCGAAGGTGCCTTTCTTCTCCAGGAGTCCCTCCTTCCTGGAGGCGAAGTGGACATATCCTCCGGCGGCGGGCTGCCAGACCACGAGGAGAGACCGGGGAGCCTGGGCCATTTCGGTGAAGATGTCCAGTATCTGGAGCAGGAGGTCCTCCTTGGAGGTCTGCTCCATAAAATTCAGCGCGGCCTCGTGCAGAGCATTGAGCAGAAAAGCCCTGCGGGTGAGCTCCGAGATGTTGCGCTCCCGCTCTTCCCTGAGGTTTCCCAGGGAAAGGGCCTTGGACGCCACGTTCCCGAGAAGTTCCATGAAGTTGAAGGCTTCTTCGCCGGGCATGCTGTCCCATTTTAGGAAGCAGAAAAGGCGGAACGTCCCTCCGGGGATGGGGAGAAGGGCGGACCAGTCATCGGCAAGGGAGTCGAAAACGCTGTCCCCAAGGAGCGCCCTTTGTGATTCTTCCATCCGCACAGGGACCGGCGAAAGAATGTCCCGGGCGAAAATTCCCTTCCTCGGTGGCAGGAGCATCTCCTCCCCTTCGAGGAGCGACAGGGTTTCGCCGTTGTCGAGCAGCAGGGAAAAACGGGAGGGGAAGAGGCTTTCCTGCACCACGTCGTGGAGGAAGGCGCCGAAGTAGTTCACCCCCATGGGCTCGAAGATGGAGGCGAGGGTATTTTTCGTGGCCAGGACCATGTAGGCCAGCCGCGAGAGCCGCTCCTCCACGCCGGCGGTTTTCTGGTGGAGCTGCCACAGGTTGATGAGCCCGGCGAAGGAGGTCATCTCCTCAAGAATCTCCGCAGTCGGCTCCTCCCCAAGGAGGATGTAGAAGCGCCACCCCATCCCCCTGAGCCGTACCGCCCACGGCCATTCTCCCGAAAGAGGCGCGGTGAGCACATCGAAGGATGTCCGGAGGGGAGGGGACGGAAAGGCCGAATCAACCACCCCGGCGGCTCCTTCGAGGAACAGGCTGTTCATGGGTGTGCCGAAGGCATCGAGCACCGCCAGGTCATTCCCATCAGGACTGGCTATCAATCCACGGGAGATCCGGTCGGCGAGATATTCCGAAAGAAGCACAAGAACGCCGCCGTCCAGTAAAAAATTGGTCTTTTCGAAAAGGTCTTTCATAAGCGGTCAACTCCCCTTTATAAAGGGAAGGAATGAGTCTTACCCTTCCCTATAGCGGAAAAACTGCTTCAATGGTATCGTAAAGACAGAAAAGGCGCCACTACAATTTGATGACGTCACAGGGCGTTGTCCGGATCTGCGGGGTGTTTGTCTGTGTTTTTGAAGGGCAGAAAAGAGAATCCGGGGTCCGTCCCCCTTCCGGGCGAGGAGAAGAGGCGCTTTTTTCGGGTGGAGTGTGTCCTCCGGACGGAATTCCGGCTTCGGGACCACGGATCCTGGGTGCCCGCCGAAGTGCTGGATCTCAGCGTGGCGGGAATGAAAGTCCGGTTCGATCCCTTCTTCAGGGGGAAAACCCTTTCCCCCGAACGGTTCGAATGGGCGGACAGCATTTTTCGTTTCCCCCTGAACGGGAGTTTTTTCCAGATTGAAGGCTGCTTTCTCCGGGTCTACCTGAGAGAGGCGGGCCGCTTCACCGCAGGCGTGGAATTTTCGGATCCCTCGCCGGAGGAGCAGTTCAGGCTTGTGGAGCTTTACGGGATGTTTCGGAGGAGAAGCGCCGGCATCCTGTGAAAGGAACGGAACCGTTCAATAGATTGCACTGTTGTTCAACTTCGCGAAGGAGGTCGTAATAATGAACACGGTCAGAGGGCGGATTTTGGCTTCGTTTCTTGCACTTGGGCTGCTGCTTCTCGGAGGGGTGAGCTTCGTGGCGCTCCGCCAGTCCGAACGGGGACTTCTGGAACTTGCTGAACAGGAGGGAGCGGCCCTTACCCGGACGCTCACGGAAGGATTCGACCAGTACCTCACGGCCAGGTCCGCCTTTATGGAGGCGGCGGCAAAGCACGGAGAAATGAGGAGCGGCGACCTGGAGCGGCAGAAGGCTTTCCTCTCCACCCTTGACGCCTCGAAGCTCCAGATACAGGCCTATTTCATCATCGACATGGAAGGTAACGGCCATTATCTCGACGGAAAGGTCAACAAGCTGGGCGACAGGGAATATTACAAGCGTGCACGGGATTCGAAGGCCACGGCTGTCGGGCAGCCCGTCCTTTCCAGGGCAACGGGGGAGATGGTGGTCATCATCGCCTCCCCCATTCTCGACGGGCAGGGGAATGTCACCTCCGTTCTCTGCGGCCGGATCACAGCCAACGCGCTTCTCGACCTCGCCTCGGCCCAGAAGTGGGGGCAGACGGGCTATTCGGTGGTGACCGACTCCGCCGGGCTGATCGTGGCCCACCCCGAAAAGGACCTGGTGGGAACGCTGAACGCCTCCGTTCCGGGCAAGGAACTCCCCGACAGCTTCACCTCGGCGGTGAAGCGGGCCCTCGGCGGGGAGTCGGGGGTCGTACGCTATTCTTTCGAGGGGGTTGAGCGCGTGGCGTCCTACGCACGAATACCTTCCACGGGGTGGACGGTCCTCATGGTCTCGCCGGTGGATGAATTCCTCGCCCCTGTCCGGGACATGCGGAGGATCATCTTTCTTGCCCTCGGGGCGGCGGTGCTCCTCATGATCGGCGTCTCCATAGTGATTGCCGGAAGCGTTTCCAGACCCCTCGCCGCCGTGGTGGAGAAAATGGACAGCCTTGCCCGGGGAGATTTCAGCTCCCGGTTCTCTTCCGGATCCAGCCTGGCTGAAATACGGAACCTGACGGAATCCTTCAACGGAATGATCGACTCGGTGGCAGGCTTCGCCGGTGGGGTCATCACGGCGTCTTCCTCCCTGCTCGCCCGGGCTGAGGACCTGAGCGCCGCGTCCGAACAGAGCAGCGCCTCGGTGCAGGAAGTGATCGGTCTCGTGGGAAAGGTCACGAAGAACACCCATGACACCTCCAGCGCCATCGAGGAAGCCAACGCCGGAGTGGAGGAAGTGGCGAGCGCGTCCCAGGCGGGGGCCAAGGCGGCCGCCGAATCGGGCGAGCAGGCCCAAGGAATCTCCATGGCGGCGGAACAGGGAGGCAAGGCGCTGGAGCAGATGGTGCACCTCATCGGCAGCGTGTCGAAATCCGGAGCCCAGGTGAACGCCGCCGTAACCGAGCTTGCGAAGTCGGTGTCGGGGATCACTGGATTCGTGAACACCATCACCCAGATCGCCGACCAGACGAACCTTCTTGCGCTGAACGCGGCCATCGAGGCTGCCCGTGCCGGAGAGGCGGGACGGGGCTTCGCGGTGGTGGCGGAGGAAGTGCGGAAGCTGGCCGAGGAGTCGAACCGCGCGGCGGCCGAAGTGGGGAAGGTCATCGGGGAAATCTCGGGGAAGACGGAGAAGGCCCTGGCGGACCAGAAGGGAAGCGTGGATCACATCCGGGAGCTCGTGGCCATGGCCAAGGAGACCCAGAACGTGATCAACGACGTGATTCAGAAGGTGGGCTCCATCACTGAGAACGTGCAGTCCATAGCGGCGACCATGCAGGAGCAGTCGGCGAGCGCGGAAGAGATGACGGCGGGGATGGACCACGTGGCCCGGGCGGGAGCGGACATCAGCGAGCAGGTGGAGAACATCAACCGGTCCATGGAGGAGCAGGGGCGGGTGACGGAATCCATCGCGAAGGCGGCCGAAGAGCTTGTGGGG
>JAHDLC010000042.1 GCA_018436595.1 Synergistaceae bacterium | reverse complement strand
GAAACCATCCTGGAGGGGATGTTCGCGGAATTCGTACGGAAAACGCCCCGCTTCCTGAGGAATAAAATGGGCGTTTTAACTGCTTTTCCCATGTCATGACAACAATTTACGGTTTTCAAGGTCCTGCGAAAGTTGAGTTATATCAAAGACGGTGCAGCGGCAGTATCCCATGCTTGCCCGCCGCCCCATTGCCGCGGAAAAGGCCGTCCGCGGGAAGGAGGGGGACCATGGGCCGGGGATTTAAAATTCCATAAAAAAAGCGGGGCCGAAGCCCCGCCTTTTTTCCGGATCCTATTTGAAGAGCAGGTTCGGAAGCCAGGTGACCAGCTGCGGGAAGGCGATGCACAATGCCAGGCAGAACAGCTGGGTCACCACGAAGGGCACGATGGAATGGTAAATGTCGGTCATGGTGACTTCCTTGGGAGCGATGCCCTTCATCATGAACAGCATGGTGCCGAAGGGCGGCGTGAGGTACCCCGTCTGGGTGTTGACGGCGTACAGCACTCCCAGCCACAGGGGATCAAATCCATACAGCGGCAGGAGGGGAAGAATGATGGGAAGGGTTATCATGAGGATGCTCCAGGCGTCGATCACGCACCCGAGCAGGAACCAGACTACCTGTATGCCGATCAGCATGGTCCACCATCCGACCTGGTAGGTCTGGACCAGGTTGACGACCATCCTGGAGGCCCCAAGGCCCATGTAAACGGCCGCAAACCCCTGGGCGGCGAACAGGATCCACATCATGAACCCCTGGACCTGGATGGTGGTGTAGGCCACGCTCTTGATCAGGTCCCAGGTCAGACGCCTGTGGATGGCGCTGCAGACGAAGGCGCCAAGGGCTCCGACGGCGGCCGCTTCAGTCGGAGTGGCTATGCCGCTGTAGATGGAGCCCAGAACTGCGGTGATAAGAAGAAGGGGGAGGATAACTCCCTTGAGGGAGGAAATCTTCGCGTCCCAGTCGGCCCGTTCTTCCACGGGAATGGCCGGCCCCAGTTTCGGGTTGAGATAGCACCTGATCAGGATGTAGCCGATGATCAGCAGGGAGCAGAGCATTCCGGCGGCCATGCCTCCGGCGAAGAGAGCGCCGATGGATACCTGGGCCATGGTGCCGTAGAGCACCAGGGCAATGCTGGGAGGAATCAGGGGACCAAGGACGCCGCCGGCCAGGATGCATCCCGTGGCGATCCGCTTGTCGTACCCTCTCTTCAGCATCGCGGGGAGTGCCATGACGCCCATCATGACGACTCCGGTGGAGGCAATGCCGGACATGGCGGCTATCAGCGTGCAGGCAAGAACGGTGCCGACCGCCAGTCCTCCCTTGATGCCGCCGGACCACCGGTACATCATCTCGTAGAGGTCTTCAGCCACGCCGGAACGCTCAAGCACCACCGCCATGAGGACAAAAAGGGGCGCCGCCACAAGGGTCGTGGTGGACATCATGGAAAAGGTCCTGGCCAAAATGATGAAGAGCGATTCGGGGCCCCAGAACACGCCGGTGAACACCACGGCCAGCCCTCCGAGAACGAAGGCGACGGGAAGGCCCGAGGCGAGCAGAAGGAGCATGCTGCCGAAAAGGAGAACGGAAATCATTTCTATATTCATGGGTTCACCTCAGTTCCCGGCAGCGGCTTCAGCATCCGCACCGACGACAAGCTCCCGCCCGGTCACGGCCAGGTACGCGTCTTTTATGGTCTTGGTCATCCCCTGGAGCAGCATGAGAAAAGAGGCAAAGGGAATGGTCATCTTGACGGGCCAGACATAGGGCCCCCACGTGCTGTCGGAAAATTCGCTCACCTTAAAGCTTTCCCATGCCCACGGGAGGCTCTTCCAGAGCAAGACGCCCACAAAGATATAGAACATGGTCCAGGTGCACAGGTCGAGGATCGCCTGGGTACGCCGTGAAAACCGCATGTAGAAAGCTTCGACGCTGACGAAGGCGCCCTTCTGCAGGGCATAGGCCCCTCCTATCACAAAGTGCGCCCCGTAGAGCATGCATGACGTCTCGTGGGCCCAGATGGTGGGGCGCGTGAAATAGTATCTCATGACAACTTCGTACACCAGGACGAGCATGGTCGGATAAATAAGGAAGCTTGCTATCTTTCCGATCCGGTCGACCATGGCGTCGACAAATTGAATAAAACCAGTTAGAAACCGCAACCGCATCACCTCATCGAGAACTCGGGCTGTTGGAATTTAAGAAAAACCCCCTCCCCGAAGAGAGGGGGTTTTTTCTTGGCCGATCCTTATTTAATGTAGCCGTAATCCTTCATGAACTGCTTAATGATCTCGACGGCCTTGATGACCCTCGGGTCCTTCTTTCCCTGCTCTTCTGCCACCTTGTCGAGATAGGGGATGGAGAATTCGTTGGTTATCCTGGCCACTTCCTCGGGGCTGAACTCGGTGTAGGTGGTTCCCCACTCCTTGAAGGACTTGTTGAACATATCCCGTTCCTGCATGGTCACTGCGTCCATGTAATCCGTGTTGAACGCGTGGGCCGCCGTCTCGACGATGGCCTGGAGGTCCGCAGGAAGCTCGTCCCACGCCTTCTTGGAAGCCCAGAGTTCCATTCCCTGGGGAACCTGGAAGGCCGGCCCGACGAAGTACTTGCAGACTTCATAGAGCTTCAGGTCGCGGTACAGCCACCAGGCTGTTCCGCTGCCGTCGAGGGTGCCCATGGCGATGGCCATGTAGGTTTCCGGGTGGGGAAGCATGACGGGGGAGGCACCGAAGTGCTCCACGAAATCGGACATGGAGCCGAAGAAACGTACTTTGAATCCCTTCAGGTCTTCAAGGGTTTTAATCGGTTTCTTGCTCCAGAAATACGTGTTGCCCACGCTGTGGCATCCGAGGTACTTGATGCCCCGCTCGTTCAGAGCCTCGGCAACCAGATCGTCGAGCCCCCTGTGATGGAAGAGTTCGTTGAACTCGTCGTTGGACCGGGTGACAAAGGGAGGCATGTTGGGCGCGGTGACCCATCCCATGGGGATGGCTCCCCTGAAGAACAGGGAACTCGTGTTGGAGATCTGGATCATATTCGCCTGGAGGGCTTTGTCCACTTCAGCGTAGTCCACCAGTTCACCGGCATAGTGAAGGCTGATTTTCAGCCTGCCGCCGGACATCTTCTCCACTCTTTCAATAAAAGGCTTGATGACGGATTCAACCGCGAGGGACCCCGGGGTGTGGTGGCTCTGGAACTTCCAGTTGAAAACATCCGCCGCCGAGGCCTGCTCAATGCCGCCGATAAACAGAACGCCGAAAAGTACCGCCGCTGCAACTCCAATCGAAGCCAGTTTCCAATGTTTCATCAAAGCACCTCCTTCAGATTTTCTGATCCGGCCCCATCGTCCTTTTCGGAGAACATATCACCTCCCTGCCTGAGCGGACGGACCTGACGGAAACGCTCCGGAGACCGTCGGCCGGACGCCTGAAAAGATAGATGCCTTTTCAGCGGGAAAAGACTGCCCCGCTAAAGAACAAACCGCCTGGTCCAGAAACGGAAAACAGCTCCGGGGATAACGAACCGCCGTGCCGGAAGCCCTTCATCAGAGGACATCAGACAAATTGGCGTTTCTTCCTTTTTTCCGCCGACCTCCCGGATTGTATTCAAGAGAGTGCATAACTGGATACGACTTCCAAAGAAACTTTTCTCGGATTGCCAGGAAGCTGAATTATTTCGCCGTTTTCTCTGTTTCGTCAGTAGTGTAAACTCTCAAAATTACGAAGTCAAGCCGGGCGGATGTTCCCGATTCCCCGGTCATCGGACCGGTATATCCGGTGTCCGCGAGGGACCGCGGGAACATTGCTCTGCCGGGGATTCGCTCCGGCTCTTCTTTCCGCCCTCCCGGACAGCCTGAAATACGGCATTTCACGGAAAGGGATTCTTCAGCGATCTGCTAGAATAATGGACAAATCCGAATCCCCGTTCCGGAAAGGATGAGACGAGAAATGAGAAAAGCCCTTTTCGCCCTGTTCCTGACGACAGCAGCCTTCATCCTGCTATCCGCCTCACACCGGGCCGCCGCCGGCGCCTTCGACCCGGAAGCCTTTGCAGGACCGAAGGTCAGGGACCTCTACCTGGTGATCATCCGGGATCCCGACGCCCAGCTCCTGGCGCTGAACCGGGGAAAGGCGGACATCCTGGGGGATCTCCACCGTCCCGTGGACGTGGACGCCCTTTCAAAAAGCCCCGCCGTGGACCTCTCCATCGCATCGGGCTTCCACGGGTTCTTTCTCGGCTTCAACGTGCGGACCTTCCCGTGGAACAGCCTCGACCTGCGCCGCAGCGCCTGGCAGGCCCTTCCCCGGGAGAGGATGGTCCGGGATCTCTTCGCCGGGTACGCCGAACCTCTTTCCACCTTCCTCCCTCCGGTGTCTCCCTACTTCGAACCGGACGTGACGGCTTACCCCCACGACCCCGAAGCTGCAAGGAAGCGACTTGCCGACGGGGGATGGACATGGGGCTCCGACGGTGTTCTCGTCTCGCCCGACGGAAAAAAAGTCCCCCCCCAGAAACTTCTCTGCCCCACGGCGTCCACAGCACCCACAACGGCCGAGATCGCGGTGCGCATGGCCGGGGCCCTCTCCTCCATCGGCATTCCGGTCGAAGCGGAGCCCATGGACTTCTCCACCATGATCTCCAGGCTGGACGAGCGGGATTTCCAGATGTACGTCCTGGCATGGCAGATGACCCGGGATCCCGATTCCCTCTACGCCTTCTACTCCTCGAAGATGGACATACGGGGCGGCTACAACATGCCCGGCATCTCCGATCCCGCCCTCGACGAAGTTCTCGACAGGCTCCGCTTCGCCCCGGACGAGACGGCGGCCCGCACGGCCGCCTCGGAGGCCCAGAAGCTTCTCTCGGATCTCGTCCCGGTGGTCCCCGTCTACAGCCGGTACACCATCTCCGCCGTGTCGAAGCAGTGGAAGGGAACCCTGGTCACCGACAGGGTCACGGCGGACAACACCTGGAGCCTGCTGGCCATGGAGCCCGCGTCAGGCCCCATGAAGCCCCTCTATCTCGTCCAGGCCGACGAGCCGAGGGCGCTCAACCCCTTCACGTCCAGCTCCGCCTACGACTGGCAGGTCCTCGGCCTGATCTACGACTCCCTCATCGCCGTGGACCCCTACACCCTGGAGACCATTCCCTGGCTCGCCGAAAGCTGGACCATCGCCACGGAGGAAGGCCCTTCGGGCCCCCGCACGGTGCTTACCTTCCGCCTCAGGGAGGGCGTGGAGTGGCACGACGGCACCCCCCTGACGGCCGCGGACGCCGCCTTCACCTACGAAACGCTCCGGAAGAACGCCGTTCCCCGGTACTTCGATAACGTGGACAACATCGAAACCGTGGAAACCCCTGATGACCGCACCCTCAAAGTGATCATGAAAAACGTGAGCTTCTGGCACCTCCACCGGGTGGGCGGCATCTCCATCCTCCCCCGGCACGTCATCGAAAAAGTCGCCGACTGGCGGAGCTGGCTTCCCGCGTCGGAGAAGCACCCTTCGGACTCTACCCTCACAGGACTCGTGGGGACGGGCCCCTTCGTCTTCCGGGAGTACCGCCCGGGGGAATATGTCCGGCTGAGCGGGAACCAACGGTTCTGGCTCGGCAGGAAGAGGTGACGGAGGGGTGAGCGGCTACTGGGCACGGCGGACGGGGAGCGCCCTGCTGGTCCTCGGGCTGGTGCTGGTGCTCAACTTCGTCCTGTTCCGCATGATGCCGGGAGATCCCGTGGCCTCCATCATCGACCCGAACTTCTCTCCCGAGGCAAAGGCACGGCTGAGCGAAGTCTACGGCCTCGACCAGTCTCTTCCCGTGCAGTTTCTCCGGTACGTCCGGTCCACCCTGACCTTCGACTTCGGCATCTCCTTCCTCACCGGGCGCCCCGTGATGGAGGAGCTGAAATCCCGGCTGCCAAACACGGTGGTGCTGCTGGGTACAAGTCTTGTGCTGTCGTCCCTTCTCGGGACCTGGCTCGGCATGAAGGCTGCACGGAAGCGGGGAAGCCTGCTGGAAAAGTGCGTCCTCTGGAGCGGCGCCCTGTCCTTCTCCTTTCCCTCCTTCTTCGTCCAGCTTGTGCTCCTCATGGCCTTCGCGGCCGCACTCCCCCTCTTTCCCCTGAGGGGAACTCTGTCGGTCCCTCCTCCGGCGGAGGGGCTCCCCCTGCTGCTCGACTACCTGTGGCACATGGCCCTGCCCGTCTTTTCCCTCGTCCTCCTGGGTTTCGGAGGATGGGCCCTCTACGTGCGGAACCTCATGGTGAAGATTCTCGGCGAGGATTTCATCCTTCTCGCCCGGGCCAGGGGGCTTCCGGAACGGAACATCATCCTGGGACACGCCTTCCGGACCCTGCTGCCGCCCCTCCTCACCATCTTTCTGCTGTCCCTTCCCGGGATCGTCTCCGGGGCCGTGATCACCGAGACGGTGTTTTCCCTCCACGGCGTGGGGCGGTTCCTGCTGGAGGCGGTGACCGGCCATGACTACCCCGCCGCGGGGGCGTCCTTCTTTCTGCTGGCCCTGCTCACCGTGAGCTGCAACCTCCTGTCGGACCTGCTCTACGGCCTGACCGACCCCCGGGTGCGCATGGAACGGGGCGGCGGACGATGAAGGGCCTGCTGAAACGGTGGAGCTTCTGGTGCCTTCTCGGCCTCGCGGCCCTGGCCCTGTTCGGGACCCGTCTCTTTGACGCCCTCCCCGAAGCGGAGGTGGCGGCACCCTTCTCGAAACCCCTGTGGCTGGACCGGTCCCTTCCGCCCACCATGGACCTGGAACTTTCGGGCGGACACCCTGCTGTGGAGCTGGACTGGACCTTCAGCGCTCCTTCCCGGTTCTCCCTCCGGGTCGAAACGGCCCTTCCCGCCCCCTCCCGGTTCGTGGAATGGACCCTCCCCGGCGGAAAGACCTTCCGTCTCACGCCCCTCAACGGGGGCGTGGAACTCGACGGTCGGGACATGGCCTTCAAGCGCTCCCTGGGCCTGCCTCCCTTCGGGGACGCCTCCTCCGCCCTCTTTCCCGAAAGGGGAACCTACAGGATCGGGCTGACCGGCGAAGGGGAATGGGAGGGCTCGGTGAAAATCCGGCTGGAAGGGGGACGGTGGGGCCTCCTCGGGACGGACCAGCGGGGCCGGGACATCGCCGCCCTCTTCGTGGCCGGCATCCGGGTCTCCCTCCTGGTAGGCATCTTCGCCACCCTCCTGGCGACCTTCCTCGGAACTTCCCTCGGCCTCGCCGCGGGCTACCGGGGAGGGTGGACCGACGCCGTGATCATGAGGACGGTGGACCTGCTGCTCTCCATCCCCCTGCTTCCCATCCTGATGGCCCTCGCCGCCCTCTGGGGAAAGGGGCTCTGGCAGCTCATCCTCATCCTGTCCGTCTTCTCATGGATGGGTACCGCCCGGACCGTCCGGGCCCTGACCCTGACCCTCCGGGACGCCCAGTACATCGAAGACCTGCGGGGACTGGGAGCCCCCGCGAGCTATATCCTCCGGCGCCACCTCCTGCCGGAGACCCTCCCCGTGCTGCTGGCCACCATGACCCTGGGAGTTCCCGGTGCCATTCTCTCCGAGGCGGGGCTCTCCTTCCTCGGCCTCTCGGACCCCAGGGTGATCTCCTGGGGACGGATGCTCCACGAAGCCCAGTCTTTCGGCGCCTTCACCGCCGGGGCATGGTGGATGCTCCTGCCCCCCGGCCTCGGCATCGCCCTCCTCTGCCTCGTCTTTCTGGACCTGGGGAAATACCTTGAAGAGCGGGTCGACCCCCGCCTGAGAGGAGGAAATGTCCTGTGATCGACATACGGAATCTCTCCGTCACCTACGGCCGGATGACCTCCGAAGGAAGGGGAAGCCAGGCCGCCGCTGTGAAAAACGTCTCCATGACCATCCGGAAAGGACAGTTCTCCGCCCTCGCCGGCGAATCGGGGAGCGGCAAGAGCACGGTGCTCATGGCCATCCCGGGGCTGCTTCCCCCGGGCACAGCCGTCTCGGGGGAAATCCTTCTGGACGGAAAAAACCTCCTCGCCCTGCCGGAGAACGACCTGAACCGCATCCGGTGGCGGAGGATCGCCATCGTCCCCCAGGGGGCCATGAACTCCTTCACCCCTGTGCTCACCGTGGGCCGCCACGTGGAGGAAGTGCTCTCCGTCCACCTGGGGCTCTCCCGGAAGGAAGCCCTGGAACGGATACCCTCACTCTTCGACCTGGCCGGGCTGGACGGGGAACTGGCCCGACGGTACCCCCACGAACTTTCGGGAGGGCAGAAACAGCGGGCGGCCATTGCTCTCGCCCTGGCCTGCTCTCCGGACTACCTTCTCTGCGACGAACCCACCACGGCCCTGGACGTGATCACCCAGCAGGGGATCATCGCCACCCTGAAGAATCTCGTGGAGAAAAAGGGGCTCGGCCTTCTCCTCATCTCCCACGACCTGCCTCTTGCGGCTTCCGTGGCGGACAGGCTGCACATACTGAAGGACGGAGAGCTGGTGGAGGAGGGAGATCCCGCCGAGATCACCGCCAGGCCCCGGAATCCCCACACCAGGGCCCTCGTGAAGGCCCTGCTGGACCTGGAGGAAGGATCATGACAACCCTGCTGGACATCAGGAACCTCTCGGCGGTCTTTCCCGGCAGGAGGCGGCGGGAACCCGTAAGGGCCCTCTCCGGCCTCACCCTCACGCTGGAAAGGGGAGAAAGCCTTTCCGTCATCGGCGAATCGGGCAGCGGCAAGACCACCCTCATGCGGTGCATCCTCGGCCACGTTCTCCCGTCGGAGGGATCCATCACCCTCTTCGGACAGGACACCGCCTCGGCGGACGGGCCGGAGATGACAGCCCTCCGGAGGCGGTGCGCCATGGTCTCCCAGGATCCCTACGGCTCCCTCCCCCCCACCCTCACGGTCCTCGAGGCGGCAATGGAACCCTGGCTCCTCGTCAGGGGAAAACATGACGAGAAAGAAGGAGAAGAACGGGCCCGGAACCTTCTTGGAGAACTCGGACTCCGGGACGAGGCCATCCTCTCCTCCCGGGTGCGCCTCTCCCTCTCGGGGGGCCAGCGCCAGCGGGTCGCCATAGCCAGGGCGCTGATCCTCGACCCCGAGCTTCTGCTGTGCGACGAGCCCACCAGCATGCAGGACGCCTCCACCCGGGGGGAGATCATCGAAATCCTTGCAAAGCGCCAGCGATCAGGCATGTCCATGATCTTTGTCACCCACGACCTCTTCCTCGCCCGGAAGGCCGCGCTAAGGGGCATTGTTCTGCACAAAGGTACGGTGGTGGAGGAAGGTTTCTGCCGGGACATCCTCTCCGCCCCGAAGCACCCCTACACCCGGGCTCTTGTGGCCGCGCTGCCGCGGCTGGGGAAACTGCCGGGGCAGGAGAGCTGCAAGCCAGAAACAAACTGAATGGGGGACCCATCATGTGGAAAGGAAAACTGCAGCATCAGCATCTGTCAACGGGTCAGGAGGGGTACGCATCCGCCCGCCCGCCCGTGTATCCCGAAGGGATCGAGGTGATCGACTGCGCCCTGGGAACAAACCCCCTGGGGACTCCTCCCTCCGTCCGCCGGTTTCTTGAAGGGCTGGAGGACCTTTCCGTCTGCGGCTATCCCCAGCCGGAGCCGGAAAAACTAAAAGAGGCCATCGTCTCGAAATACGCCTCCTGGCAAATCCTCCCGGAACAGGTCCTTGTCGGCGGAGGATCCATGGGCGTCCTCGTCACTCTCTCGCGGCTCCTTCTGGGCCCCGGCATTTCCTTTACCGGAATTTCACCGCAGTTCACCGACGCCGTTCTCCAGGCGCTCTACACCGGCGCATCCTACGAACCTCTCCGGCTGAGAGGCCCGGACTTCTCCGTCGTCCCTGCCCTGCTGGAGCGGCTGAGCGGGCAGGGACACCCGCTGATTTACCTTGACCGCCCAAACAACCCCACGGGGCAGGCAATTTCCCTTGATTCGGCGGAACGGCTTGCCCGGGGAGCCATGGAAAAGGGAACCTGGGTCATCATCGACGAGGCCTACGGAGACTTTCTGCCCGACGAGGAATCCGCGGCATCCATCGATCTGCCCAACGTCATCACCTGCCGGTCCTTCTCTAAGGGGCAGGGCGGCGCAGGGCTTCGGGTGGGCTTCGCCGTCTCCCGGAGTCCCGAGCTTGCGGCGGCATTCAGGACACTCCAGCCGCCCTTCGCCGTCGGGACTGTGGATGCCCTTCTGGCGGAGGCCATTCTGCAGGACGGTTCCTTTCTTGAAGAAACGAGGAAGTACGTCAGAAAGGCCAAAGAGCAGATGACCGCCGTTCTGGGGGGGAGAAAAGACCTTTCCGTTGCTGAGACGGACCCCAGGGTTCCCATCTGTCTCCTGACCCGGGAGTCGGGCGACCTCGCGGCCGGGCTTGCGGCGGCAGGCATCTCCTGCGAAGCGGGATCGGGGTTCTTCGACCTTGACAAACGATCGGCCCGGCTCCGGGTGCCGTCTCCGGGACAGCTGGACGAGTTCCTCCGGCGGATCGCCGCCCTGTGATCCCATAAAAAAGAAGCCCCTCCGGTTTCCGAGGAGGGGCTTCTTTACGTACGTCAGAAAAAGCAGCTGATACTACTGTCCCTGTTTGGCGAGTTTGTACAGGCCCAGCGTAAACAGCCCGACTCCCTGGAGGCCGAAAAACACCCAGCTGATGGTGCCGTATCCCTGGGCGATCAGGCCGATCAGGCCGAAATTGGAAATGAAGAGTCCCATCAGGGCAAGAAAGGCTCCCACTGCACCCCTGGCCGTCTTGCTCATGCCGACCCCTCTTTTTTCAAGAAGGGTGGCGTTGATTCTCTCGTTGATGGAGTGGAAGAACCCGACTCCGGTCTCGATCATGGTTCCGAAGAGAACAATAAGCCAGACGGGCAGCAGGAACTTCACCCCAAGCTGTGCGATGATGCCGTTGGAGGGGATCTCCATGGAAAGGACGTCCGGGTAGAATCCCGTCATGACGATATAGAAGAACACTCCGGGAAGGATGCAGATGAACGCCGCCATGATTCCCGAAATAACCGCCTCTTTCCGGCTTTCGAGATAGTTCAGCGAGAAGAGCACCGTGGACGTGACGGCGATATTGTAGAAGGCATATTTGAACCCGCCCATCTGCCACCCCGGCTTTACGGTATCCGCCGCGAAGTTGGCGGAGATGGCGTCACCGAATTTGGAGAACCCGAGGTAGAGAAATACCGCGAAGACAACATACAGCAGGTATGACCACCAGGAAAGGGCCACTTCGATGGTCTTGCTTCCGCTGTAGGTGAGGTACGCCACGAAAACGAGGAAAATGCCCGAGCCGACGAGAGGCGGAAGGCCGAAGGAATCTCTCAGGATACTTCCGGAGGCCGCGCCGACCACTCCCATGATGAGGCAGAGGAGCACGATGAAGGCAATTTCGTAGATAATCCACCCCGGGCCGATGAGCTTTTCAAAGAAGGTCCGGTAGTCGTAGGCCTTGAACACCCGGGCGAATTCAAAGCTCAGGGCGAAGAGCGCCGCCCAGAGGACGAAGGTCAGCCCCATGCCCATGAGGCCCCCTGTAGGACCGTACTGGCCGAAATACTCCACCAGTTCCCTTCCTGTGCCGTAGCCACCCGCAACAAGCACCGACTGGGCGATAAATCCCGGCAGCAGGTACTTTTTGTACCATCCGTAGTTCATGAAAAAACTCAGCGGACCGCCTTTTTTCTCGTTCTCCATCATAAATTCCCTCCCTGTTCATTTTCTCCCGGACACTGACCGGCCGCCGTCACAATGTCCAACTTCCGGAACCCTGCACCGGGGTTTTCTTTTGTGATATAGTAATTTTCGAAAAGCCCTGCACATTCGGATTCTTCTGCCATTTTCCCGATTCCTGTCCAGGGGCGGAAAAGATTCGGATAATCTTAAAACGGGCTGTTTTTTCTGTCAAGCAAAACAAATAAGTCAGAAAGTAAGGGCATTCCGTCGGGGGGATATCCCGACCGCATTCTCAGGCCGCCGCCGGATGAGGCGAAGGGAGGCATTGGGCATCCCGTCCAAATACAAACA
Source organism: Synergistaceae bacterium (assembly GCA_018436595.1). Lineage (GTDB taxonomy): Bacteria > Synergistota > Synergistia > Synergistales > Aminobacteriaceae > Aminivibrio. The sequence continues at coordinate 49,629 of JAHDLC010000042.1, read as the reverse complement.
GGGGGTGGAAACATTATGAAGGTCACTCGAAAAGTACTGATTCCCGTTCTTCTCCTCATGTCGATATTCCTGTCGGTTCCCGCAGACGCCGCACAGACCGTCAAGATGGCCCTGAGTATCAACCCCGACATGAGCGATCCCTGCTACGTCATGGCCGTGGTCTTCAAAAATTACGTGGAGACCCGGACCGGCGGCAGGTATGCGGTTGAAATCTTTCCCTCGAACGTCATCGGCAAGGAGCGGGAGCGCCTCGAACTCGTCAAGGCGAACGGCATCCAGATCAACGTGGGGTCTATCGGGGGGCTCAGCAACCTCTACAAACCCGCCATTCTTCTCAACACTCCGTTCATGTACTCCGGAGACAAGGTTGTCCACGAAGTGCTCGAAAGCGATTTCGTCCAGTGGCTTTTTGATGATATGTACAAAAAAACCGGCATCCGCTCGGTCATGGTTTTTGACATCGGGGGGCTTTCCTGTTTCACGAACAACGTCCGCCCCATAGCTGCGGTGGCCGACATGAAGGGCATCAAATTCAGGGCCATGGACGACAGCCAGGTGGAAATGTTCAGGGCTCTCGGGGCAAATGCCGTGCCCATGGCGTTCGCGGAACTGTACACCGGTCTTCAGACCGGTGTCGTGGAAGGGCAGGTCAACCCGATCAACATAACCATCAGCTCCAAGTTTTTCGAGGTACAGAACTATATAACCATCAGCCGCACAATACTTGGAAGCCAGTGGGTAACCGTAAACGAGAAGTGGTACGAATCCCTTCCGCCTGCGGACCGCAAAGTCTTTGACGACGCCTTCCACTACGGCAATATCGCCGCCAAGGGGCAGAGCCAGATCATCCAGGCGACGGGCATCAAGTTCCTCGAAGAGAAGAAAATGACCATAACACCCATTTCTGACGAAAATTACATTGAGTTCCAGAACATCGGACGCACCGCCGTCCTCGAGTGGAGCAAGTCGAAAATTGAGCCGGAGATTGTCGCCCGTTTCCTCGCCACCGTGGAGGAAATCGAGAAGCGGCTGCAGGGGAGCAAATAGCGCCGGAGCGGATCGGCAGTTGAAGCCGCCGCTATAATCATCGGACAATGGTGCGTGCTCCTCTCCCGCGGAGGAGCGCGCACTTTCGCAGACAAGGAGCCGGATCAATGGAAAAAGAAGAACACCAGGGGACAGCCTTCTCCGGAACTGTCGAAAAAATCGAACGAATTCTGATCTCCCTGTGCGCCGTTCTGCTGGCGGCCATAACGGTCATAATCCTCCTGAGCGTTTTCTACCGGTACGTCCTCGGGAACGCCCTCAGCTGGTCGGAGGAAGCGGGACGGTTTCTCGTTGTCTTCGTCGGTCTTGCAGGAGCTGCCATAGCCCTTCATAAAGACGAACACGCGTCTTTCACCGCTGTGCTCAACCGCTTCCCGGCATGGCTCCAAAAGGCCTGCCGGGTTCTGAACTATTCTCTGATCGCGCTTTTTGCGGGAATCATGCTGGTCTACGGAACGGATCTCGCCTTCGATTCGGGCGCAACGGCGGAAATTATCCCCATGCCCATGTGGATACCGCTCCTCTCCGTACCCTTCAGCGGCGGGATCATGCTCCTCGTGGCGCTGATGAAAATAATCTCGGAGCTGAGGAGGTAAGCAGGCCATGCTGGCACTGATAGCCCTCGCCTTTTTCGCAATGATCCTTACGGGCATGCCCATCGCCTTCGCCCTGGGAATAACCGGTCTTCTCGGCCTTCTGATGACCATGGGGACAAGCCTCCTCATGCTCGTTCCGCAGCAGATATTCTCGGGAATGAATTCCTTTGTCCTCATGGCCATCCCGCTGTTCCTGCTCTCGGGGGAACTCATGAACGTGTCGGGCATTACCGAGCGTATCGTCCGGTTCACGAACACCCTCGTGGGACACAGGAAGGGCGGCCTCGGGCACGTCAACATCGTGGCAAACATCTTCATGGCCGGAATTTCGGGAGCGGCCGTCGCCGACGCCGCGGCTCTCGGAACCATGCTCATACCGGCAATGAACACATCGGGATACTCGAAGCCCTACGCCACTGCCCTCACCGGAGCTGCTTCGATCATAGGCCCCACCATCCCCCCGAGCATGGCCATGATCGTCTACGGATCAGTGGCCAACACGTCCATCGCCGGACTTTTCGCCACCGGTTTTCTTCCCGGGCTCTTCCTGGGACTTCTCATGATGATTCTCAACCATTTCATCTCAACCAGGCGGGGATACCAGATGCAGCAGCAGAAAGCGTCGCTGGCGGAAGTCCTCAGGGCCATGAAGGACGGCCTCTTCGCCCTGGGCATGCCCCTCATCATCCTCGGGGGCATTCTCTCCGGCATCTTTACCCCTACGGAAGCCGCCGGGGTGGCTGTCGGCTATTCCCTCTTCGTCGGGCTGTTCATTTTCCGGACGCTGACCCCGGCCATGATCTGGCAGGCCCTCAAAAAGACCATCTCCATATCGGGAGTGGCCCTGCTCCTCGTCTCGGTGGGCGGAATCCTGAGCTGGGTCCTGACAGTGGCCCAGGTTCCCCAGACAATTGCCGCGGGGATACTCGGCGTCACCTCGAACAAGTATGTTTTTCTCCTTCTCGTCTGCGTCCTTCTGCTCGTCGTGGGATGCTTCATGGACCTGACAGCGTCCATCGTCATTCTCACTCCCATCCTGGCACCCATCGCCGCCCAAATGGGGATCCACCCGCTCCATTTCGGCATAACGGTAGTGCTGGCGCTCAATATCGGGCTCAACACACCGCCCGTGGGGGCGGTGCTCTTTGTTGTCTCGTCCATCGGGCAGATCTCCATGGAAAACATCATCAAAGAGATCTGGCCCTTCGTGCTCTGCCAGCTGGCGACGCTCCTTCTCGTGGCTCTCGTCCCCTGGTTCAGCCTTCTGGTTCCCTCGCTGCTCGGCCTGTATTAAGGGGCATTTTTTTCCAGGGAGGTTTTTCATGCACGATCTGCTTCTTCAGAACGCGGTTATTTACGACGGCAGCGGAGGCCCATGGTACCGGGGAGATGTGGCGGTCCGGGCAGGAATCATCGAGGAGATAGGAGCACTCCCCCCCGGCTGTGCTTCTGAAACGGTCGACCTTGCCGGGAAAGCCCTCTGCCCCGGCTTTGTGGACATGCATTCCCACTCCGATTTCTCTGCGTTCATGGTCAACGACGTGGACGGGAAAGTCACCCAGGGGGTAACCACGGAGGTCTGCTCGAACTGCGGCCTTGCCATGACTCCGTCCGTTCCGGAAAGAGCCGGCCTGCTGCATGAATACATGCGCCCCTATCTTCCCGACGGAATGCCTGCTCCGCAGGAATTCAGGTCCCTGGAACAGATGATGGACCGGATTGATTCCGCCGGGTACATGACGGACCTCCTTTTCCTCGCTGCCCACGGTCCTCTTCGGATTGCCGCCATGGGCTTCGAGAACAGGCGGGCAGGACCCGCCGAACTGGACCGCATGAAGGAACTCCTCGCAGGAGAGATGGAAAGCGGCGCCGCAGGCCTCTCAAGCGGCCTCATCTACCCTCCCGGCTGTTTTGCGGACACTGATGAGCTCGTGGAACTCTGCAGGGTCGCGGCAGCCTATGGAGGCATATATACCACCCACATGCGGAGCGAATCGGGGGATACGCTGAAAGCCGTTGCCGAGGCGATTGACATCGGCAGGAGGAGCGGCTGCCCGGTCCACATCTCCCATCACAAGATAATGGCACAACTGGAGGGGCTTTCGGAACAGACCCTTGGAATGATGGAAGCGGCCCGAAGAGAAGGGATTGACGTGACCTGCGATGTCTATCCCTACACGGCCGGATCCACCATGATAGGGGCCCTTCTTCCTCCATGGGTCAACGAAGGGGGTGCCGCGCAGCTCGTGGGGCGCCTCGCCGACCCGGTCTCGAGGAAGCGGATCGCGGAGGATATGGAGAAAGCAATCCCCGGATGGGACAACTTTTCCAAGACATCGGGGCTTGAAAATATCCTCATATTCACGGCGGAGAGGGACAAATCACTGGAAGGCAGGACCCTGGGAGACATTGCCGCCGAACGGTCCCGGAATACCCTCGAAACTCTGTTCGACATTATCGTCTCGGAGCGGGCAAACTGTACCGTCGCCATCTTCTCCCAGTCGGAAAGCGACAACAGGCGGATCGTGGCCCACCCTCTCTCCATGATCGGATCTGACTCCCACCCGGCGTCCACGAAAGGAATATACGCCTCCCGCAGATCCCACCCCCGGGCCTTCGGCACCTTTCCCCGGGTGCTCGGAAAATACGTGAGAGACGATCATGTGATCCCCCTGGAAACGGCTATCTGGAAAATGACCGGATTTCCGGCCCAGCGATGCGGCCTTTCCGACAGGGGGCTCATCAAAAAAGGGCTCCTTGCCGACCTTGTCGCCTTCGATCCCCGAACCATCCGGGACCGTGCTGATTTTACGGACACCAGCGTTCCTTCGGAGGGGATTGCCTCTGTCTGGAAACGGGGGAAGGTCATCGTCAGGGACAACGTTTCCGTCTCACCGCCCACGGGTACCTGCATAAGGAAAAGGGGCAAAAGGTAATTTCCCCCGTATCATCCCTGCATTAGAAAGCCCGCCCTGGTATGGGCGGGCTTTCTGATGCAGATTTTCTGCGTGAAAAGCTACCTGCGGAGCAGGAGCAGCAGGGGCAGCAGGAACAGAGGCATCCAGGACGTTACTGTCCCGGCAGTGCACCCTCCCCCCGCCCCGTCCGATGTTTCATGAGCGTAGGCCAGGGGGGGCACCTCCAGGGTATTTCCGTCGGCGAAGGTCACCAGCAGGGGCGACTCTCCCGGGTTGTAGGCCGTATACACCCTGCCGCCCCTTCCATCCATGAAGCTGGCCGCGGAGGTGTGATTCGCGTCGTTTTCCCCGTGATGGGGCACGCCGTGGGCAAGGAGCGTGTCGATCCACCAGTATACAGCGCCCCGGGAGGTGTCCTGGAGGATCAGGTTGCTGAAGGTGGGCGTGGGGATCTCCCACTGCATTTTCCACGAGTCAAGGGGCAAGGCTCCTCCTCCGGCCGGGGTGATGAGAGCCCGGGGGTCGGCGGTGTACCTCGCCGTCATGGCCTGGAGCATGAGCAGCTTGTCCCTGTTGCTGGGTGACGTGCCTCCGTCGGCCAGCTTCGGCAGGTCGTTGTCCAGGTAGCCTGAAACGATGGCGTCCGCGTTTCCGGGCGTGGAACCAAGGTAATAGGATGACCCAGTGAACGGCAGCACCTGGATTCCGAGCTTCAGCAGCGGGGGATTCCCGAAGTCCGTCTGGTAAGTCATTTCGTTCTGGTTGACCTGGGAGACCATGGAGGGCACATAGGGCTTAGGAACGGCGTCCGATTTCACCGAATACTGCCGGAAACTCAGGTGAGGCCTGAAGGTTCCGTCGTCGGTGAGGCCGAACCAGTACAGTTCCGCCGCTCTCGCCTCGGAGGCGAACATGTAGGCAGCCCACCGCTCGAGATCGGCGTTCTCCCCGTTCTCGGGATAGTTGAGCTGCGCCCAGAGAAGAATGGCGGCCCAGGCCTGGATGGCCTCCGGTGTGGACTCCTGCTGCCCTCCCTGGTTGCCCCTCGACGAGCCGCTCGCCCAGGAGTGCCCCGCATAGGGGCTGAAATGGCGGAGGAAGGGGAAGTCGGGGTCCTCTCCGCGGCCTTCGCGGCTCGTGTTGGCGATGTTCTTGATGAGCAGCCGTATCATGGGGGCGTAGGAGGATGCCCACCCCCTGTTGGCGGGGTCGTCCGGATGGGTCTTTTCCCACCGGGCGATTTCGGCCGCTGTTTTAATGAAGTACCCGTAATGGAAATGATGGTCGTTCAGCAGGCTGTCCGCCGCAAAGCCGTCCTCTGGGGTGGGGAGAAGGGCGCCCCACCGGGAATCGTAGTAGAAGATGTGCTGCGCCGCGTTCTTGAGGGTCGTGCCGTCCTTCGTGGCTTTCATCCAGCCGGCCATGGCTTCCGACACGGCGGTGTACATCTCCCTGGCAGCCTGGTCCACTTCCGCCGGCCTGGAGGCCGTGTCCCGTATCATTTTCGCTGCCGGGAGGAGCATTGCCAGCCGGTACATCTGCTGGGCGCCGAAATAGCTTCCCTGGGAGAGAAACCGCGGATTCCGCGAATCCAGCGCCTGGCGGAGGTACGCAGCCATGCGGTCGGCCTTCTGCCGGTCAGGGGCGTCTATGGGAGCGGGAAGGCACGGAGGAACTTCGAGGACGTTCACGAAGGAATTCCCGGAGGCCAGCAGCAGAGGGCCCTTCAAAGACGGCCAGTACCACCCCGTCCGCCATGAAGCGGAGGAGACCTGATTCATCGACTGGTTGAGGATGCCCACCTGGGACTGGCCCAGGTACTGGTGGGGGTACATGGCCCGAAGGGGACCACCTGCCGCAGGTGACTCCGTGCCCACAGAAACGGTGGTGCAGGCATAGGTCACGCTCATATCGTGACCGTCCGCCTGGGGGGCGTACCCCGGAATTACCCGGGTGTCGGTGACTTCGGCGAAGGCATGCCCCGCGAAATGGGCAAGCAGGTCCTTCACCTTCTGCTCGTCCGGCTCGTCGTAGATTCCCTTGCCCCAAGGATAGGGCAAGACCGCCACGGCATAATAGGTTCCCGCCGAACATTCCGCAGTGTTCAGGACGTTCCGCAGCTCCTTGGCGTTGGCCGTCCAGGTGACGGTTCCGTCCGTCACGGTTCCTCCCGCCGACGCGGGCCATGCGGGCTCTGACACCCCGCTGGTCCCCGCCCCGTTGGCGGTGTAGAAGAAACCGTTGGGCGCCGATGGTTCCACAGGGTTTCCCGGGGAGTAGCCATGAGAGGCCTGCCAGGAGTCGAAGGGCCCCCGAATTTCGGAGGTGTACTGGGTATCCTTCAGCTGCCAGGTTGACCCGGAGGGACCGAAGACGGCATAGACGGTGTAGGTGGCGTATTCCTTGGCATCCGCGGGGGCCTGGGGTTTTCCGTAGGGCACTTTGTTGACCACTGCAAACGCACTGGAGGATATGTTCTGGTCTTTCGCCTGCCCGGCGTTGAGGGAAAAGCTCATTCCATGGAGGGGAATGACCTTCCCCACGTTCCATGTCCGGAAGGTCACCTGGGGCCGCCCTGACCCGTTCTTCACCAGGAGGAAGGGAGAGCCCGCCCCGGCGGTCACGTCCAGCCGCTCCGCGGGAGCCGCGGAGGTGAGGGAAAAGTTGACGAACCAGTCGCTCCACCCTGTGACCTTCACGCCGGTGTACGCGGCTTCGTTCCATCCTGCCGCCGTGGAGCCGAGGTACATGTCCTGGTCGAAGAAGGCGTTGAAATAGGGTGAAATTCCCTTTCCTCCGTGAGCGTCGTCACCCACAACCTCGAGCATGAAGCCTTCCCCGGCCGTGAGGATGCCTCCTTTGACGGCCGCTCTCCGGCTGTCGGGAATGTTGAGAGAAACCGCCAGTCCGCCCTTCTGGGGCTGGAAAACCAGGGGTTCGCTGAAGACCTGCCACGAAAGACCTCTCATGGAGGGAAGGGCCGCAGGGTCGGGCAGGTCGGCGGGATCGAGCCACGCCAGGGGGGTCCACCAGTCGGCGGTGGGAACCTTCCGCGAACCGGGGGCATCGGTGTTCGGCCCCACGGCGGGAGGTACCGCCCGAACGATCCCGGTGTCTCCTCCGGGATCCGCGTCGGAATGCTTCCCCTCCGCGGGCACCGTGACGGCATAGCTGCCGTCGCCGCCGCCCGGAGGAGACACCCATGCGGGAGCCCCATACAGGACCTCTCCGAACAACAGAATCAGAAGAATCGCCGCCGGAACAGCCAGTGGTGTAAAACGCATCGTTCTCTTCGGCATTTCGTTCACTCTCCTGGATAATCGGATAGGGTACAGACCGTGATTCTTCTTTGCTGAGAAAGGGGGTTGATTTTTTTGAATCATACGGCACTTCCCTATCTTTCGCAATATATACATTTACCGGTCCGCTGCTATTTTCTCCGGTCTCGTGCCGGAGGAACGGAATCGGTCCTGGCTGGTTCCCCTCCCGGAGGAGGCTTCGCACCCGTCATTTCGCGGCGAAAAGGCCGGGTGTTGTGGCCCGTTCCGCGGTGATGTATCATATCAGCGAAAAGAAGGGGTACAGCCTGACATTCCCAAGGAGGACATTTTCATGCCGGCAATAAGGATAGCTGACCGTTTTTCCTCGCTTCAGCCTTCGTCCATGATCAAAATATTCCAGGCCGCCTCGGCCGTGGAGGGGCTGATCAACCTGAGCTTCGGCGAACCGGATTTCCACACCGAGCCGGAGATCGTCGACGCCGCGGCAAAAGCCGCCCGGGAAGGGTGCACCCATTACCCTCCCCTCCAGGGCTTCGAGGACCTGAGAAAGGAAATAGCCGCCTACTGGAAACGCCATCACGGGCTGGAGACGGACCCCGCTGACATACTGCTCACCGTGGGAGGGCTCCAGGCTCCCCACCTCTGCTTCCAGGCCATGCTCAACCCCGGCGACGAGGTTCTCGTGGCGGAACCCTGCTTTTCCGCCTATTTCCAGCAGGTGGAGAACAACGGCGGCGTGGTGGCGCCCGTTCCTTCCAGGGAAGAGAACGGGTTCTTCCCCACGGCGGAGGATTTCGCACAGGCGGTGACGCCGAGGACGAAAATCCTGGTGGTCAACTCCCCCTGCAACCCCACGGGAGGGGTGCTGACCATGGAGCAGGCCCTGGAAATCGCCGACGTGGCGGTACGGCACGATCTCTTCGTCATCTCCGACGAAATTTACGAGGCCTTCATTTACTCCGGCAAACACATTCCCCTGTCGTCCCTTCCCGGCATGAAAGAGCGCACCATGACCGTGGGAGGGTTCTCCAAGAGCCACTGCATGACCGGCTGGCGGATCGGCTACGCCATGGGCCCGGCGGAGCTGCTGAAGGTGATGACCACCCTGTCGGTCTCCCAGACCTTCGGCGTCAACACCCTGGCCCAGAAGGGCGGCGCCTTTGCACTTGCCACCCAGGACAAAAAGGTGAAGGCCCGTACGGCGGAATTTGAAAGGCGGGTCCGGTACTGCGCTGGACGGCTGAACGCCATGCCGGGCGTATCGTGTCCTGAACCGAAGGGAGCCTTTTACCTTTTCCCGGACATTTCCGGGACGGGCATGGCCGACGAGGAATTCGCCTGGTGGCTTCTCGAGGCGGGCAAGGTGGCGGTTATCCCCGGCACTGCCTTCGGGAAGAGCGGAACCGGGCACATCCGCATCGCCTGCACCCTTTCCATGGAAGACCTCGGGAAAGCCATGGACAGAATGGAGGAAGCCTTGAAGAAGAGAGGCTGAGGACCCGGCCTGCTTTCCGACAGTTGCAGAGGAAGGGGAGTCGAAAGGCTCTCCTTCCTTATTTTCTCCATAGAGAGTCCCGGGAGAATACGACAGAAGGCCGTTGTCCGACAGGACCCGTCGGGGCTGAAGCGGTCCCGAAAAAATGTTGTTATGACAAACGTGAGGAGATGAGAGACGGATGAGAAGATTCACAGTGGGAGCATTGCTGTTCTTTTTTCTTGCTTTTTTCCCCTCTTTTTCCGCCGGAGGAAGCGAAGGAAAAGAAAAGAACCGGCCGGAATGGGTGGAGGGTGAGATCATTGTCACCTACCGCGGGGGGGAAGGCACGGGGCGTCTGGAGACCATGGCGGCCCGGACTGCGGGAGTCTCGGTGAAACGGTTCGAGGCCCTGTCCGCTGAACAGGAAAAAAATGTCGTGTTCCTTCGGGTTCCGGGAAAATCGACGGAGGAACTTCTCGAGACATTTTCATCGGATCCCGCCGTGGAAAGCGTCTCGCCGAACTACATCCTGCGCATTCTGTCTCCCGTGATCCCCAACGACCCCCTTTTCTCCAGCCAGTGGGGGCTTCATAACACGGGGCAGGACGGCGGCAGGGCAGGCGCCGACATCGACGCTCCCGCAGCCTGGGGAGTCCGCACCTCTGCCCGGCCGGAAAAGGTGGTGGCCATCATCGACACCGGCATCGCATCACTCCACGAGGACCTCAGGGACAACCTCTGGGCGGGCCCTGGAGGCATCCACGGCCGGAACTGCGTGGACGACACCGACGATCCCGAGGACGACAACGGCCACGGCACCCACGTGGCGGGGATCATCGGCGCGAAGGGCAACAACGGCATCGGAACCGCCGGTGTGGCGTGGAACGTGAAGCTGATGGCCGTGAAGATGCTCGACTACCAAGGCTCGGGAACTTCAGAGAACGAGCTGGAGGCCTACGACTGGATCCTGCGGAAGAAACAGGAAGGGGTGGACATCGTGGCCGTGAACGCCTCCTATGGAGGAGGCGGTGCGAGCGATGCCGCCAGGGACGCCATCGAAGCCCTTGGAAATGCCGGAATCCTTTTCATCGCCGCCGCCGGAAACTCTGCAGAAGACAATGACGGAACACCCCACTACCCCTCGTCCTATCCCCTGCCGAACATTATCTCCGTGGCGGCCACCGACAGGAATGACGCCCTCTCCTCCTTTTCGAACTACGGAAGAACGTCCGTCCACCTGGCCGCACCGGGGACCGCCATCCTGAACACCTGGGTGTACGAGCCATCGGCATCGGACATCTTCTTCGACGACATGGAATCGGGCGCCGGAAAATGGACAACCCATGTGGAAAACCCTTCCCCGGAAATCCACTGGAGGATCATCGACTCCACGAGGGACAACCGGCCCACGAAGGTCTGGACCGACGGACCGGACCAGCACTACCCCATCAATCAGAGGACCTATCTCTCCGTACAGAACGACATCGACCTCTCGGGAACCGCAGGACAGCCGGTGCTCTTCGGAATGAAGATACGGTGCGACCTGGAGAGCGGATTCGACTATCTCTATCTGCAGTTTTCCAAGGACGGAGGCGCCACATGGAGGAATGCCCACGAATTTACCGGGGGTGGGGACAACTGGACGGACTTTACGATCCCGGTTCCCGCGGAATTCAGGACGGCGAACTTCCGTTTCAGGTTTTTCTTCAAAACGGACCACTCCGACATTCTGTTCCACTACGCAGGGGTACAGATCGACAACGTGGGAGTGGGCTGGTCCACGGATACCTATATCGCTATCTCGGGAACCTCCATGGCGACCCCCTTCGTGACGGGAGCGGCGGCCCTTGTGTCGTCCCGGTTCCCGGGAGAATCCATGGACCAGATCCGCTCGAGGATCCTGGGCGGGGTGGACCGCCTCTCCTCCCTGAGCGGGAAAGTCTCTACCGGCGGACGGCTGAACCTGGCACGGTCCCTGGGGACAGCAGTGCCGGACGACGGTTCAGGCGGCGGTGGCGGGTGCAGCGTCGCGGGAATTCCGTCCCTGTTCTTTCTTCTCCCCCTGCTGCTGCTCGTCCGTAAGTAACGGGCGACCCGAGGGGGTAAGAGGAAAAAAGCACCAACAAAGCGACCGGCCCCGGCCGGTCGCTTCTTATTTGTCCTGTTCCCCGCTTCCTACTGGACGGAGGTGAAGAGTACGGGTTTTTGCGGCAGGGGAAACGCCACAACCTCCCAGGGGCTCGAAAGGGCCATGGTGACAAGGTTCTGGGGCCCCGGCTCCCTCTCCCGGACCGAGACGGTCACCCGGTCGCCGGTTTCGATGATGGCCTCCACGGAAATGGAATAGCCCCCGCTCCGCTTGAGACCCTGGAAGACGGCGGCAAGGGCATGCCGTGAGAAATCGATATCCGGCAGAGGCGGAAGGGGAAGCACGTTGCCGTTGATCTCGCCCCACAGCTCCTTCCACTCGTTCTCGTCCTTCACCACGATAAACCGCCGGTCGGAAACCCCGCCGTAACTCCCCCGTCCCACCGGAACGAAGGTCACTACCGATCCGTCGTCATCCCCGCAGGCGGAACAGGCCTCAGCCGTCCCGGCGGCTCCGGGGGCCAGCAGGGCCGCAAAAAGAAACAGGGCCAGACCCGCAATCATCTTCACCGGAACATCCCTCCATTTCCAGGCTGCTTTTCATTAAAAAGAATAGCAGAAAGATTGGGAAGGCTGATGCGTAAAAGGGCTTATTTTCCGAACCGTACAAGTGCCGCATCCAGGTGCTTGCACTGTCTCGACCGCTGGAAGGCGGGACAGGTACAGGCCCTGTGAAGGAGGTCCACCGCGTAGTCCTCCGTTCCGTGGGCAATCAGGATGGTGTCGTGAATCCGCTCCAGCCTGTCGGGATCGAAAGCGGGCCGTTCCCTCGGCGAAGCGCCGCGCTCCCCTTCCTTCGGTCCGTCGAGGGCGATGTTGGAAAGCCGGTCCGCAGCCGAGTTCTCTTCCCTGGGCACCCAGGAGAGGCTGCTTTTCGTGCTCCTGAGAAGCTCCATCGCCCGGTCGGCAAGCTCTCTCAGCCGGGGCTCGTTGATCTTCCACCGGCCCGTCACCTGGTTCACCACGAGCCGGCTGTCCCCCCGGATGTCGGCTGGAACGCCCCGGCGCTCCAGTTCCTCAAGCAGGATGAGAAGAGCGAGATACTCGGCTTCGTTGTTGGTCTTCTTTCCCAGGGGCCGGGCGCACTCCCAGACGGGGGTCCCCCGGCCGTCAAAGAGCACCGCCCCCGCTCCGGCCTCCCCGGGATTTCCCCTGGAGGCTCCGTCGAAATGTCCCCGAAGCCTGCCCTTGCCCGAAGACTGGCCGCTCTTGCCTCCGGTGCCGGGAGCGAGAACGTCGTTCCAGTCGGAATCAAGGTCCAGGAATTGACTGGATGTCATTTCAGGTGATATTTTTCTCATTTGATACTTCCTTTCCCTGGTTCTCAGGACTCAATTGCATTTCCTTCAGGCCCCTATACGATATATTACTTCCGCCCTCCCCGGGAAAATATACTATAATGCATGAGGCTTTTATATTTTTCGCTTAGGGGGTTGTTCAATAGTGACGCTTTCGCGGAACCCTGCACCCAGATCGCGCCGCCTTCGGTACCGGACCGGGAAAGGACTTTTGGGGCTGTTCACCGTCCTTTTCCTGCTTCCTTTTTTTCTGGCGGCACTTCCTCCCGCGGCTGCATCCGCTTCGGAGTTTTCCTTCCTGAAGGGGCTTTTTGTCACGGAAGTGAAAGGCTACGGAATGTACACGGAGGAACCGTCTTCCCGGTTCGAGAAAGGCTCGAGGATCTCGGTCTACCTTGAAATCGACGGGTTTCAGAACCTGAAAAAGGACAACGGCTACGAGGTCCACGTCAGCCTTGACCTCCTGGTGAAGGACGACAAGGGAAACGTGGGCATCGAGCAGAAGGACGTGGTGACCTCCGACCTCATCGTGAAGAGCCCCTGGAGGGACTTTTTCTTCACGGTGAATATCGACCTGGCGGAGCTTCCCCCGGGAAGGTACACCCTCGGCTTCGTCGCCACGGACCGTACCAGCGGCAGAAAAGCCTCTCACGACATGGACATCGAGATTTATTGACCCCGTCCCCGTCACGAAAGGACGATTCGCCTCGCCGGACCCCCGGAGAGGCGGATTTTTTTATCTTTCCCGCACCATCTGCTCCCTGAGCTTGCGCTTCAGCACCTTGCCCACGGCGGAAAGGGGCAGTTCGGTGACGAACTGGACCTTCCGGGGGACCTTGAAGTGGGCCATCTTCTCCTTGCAGTGGGCGATCACCGTTCCGGACTCGAGATCGGCCCCTTCCTCCCGGATGATGAAGGCCACCGGAACCTCCCCGCTGACGGGATTCTCCACACCGATGACTACCGCTTCCCTGACTCCCGGAAGCTCCTTGATCACCGTCTCCACTTCCTGGGGATAGACGTTGAACCCGCCCACGATGATCATGTCCGACACCCTGTCGAGAATGGTGATGTAGCCGTCCTCGTCCACCCGCGCCATGTCGTCGGTGTTCAGCCAGCCGTCTTTGAAGCGCTCCGCCGTGAGGACGGGATCCCGGAAATACCCCCGGGCCACGGAGGGCCCTTTCAGCCAGAGGACTCCTTCTTCCCCTCTCGGGAGGGCCTTTCCCTCGCTGTCCCGGACCTCCACCGAGTAGCCCGGCAGGGCGGGCCCCACGGTACCGGTCTTGCGGAGGGCGTCGCTGGGGTTGCTCGATACGACGGGGGAACATTCCGTCAGGCCGTACCCCTCGAAGGTGATGACGCCGAGCTGGTCCCGGAAGCGCTTTTCCAGGGCCGGATCAAGCTTGCCCCCGCCCGTGAGGATGTAGCGCAGCTCCGGGGGCAGGGTTTCCCCCTTGGAGGCCACGCCGAGAAGGAAGGGGAGCATGGTGGGAACGGCGATGAGGGTGCCCGTCTTCGATTCTCTCAGTCCCTCGAAGAAATTCTTCAGGGGGAGGAATCCGGGGAGAAGGGCCTCAGGGAGTCCCCAGACGAGGGGCAGGACACCGCAGACCGTGTAGCCGAAGGAATGGAAGTTGGGCAGCACGTTCATGAGGACCCGGCCTCTGTCAAAGCCCTCCACGGTTTCGTGGACGCACTTCGTGTTGTCGTAGAGATTGCCGTGGGTCAGGGGAACCGCCTTCGGCGCACCCGTAGTGCCGGAGGTGGCGAAGACCACCGCCACATCGGGATCCTGTTCCACCCGGTCCCGTCGTCCGGTGAGCGGCGGTACCGTTCCGTCGGGGGACGCTTCCACGGCGGGTATCCCCTCTGCCCGGACCGCCTCCCCCAGGGCTTCCATCCCATCACCGAGGACCACGCCGAACGGGTCCACATGGTGGAGAATTTTCAGGATCCATTCCGTTCCTCCTCTGGGATTCAGCGGAACGATGGCGCCGCCGAGCCGCCAGGCCGCCATGGACAGATGAAGCACCAGCGGACTGTTGGGCAGAAACGCCGCGAGGCGGCTGCCGGGCTGGAATCCTCCGCGGCGGAGGGTTTCCGCGCAGAGGGCGGTCTTTCTCTCCGTCTCAGCGGCATCCTCCCAGACACCTTTCCACCAGAGCACCGGCTGGGACGGATCCCCGGAAAACCTGTGCGCAATCTTCTCCTCGAGGCGAACGGACATGGACGGATCCTCCTTTTTTCTCAGGAACTTTCCGGATAAGGATAGCACATTCTCCCCCCTTTTTTCGGCCCCGGGGATGATAGAATGGGGAAAAACGGCCCCCCCCGGCCGGACGCGAAAACCGGAGGTATCTGATGAAGACCCTGTATCTTGACTGCTTCGCCGGCATCGCCGGCGACATGTTTCTCGGAGCGCTGCTCGACCTCGGACTGGACAGGAAAACCTTTCTCGAAACCATGGAGAGCATCGTCCTCTTTCCCGGTCACGGCCATTCCTCCGGCCACGGCCACGGCGTGGAACATTCTCATGACCATGATCATGACCATGATCATCACCATCACCATGCCCCGGGAGAGAAGGACCGGCTGAAAATCTCCATCAGCAAGGGGAGCCGTGGCGGGATAGCCGGAACGAAGGTGTCGGTCCACAACCTCGAGGATCACCCCCACCGGGGGCTTTCCGACGTTCTCGCCATCATCGAAGCGAGCCCCCTCTCTCCCCGGGTGAAGGAGAGGAGCGCCGCCGCCTTCCGGCTCCTTGCCGAAGCGGAGGCGAAGGTCCACGGAACCACCCCGGAGGAGGTCCATTTCCACGAGGTCGGGGCCATCGACTCCATCGCCGACATCATCGGCGCCTTTGTCCTGGTGGAGATGGCGGGCATCGAAAAAACAGTCTCATCCCCCCTCAACGTGGGGTCAGGCACCATAAAGTGTGCCCACGGCATCCTCCCCGTTCCCGCACCGGCCGCCATGGAACTCCTGGAGGGAATCCCCGTCTACGCAGAAGGAGCCCCCATGGAGCGGGTCACCCCCACCGGGGCACTCCTGGTCCGGTGCCTGGCCGGAGAATTCGGCCCACTGCCGTCAGGAAAAGTCCTCGCATCGGGCAAGGGGCTCGGAGATCGGGACAGCGACATCCCCAACATGGTAAGGGCCGTGATCGTTGACACTCCGGAACACTGTGGTCGTGACGCCTTCCGGCGGGACAGAGGGGTCGTCCTCGAGACGAACATCGACGACATGAATCCCCAGTACTACGGGCCGGTGATGCAGAAGCTCTTCGCGGAAGGGGCCCTCGACGTCTGGGCCACACCCATGATCATGAAGAAGGGACGCCCGGCGGTGACCCTGAGCTGCCTCTGCCTTCCCGAGATGGAGGAAGTCCTGGCGGAAATCCTCCTCCGGGAGACCACCACCCTGGGCTTACGGAAATACCCCGTTGACCGGCTGAAGACGGACCACGAAATTGTTGAGCGGGAGACCTCCTGGGGCCTGGTCCGGTTCAAGGTGGCCCGCCTCGGGGGCGAGACCCTCCGGGCCAATCCCGAGTTCGAGGACGTCCGGAGACTGTCGGAGGAACACTCCATCCCCCTGCCGGAGATGCGGGAACGCCTGGTGGGGGAGTTTCTTCCCTGAGCGGGTGGAACCGGAAAGCAAAAAAACGGGGCCCGCCGCATCCCGGAAGGGAAATGGGCCCCGTTCTTTCATCCTCACCGGCCCAGGAGTTCAAGAACGTGCCGCGGCAGCTGGTTTGCCTGTGCGGCGACCGACATCCCCGCCTGGAGCAGGATGCCGAGTTTTACGAATTCCATCATTTCCCTGGCGACGTCCGCGTCGAGTATCCTCGATTCCGCCGCGGTCAGGCTGCGGGACGACGTGCTGAGGTTGTTCACCGTATGCTCCAGCCGGCTGATCCTTGCCCCGATGACCGCTCTCTGGGAGGACGCCCTGTCCAGGGCCCTGTCGATCCTGCCTATGCTCCGGACTGCGCCCTCCCTGTCCCGGACATCCAGGGATTCCAGCCCGAGGGCGGACAGGGACATGTCACCGAGCCGGAACATCATGTCCTCCCCTTCGTTCGCGCCGATCTGCAGCCGGCCCGAACTGTCGGCGATATGAACGACATGGCTGAAGACATCCTGCCGCTGCGCCCCGAAGGTCCCTCTCCGGCGGTCGAACAGGATGCGGTCCAGACCGATTTCGCTTTCCACATCCAGTTCAACCCCTGCGGGAAGAAGCCCGTACACCCTGCTCCCCGCTTCGGCAGCCATTGCGGGCGATACCGACTTCCCGCTGTGGGCGTCAGTCACCCTCATCATCATGCGGGCCTTTTCCCCTTCCTGGATGGAGGCAAATCCGAAGGCCTTCAGCAGGTCCTCGCTTCCGTAAAAACGGAGTTTCCTTTCCTCCCCGGGAAGAACGGAATGGGCGAGAAGGGTTGAAACCACCGAATCATTGCCGCTTTGCCCCGGCACATGCTGTATGAACCTGAAAATCCTGTTCATGTCCCTCCTGTCCATCAGTCGGGGACCGCTGCCTTCGGGAAAACGGCTGCCCTCTCCCCTGGGGATGCCGTCCTCCTGCCCGAGGAGGTCAAGCCGGATCTGCCGGGAGATGTATTCGGCCATCTGCCCCACTTCCATGCCGGCCCCGACGGTGACATGGGTTTCCCTCTCTCCCTGGCGGATGGTCAGCCTCCCGCCGTCCCCTTCCAGGAGGAAGCGCCCGTTCCCGTCATAAAACAGGCCGATATCGGACAGCCTGCTGTAGTAATGGGCAGGCCCCGCGTCCATCCCGCTCCCGAAGACCGACTCGAAGGTCAGGGCGTTCTCCTCCACATCCGCTGACGAGGGATGGAAATCGCTGAAAGAAAGGGACAGCGTTCCGTCCATGACCTGGTCCTTCGCAAAAGCGCCGCTCCCCCTCTGGGCGAGGTTATTCGCAACCTGGTAGATCCCGATATCCACCCGGGCATTATCCAGGACGCCTTCGTTGAACCTCAGGGAATGGGGCATGTTCGTTCCCCTGTTGTCGGAGAAGAGGTCGAGTTCATCGGAGGCGGGGCTCAGGAGAGGGTCGCTCAGCTGGTCCGCTTCACTGATTCCGTCGGTGAACCCGCTCGCAGCCAGCGAGAGGGTAAACCTGTCCCCTTCGTTCCACAGGGAACTGTCACCGAGGGTGAACTCGTCGAAAAACAGCCCCCCGAACCCCGAGTCCCGAAAAAGGACCACCGGGTTCACCACCTCGGACGGGATCACCGGGGGCAGCGCCGCGCTGTTTTTTGCGGTGTTCTGTCCGTCGTTGAGCCCGAAATGTTCCTCTTCCGCATACCACTGCCTTCCGTCCCTGCCGATGACATGCCCCTGGACCCGGAACCTCATGGAGCCGTTTTCCACGCTGATCACGTCAAATACCAGCGAGGCGTTGTACGGATTGTACCGCTCGGCACCCGGTTCATTCAGCGGGCCGTAGGTCCCGTCGCCCCGCCTGCCGTAGAGGTAGTTCGAGTACCCCACTCCCCCGATGTACCGCTTGAGGTCCGTCTCTCCCCCGGCTTCCATGTCCCCGAAAAAGGCGCTCGTCACAAGGGCTCCGGCAGAAGGTCTGGCGTCTCCCTGGTAGTTGATCTCCGCCCGGACCCGGCGGGAACCCGCATCAGTGCCGTCCGGCGCCCCCACGGTGCTTCCCGGAGCGAATCCCGCCGCTTCCGCCTGAAGGATGAGCGTCCCGGTGTAGTAGCCGAGCCCGGGAACGTCGCTCCTGCCGTTCAGGGGATCGACAAAATACCCCAGGAGATTGAGATCGGCGCCGTTCTCCGCTCCGTCCGCGAGCCTGTACTGGGCGGAACTGCCCCATTCTCCGGACTGCACCCGGAAGGGGTCGCCTTCGACGGCGACGTTCGCCGCCGACAGGAAGCCCCCCGAAAGTGAAGGCGACGTATTCAGCCCATCCAGCTTGGCGGCGGCGGCGACATTGATGACGAATTTATCCCCTGCCGAAAGCCGGTCCGTGGCCACCTGGAGGTTCGTACAGCGGATTTCGTGGGAAGTGCCCTGGAAGAGGGTTACGTCCGCGCCAGAAGCAAGCTGGGAAAAAACGGCCGGAGGGAAGCTCCAGGGGGAGGTGTCGGCCGACTCGGGCAGCTCGCTGCCGTTCCTGTCGAAGCCCTTTGCCCGCACTGTCAGTCCCGCCCCGTCGAATTCGAACAGAAGGGACGCGTTGATATCGTTCTGCCGGTAGACCTCGGCGTTTCGGACAATATCGGAAGGGCTGCCGCCGCTCCCGAAGAAACAGGTCGTATCCCCGGCATAGTAGCTGTGGGAGTACCATGACGGGGAGCCTCCCGTGTTCTCCCAGTAGGTCCCGGCACTCCCCCGCTCTCCGTAGGAGAGGGTGGTATTCTGGCTCACGGAGCCGAAATCAAGCCGGTGGGAAAGATTCTCCGAGCCCCCGATTCCGGGTGCGGTCCGAACGAGCTGGTTGATGGAAACGAACCGGCCGTCCAGCGCTCCGTCGTCGAAGGCATACACAATACCCTCCGTGACGCCGCCGTTGTTCCCGCCGTCGGCGTACAGTCCGTCGTAAAGGGAGAGCTCGAGCCTGTCCGCAGTGCCTGCAACCCGGGCTGTGGTGTAGGTCATCCAGGAATCCCCGGCGACGAGGTCCGGTCCGTGAGCATCCCCGTCCGCGGCGACAAAGCCGGTGAAGAAGCCGGGAAGCCCGAGAGCTCCGCTCAGGGCGGCGGCATTCTGCCCCGACGTCCCTCCTCCCGCGGTTCCGCCCTCCCAAAGCCAGGCGGAGGCCGACCCCTGGTACCGGGATGCGTCGGAGGCCCTGTTGCCGTCCCAGGCCACCTGCAGCGAGAAACGGTCATGGGCCTGGAGCGTCCGGGAGTTCACCGTACCGGCGCCGTCGTTCTCCGGGGACCAGAAGGGCCCGGTGGAATCGAAAAGCGTCCGTTCCGCGTTGAGCACGTTCCCCTGGTCCGTTCCGGCCTGTGCCATGGAAAACACTCTTCTCCCCGCTCCCGCCGAGACATTCGTGAAGGCGATCCTGCCTTCATGCTCCCCGGCGGTATGGGAAGGCTCCGTCAGCCAGTTCAGGGAGAGTCTTCCATCCGAGGATATCGCGCCGAAAGCCTCCTCCATGTTCATCCCGGTCACGGCGAAGACGGTCTCCTTCCCGTAGTCAAGGACTTGTCCGAAGGACGTTCCGCCCCGGTTGACCGTTCTCTGTCCGCCCCAGACTTCCTGGAGGGATCCTCCGCTTCCGCCGGTGACGGAGATGCGGTATCCCGATGAAGGGACGCTCGAAAGCCTGAGCTGCCTGGAAGCACCTGCTGAGATGGCGGAAAAGGGCGAGATCCCGTTGTTCTGCGTCAGGCCGTCAAGACCGAGGGCTCCGCCGACGGCGGAGTTGAGGGCTGAGACC
This sequence comes from Synergistaceae bacterium, assembly GCA_018436595.1. Lineage (GTDB taxonomy): Bacteria > Synergistota > Synergistia > Synergistales > Aminobacteriaceae > Aminivibrio. The sequence goes on along the minus strand of JAHDLC010000042.1, from coordinate 29,424 downwards.
ACCTCCATTGCGTCGGCGCTGAAGGTGCTGACGGAAACATCATGATTGACGTAGACCCTGTTCCCCGTGGAAAAGCCGCCCCCTCTTCCGACCGTGATGGAATCGGGGGGACCGTAGACGCCTGTCGAAAGCTCCCGGATCGCCCTTCCTGTCATGGAGATCTCGTAGATGCCGACCGCGTTGCTGAAACTGAGCCCATGGAGGTTTCCGGACGAGGTTGTTCCCGCCGCAAAGGCCGCCATCCCCGGTATTCCGCCAACGGCATTCTGAATGGACAGGGCGGCATCGGCAAGATTTTTTCCGCCGGTGTCGGCAATCACCCCGCGGCCGTTCCAGACCTGGGCGGACGAATGGGAACCGCCTCCGTCAAAGACATGGTCAAGGGAGAGTTCCGCAGCAATCTGCCCGGCGGAGGCCAGCGATACATCATAGTTGGCGTGGCCGGCCAGCTGGACGGAAGCGGGCAGGCCGCCCCCTCCCGTGACGGAAGCCGAGAGGCCCGTGAGAGAGTCCAGCCCCGCTGCGATATCCGCAAGCCCCGAGCCGTTCATCGACAGCGTCACCGACCGCTGGTATTCCCGGAACGTCCCGGCCGCTGTCCCCCCGTCCGCGACGACCCCGGCCAGCCCCAGCCCGTCCGGTCCCACTCCTGTTTCAGTCACGGCCACATCTCCGCCGGAACTGTTCGACAGGATGATCCGGCGGCTTGCGCCGAGGGAATCCACAGAGGCAGTAATTCCTGCGATGCCCGCCCCGTTGACGGCATCCCTGATGTCGGACATGCCCATGCCGCCCACGGAGATCACCGTTCCGCCGATGTCAAGGGACGCACCGGAGGCGGCCTGCCACGTGGTCACCGCCGTGACGGCGTTTCCTGCCCCCGATGACCGGTAGCTGATATGGATTTCGGTGTCGTCCGCCGCCTGGTACTCCAGGCTGACGGTCATCACCGCATCCCGGGAGGTCACGTAGGATTCCGTGAGAACCACGTCTCCGGCCATGAGGTCCCGGCGGTCCGTCCCGGTGACGGCGTAATGGGTGAAGAGATTAACGGCGCTGTCCTGGTTCACGGTGAGGGAAACATCACCCGCCCCGCCGGCGCTCACTGTCCCCCCGGGAATATCGTTCCGGTAGACAAGGGTGGATGACGGCGTCCCCGCCTCGTCGGCCCGCACCGCAAACCGGGCGTCGAAGTCGGAGGATGTTCCCCTGCTGCTGATGTTGACTCCCTCCACAACCCCAAGCTCCAGGGCATCGTCGAAATCGGCCATCATGGGGACAGCGTCCGAAAGGCGCACGTTGTAGGTTCCCGGCGCGACGGTGTTCGGCGTCGGGGACACCCCGACCGCCCCGCCCACTGCGGCGGCACTGGAATTCATCCCCCCGGCCAGGTACCGTATTCCCCCGAAAGGGGTCTCCCGGGTTTCCAGCCTCCAGCTCCCTTCGGCCAGGTTCAGGGCGGACATGGCCGCAAGCCCGGCCCCCCCGGTGTCCATAACCGCACCGGTCCCCGCCGTCCCGTTCCTGAGGGTGAGGATGTTGCTTTTCTGTATGTTTTCCCTCCCCTCGTCCAGGGTGCTGAAGAGAATCCTGAAGTTGCCCGACGGAACGGCGGCAGCCTCTTCCGTTCCGCTGGCCCTGCCGCTTCCGGGCATCACTACGGAAAGATGGGATGTGGACGTGCTCCAGAGCGCGGACATATCGCCGTTCAGCAATTTTTTCCTGTTGAACTGGGTCTGATTCGCTATGGCGTCCACCTGGGAGGAGAGTTCGTCGATCTCGCCCTGGATATGCCCCCTGTCCTCACTGGTGAGAACATCGTTTGCCCCCTGGACGGACAGCTCTCTCATCCGCTGCAGAAGGGAAGTTATCTCCTGTATCCCTCCCTCCGCGGTCTGAAGGAGGGATATGCCGTCCTGGGCATTCTTGGCCGACCGGTCCAATCCCCGTATCTGGGCGCGCATCTTCTGCGAGACGGCCAGGCCTGAAGCGTCATCGGAGGCACTGTTGATGCGAAGGCCGGTAGCCAGTTTTTTTGAAACCTTCGACAGGCGGTTACTGACGTCCGACAGGGCCGTAAAAGAGGCCAGTGACATAAGGTTCGTGGAGATCCGCACTTCCGGGCACCCCCCAGAAAGGATTCACAGCGTATCCGCAGGGCATGCCCGGCCTGAGGAAAAGCCTGCGGGAAAGAACCTGCATATTGGTATCGGCCGGCAGAAGAAAAAACCTCAGTTTTTTTGGAAAAAGAAAATACGGGCCGGCACATGAGAATTCCCTCCCCCGGTACACCCGGGGAAGGACAGGAGGGTACAACCGCCTGGTAACAGTGTTTTCAGCGGCCGGGCAGCAGTCCGGACAATGCTCTTCAGCTCATTTTGATGTCCGGCCTTTTTTCCCGGAAGACCGGGGTTTCGCCGGAGGCGGGGAAGCCGGCGCCCTCAGAGAGACAACCCTGCCGCCGCCCGTCACGATGGCGGCGTACTTTTTATACACCGCTGAAAAGTTCTTCAGGATATCCTCCCTGAGCATGTCGAAGGGAACCACCACGTACCGCCCCAGGGGAGACCGGCGGGGATTGTAGAGCAGCGTCCCGGTGACGTTCTCGAAGGAAATCCGCGTTTCCCCCCTCATCTCCGTCTTGACCACGTCGAGGGAGACGAGCAGGCCCACGAGCTTGTGGATCTCCTTCTGGGCGGAGAGAAAATTGCCGAGGGAATAGACCACGAGGGTGCTCTTCACCATGGCCACGGGCTGGACCACGTGGGGATGGTGGCCGAGGACGATGGAAACGCCGAGGGAGGCGAGGTGCTCCGCGATTTTTTTCTGCTCCGCGGTGGGTGCGAAGACATATTCGCTTCCCCAGTGCATGGAGACGATCACCACATCGGCTTTTTTCTGCGCCCGGGCCACGTCGTTCCTGGCTTTTTCCGGCGTGTAGAGGCTGACGTAATGTCCCTTTCCCTCCGGGGCCTTCAGTCCGTTGGTGGCGGTCGTGTAGGCCAGGAAGGCGCAGGAAATGCCGTTGACCCGGAAGAACCTGATTTCTTTTTCCTTCTCCGCGGTCAGGCTGCTTCCTGCGGTCACCACGCCCTTCTTGTCTTTCCAGTATTCCAGCGAGGCGAGCACGCCCTTCTCCCCCCTGTCCAGGGTGTGGTTGTTCGCCAGGGACACGAGGTTGAACCCGCCGTCGAGAAAGGCGTCCCCCACCTCCCGGGGGGAATTGAACCTGGGGTAGGTGGACAGTCCCAGCTTCGTGCCGCCGAGGATGGTCTCCTGGTTGTAAAAGGCCACGTCATGGGGAGAAATCCTGCTCTTCACCAGGCGGAGCATGGGCCGGAAATCATACCCGCCTCCCTTGATAACCGCCGCGGAATACACGCCCTTGTGGATCAGGGCATCCCCCACGGCGGCCAGGGAGAACCGCGCCGCACCGTGCGCCGGACCCTGGAGGCAGGCGAGGTGAAGCAGCAGAATCAGGGTTCGGACAGTGCGAAAAGCGTTCATGGCACGACTCCTCCTTTCGGTCCGGGGCAACCGGCGTTGCGTAAAGGGAAATCGGGCGGTATCCTATCCCTGTCCTTCGGGTCCGGAAGTTTTGTTCTTCCCCGGGGAGGGCATGCACTTCCCGCACCCGTGGCACCCCCGATAACAGGGCCGGGTGCGGGAGGACCCCGCGAACAGGGGAACACAGGCAAGGACCAGTATCACCGCAAGAGCTGCATAGTTCATCCCATCCACCTCCGGAAGGATTTCCCGCCCCAAGAGTATACCTTCCCGGAGTCAAAAAAGGGAACGGCAGATGAGCAAAAGATCGGCATTCCGGGGGACAGGACTTTCCCCCGAAGAAAGGATGGTGAAGGATGTGCGCTGCATCGCCACTTTCGAAGTCACCAGCATGGCGCTCCTCTTTGAACGGACCTGCAGAAAAAAAGGAATCCCCGCAAAAGTGGTTCCCGTTCCGCGGAAACTCTCCTCAAGCTGCGGCCTCGCCTGCGAATTCCCCTGCGAATCCGGGGATGAAGTGCGGGCTCTCTGCGGAGAGAAAAAAATCGACGTGGAATCATATCACCAACTGGAAGACAACTGGACATAATCCGCCGTGGAGAATACCATATAGGGGATAGTGGTATTATTCCAAAAGGAGGGGTAGAGTTCATGGAAAGAAAAAAGGTGCTCATCATCGGGGGCGTGGCGTGCGGCGCCAAGACGGCCGCCAGGCTTGCCAGGCTTGCTCCGGAGTTCGACATCACGGTGCTTGAGCGGGGGGAACACCTCAGTTTCGCCGGATGCGGCTTTCCCTATTTCGTGGGGGACGTGGTGAAGGAGTACAAGGACCTGGTCTGCACTCCCCTCGGCATCATCCGGGACGCGAACTTCTTCCGGACGGTGAAGAACATCACGGTCCACACCGGCTGCCTCGCCACCCGGATCGACAGGGAGAAAAAGTGCGTCACCGCCTCCGACGCGTCCACGGGCGAAGAAAAGACCTTTCCCTACGACAACCTCGTGCTCGCCACGGGCGCGTCCCCCATCCGCCCCCCCATTCCGGGCAGCGACCTCAACAGGGTCTTCACCCTCTGGACCATGCCCGACGCCCTGGCCATGAAATCGGCCCTCTCGTCGGGGAACATCAAAACAGCGGTCATCATCGGCGCCGGCCTCATCGGCATGGAAGTCGTGGAGGCCCTTACGGAAAGGGGTGTCAGGGTTTCCGTGGTTGACGCCCTTCCCACGCCCCTTCCGGCCCTCGTGGGCGAAGATTTCGGCCTCCGGGTCGCAAAAGCGGTCAAGGCAAAAGGCATCGATTTCTTCGGAGGCGAGAAGGTCACCGAAATCACCGGCGAGGGAGGGGTGGTCACCGGGGTCAGGACGGACAAGCGCTCCCTGCCTGCGGACATGGTGCTCCTGGCGGTGGGCATCCGGCCCAACACCAGCCTCGCCCGGGACGCCGGCCTGGAGCTCGCTCCCAACGGAACCATCGTGGTGGACGAACTGATGAGGACGAGTGACCCTTCCATCTACGCCGGGGGCGACTGCGTCCAGACACGGCACCTCGTCACGAAAAAGCCCGTATGGCAGCCCATGGGCTCCACGGCAAACCGCCAGGGCAGGGTCATCGCCGACAACATCGCCGGGCTTGCCACGCCCTTCTCGGGGGTCCTTGGGACGGGCATACTGAAGCTTTTCAACCTGACCATCGGCAAGACAGGCCTCGACGAGAAGCAGGCGAAAGAAGCGGGCTTCGAGCCGGTGAGCATCGTAGTGGAAGAGCCGGACCGGCCCCACTTCATGCCCGGCATGGGGGCCATGACCATCCGGCTGGTGGCGGACAGGCTGAGCCGACGCATCCTGGGCGCCCAGATCATGGGTTCAGGGGTGGTGGACAAGCGTCTTGACGCCCTCGTGGCGGCCGTCTCCTCGGGGATGACGGTGGATCTCCTGGCGGACGGCGACTTCGCCTACGCCCCGCCCTTCTCCACGGCCCTCGACCCGAATACCCACGCCGCCAACGCGCTGAAGAACAAGATGGACGGCCTGGTGAAAACGTACCAGCCAAGGGAACTCAGGGAAAGGATGCAGGGGGCGAATCCTCCGCTGCTGCTGGACGTGAGGACGCCGGGAGAGCTGGACCTCCAGGGCCGTCTCCCCTACGAGTTCGTGAACATCCCTCTCGGGAAGCTCAGGGAGCGGGTGGGCGAACTGCCCCGGGACAGGGAGATCGTGGCCTTCTGCAAAATCTCCGTCCGGGGCTGGGATGCCCTGGCGACCCTGAAAGGTGCAGGCTACGAGGACGTGGCCCTCCTTGAGGGAGGCGTCATGGCCTGGCCCTACGAGCTGAAATAATCCTCCGGACCGCAGGAGAAACAGAAAGGGGCTGCCGCAGGGATCCCTGCGGCAGCCCCTTTCCGTTTCTCCCGGTCTATTCCTTTGTCTCGGCAAGCTCCACCAGGACCTTCGCCATGATGTGGGCGTTCTTCATGATGTCCTCCACGGACCACCGTTCGTCTTCCTCGTGGATTGTGTAGTCCTGCCCGGGGAAGACGGGGCCGAAGGCCACCACGTTGGGCATGGTCTTGGCGTAGGTGCCCCCGCCGATGGCCAGCAGCGTGGCTTCCTGGCCGGTTTCTTCAGTGTAGACCTTCTGGAGGGCCTGAATGAGCCTGGACTCGGGAGGCATGTACAGGGGGTTCGCCTTGGACACCTTCTCCACCGTCAGGCCGTTCTTCCTGAAGGTCTCCTCGATGGGGCCGGTGACGGCCTCTTCCTTCGCCGTGACGGGATACCGCATGTTGATGGTGAAAGAAGCCCTGCCATTCTCAGCCTTCACCACGCCCACGCAGACCGTCAGCGGCCCGGACACTTCGTCGGCCATGGCGACGCCCAGGGATTTCCCGTCGGTCTCGAAACCCGCGTGCCGGGAGAAGGCGGAGAAAAACTCCCCCTGCTCGCCCTTCAGCTTCAGCCCCGCCATGAAGTCCGCCAGGCAGGCGAGGGCATTGATTCCCTTTTCGGGTGTGCTTCCGTGGGCGGGGTGGCCCTTCATCACCAGGGTGACCCTGCTGCCGTCATCATCTGCGGTAAGGGAGCTGCCCTCGGGCCCCTTCCATGCGGAGGCGGCAGCGGTGATGCGCTGCCTGCACTCGGCCCTGGAATCCTCGATCACGGCCGTAACCTCGGCCATAACAACGTTGGCGGCCACGCCTCCCTCGAGGGAGGTTATCTTCATTTCGCCCGAGGGAGCGAAGGGAAGGGAGACCGTGTAGGTGACGATGCCCTTTTCTGCATGAATGATGGGGTACTCGGCGTCGGGGGTGAACCCCGCGGCGGGAAGATCCTCCCCCAACTCCACGTAGCGTTTCATGCACTTGCTTCCCTGCTCCTCGTTGGTGCCGAAGATGATCCGGACTCTGCGCTTCAGCTTCAGCCCGGCGTCGAAGATCGCCTTCGCGGCGAAAAGACCGATAATGACCGGTCCTTTGTTGTCGAGGACGCCCCGGCCCCAGACCATGCCGTCCTTCAGCTCGCCGCCCCAGGGGTCCACCGTCCAGCCCTTTCCCTCGGGAACCACGTCCAGGTGCCCGAGGACGGCCACCATCTCGTCCCCTTCGCCCATCTCGGCCCAGCCTGCCACGTTGTCCACGTTCTTCGTCCGGAAGCCCATTTTCTCCGCGAAGGCGAGGGTCCAGTCGAGGCATTTCCTCGGCCCCTCCCCGTAAGGGGCTCCTTCAGCGGGCTCGCCGCCGACGCTGGGGATACGCACAACATCCTGTATGGCGGCCACAAGTTCATCTTTCATTGCATCGATTTTTTCCGACAGCACGAAATTACCTCCTTGATGGGCGGGTCATTCCCCGCCTGTTTTTTTCAGCAGTTCCCTTCCGGCGATCTGGACCGGATCCCATGCCATGGAGAAGGGGGGAGCATATCCGAGGTCAAGCTCCAGTAGATCGTTCACCGTCATGCCCCCCGCGAGGGCCGTGGCGATGATGTCCACCCGCTTCGCCGAACCCTGGCCGCCCACGATCTGCCCGCCCAGCAGCCTGCCCGTTTCTTCCTCGCCCACGAGCTTCACGTGCATGGTCTCCGCCCCGGGGTAATACCCCGCCCGGGTCTTGGTCCGGATGACCGAGGAGACGTACCGGAAGCCGTTTTCTTCCGCTTCCCTCTCCGTCAGGCCGGTCCGGGCGACTTCGAGGCCGCAGTGCTTGCTCATGGCGGTGCCATAGACGCCCGGGAAAGAGGCCCGGCCGCCGCCCATGGAGATCCCTGCCACCCGCCCCATCTTGTTGGCCACGGTGCCCAGGGCGATCCAGAAGGGTTTCCCCGTCAGGAGGTGGGTGGTGGAGGCGCAGTCTCCGGCGGACCAGATTCCGGGACGGGATGTGGCCATGGTCTCGCCGGCGAGGATGGAATCCCGCACGGACAGCTTCAGCCCCGCAGCCCCCGCGAGCCCTGAGTTGGGGCGGACGCCGAGGCCCATGATCACCATTTCCGTCTCGATTTCCCCGTGTTCGGTGATGACCGACCGGACCCGGCCACCTTGGGTGCCGAAGCCAACCAGGCCTTCGCCGAGGCGGAGTTCCGTCCCGATCCCGCGGATGGCGGAGGCGATGAGTTCCGCCATGTCGGCGTCGAAGGTGTTCATGACCTGGGGAGACTTGTCCACGAGGGTCACCTTCATCCCCCGGACACAGGCGAAGGCCTCGGCCATCTCCAGGCCGATATAGCCTCCCCCGATGACCACGGCGTGCCGGGGCCGGACTTCGTCCACGTAGCGCCGGGCGGCGATGCCGGTCTCCAGGGTACTGAGGGTGAAGATACCCTCCGCTTCCGCACCCTCAACGGGAGGCACCGCCGGGCTCGCCCCCGTGGCGAGAAGCAGCTTGTCCCAAGAGTCCCGGAATTCCCTTCCCGACTCGAGGTCCCTCACCAGCAGGGTCCCCCCGTCAGGATCGAGAGAAAGCACCTCGTGGCGGGTATGGACCGAGATATTCTGCTTCTCCAGGAATTCCTCCGGCGTCCGGACCACAAGCCTGGTTTCGGGCTCCACGAGCCCGGCGACAAAGTAGGGTATGCCGCACGCGGAATAGGAAGAGTAGCCGCTCCGCTCATAGACGACGATGTCCGCTTCGGGAAGCAGTTTCCGGATCTGTCCGGCGGCGGACATGCCCGCAGCGTCGCCGCCCACTATGAGAACCCGTTCTTTCGCCAATTCCTTCACCTCCCGGGAATGCCTGTATCAGGTATTTTTTCTCCCCTATTATACCCGAGAGTTTCGGACGGAGGGAGCTACAGGAGATTCTTCCGCCGGTAGACCGGTTCGGAGAGCGCCCACATGGACGGCCACGCCCGAAGGAGGAGCAGGCCGATGCCGAGGCTGATCGTCCCGCCGGCGAAGAGGGTGGCGGGAGCGCCGATGTGGGTGGCCAGCCATCCCGCGTTCAGGCTCCCGATGGGGGTGATGCCCATGGCACAGACGATGAAAAGGCTCATCACCCTGTTCCGCTTGTCCTCGTCCACCAGGGTCTGGACCAGGGTGTTGCAGGAGACCAGGGTAGAGACCATGAAGAATCCGAGGCAGGCCATGAGGACCAGGGAAAGAGAGAACATCCTCGAGAGGGAGAAGGCCGCCATGGAGAACCCGAGGAGGATGCAGGACACCGCCATGATCCTGCCGAGACCCACGGGGGATTTTCTCAGGGCGAGCCGGACGGACCCCGCCAGGGCGCCCAGCCCTGTGGCTCCCATGAGGAAGCCCAGGGTGCGGGGGCCTCCGCCGAGAATTTCCCGGGCAAAGACGGGAAGAAGGACCATGTAGGGGAAGGCGAAGAAGCTGACCAGGGCGATGGCACCGAGGTAATTCCGCAGGGGGAGGAAGGAGGCAACGTACCGGACACCTTCCTTCATGCCTTCGAGGACGCTCTTCCGGACCTGGTCGGTGACGAGGGGCTTCCTGAAGCGCATCAGGAAGAGGGCGGTGAGGGTGGCGGAATAGGCCATGCCGTTCATCAGGAAGCATATCCCCTCCCCCACCACGGCGATGACCATGCCCGCGATGGAGGGTCCCACAAGCCTTGTGACGTTGAAGAGGGTGGATGTGAGGGCGATGCCGTTGCCCAGGTCCTTCTCGTCCTCCACGAGGCGGATGGTGAAACCCTGCCGGGCGGGGACCTCGAAGGAGTCCGAGATGCCGATGACGGCCGCCAGGATGAGGATATGCCAGTATTCCACTACTCCAGACAAGGTCAGGACGGCAAGGGTGAGGGCGTGGAGCATGCTGATGGTCTGGCAGATCATGATGACCCTCCGCAGGTTCCGCCCCTCGAGGAAGGCGCCGGTGAAGGACCCGAAAAGCAGCACGGGAATCTGGGTCATGAAGTCGACCGTCCCGAGCAGAAGAGGCGAGCCGGTGATCCTGTAGACGAGCCAGTTCATGGCCACCCGCTGCATCCAGAGTCCCGAGAGGGAGACGATCTGCCCCATGTAGAACAGCCGGAAGTTCCTGTGCCGGAAGGCCCGGAAGAGGGTGCTTTTTTCCCAGTCAGGCATGGCGGCGGCTTATCCTTTCCAGACCGCGCGGTACTTCTTGAGGAACCGGACCGGGTTGTAGGACTCCTTGGCCTGCCGGACGCCTTCCTCTCCCATGTCCTGCTCCCTGTTGGCCCAGGTGAAATCCGGGCAGGAGTGCTCCAGGAAAGCCTGGTTGATGGCCTGGTACACGCCCTTGTAGTCAGCGAGTCCCTTCTCGAAGTGGACCACCACCATGTCCTCCGTCATAGGCTCCCCGACGGAGTAGGCCACCATGTAGTCTCCCACGTAGAGGGCCCCGCACAGCAGGCCCGGAAGACGGTCCCAGTTCTTCAGGACTCTTGAAATGGCGTGGTTTTCCGCCCGGAGGCCGGGGATGTCGTCGCAGCTCTTCCACTCGCACCAGAGCTGCTGCATCTCGAGAATGCCGTCCACGTCCTCCCGGAAGAGTTTTTTATAGGACGATCCGTAGTTCTTGTGGAACTGCTTCCAGAGATTCTTTTTCTTGTGGAACCGGTTCCCCCTGAGGGAGATGAGCTCTTCCACGGAGTAGACGTATTCCCATTCGGACCGCTGGTCCTCCAGGATCATCCGCTCACCGAAGCGCTCCGACCACAGAGCGGCGAGCTCCTCGGGCACCCGGTGGAACTCCGCCCCGTCCGGGAAAAGACCGGGCAGGATCCGTTCCCAGTCGGCGGACTCCCAGTTTCCCACGGGTGCCCAGTGAACGGGAGAGGGACGGTTGATGCGGGGCCAGAACAGGTCGTGGGCATGGGCGAGTTCATACTGCCGCTCGTCGGACCAGGCCCAGATGTTGACGAACGTATAGTCGGACGTCTTGCCGGAACAGAGATCGAACAGGGCGGAATACTCATTCCGCATTTCTATGGACAAAGGGGTAAAAGTCAATGACATTTGGTCACCTCCGGAATTTTCCAGCCAAGTATAACCGCAAAAAAGCCTGCGGGCAATTTGCTGCTGCCCGCAGGCTCCGATCTATGATAAACCGGCCCTGTGCCGGATCGGGGACCTGTCTCTCACGGAGACGGCGTCAGACGCCTCAGCATCCTCCTCCGGAGCCGTCGGTGAACTCGGCGTCAACCACGGTGTCGTCTTCCCTTGCCGACGAAGCGGGCTGGGGCTCCGGTCCCTGGGCTGTCGAGGACGACAGGATCTGGATCATCTGCTTCACGTCGGAAGCGGCCACCTTCAGGGACTCGAGGGATGCGTCGTGCCTGCCGAGAGCTGCCTTGCCCTCCTCCACCAGGGAACGGGCCCGGGCCTTTTCGTTTTCCGGAACATTCGGCCCGCCCTGCTCCAGCATCTTCTCGAGCTGGTAGACGGACGACTCCAGATCGTTCCGGGCTTCGGCCATATCCTTTTTCTTCCGGTCCTCGGCGGAATGCTCCTGGGCCTCCCGGATCATCCGCTCCACTTCCGCCGTGTCGAGATTGGTGGACCCGTTGATGGTGATCCTCTGCTCCTTGCCGGTGTCCCGGTCCCTGGCGCTCACGTTGAGAATGCCATTGGCGTCCACGTCGAAAGTCACTTCTATCTGGGGCAGTCCCCTCGGCGCCTGGCGGATACCCTCGAGCTTGAAGTTGCCGAGAATCCTGTTGTCCGCCGCCATTTCCCGCTCGCCCTGGAGCACCACGATGTCCACTGCCGGCTGGTTGTCCGCCGCCGTGGAGAAAATCTCCGTCTTCTTGCAGGGAATGGTGGTGTTTTTCTCGATGAGCTTCGTCATCACGCCGCCCATGGTCTCCACCCCAAGGGACAGGGGGATCACGTCGAGGAGCAGCACGTCCTTCATTTCGCCGCTGATGATGCCGGCCTGGACGGCGGCGCCCACGGCCACCACTTCGTCGGGATTCACCGACATGTTCGGCTGCTTGCCGCCGGTGAGCTTCCGGACCAGGTCCTGCACTGCGGGAATCCGTGTCGAGCCGCCCACGAGAACCACCTCGTCGATCTCCTTTTCGGAGAGCTTCGCGGCGGCAAGGGCATCCTTAACAGGCCCGACACAGCGCTCCACCAGGGGAGAGGTGAGTTGGTCGAACTTCGCCCTGGTGATCGTCATGCTGAGGTGCTTCGGCCCGTTGGCGTCTGCGGTGATGAAGGGCAGGCTGATCTCCGTGGACGCCCGGGACGAAAGCTCGCACTTCGCCTTCTCGGCGCCCTCGTAGAGCCTCTGCAGGGCCTGCTTGTCCTTCCGGAGGTCGATACCGTTCTCCTTTTTGAACTCGTCGGCGATCCAGTCCACTACCACCTTGTCGAAGTCGTCGCCGCCGAGATGGGTGTCTCCCGACGTGGCGAGCACTTCCACCACCCCGTCGCCGATGTCGAGAATGGACACGTCGAAGGTACCGCCGCCGAGGTCGAAGACCATGATCTTCTGTTCCTTCTGCTTCTCCAGGCCGTAGGCCAGGGCCGCGGCGGTGGGTTCGTTGACGACCCGGAGCACGTTGAGTCCGGCGATGGCCCCGGCATCCTTCGTGGCCTGCCTCTGGGCGTCGTTGAAATAGGCCGGCACGGTGATGACCACGTCGGTGATCTTCTCGCCCAGGTAGGCCGAGGCGTCCGTCACAAGCTTCTTCAGCACCGAGGCGCTGATCTCCTCGGGAGCGTACTCCTTTCCGTTCACGGAAAACCGCACGGCACCGTTTGGTCCCTCGGTGACCTTGTAGGGAACGATCTTCAACTCCGATTCCACTTCATTGTATTTCCTGCCGATGAACCGCTTCACCGAAAAGAGCGTCCCGTCAGGATTGAGGGTTGCCTGGCGCTTGGCAAGGGAGCCGACCAGCCTGTCCCCGTCCCTGGTGAAGGCCACCACCGAAGGGGTTGTCCTTCCTCCCTCGGCGTTGGCGACGACTTCGGGCGAACCGCCCTCTATGACCGCAATGACTGAATTTGTTGTTCCAAGATCTATTCCGACCGCTTTTTTCATGGTGTCTCCCCCCTGATTTACTGACTAATGCTGACTATGGAAATTATAGCCGTTTTTTTCCGTCTGTCAAGATTGGTCAGAAAACCTGCATCCGCAGGAAGCGGGGAGCGGGATCTCTTCGCTCCTGGCGGGGCGGATTCACCTTATGCCCGGAGACACTTCCTCTGCCTAAAAAAACTGCGGATGGAGAGAAAAAAAGGACGCTCCTCTTTCGGGAACGTCCTTCCGGGATTTCTGAACGCAGCTTTGTGCTTTCATCCATTTTTCCTGTTTTTTTCCCGTTCTTCCCTGCTCGGGAAATATTTGCCCTCCACCATGAAATAGACCCGCTCCGCGATGTTGATCACGTGGTCTCCCGCCCGTTCGAGGTGACGGGCTGCCCAGAGCTCCACGGCCCCCCGCTCGACCTCCTCGTGGTTTCCCGCTGCCCCGGCGATGGCCGAATCGAGAAATTCATCGTAGCACTGGGCGTAGATCTCGTCCACCTCGTCGTCCTGCTTCCAGAGGGCGGAGGCGGCCTCCCTGTCGCCGGTGCGGAAAGCCTCGAGGGCATGGCGGAACATGGAGAGAACCGTGTCCAGCATGGACAGGATCCGGTCCTTCTTCGGGAAAGTGGTTGCGCACTTGATCTTCAGGGACTTTTCAGCGATGTTCACTGCCTGGTCGCCGATCCGCTCCAGGTCGGTGATTATCTTGAGGACGCCGAAAACGAAGCAGAGCTCTTCCTTTCCGGGGCTCCTCATGGCGATCGATCCGAGGCACTCCTGGTCCACGGCCTCCTCCAGCCTGTCGATGAAGTCGTCATTGAGGATGACTTTCTGGGCCAGAACCGCGTCATGGTTGAAAAGGGCATTCACCGAGTTGTGAAGGGCATCCGCCGCCATCTCCCCCATCCGGATCACCGTGGTGACGATGCGCTCCCGGTCGGACGCATAGAGAAAGGCCTGAATGGACTTGTTGTTTTTTCCGTGGGTCACTGGGCAACTCCACCTCCTGGGCTGTTACCGCGCCGTACCTTCCCTGTAGGCCTCACCCCGGGCAATTTCAAGGGATGTCTTCACGAGAAGGAATATCTGGGACAGGAAGTCCACGAGAGGGGCGAGCTCCCTGCGGTTAAGGGCGTCCGCTCCGAGGCGGAGCCGAATCCTCCTGTCCAGTTCCTCGAACTCCCGTTCATATTTTCCGGCAACGGCGGCGAAATCCACGTCCGCAAGGGCGAAGGCCCTCAGGGCGAGCCGGATGTCCGTCATGGCCACCCGAGTGAGCTCGTCCCAGGTGGTCTTCCCGAGTTCCCTGGCGAGCTGGCCTCCCACTCCTGCCTCGGCGAGAAGCCGCAGCTCCCCGGAAAGAATTTTCGCCATCTGCCGGAAGGATACCATGGAATAGGACACCGTGGAGTAATTTTCGCGAAGAACGTCGTCGTCCGAGGGTATGTGAATGCCGTACATATACTCCTCGCAGGCCTCCGAAAGCTCCCGGATTGCCCCGGGCAGCTCCTGGAAGGTCTTGTCCCCGTTCGGAGCCGAAACGAAGAGCACCTGGCAGTACATTTCGATGTAATTCGCCAGCCTGATCATCTCTTTCGAAAGCAGCAGGATGGCCAGGGACGGAATTTCCAGCAGATCCTCGTCAAGGTACACCGGGGCGGCCAGCCGCTCCCGCCCCGTTCTCTCGGCGATGGCGCCGGAAAACCGGGCCAGAGCATCGGCAAAGGGGTAGAAGACAAGGGCATTGAAGAGGGTCACCCCCACCTGGGCGAGGACGATCTTTCCGGCAAGCCCCCCCGCCGCTCCGGAGAGCAGGCCCTGGAGCCAGGGAAGGGCGGGCAGAAGGATGAGAACGCCGAGCACCTTGTAGACGAAGGTGCAGATGCCGAGCTTTCGGGCGTTTTGCTTCCCGGAAAGTCCCGCGATGAGTACCGTCACCGAGGAGCCGGCGTGGGCCCCGAAAATCACCGGCAGAACTGCCGTTACGGGCATGGCTCCCGAAGTGGCAAGGGTGACTGCCAGGGCCATGACGGCGGAACTGCTCTGCAGAACCGCCGTGGCCGCAAAAGCCGCCAGTCCTGTCAGGAGGCTGTTTGCCCCCGCATGGGCGGCAAGCTCCGCGAATCCCGGGGTGGAAAGGAGGGGCCCCACGCCGAGCTTGAGGACAAACATTCCCAGAAGCACCAGGGAGAGTCCCTGGAGCATGTTGCCGATCCTGTAGGTTTTTCCTCTGCCGAAGCGGACCATGAGAAGGCTCGCGGCGAAAAGCAGGGGCGAGAAGGCGGCGATGTCGAGGCTGAGCAGGAAGGTCACGAAGGTGCCGCCCACGCTGGCTCCCATCATGACCACCACGGAGCCTGCAAAGGAGAGCATGCCCACGTCCACGAAGCCTATGGCGAAGGACGTGGCCACGGTGCTCCCCTGGGCCACGGCGGAGAGCAGCACGCCGAAGAGGAAGGCCAGGGGCTTTTTCCGGGTGAACCGGACCATGAGGTCCTTGGATCTCCCGCCGAAGCTCGATCCAAAGGCGGCCGTGGTTTCCTCGACCCCGTAGAGAAAGAGGGCCAGGCCGCCGAGGATGTTGATGTAGGAAAAAAGATGGGCGCTCACAGTGTTCCCTTCCGGGCCGCCCTCCGCTCCCGCAGCACGGGCACAGCCACCGAGGCGAAGGCCAGGATCAGCAGGGTCAGCGACAGGGGCCGCTGCACGAAGAGGGAGAAGCCGCCCATCATGAGGGTCGCCCGGAGGTTCTTCTCGATCATGGTGCCGAGGATCATTCCGAGGACCACGGGGGACACCGGGAACTTTGCCCTTGAGAGAAGCCATCCCACCAGGCCGAAGACGAGGCAG
The DNA here is from genome assembly GCA_018436595.1 of Synergistaceae bacterium. GTDB lineage: Bacteria > Synergistota > Synergistia > Synergistales > Aminobacteriaceae > Aminivibrio. The sequence continues at coordinate 13,605 of JAHDLC010000042.1, read as the reverse complement.
ACCCCCACGTCGAACACGGAGGACCGCACCGCGTAGCTGCCGATGAAGGAAAAGGCGAAGATGAGGGGATACAGGAGCCGCTTCGGTATGAGGGCCGCCTTGATCCAGAGCCGGGCGCCGAGGAGGCCGAGAGCCAGTATGAAGACGTTGGCCACCAGGAGGCTGGAAAAAAGAGTATACACGATTTCAGGGTGCTTGGTGAAGAGTTCCGGCCCGGGCTGGAGATTGTGGATCATGAGAGCACCGATGAGCACAGCCGCCGACGAGCTTCCGGGAATGCCGAGGGTCAGCAGGGGAACCAGCGCCCCGCCCACGGAGGAGCTGTTGGACGCTTCCGCTGCCGCAACGCCCGCGGGCGCTCCCTGCCCGAACTCGGCGGGGTTTTTGCTCAGGCGCTTTTCCACGTCGTAGGCGATGAAGGAAGCGATGGTCCCGCCGGCACCCGGAAAGATGCCGATCACCGTCCCAAGGACTCCCGCCCTGAGCATGGAGAACTTGAGCTTCAGATAGTCCCGGAGGGTAGGCCAGGGTGACCGTTCCTTGTCGGGGGCCGCGGGAGGACGGCCGATCTCGCCCGACTCTATCCCCGAGAAGACCTCGCTCAGGGCGAAAAGGCCGATGAGGACGGGAATGAAGGAAAAGCCGTCGTACAGCCGAAGAACGTCAAAAGTGTACCGGCTGACGCCGCTGAGGGGGTCAAGGCCGATAGTATTCAGCAGCAGCCCCAGCAGGACGGCGATGAAAGACTCCAGCCACCGGCCTCCTCCGAGGGAGGCTATGGTGGACAGTCCAAGGATGGCCAGAGCGAAGTATTCCGCAGGCCAGAATTTCAGGGCGAATCTCGCCAGGGGTGCCGAAAAGAGGACGAGAATGGCAATGCCGACAAACCCTCCCACCACCGAGGCAATAAGGGAAATTCCGAGGGCGGTTCCCGCCTGCCCTTTCCGGGTGAGAGGATATCCGTCGAAGGCGGTGACAACCGCGGAAGGTGTTCCCGGGGTGTTGATCATGACCGCCGTGACGGACCCGCCGTAATTCGCCGCGAGGTAGATGGCGCACAGCATGACGAGCCCCATGGCGGGCGACATGCCGAAGGTGAAGGGCAGCAGCAGGGCTACCGCCATGGAGGGAGAGATTCCCGGCATGGCGCCGCCGAGAATGCCCACGCACACTCCCGCCAGGATCACGAGAAGGGGCACGGGCCCCATGAGGCTTCCCAGTCCCTCAAAAAGATGAGATATTGTGTCCATGAGAAAGGCCTCCCTGTCAGAAGAAAAGCCCCGAGGGCAGATTGAGGTTCAGCATCCGGGAGAACACGGCCCAGGAGAACAGGACCCATCCCCCCGTCAAAGAGAGAAACACGGCGGGACGCCTCTCTCCGAGAAGGACGCAGAGCACGAGAAGCATGATGCCTGATGAAAGGTAGTATCCGACGATATCCATGCCCCAGAGGGAAAAGGCCACCACTGCGGCAGTGGCGAGAACCCGCCGGATATCCCCGCATTCAGGATCCCGGGGAGCCCGCCCCTGGAGAGTCCGGCGCAGCTGGTCGAGGGTGAACAGGGCCAGCCCCGCGGACCAGAGCCTGGGGGCCGTCCGCGCACTGCTCCCCACGGCCTCGATCTCTTCGAGGCCGAAGGAGAGAAAGAAAAAGACAAACGAAAGGTACAGCAGGGCCGCACAGATGAGAATCCGGACCCGGAACGGGGCAAAACGCTCCCGTCCCGTGCAGGCCCACACGGCCAGAAGCACCGCCGGGAAGCCGGCCGCCAACAGAAGCAGGCCGCTGCCTCCCGAGAGAAAGACGAGCATTTCTTCCACCTGGTTCCACCTCCCCGGGCAGTTTCGCCCGCGGTCATGTCATGCAACGGGCCCCGGTAAAGAAAACGAGGCGCCGCCTTCGACGACGACGCCCCGGGGGCATCTCTCTTCAGCCTGCGTAAACGTCTACTTGATCAGGCCGTACTGCTTGAGGTAGTGGGTCGCGTCCTCGATATCCTTCTTCACCTGTGCATTGAACTCGGGACGGCCGTAGTCCACCACATCGATGCCGTCCTTCTCCAGGAATTCCCTCCACTCGGGATCGGCGGCCACTTTTTTCAGAAGGTCTTCCCACCAGGCCATGGCCTCCTCGGGAGATCCCTTCTTCATGGCGAATCCCCGCCACATGGCCTCGTCCTCAAGCCCCTGAATACCGAGCTCCGTGAAGGTGGGGGCGTCAGGGAACTTCGGGGAGCGCTCCTTGCGGGCGATAGCGACGATAGTGAATCCTTCCCGGCCGCCGATGTCCGCGCCGTTGCCCACGTATACGGCCCCCTGGCCGCTGAGCAGGCCCATCATGGCTTCAGGGCCGGTGCTGTAGGGAATCCACTTGGCGCTCATTCCGGTCTTTTCCCACACCTTCATGGCCATGAGATGGTCGTTGCCTCCCGCGGCCGGTCCCGCCCAGATCTGGGCTCCTTTTTTCTCCAGGGCGTCCTTGAAGACCGCTTCCCAGGTGTTCAGGGGACTGTCCTTGGCGGCGATGAGACACTCGGGGTCCTTCATGAGCATGGCGATCCATTCAAATCCCCAGATGTAATCGTCCACGTTTTTCTTGGAAGTCAGTACCTTGGCTATGTTGGACGTGGTGGCAGCGAAGACGGTGTATCCGTCAGCGGGCTGTTCGAGCACCGCCTGCATTCCCACCAGTCCGCCGGCACCCTCCCTGTTTTCCACCACGAAGGTGGCATCGGTGAACTTTTTGGCGATGGAGACGAATTTCCTGCTCGTCACGTCCATGAGGCCGCCCGGTCCCACGTAGTTGACAACCCTGACGGGTTTTTCAGGGTAGGCCGCAAAGGCGGCCGAGGCCCCGAGCACGGCGAGACTCGCGATGCACAGAACGGCGATGATCCGTTTCATGAAAAAACACCTCCTGAGAATTTTTGGAATTCCCCTGCCCGGATTCTGTTCCCCCGGGCGGATTCCCCTATTTGCGGAAAAGCTCGTAAGCCAGCCCGTGTCGGAGCCCTCTGTCGCTCACGGTAAACGAGGAGGCCCCGAGAAGATCCAGGATGGCACAGACAATGCATGTTCCGGCAAGGATAACATCAGCCCGCTTCGGCTGCAATCCCGTCACGCCTTTCCGCTCCTCCAGCGTCATGGAGGCGAACATGGCGGCCATCTCCTTCAGTTCGGTCAGGGTAAGGACCGACCCCTGGACCACATCGGGGTCGTAGGTCTCCATTTTGAATTTGACGGACGCAAGACTGGTGACCGTTCCTCCCATGCCAACGATCACCTCGGGGGAGCCGAGTACCCCTCCGCCGGTGAGGCTCTTCCGTATCTCATCCATGGCGGCGTCCACCGATCCCGGACGGACAGGATCGTCTGCGAAGAATTCCTCGGTGATGCGCACCGCCCCCAGGGGAACGCTGAACTTCCGGAGCATTTCCGCCCCCCTGCCGTAGACGAACTCGGTGCTTCCCCCGCCCGTATCGAAGGTGACGAGGTCTCCTCCGTCGAGGGGAAGGCCGGAAAGCACGGCGAGATAGGACAGCCTCGCCTCTTCCTCGCCGGGGATGACCCTCAGGTCGAGGCCTGTAAGCTCCTTCACCCTTTTTACGAAAGCATCGGCGTTCTTGGCTGTCCTCAGGGCCATGGTCCCCACGATTTCCGGTACGGCTCCCAGCTCCCTCGCTTTTTCGGCGAAAGCCGCCACGGACAGGGCGTTCCGTTCAAGGGCTTCCGGAGCGATCAGCCCCGTCTCCCGAAGTCCCTCGCCGAGGCGGGCAATGTCATTCTGATCCAGCACGGTCTCAAGGGACCCGTCCGCTTTTTTCCTGGCCGCGTGGAACTTGATGGAATTAGTGCCGACGTCGATGACTGCCTTCACGGTGTCCATGGGCTACGCCATCCCCACGGTCTTCTTCATCGCCTGGATGTAGTTGATGTTGGGCAGGTCTTCCATTCCGAGCTCACGGACGGTTTTCATCACCACATCGGGATCCTCGTGCTCCACGCAGATGGTCCTGAGGGCAACGCCGTCGAAATCGGTCTCGGCGATCTCGGTGACCGCACCGTTGATGACATAGATGTACCGCTTCTTCTTCACCTGGACGAGGCGAAGATTCTGGTTCGGCTTCACGATCTCGTTGAGGAACTGGTCGAAGGTATACTCCTTCCGTCCAAAAATGGGCTCCGGGACCTTGAAATAGAAGAACACCCCTTTCAGTTCCTCCACGGCGATGGGAAACCCGGCCTTCAGTACGGGGAACCACTGTTCCAGGCCGTCGCCGTTCACTTCCTGCAGGGACTTGATGTCAAGGAGGTCGTCCCGGACCTTCACGTTCTCGTCGCTGTTCCGGGAGAGAACGTACACTTCCCCGCTCTCCTTGAAATTGCCCTGCTCGAACTTCCGTATCCTTGCCTCCGGTTCGTCGAATCCCGCCCCGAAGGTCCTCCATTCCCACCGTGCCACTATCGGTTTCGCCATCGTATTATTCCCTCCGTGTCCTGATGAAAGTGTGGTGCGAAGAATAAAAAAACCGGGGAAGCGGAGCTTCCCCGGTCGTAAGGTACAATTATCGCATGTATGTGGGGCAAAACACCCTGAACGCATTTATAAAATGCGCAGAATATTCTGCTTTCTCAAGGTCCTGTACGCTTTAACTATAGTCCAGGTGGATTCCTTTTGTCAAGGCGGGGAACAATTCCCCCGATTCCCCCTGCCGGATCCCGGATCAGTACACTCCCTTCAGTCCGTGCTCCCGAAGCACCGAGTCAAGGCAGCCGACATGGTACATGTTGTGGCCGCACAGGGAGGCAAAAACCGCCCCGTTGCAGGTTTCAGCCTTTTTCCGGGCCGTCATTCCCTCATGCCTGGCTCCCAGGGATTCGTCATCAAGGGAGGCGATCCATTCGTCGGCCTTCTTTTTCATGGTCGCTCCAAACTCTCTCACGGTCTCCTTGGAAGGGGCCGACGGGGGAACTTCGCTGAACATGGCCACGGCTCTCCCGTAGGGCTCATCCGCCATTTCCCCGTCCGGCGGGAGAAGGAAGTAATCCACGCAGAAAAAAGCATGGTACACCTGCTGCCAGTAAAAGAACCCGCCGCCTTTTTTCGTCCAGAGATCGTCAGGACATTCATCGATCAGCCTGAAAAGAAATTCCATCCCCCGGTCATAATACCCCTTCATGCCGTTCACGATATTTTTCATTGAAACGCCCCCCTTTGACTTGTAGATTAACTGAATAGTATATCCTCACGCTCCCCTTTCTTCCACTGGGACGACGAATGCATACATTACCGAATTATCTATCTTGACAAATTGTGCGCCTTGAGTTTTAATCAGATAACATAAATCTCCCGCCAGGAAAACAGTCAACTTATTTCTGCGGATGTAATCCTCGTACAACATCCAAGATTCTATTTTATTCCAGGAGGTGTTTGCATGAAAATGCGAACCGCATGTGCGCTTATTCTTGCCGTCCTGTGCCTGGCCGCGGCCGTGCCCGGCATTGCTGCCGCCCGCCCGGTGACGCTGGTCGATTTCAGCTGGGACAGCGTCCAGGTCCACAACCGCATCGCCGCCTACATCATCGAAAAAGGATACGGCAGGGAAACGGACTTCATCTTTGCCGAATCCCTTCCCGGGTTCATGGGCATGGAGCGCGGCGACGCCGACTTCTCCATGGAGGGCTGGGTCGACAACCTCCTCGAGTACTGGGAGAAGACCACAAAAAGCGGGAAGATGGTGAGCCTCGGGACCAATTTCCCCGACGCTCCCCAGGGATGGTACGTTCCCACCTACATGATCAAGGGGGACGAAAAGCGGGGCATCAAGGCTGTGGCCCCGGATCTCAAGTCCGTCGCGGATCTTCCGAAGTACTGGGAACTCTTCAAAGACCCCGAGAACCCCAAAAAGGGACGGCTTCTCAACGGTCCGGCCGGATGGAAGGTGACCTCGATCAACGAGATGAAGATCAGGGGCTATGGCCTGGACGAGCACTACGACGCCTTTTCCGCCGGTTCGGAAACCGCCCTTTCGGCTGCCATCAAGAGAGCTTATGACCGCGGCGAACCGGTGCTGGCCTATTACTGGGAGCCCACCTGGGTCATGGGTCTTCTGGACATGACCAAGCTCGAGGAGCCCCCCTACGACGAGAAACTCTGGAACGACGAAAAACTGTACGCATGCGCCATTCCTTCCGTTCGCGTCCTCGTGGTCGCCAACACGAAGTTCGTGGAGGCCAATCCCGACATCGCGGCTTTTTTGAGGAACTACAGCACCACCCTTGAGCAGAACAACAAGGTCCTCGGGTTCATGTTCAACGAGAAAGCCGATACACAGAAGGCCGCCGTCTGGTTCCTGAAAAACTACGAGGACGTGTGGAAGGCCTGGGTTCCCTCCGATGTGGCCGAAAAAATCTCCGCGGCGCTGAAGGAGGAGAAATAGTTGGACGCCCCCCAGCAGCAGGACGCCAGCGCCGGAGTTCCCGGCGCCGCGGCCGGCATGGAGGCTATTCTCATCCGCGACCTCTGGAAGATCTACACCAGGAAAAAGGGCATGAGCGTCTCCTCCTCGGACGTTGAAAACGAGGAGCTTGTCGAGGAGCTGGATAAGGGAGAGGACGCAGTAGTGGCCATGAAGAACGTCTCCCTCGAAATCAGGCAGGGAGAGACGTTCATCATCATGGGCCTCTCCGGCAGCGGGAAATCGACGCTCATCCGCTGCCTCCTCCGCCTTGTGGAGCCCACGTCCGGTGATATCATCATCAACGGCGAGAACGTCACGGCCATGAACAGGAGACAGCTCGTCAATTTCCGCAGGGAAAAGATCGCCATGGTGTTCCAGCATTACGGCCTGCTGCCTCACCGCACGGTTCTTCAGAACGTCACCTTCGGCCTGAAGCTCAGGGGAGACGAGAAGGAAGGCAGGAAGGAAAAGGCGGCCGACGCTCTCGAAAAGGTTGGGCTCAAGGGATGGGAGAAGTACTACCCCGCCTCCCTGAGCGGCGGCATGCGCCAGAGGGTGGGAATCGCCCGGGCCCTCGTCATGGACGCCCCGATCCTGCTCATGGACGAGCCCTTCAGCGGCCTCGACCCCCTCATCCGGCGGGAGCTGCAGGACGAGATGATCCACCTCCAGAAAGTCATGCACAAGACCATATTCTTCGTGACCCACGACCTTTCCGAGGCACTCCGCATGGGTGACCGCATGGCCATAATGAAAAAAGGAGAGATCGTCCAGGTGGGCTCGCCCGACGAAGTCATAGCGAACCCGGCCGATGATTACGTCTCCAGGTTCGTCAGCGACGAACGGGAACACATGAGGCGGGCCGAAGAGGTCCTTGCGAAAAACAGGGCAGGAAAGGAGGGGACCCCTCATGTTTCCTGAAATGTTCCGGTACCATGTGGCAGGCCCGGTAAACGACTTCATCAACAATCTCATCGAGGCCTACGGTCCCGTATTCGATTCCATATCCCACGGGATTCTCTCCTTCCTCCTCGGAGTCAATTCGGTGCTCTCCTTCATCCCGTGGTGGGCCTACATAGCGGTGGTGTTTCTGCTGAGCTGGTACTCCTCAAAGAAGCTCATCGCGTCGGTGGTCCTGGCATCGCTGCCCTTTGTCATCGGCATGTTCGGCCTCTGGGCGATGGCGATAGAAAGCCTGTCGGTCATCATCACCGCCGTCCTCATGGCCCTGATCATCGGCCTTCCCCTCGGCGTGCTCATGGCGGAACTGAAGCCCGTGGCCGCCGTTCTTCGTCCCGTACTGGACGGCATGCAGACCATGCCGAGCTTCGTCTATCTGATCCCTGCGATGATGCTCTTCGGTCTCGGAAAAGTCCCGGCGGTGCTGGCGACCCTTATCTACGCCCTTCCCCCGGTGATACGCCTTACGGCACTGGGACTGAACCAGGTTCCCAAGCCCGTGGAGGAAGCGGCCCTGGCCTACGGCGCCACGCGGTGGCAGCTCCTGAAGGAGGTCCGTCTTCCTCTCGCCATGCCGAGCATCCTGGCGGGGGTGAACCAGACGACCATGATGGCCCTGGCCATGGTGGTCATATCCTCCATGATCGGCGCCAGGGGACTCGGACAGGAAGTTCTGCTCTCCATCAACCGCATCGACGTGGGGAGAGGGTTCGAAGCAGGCATGAGCGTGGTGTTCCTGGCCATCGTCATCGACCGCCTGACCCAGAACATGGCGAAGCGCTGGGAACCGCCAAAGAGATAATTTCACTGCCGCGTCATGCACCGGCCCGGGGCTTTTCCGCCCCGGGCCGTTTTTTCTGTCCGGCATGCCGTCTTTCCCGCTCCGGTGCTATTTTCCCGTCAGTTTCCGGAGCACGGCGATGTAGTCGTTCTGTTTCATGATCTTCGGATTGTCCGGGTTCGAGGAATTCGCCTCCGATTTCGCGGCGATTTCGTCGAAATCCTCCTCCCTGACGCCGAAAACAGAAAGGGAGGGCAGCTCAAGGTCAACGGCCATCCTCTTCACTTCCTCCACTGCCTTTTCCGCTCCCTCCCGGGGTGTGGAGAACGCCAGGCCGAGGCAGGCGGCAACCCGGGCATACCGGTCGACGCAGGCATCCATGGAAAACTCCATTATGGCCGGAAGGGCAATGGAGTTGCAGGCTCCATGAGGGGCGTCGTACAGTGCGCCCAGGGCCTCGGCGAGGCAGTGGACCGCCGCCACGTCGGAATGGCTGAAGGCCACTCCCGCAAGGAGGCTTCCGAGGAGCATCCCTTCCCTGGCCTCCATGTCGGAGCCGTCCTTCCAGGCCCTGCGGAGATACTTCCCGATGAGTTCCATGGCCACGATGGCGGGAGCGTCGGAGAAGGGGGTGGCGGCCCGGCAGGTATAGGCTTCGATGGCGTGGGTCAGGGCATCCATCCCCGTGAATGCGGTGAGGCTTTTCGGCATGGTGGCCGTCATTTCAGGGTCCGCCAGGGCCACCTTCGGGGCCAGCAGGGGACTCTTGACGGTGAACTTGAATTTCGCCGCCGTGTCGGTGATGACTGAGCCGAAGGTCAGTTCACTCGCCGTTCCCGCCGTGGTGGGCACGGCGATGATCGGGAGGGGGAGGACGGAGGTTGTGAACCGTCCCTCGTATTCCCTGACCTTGCCCCCCGCCGCCGCCACGATGGCCACGGCCTTGGCGCAGTCGATGGGGCTGCCTCCCCCCACCGCCACGAGACAGTCCGCCCCCGTTTCGGACACTGCCGCAGCAGCGGCATGAACATTCCGGTCCTTCGGGTTGGGCTCCACATCGAGAAACAGGTCCCAGGGAACGGAAGCCCGGTCAAGGCTCTCCGTGATGCGGTCGAGCAGTCCCGCCCTGCGGACCCCTTCGTCGGAAATCAGCAGCACCCGCGTCCCGCCGATCCTCCCTGCCTCTTCCCCCGTACGGAGCGCCGCTCCCCGGCCGAACTCCACCCTGGTGGGCATTTCATAGCTGAATGAAGGGAACATTTTTTTCCATCCTTTCTTCCTGTAAATTTACCCGTTGGCGGAACAGGGGAACCCTGTCCAGTGGCGCCAGGTGTTCTTCCCCGCCCGCTTTGCCTCGTACATGGCGGTGTCGGCCCTCTTCATGAGCGTCTGCCCGTCGTCTCCATCGTCCGGAAAGAGGCAGATCCCCAGGCTGCCTGAAATGACGAACTCCCGGCCCTCAACCGGAAAAGGAACCGAGAGGGCTTCCAGAATCCGGGCCGCCACGGCCTCCACCTCGGGCCGGTCCTCCACCATCGGGAAAAGAAACGCAAATTCATCCCCGCCGATCCTGGCCAGGGTGTCCGTATCTCTGAGGGTGCGCCGCATCCTCTCCGCGGCGCCGACAAGCAACAGATCTCCCGCGGAATGCCCCATGGCGTCATTCACTTTCTTGAAATTGTCCAGGTCGAGAAAGATGACCCCGACTTTTTTCCGGCACCGCCTGGCCTCGGCCATGGCCATCCCGAGCCGGTCGTTGAACAGGGACCTGTTGGCCAGGTCGGTGAGTGCGTCGTGTGTGGCCTGGTGGAAGATAATCTTCTCCGCGTTCTTCCGTTCGGTGATATCGGTGTGGGTTCCGATCACCCGGAGCGGTCTCCCCTCTCCGTCGCGCTCCACCACTTTCCCCAAGCCGAGGATCCAGGCCCACTTCCCGTCCTTCCGCTTCATCCGGAACTCGGCAGTGCAGACGTCCTCATTTTCCCCGTGGGTCAGCTCAATCTGCCGGAAGGTCGCTTCGGCGTCGTCGGGATGAATCAGTCTCTTCCATTCATCCAGGGAATTCCGTATCTCGTGGTCTTCATAGCCGAGCAGGGCCTTCCACTGTTTCGAGAAGAAGATGTCGCCGGTCCTCACGTTGAGGTCCCAGACTCCCGCCCCCGATCCTTCCAGGGCGAACTTCCACCGGGCCTCGCTCTCCCTTAAGGCTTCCTCCGCGTCCTTGACGGCGGATATGTCCATGTTGCCCCCCACGATGCCCACGACATCTCCCCGGCTGTTCCGTATGGGTCCCTTGTAGGATTTGAGCCACATGAGGCGGCCGTGCCCGTCCTTCACCCTGCGCTCGAGATCCATTTTCGTCTCCCCCGTCCGCCGGATTTCCTCGTCTTCCCGGAAGACCAGTTCGGCCAGATCCGGACCGAAGACCTCGTAGGGCCCCTTCCCCATGATCTCCTTCCTCGGGAGGTTCACAAAGTCCGCAAAGGCCTCGTTGACCTGGAGGAACCGGGAGTGATGATCCTTGAGGACAAGGGGCACCGGGATGGTGGCGAAGATCTGCTCCTGGAGCTCCAGCTGGTCCTTCAGCCGCTCCTCGAGCTCTTTCCGCTCCGTTACATCGGCGAGGTAGCCGAACCACAGGAGAGTGCCGTCAGGCTCCTCCGCAGGCGACGCCGTCCCTTCGACACAGAACCGGCAGCCCTGGGGAAGTTCAAGACAGAATTCGCACCGCCAGGTATCCTTTTTTTCAACGGCATCCCTGAAAGACCGGACGACCCGGGGAAGGTCGCCGGACGGGACGTTCCGGAAAAACTCCTCCCTGTCCACCGTTGCATGGCCGGCACGGAAGCCGAAGCGGGCGGCCAGGGTTCCGCCGATGCAGGTGATCGCCTCTTTGCCGGAAGGCTCCCGCCTCACCTGGAAGAGCATCCCCGGGAGGGTGGATGACAGGTTTTCGATCCACCGGTCTTTCCCTTTATTCCGGGTGATGTCCCGGAGGATCTCCGGGCAGGATGCTTCATCCCCGTCCGAAATACCCCTTCCGGGACCATAGAACCTGGTCCCGTTCAGGGGAGTGCCTTCATTCAGGGGATGCTGTTCCCGGGGCGCTTTCGCCATGGCACATTCGCCTCCTGCAAAGGTATGGCAGCATTCTCGATTTCTCACAATCTGTTATCATAGTACAAAATGCCGTTTCATGGAATTCTTTTTCTTATGAAACAGAAACTTTTCTCCCTTTCCTGGACCTGAGCGTACCCCCTGTTCCCCGGGCCGGGAAGGGCTGCGGAAAAAAACGTCAACGAACGGAGAGATGGCCGTGAAAACAGTTTCCTCCACCCTGCGCTGCGATATTCTCATCCTCGGCGGCGGTTCCGCCGGGGCTGCGGCGGCATGGGCCGCGTCGGCCCCGGGAATTTCGGTCGTTCTGGCGGAAAAAACGGGCCGCCTCGGCGGAACGGCCACCAACGGACTGGTGAGCACCCTCTGCGGGTGCTACTCTTCCCTCGGGGAGCGGCGGAAGATTTCGGGAGGAGCCCGGGACGCCCTCGCCGCCGAACTGAAAATCCTCGGAGGCCTGGACGAGGGTGTGAACCGGGAGACCCACAGGAGCGACATCTGCGATCCCGAACTTCTTGCCTGCGCCCTCGACCGGATGGTACTCCGCACGGGGACGGATCTTCACCTTTCGACCCTTGTCACCGGCGCCTCCTTCGACGGGGAAAGACTCCATTCCGTAGAAACGGTGAACTCCGAATCAGGAAGCCGGACGGTCATCCTGCCGAAGATAGCCGTCGACGCTGCGGGAAAGGCCCTCCTCGCCCCCTTCGCCCCATCCGGCGCCGTCCTTTCCCCCGAGGGGGGGAAACTCCAGGCGGGAACCCTGGTCTTCCGCATGGACGGCGTGGACGGAGAAACGGCCAGGACCGTCACCAAGGACCGGATCGCTTCCCTCATGACGGAGGCCCGTTCGAAGGGCGACATCACCCAGGAACGGGGCAACGGCGTCCTTACGGTCCTCCCGTGCGGCACCGCCGCCATCGTGAACGCCAACTGGGTGAAGGCCGATTCCGCAGTTCCGGGGGACGTCACCCGGGGGCTGACCGGGGGACGGGAAAAGGTCCTGGAAAACGCCCGGTTCTTCCGGAAATACGTCCCGGGATTCGGGAAGGCCGTCCTGTCCTGCATCGCCCCCGCCCTCGGGATCAGGGAAGCCTCCCGGACGGAATGCTTTTACACCCTGACTGAAGAGGACATCATGGAGGGGCGGGTCTTTCCCGACAGCGTCTGCGTTGGCTCCTGGCCCATGGAGTACCACGACTGGGAACGGAACAGCCTCGTCTACAGGTGGAGCGGAAAAGACTACACCATCCCCTACCGTTCCCTCCTCCCCAGGGGAATGGACAACGTCCTCGCCGCCGGGAGGAACATTTCCGTCACCTCCGGAGCCTATGCGTCTTCAAGGGTCATGGGACAGTGCCTCGCCACCGGTCACGCCGCCGGTACCGCGGCACGGCTCGCCATCCGCTCCGGCAGTCTCCCCCGGGAGCTGGAACGGGATCTCCTCAGGAAAAGCCTTCTGGACGAAGGAGCTGTCCTGGAATAAAGCAGGGCCGCCCCGCGGCCGCCCTGCGTACTTTCCGTCACCTGCCCGATCCAAAGACCGAAAGAAGGCGGGATGCCGCCGCGCCGATCCGTTCCTTTACCGCCGGAACGGCGGCGAGGACCGAGAAGGCTACCAGGAAGGAAAGCACCAGGGTCGTCGGGCGGCCGAACAGCTCAAGGAAAACGCTGTCTCCCGCCAGGGCCATATTCACAGCCCGCCGGAGGTTCGAATCCATCATGCCGCCGAGGACAAGGCCGAGCACCAGCGGTGCTGCCGGGTATCCCCTGCTCCTCATCAGAAATCCTGCGAGGCCGAAGCAGAACATGAGCCCCACGTCGAACATGCTCGAGTTCACGGCGTAGGTTCCCACCACGCAGAGCACCGTCACCAGGGGCATGAGGATCCTTTTCGGAACGAGGACGATTCCGGAGAGGCGGGGAACCACCGTCATGCCGAGCAGGAGCATGGCGAAGCAGGCGAGAAAGCCGGCGGCGAGCACCACGGAAAACAGTTCCGGCGTCCGGACGAACAGAAGGGGCCCGGGCTGGAGGCCGTGGACGTAGAATGCCGCCAGCATGACCGCCGTGACGGCGTCACCCGGAACGGCAAGGGTAAGCATGGGAATGAGGGCTCCGCCGATACAGGCGTTGTTGGCCGCTTCGCTGGCGATGACCCCCTCCACAGCACCTTCCCCGAAGGGCCGGGTGGGATTCTTCACCGACTTCCTGGCCTGGTCGTAGGCGATGATGGAGGCCACGGGTCCTCCCGCCCCGGGAAGGGCGCCGATGAAGGTCCCGATG
>JAHDLC010000032.1 GCA_018436595.1 Synergistaceae bacterium | reverse complement strand
TCGGGACGGGGCGGTGATTTGCAGCAAGCCTTGCGTCACGGCGGTGTCGTCCAATGCGTCCAGGTCTTTCAGGGTGAGCCAGCCTTGATCCCGCGCCTTACGCAGATACAGCGACACCGTGTTTCTGGACACCCCGTGCGTAGCGGCGACCTTGCGCTGACTCAGGCCGCTGTAAACGGCCCGGACAATGGTGAGAAAATCTGACAATTGAATACCTCCTGAGATAAATTCCGTCTTCCGACGGTAATTCGATCTTACAGGAGTTCGCTCTGACCGGCTCCGTGCCGGCGCGCCGGTGGCTCTAACACTCCGCGCGGGTGGCTCAGTTTCGCCGTGTTTTCCAGTTGTGTTATGGGTAGAAATTTTTAATAAATAAACTAAATTTATATATTTATCTTTTTTGTATTTATTTGGAGGCAATAATGGATATTTGGGGAACCGATAAAATGTTCTTATTTATTGCGTTTGTAATTCCAGGTTTTGTTAGCCTGAAGACTTATGAACTCCTCCTTGCGTCGACCCCGAAGGAATCAACAAAACAACTAATCGACGCAATTGCGTACAGTTGTGTCAACTACGCTCTGCTGTTTTGGCCTATCTCTGTGGTGGAAATACATCAGGTAAAAACCAAATTCCCAAATTTTTACATTCTTTTCTATGTAATTGTATTTTTGATAGCCCCGGTCGCGTGGGTATTGGTTTTTAAGAAATTGCGTACAACTCAATGCTTCCAATCGATAATGCCTCACCCAACAGGAAAGCCATGGGATTACGTATTTAGCCAACGAAAGCCATATTGGGTTATTGTTACGCTAAAAGATGGCAAACAGATCGCAGGTCTTTACGATAGTTCATCTTTTGCATCAAGTGCACCTGCTCCTGAGCAACTATATCTTGAAGAGGCCTGGGTTGTAAATAATGATGGTGGATTTGAAAGAAAGAGAAATGATACAGCGGGAATCATTATATTGACCCCGGAGATTATTTCCATTGAACTCTTCACCATAGAACAAGGAGGCAATCATGACTGACAAGAAAAAAATAGAGGAAGGTTACCAGCCATTAAAAAAAGGTTACCAGCCCATACCTAAGCCAAATAATCAGGCGGGAGAAAGTGTGACGAACAATTATCAATCAACGGCAAGTGAAGCGAAACCTGTTGACTTTCCGAGTCCACCGCCCAAGAAACCATGATTGGGTTCAACGAAGGCTTCCTAAAGCACCGCTTTATACTCCTTTTGCTCTCCGATTAATGCGATCGTTAAAAAACTTGCAATTGTCTGACGACTAATAATTTGGAGGCTTCCGCACCCTGAGAACGTGTCTTACGAGCGAACTTGTGAGGAAGTGACAAGCTTAATCATTTTGCTGTTCGTCATGTTTTCTTAAGGCAAGGGAGTCTCAGAGGCAAGACCGCGGACGAAAAGTACCATGAAGAAGGATTCAGGAGGAAAAATGACCGCAGTATCCATGCTCCTTCAGAGCTTGGAAGTGGACAGGTTTAAGTGTGCATTCTAACACTTGCATTAAGCGGATAACACCATGCTCCTCCGATTAGTTTTAAGTTTGGTTTAAGAATAGGAGAACCAAATGAGTGAAGATTTGTCAGTTTTTTCATCACCAGAACTCAAAAACATCGTTCAAGACATGCGAGATTTGATGTCTCAGAGTAGACTTGCATTTTTGCTTGGTGCTGGATGTAGCAAAATCGCTGGACTCCCTTTAATGCCAGACCTTACGGAAAAAGTCTTTGGTCACAAGAAAATTTGCAGGGAGACCCAAAACCTCCTTAGTAATGTTCAGAAATTATTCTCAGGCGCTACTCGAGCAACCATTGAAGATTATATGAGTGAGATTGTCGATTTTCTTTCTATCGCGGAAAGACGAACACTGCGCGGAGCTGATCATTCCAAGGTTTCAATCGGAGATCAGGAGAGAGAGGCAAATGAACTGCAAATTGCACTCAATGATATAAAAACCGCCATTTCTGCAGTAATTGGTGATCAAGAGGTCGACATTGCAACACATCAACAATTTGTCAGGGCTATACACGGATCTTTGCAGGCGGGCAAGTCTGGTAGGGGGGTAGATTACTTTGTTCTCAATTACGACACGTTGATTGAAGATGCGCTTGGACTTGAACAAGTGGTCTATTGCGATGGTTTTAATGGTTCAGCGACAGGTTGGTGGGAGCCAAACACTTTCAGAACTAACGAAAAGATGGCCCGTGTCTTCAAGATCCACGGTTCAATTGATTGGTGTCTAATGAAAGATTCCCTGCCAAGACGGATTCGTTCCGGTATCAGGACTGAATCCGGAATGAATCATGTTCTAATATACCCCGCCGCCACGAAGTATCAGGAAACTCAACGTGATCCATTCGCGCAAATGTTGCACTTCATGCGTCAAAGCCTCTGCCCGAGTGAAGGAAGTGAAATGGTGCTTGCAATATGTGGATATAGCTTCGGAGATTCACATATTGACTCGGAAATCGAAAACGCCTTGTATCAATCTGAGGGGAGACTGACTATCGCGGCTTTTATTGGAACGAACGAACCTGAGGGCAGACTTCTTAAATGGCTAGAAGATGACTCTATTAGTTCGCAAATCCGGGTATATGCGAACAAGGGCTTCTTCCATGGAAACAAGAAATATGAGCGAGATACTGATGTTTTGGAGTGGTGGAAGTTTGAAATTCTTACGCGTTTGCTAGGAGGTGAACAATGAGTGGCAGGAAGAACCCCAACGAACCGATTCCAAATCTGGAAGTCGGGGCTGTTATTGAAGTAGATGGAACGCATATAGTTGCTGAGCTCGACCCGAAGATTACCGAACTTACTCGAGTTTTTGGTGGCATAATATACCCTATAGGTCAATTTGGTTCGATTATTAAGATACACTTTGGTGTACGAATAATATTTGGTTATGTTGGTAGGCTTCGCATGAAATCGGAGTTCGAGCGCGAAAAAGGGCTTGCTCCAGAATCGGATGGAACCGCACGTGTTGTAGAGGCTGATTTATTTGGTGAGGGCGAATGGATATGCGGCAAAGGAGAGTGGAAACTAAACTTTGAACGTGGGGTTACTACCTTCCCTTTGCCGCAACAGAAGGTTTACCTTACTCCTCGCTCCGATTTGGGATTCATTTATGGAGAGGGAAGTGGCTCGACAATTCTTCTAGGTGAGCATGTCGGTTCCGGTGGAACACCTTGCTACGCAGAAATGAATGATCTTCTTGGTAAACACACAGCGATATTGGGATCAACCGGTGCTGGGAAATCGGGAACAGTTGCTGCCGTACTACACTCCATTCTTGATCGAGGAAAGAATGCAAATCATTCTAAGTGGCATCCTCAAATTGTTGTTCTCGATCCCCACAATGAATACAGCACAGCATTTCCGGAGCATATCAGATTATGTACCGACGAAAATTCCCTTTTGCTTCCGTATTGGCTTCTGAACTTGGAAGAGACGGTTGCCCTATTTGTTGGAAAAGCTGAAACCGCGACTTCACAGACGAATATTGTAATGAATGCACTCTGGATAGCTCGACAGCAAGGTGCAAAGAAACTTGGCATAGACGTTAATTGCATTACAGTTGATTCCCCTATTCCATATTCCATTGGTGATCCATACGACCTGGACGAACTTGGAAACAAGGACGGGGCAAGAGATAATGAAATTGGTTTTGTTGGTGCTGTAAACTCTCTTCGACCTGAAGGTACGGACAAAAAGAAGCATGAGGGTTACACAAAAGTAATCCGAAAAGTCGAATCGTTATGCCGAGACAGTCGTAAAATGTTCATGATGAAGGATTGGGACGGTGTTACCGACTTATTACCTAGCATTGTTAAGCAGTTTGTTGGTGAAGGGCCATCTATTCGAATCGTTGATTTATCAGGTGTCCCAAACGAAGTTGCAGGTGCGGCAAGTTCCGCGATTGCAAGGACTCTGTTTTCCTTAAAACTCTGGCAGACGCGGGAAGAACGCGAGAAAAACCCAGTACTGCTTGTTTGCGAGGAAGCACATCGTTATGTACCAGACCGTGGTGAAGCGCAATATGAAGCTGCACAGGATGCGATTAAAAGACTTGCTAAAGAAGGACGCAAATATGGTATTGGATTGATGCTTGTTTCCCAACGTCCAAGCGAAGTGGAAGCAACGGTATTATCTCAATGCAATTCTTGGATAGTCTTGCGCATTACGAACGATTCTGACCGAAGGCATGTACAGAGTGTGTTGCCTGATTCTCTTGCAGGGTTGACAAAAGTTCTCTCAGGCCTTCGGCGTCGAGAAGCAATTTTTGTCGGACAAGCGGCAATTATTCCCTCACGAATCCTTATACGGGATTTGGTCAAAGAAGGGAAATCACTTCCACGCTCTCAGGATATTGATTTTGATAAGGGGTGGCAGTCTGATACAATCACGGATCAGCATTTATCTGAAGTGGGTAAGCGATGGCGCTTACAAAGTAGACAAGTCGAATAAGCAAAATAGGACAAACGCTTATTCATAGTGTTATATTTCTGTCCTTCATGCCAAGTTTTTTGAATGCTACGGGTGTCAAGGGACATCCACTTTCCCGCAATAGGCCACGGCTTCCCGAAGATACCTGAAAACGCTCCGGCGGGAGAGTCTGAGTATCCCGCAGGAGCTGGAGAACACGTTCTCCCCGCTTGACCGTACGTGCCCTTTTAAGGTCTTAAGGTTTCGTCGTCCTGACCTCCCGTTTCAGAGGCTGGGTGGCGCAGCGCAGCGATCCTCCCTGGCCGTTGTGGGTTCCGAAAAACACGCGGTGGACTGTGATGCCCCGCTTTTCGAGCTCGGTCTGGATGTAGCGGTTGTCGTTGTGCAGGTTATAGGACAGAACGTAGTGTTGGGAATTGACTGGAAGGCCGTTGACGGCCAGCCGCTTGACATCATCCAGGCTCACTCTGATCAGGTCCCAGTCCTTGATCTCTTCGGGCAGACCGTCAAGAAAGGCTTCTTCGCAGATGATGGCGAGCCCGCTGCGGGGCACGGACAGCACGCAGTCCAGGTGCAGCACGCTTTCCACAAGCCGGACGCGTTTCACCGTATAGTCATCGCCCAGGATGTTTTTGAGCCACCTGCAGCCAGCTTCGTTGGATCCCACGCTGGGGTTTTCCGTATTGCCGACCAGGACGGTTCTGCCCAGCACGATGACGTCGCCGCCCTCCAGCAAGGGCGCATCGGCGCGGGCGGGTTCGAGGAGCTCGGTGTGGGGCATGGAGAACCACCTGACTGCCGGGTCGGAGCATTTTTCGGTCAGAATATCCCGGAATCCGGAGATGTCCACCTTGCGGATCGGCGTCCGCAGATTGAACTCGATGACGCTGTTGCCGATGACGGCCATGTTGTCGCGGGGAAAGTCCTGGCTGAAGCCGTTGAGCAGTACATCCGCGCCGTAATGTTTTTTGATGAAATCGACGGTGATCTCCGCCGGGCGGTACACTGTGACGCCCAGGGACTGCAGGATCGCGATGAACGCCTGGTTTTCCTCTTCCAGCATCTGCGTTTCGCTCTTTCCCGTGTCGGGATTGATCATCTCCGTCCAGAGCATTCCCGCTGTCTTCCGGGCGTATTCCGCTTCATCATCCGGCAGGACTTTCAGCGCGTCGGCAAACCATTTCGCTTCCAGCGACGGCGACATGCCGTAGGGCAGGCCGACGATCACCTCTTTCAGATCGCCGTATTCGTAATCGACAGAAACAGAAGGTTCCGCTGCGTTTGCGGTCCGGGGGAAAAACGAAAACGCTCCGAAGGCCAGGAGTGCACATGCAGCCACGATCACTATTTTCATGGTATCTCTCCTCGTTAGCGGCTTATTTTCTTTTTCCATTTCCACCGGCACGCCTCCGGTCCCCGGAACATGAACCGGACAGGATGGTTTTTCGGCAGCCGGTCTTTTCTGTCCGGCGGCGGCAGGTACACCAGATGTCGATCACAACTTTTGAAATTATACACCGCACGGAACCGCCTGCGCGCTGTTACAGGTGGGCTGCCGGTGATTTCCTTGATCAATGTTCGCCTGCCCCTTTTGAAAATCCCTCCCGATAGCGTAAAATAATACCTTCAAAACGGCCGGGGGCGACCTCCGGTCCTGTTGTGCCGTTTCCTCGGCAAGAAGGAGCAATGAAGAACCATGGCAGCACACAGCGACGTTCCACACCAAAAATCATCTCTCCGGAAGGAGATCGAACGGCGGCGGACCTTCGCCATCATCAGCCACCCCGACGCGGGAAAGACCACCCTGACGGAGAAGCTGCTTCTCTTCGGAGGGGCCATCAATCTCGCCGGGGCGGTGAAGGCCCGGAAGGCAAGCCGCCACGCCACCAGCGACTGGATGAGCATCGAGCAGGAGCGGGGCATTTCCGTCACCAGCTCGGTGATGAAGTTCGAGTATAGAGGTTTCGAAATCAACCTGCTGGACACGCCGGGGCACGAGGATTTCTCGGAGGACACCTACCGGGTGCTGACCGCCGTGGACAGCGTGATCATGGTGATCGACAGCGTGAAGGGCGTGGAGACCCAGACCCGGAAGCTCATGGAGGTGTGCCGGATGCGGAACACCCCCATCATCACCTTCATCAACAAGCTGGACCGGGAGGGTATGGCCCCCCTGGACATCCTGGGCGACATCGAGGAGAAGCTCCAGGTGGAGTGCGCCCCCCTGTCGTGGCCCATCGGCATGGGGAAGCTCTTCCGGGGCACCTACAACCTCTTCCGGAAGGAGCTGAACCTCTTCACCCCGGGAAGCGACCGGGTGGAGGACGTGCGGACCATCCGGGACGTGAACGACCCCGCTCTGGACAAGGCGCTCGGCCGGCAGGCGGAGGAGCTTCGGGACGATCTGGCCCTGCTGGAGGGGGCGGCGAACCCCTTCGAGCTGGAGCATTACCTGAGGGCGAACCAGACGCCGGTCTTTTTCGGCAGCGCGGTGAACAACTTCGGCGTGAGGGAGCTGCTGGACGCCTTCGTGGAGATCGCCCCGGCGCCCCGGCCCCGTGAGGCGGTGAGCCGCACGGTGGCCCCGGAGGAGGAAGCCTTTTCGGGGTTCGTCTTCAAGATCCAGGCCAACATGGACCCGTCCCACCGGGACAGGCTTGCTTTTCTGCGGGTCTGTTCGGGGAAGTTCGAGCGGGGGATGAAGATGCGGCATCACCGCATCGGCAAGGATGTGACGGCGGCGAACCCGGTGATCTTCATGGCCCAGGAGCGGGCCCTGGCCGAGGAAGCCTGGCCGGGGGACATCGTGGGCCTGTACAACCACGGCACCATCAAGATCGGCGATACCTTCAGCGAGAAGGAGCCCCTGAAGTTCACCGGCATCCCGAGCTTTGCCCCGGAGCACTTCCGGAGGGTGCGGCTGCAGTCGCCCCTGAAGGCGAAGCAGCTCCAGAAGGGGCTGCTGCAGCTCACGGAGGAAGGGGCGGTGCAGCTTTTCCGGCCCCTCGCGAGGAACGATTATATTCTCGGAGCGGTGGGGGTGCTGCAGTTTGACGTGACCATCGCCCGCCTGAAGGCCGAATACGGCGTGGAGGCCGATTACGAGCCGGTGAACTACTCCCTGGCCCGGTGGGTGACCTGCGACGATCCGAAGCGGCTGGCGGAGTTCCAGAAGGTCAACCAGAACCAGCTCGCCCTCGACGGGGAAGGCAACCTGGCCTTCCTCGCCGAAGGGGAGTGGCTGCTGAAGTACGTGGGGGAGAAGTGGCCGGAGATCGTCTTCCACACCACCAGGGAACTGCGCTGAGTTCCCCGGCCGGCCGGGCTATCCCCTGACGGTGATGTGCCGGACGGGGTTGCCCTGTCCGGTGACGAACTTGAGGATGTCGTCGTAGGAGAGGATCAGGGTGGCCGTGTTGTCGTTGGGGTGCACGCCCAGGTGTTCCAGCCCCTTGAGGTCCTGATCGAAGACCACGGTCACTTCATGGTTCGCGTCGTTGAGGACGCCGAGGGGCGTGACCTCCCCCTGGGCGAGGCCGAGGTACCGTTTCAGCCGGTCGGCGGAGGCGAAGCTGAGGTGCTTTGTGCCGAGCTGCTCCGCCAGGCTGTCCAGGTCGGCCCGTTTGTCCTTGTGCACCACCACGAGCCAGTGGGAGGGCTTTTTCTTCTGGTCCCGGACGAAGAGGTTCTTGCAGACGGTCACGTGTTCGCCGAAGCCGATCCGGTCAATGTCCTCCACCGTATAGGCCGCTTCGTGCTCGATCATCTCGTAGGAAATGCCCATCCGGCCGAGCTGTTCGAGGACGGCCCTCCGGGATTCCGCTTTTTCTTCCGCGCTTCTCATGGCAGCACGCTCCTTGCGCTTTTTTTTGAGGGCAGCTTTATTCTTCCGGTATTTCCTGCATCCTTCCCACTTCGCCGCCCACGAGGCGGACCTTGATGCCCCGCGGGTGGTGGGGGCTTTTGGTCAGCAGGCTTTCCACGATGCCTTCGGTGAGCTTTCCCGTTCCCTGGTCTTCCTTCTTCACAACCTTCACTTTCATTCCCGGGGCGATGTTCGCCCGTGTCCTTCCCGGCATGATGTCTCCTCCTCAGTCTTTTTCCGGCCGGTCTTCCGGCAGCAGAATTTCCACGGCAAGGCCTCCTTCGGGCCTGTTCCTGGCGGTGACGGTGCCTCCGTGGAGGGCCGCCGCCCGTCCCGCGATGGCGAGGCCGAGACCGCAGCCTTCGTCGGGGAGCGTCCGTTCCCGGGCCTGCTCCACCCTGTGGAAGGGAGTGAAGATGTGCTCCAGTTCCTCATCGGGCACTCCCGGTCCCCTGTCCTCCACGAGGATGCGGACGGCTCCGCCTTGCCTCGAAAGGGATACGTCCACCGTTCCCCCTTCGGGGGAGTAGCGGAGGGCGTTGCGGACCAGGTTTTCCACGGCGCTCCGAAGTAAGGCGGGGTCGCCGGAATAGGATACTCCGGGCAGGATGTCCGCGGATACTCCCCTGCCGTGGGGGGCCCCCTCGAATTCGCCGTCCTCGGCGATCTCCCCCACGAGGGCCGAGAGGTCCATGGTCTGCCGGTTTTCGGGCCTGTCGAGGGCGTCGAGTCTCGAGAGCTGAAGCAGGGAGCCGATGAGGGCGTTCATCCGTTCCAGCTCGTTCTCCATTCTCTCATATTCCCCGGCCGCTTCCTCCGGGATGTGCCTTCTCGCGAGCTCCAGGGCCACGCCGAGACGGGTGAGGGGGGAGCGCAGTTCGTGGGACACGTCGGCAAGGAGCCTCCGCTGTCCCTTCAGCAGTTCTTCGATCCTGGCGGCCATGGCGTTGAAGTCCCGCGCCAGGGTGCCGATGTCGTCCTTCCGTCGGGCTGCCCGCTCTTCCCGGGCGTCAAGGGCCCCGGCGGCGAATTTCCTCATGGTTTTTCCCAGTCCCTTGAGAGGGTGGGTGAGCCTGACCGCCAGGATCCACGAGAGAAGGGCGGCGGCAAATACGGCTGCGAGAAGGCGGTAGAGAGTGGCGGCGGAACTCTTTTCCCTGAAGAGGTTCGGCAGGGCCCCGGCGAAGTAGTGTCCCGGGAAGGACTCCAGCGGAACGGCGAAGACAGGCCGCCCCCGTTCGAAGGTGCTCGCCGGTCCGTTCTTCTTCCGGGCCTCGGCGAGGATGGCGTGGATGTAGTCCGGGACAGGCTGGCCCAGCATTTCCTTTCCATTTTCTTCGAAGAGAAAACCGGTGATGCGGATGGTGCGCTGCAGCCCGGCGATGTAGTCCAGGGCTGCCTCCCTGCCGTTTCGGGCGAGGGTGGAGGAGGCTTTTTCGCCATAGAGGGCGGCGATTTCCCGCATGGTCTCCCCCCGGTTCCGGAACTGCTCCTCCTCGGCGAGCTTGCCTATCATGTGGCTGGCAACGACCGCCACGGCGGCGGTGAGCCAGAACCACCAGAAGAGCTTCAGTGTGTAGCTTCGCATGCCAGGAGGTATCCTTCGCTCCTGAGGGTCCTGATCCGGGGCGATCCGTCAGGGCAGGGGCCGAGTTTTTTCCGAAGGTTGCTCATGTGGACGTCCAGGCTCCGCTCGAAGGGGGAGAGGGGACGGTCCAGGGCGGCCCGGGAGAGGGCATCCCGGGAGACCACCTTGCCCGGGGTGCGGAGAAGGGCTTCCAGGAGCTTGAATTCCACCGTGGTGAGGTCGATGTCCGCTCCTCCCGCGCGGATTGTCCGCCGGGCGGGGTCCAGTTCGATGTCCCCGGAGACAAGCCGCTCATGGGCGTTGGGGGCAGCGGGGGAGTCTTTCCGGCGGAGGATGGCCCGTATGCGGGCCAGGAGCTCCCGGGGGTTGAAGGGCTTGGGCAGATAGTCGTCAGCCCCCAGTTCGAGGCCCACGATCCTGTCCACTTCGTCCCCCTTGGCGGTGAGCATGAGGACGGGAACCCCGGAATGGACTCGCAGTTCCCGGAGGACGTCGAAACCGTTTTTCCCCGGGAGCATCACGTCGAGCAGAATGAGGTCCAGGGACGGGAAGTTCAGGGCGGCCGCCAGTCCCGTGTTGCCGTCGTGGGCGGTGAGGATTTCGAATCCCTCGGGCTTCAGGTAGTCCGTCAGCAGGTCGCAGAGCTCCCTGTCGTCGTCGAGCAGAAGAAGGGTATGCACGGCCATCGCCTCCTCTCGTGCATGAATCGGCCGGGACAATAACCTTCCCGGCGCTGAAGCCATTATACGACAGCGGGAAGGGTCGGGGGGTAAAGGTTGGTAAAGAAGGGGGAGAAGAGGTTTACTTTTCTTGATGTTCCTGCGGATTGTCTGAAGGGCACCTTCATGCTCTCCGGTGTATGATCCTGCCGCACCGGGGAACACCCCGGCATCTTGCGGAGGGAGGCAGAACACATGAAAAAACGATCGATATTTACCACGGGGCTGTTGGCAGCGGCGGTCCTGGTTCTTCTCGGAGGAGCGCTGGCCTGGGGGGCTCCGGGGCGGTGGAGGAGCGGAGAGCCGTCCTTCAGGGCGGAACTGTTCCGGGCGGTCAACCCGCTGGATTTCACTGAAGAGCAGTGGGCAAAGGCGGACGGCATACTGGAGAAGCTGCGGGAGCAGAAATGGACTGCGGCCAGGGTTCTGTTCGGTCTTCGGGGGGAGGCCCGTATGCTGTTTTCCGGTGCTGAGCCCTTCGACGGAAAAAAGGCCGGGGAAGCCCTTGCGGCTGCGCGCCCCGGACTGTTGGAGGTGGCGGAGGGAGCCCTCCGGGCCGCTGCGGACCTGTACGGGATGCTGGACGAAAAACAGCGCGCCAAGGTGGAGAATGTCCTTGCCCTCCTGGAGAAACGGGCGGAGCAGCGGATTGCGGATTTTCCCGGGAAACATCCCCATTTCAGGCGTGATTTCCTGGACCTGACGGAAGAACAGCGGGAGAAGGCCGAAAAACTCTTTAAAGATTCGGCCCCTGGCATGCAGGAGCGGATGGGCAAGCTGCTGGCCGTGCTGAAGGAAGGCCGGGCCGCCCTCCGGGACGGAACAATGGATGACGGGATGATCGGCAAGACCGCCGAAAAGGCCGTGGATATTCTCTCTGAAGGAGCCCTCGCCATGGCGGGAACCTACGGCGAATTCCGCGGGATGCTGACCCACGAACAGCTCGAGAAGGCCGACAGGATGTGGAGCAGGCACGGCCGGCGCCCGAGGAAATAGCGAACGGTACTCAAACGTAAGACACAGCGGGCCGGGGATCGTCTCCCCGGCCCGTTGTGTCTCTGCTTTTTGCTGTCAGGGCTTCAGGACGACCTTGAGGCCTTCCCTGCTTTCGATGAGCTCGAAGCCCTCGTGCCATTCCTCGAGGGGCAGTTCGTGGGTGATGAGGGCGTCCAGGGGCATCTGTCCCTGGCCCATCATGACGAGGACCTTTTCCCAGATGTCCCAGGTGTGGCTGAAGGAGCCCTGGAGGGTGACGCCCTTGGAGAGCAGGGGGTCGAGGCTCATGTCCACCGGCTTGGGACCCCAGGCGACCTTGTTGATGATGCCGCCGGGCATGACGACGTCCATGGATATTTTCAGGGTTGCGGCTGGTCCCGCCGCGTCGACCACCTTGTCGAATCCGTAGCCTTCGTTGAACTTGGCCGCCACGGTCTTGGGATCCACCGATCCGCCCAGGACGTAGGTCTCTGTCGCCCCGTAGGCCCGGGCGATTTCGAGGCGCTTTTCGTCGCCGGGGGCGCCGAAGACGACGATGTTGCTGGCTCCCGCCGTTTTGGCCATGTGAATGCACAGGATGCCAATGGGTCCGGGGCCGAGGACGGCCACGGAGTCGCCGGCCTTGACGCCCATCTTGGCGATGACCACGTTGTAGGCCACGCAGACGGGTTCGGTGCAGGAGGCGTCCTTGAGGGTGACCGAGTCGGGAACGGCGTGGAGGATTCTCTCAGGAACGGAGACGAATTCGGCGAAGGCGCCGTCCACACCGAAGCCGTATCCCTTGCGTTCCCTGCAGAAGCGGTAGTCGTTGGTCTTGCAGAGGACGCATTTGCCGCAGAAGCGGGCATGGGTTTCGGCGGTGACCCGGTCGCCGGGCTTCCAGTTTTTCACGTCCGAACCGACTTTTTCAATGGTCCCCGAGAATTCGTGCCCGAGGATGATGGGCACCGCCATGGGGTATGAAACCTGGTTGTGGAACATGTGGGGGTCGCTTCCGCAGATGCCGATATAGGCCACCTTCACCAGGACATCGGAAGGCCCGATCTCCGGTACGGGAACGTCCCGCACTTCCGTGTTGCCGTCTTCCCTTTTGTATTTCACCACTGCACGCATAGTTTCTCTCTCCTCCTCATGAACCGGGGTATTCTCCGGAGCGGATCTTCAATTCTGCTCGGCGGCTTCCGCAGCGGCGTCTTCCGCCGCGTCGATTACCGCCTTTTCTGCATAGTATCTCCTGGTTCCCCTGATGCCGGTCCAGATCAGCCACGCGACGCAGGCCAGCAGGATGAGGCCGATGGGCCGTTCGAGAAGGGGCATTATGGCGCCGCGGCTCTGCTGCAGGGCCCTCCGGAAGCTTGTGTCGGCCAGGGGGCCGAGGATGAGTCCCAGGACCAGCGGAGCGAGGGGGTAGTCCATCTGGCGCAGCACGTAGCCGAGCACGCCGAAGGCGAGCATGAGGTAGACGTCGAAAAGCCTGACGCCGCCGGCGTAGGCGCCGATCACCGTCAGGGGAATGACGATGGGCAGAAGGATTTCCCGCTTGATCTTGAGCACCGCCACCATAGGCTTGGCGAGTGACAGCCCCCAGATGAGCATGGCGATGGATCCGAGGATGAGCATGGCGGCCACGAGGGGCAGGAAGCCGGGGTTTTCGAAGTTGAGCATGGGGCCGGGCCGGACGCCGTGAAGCCAGACGGCGGCCAGGAACATGGCCGACGGGGGGCTGCCGGGAACGGCGAGGGTGAGCAGGGGGATCATGGCGCCGCCGATGACGGCGTTGTTGGCCACCTCGGAGCAGACGAGGCCTTCATAGCTGCCGGTGCCGAAGAGATGTCCCTTCTTGGAGCGCCGTTTGCCCACGTCGTAGGAAAGCCAGCTTCCGATGTCCTCTCCGGCTCCGGGGATGGCGCCGATGATGACGCCGATGATTCCCGAGCGGATCGCCGAAGGGATGAGGGGAACGAATTCTTTCATGGGTGGGATGACCTTGCCGACTTTTCCTTCGATCTTGTAGGCCACTTCCTCCTGGAGGACGGCGAGGAACTCGGAGACCCCGAAGACGCCGATGAGCGCAGGAATGAGCGGAAGGCCGCCCTTAAGCTGCAAAAAGCCGAAGGTGAGCCTCGGGTAGGCGAAGATCTGCTCCATGCCCACCATGGCGGCTGCGAAGCCGAGGAAGCCCACGATCCACCCCTTGAGGGGGTCCTTTCCTGCGGAGAGGGTACCGCAGATCATGATGCCGAAGAGGGCCAGCAGGAAGAGTTCCCAGTGGCCGAACCTCAGGGCGATCTTGTAGATGAGGGGGGAGAGGAAGATCATGACCAGAATGCTGAAGAGGGTACCCACGAAGGAGGCGATGAGCCCCGTGCCGATGGCAAGGCCGCCCTTGCCCTGCTTCGCCAGGGGGAAGCCGTCGAGGCAGGTGGCCGCCGCCGATGGGGTGCCGGGGATGTTGATCATGATGGCCGCGTTGAGACCTCCGGAGACGGCCCCTACGTACACGGCGAGAAGAAAGGCCACGGCGTTCTCCAGGGGCATGCCATAGGAGAGGTTGATCAGCAGGGCCAGGGCCATGGTGGCCGTGAGTCCGGGGATCGCTCCCACGAGCATTCCCAGGAGGCTTCCACCGAAGATCAGTCCGAGAATTGTCGGGTTGAGGGCTCCCACAAGGGAGACCCCGACCTGTGCTGCTTCATCCGCGAGAAGATGCAGTATTTCCATGATCTCCTCCCTTTCTTACGGCATGGGGATCCGGAAGAGATCCCGGAAGGCTGCGGTGATCACCCAGGCCGCCGCAAAGGCCAGGAGAATGCTCCAGTGCAGCTTCATGGCCTTGAGGTAGAGGAACGTGACGATGAGATATCCCGCTGTTGCCCAGAGGAACGGGATATATGCCACCGCCGCGACATACGCGACGACGAGGAGGAGCAGGACGGTTCCTTTCCGTACCTTCGGAGAGGAGAAAAAAGCGGTCAGGTTTTCCTTCCCGAGGACATGGAGGGCCTGGTCCTTTCCGCCCCGCTTTGCTGCGGAGCGGAGAAGGAGGAAGCCCAGAAGGATGAACACGCCTCCCAGAATGAGAGGAAAAAGCCCGGGGGAGACGAGAAGGGAGTTGTTGAATACCCGCATCTTCAGGGCGGCGGCTGAAAACGCCGCCCCGAAGACGATCAGGCATACGGCGGAGATATAGTCCGCCCCGGAGCCCTTGTGCACTCTTCCTGTCATGTTATTTGTTCAGCTTCTTCTTTTCGGTCTCCCAGTTCCAGTCGGCGAGCTTGGGAATGTTGAAGTCGGCGGGGGATTTCTCCGCCATCTTCGCGTTGAAGAGCACCCACGAGTAACCGGAGATCTGGAGAGAGAGGAAGCGGTCGGCATCGTCGCCGGTGAGCCCGACGATGTTCAGGCCCTTCTGCTTCGTGTATTCAAGAATTTCAGGCTGCTTGAGGGCCCAGTGGAAGGCCTCGGTGATCTTGTCCTTGATCTCCTGGGGAGCGTCGCGGCGGATGCAGATCGGCCAGGTTTCGCTCAGGTCGGGGATCTTGTCACTGCCGGGAAGAACTTTGACGATGGGATCGATGGTGATGGTGTCGGTGATTTTCATGGGTTCCTTCATCATGACGGTGACGGCGCGGATGGTTCCTGCCTGGGCCATGTCGATGGCGGAGGAGAAGGTCACGATGCCCACTTCGACTTCACCGGCGAGGACTGCGGTGGCCACGTTCCGGTCGCCGTCGAAGGTGACGTAGTTGATCTCGTTGATGCCCGCGACTTCCGCGATGGCCTGCATGATGACGTGGGGTCCGTTGCCGAAGCCGGAGATGCCCATGTTGATCTTGCCTTCCTTGAGGGCCTTCGCCACGTCGTCAAAGGTCTTCATTTCGCTGTTGGCGCCCACGAGGATGGCTGCGGGACCCTGGAAGGGATGCCAGGACGTCCACTCTTCCCAGCCGGAATTGGACGTTTCCTTGATCTTGAAGCCGCCGAAGCATCCGGATCCGGTGGCGAACATGGTGTAGCCGTCTCCCGGGAGCCCGAGGACGTGCTCGGCCGCGACCGCGCTGGCTGCGCCGGGCATGTTGGCCACGTTGATGGTTTCGTTCAGGTACTTGGACATGAGGGCGACCATGGGCCGCACGGACGTGTCGGTGCCGCCGCCGGCACCGAAGCCGACGATGACCGTGGGGGTTCCCTTGGGCCAGATCTTGTCCGCCGCGAAGGCGGTGCCGCCGAGGGCGAGGGCCGCAATGAGGACAACGGCGATAATGGTAGCGAACTTCTTCACAATAACCACTCCTTCTTGTCAGGTATTGGTATCTGTGGAACAGAAGCTGTCTTTCCGCCTACCCTTTCTGGATCACCCGGCTTTCCCCCCAGGCATCCCTCCTTTTCCGCAGGTGTGCCGCTCCCCGGAGGGAGCGGCTTCCGGACTGCTTTCCCTATTTCTTCAGCGACAGGGTGTTGAGCTTTTCGTAGAACAGGCCCAGGGCGCCGTGGTCCAGGGTCTCGTGGCCGTCGGCGGCCAGGTTCTGGAACATTTCCATGAGCTGGGCCGTCAGAGGCATGGACACGTGGAGCGAGCGGCTCGTCTCGAGGACGTTGTTCAGGTCCTTGATGTGGAGGTTGATCCGGAAGCCCGGGTTGTATCTGCCCTCGAACATGCGGGGGGCCTTGTCCTCCATGCACTGGCTGCCGGCGAGGCCGCCCCGGATGGCGTTGAACACCTTTTCGGGGTCTACTCCGGCCTTTTTCGCGAAGGCCATGCCTTCGGCGACGGCGGCGATGTTCACGGCCACGATGCTCTGGTTCACCAGCTTGGTGGTCTGCCCTGCGCCGAGATCGCCCACGAGGGTGCTCTTGCCCATGAAGGCGAGGATGTCTTTCACCTTTTCATAGGATGCTTCGCTTCCGCCCACCATGATGGCGAGGGTTCCCTTCTCGGCCTTTTCCTGGCCCCCGCTGACGGGGGCGTCGAGCATCTCGGCTCCCTTTTCGGCGAGGAGCGCCCCGAGTTCCCGGCTCACCAGGGGGGCGATGGAGCTCATGTCAACAATGATCTGTCCTTTTTTGGCCCCTTCGAGGATGCCCTTTTCGCCGCAGACGGCTTCCTTCACGTGGGGAGAGTTCGGCAGCATGGTGATGACCATGTCGCTCCGCTCCGCCACGTCCTTCGGGCTCGTTCCCTTCTGGGCGCCTTCGGAGACGAGCTCTTCCACCGCTGCGGGTACGATATCGTACACTACCAGTGATTTCCCTGCCTTCAGAAGGTTCTTCGCCATGGGCTTCCCCATGATCCCGAGACCGATGAATCCAATGTTCTGCATTGCAATCCCTCCCGTTGGGTATCTTTTATCGAAATTTTACAGCAGTTTTTCGGCAGCCGCCGCGATATTTTCCTTCGTCAGGCCGTAATGCACGAGAAGTTCGTCGTAGCAGACCGCCGACTGGCCATACCTGTCCTGGATTCCCACCATGCGCATGGGCAGGGGAGCTGCACACAGGGCTTCCGCCACTGCCGAACCGAGTCCGCCGTAGATGGTGTGCTCTTCGCAGGTGACGATGCCCCTGACGCCGTTTACCGCCTTCGCGAGTGCGGCTGTGTCGAGAGGCTTGATGGTCCCGAGGTGGATGACCCTGGCGGAGATGCCCTTCGTTTCAAGGAGGCCGGCGGCTTCCATGGCGATGGCCGTCATGGTGCCCGTAGCGACGAGGGCGACCTGGGAGCCTTCTTTCACCACCAGGGGTTTTCCTGTTTCGAAGGGAGTCTTTTCGTCGAAGAGAACGGGAAGGTCGTTCCGGTTCAGCCTGATGTAGACAGGTCCGTCGATGGCTGCCGCCTGCCGGACGGCCCACTTCGTCTCCACTGCATCGGCGGGGCAGAAGACGGTCATTCCGGGAAGCACCCTCATGGTGGCCAGATCCTCGAAAGACTGGTGGGTGGCGCCGTCGCCGAAGTCGGAGAGGCCGCAGCTCGAACCGACGATTTTCACGTTGAGCTTCGGCAGGCAGACACTCTGGCGGATCTGGTCGAAGGGGCGCCCCGAGGCGAACACGGCGAAGGAGTGGGCGAAGGGGATCTTGCCTGTGAGGGAAAGGCCTGCCGCCACGGAGATCATGTTCTGTTCGCCGATGCCCATCTCGAAATACCGCTCGGGGAAGTTCTTCTCGATCACCACCGACTGGGTGGAGCCGCAGAGGTCCGCGTCCAGTGCCACGACCCTGGAATTTTCTTTCGCAAGGGCGAGAAGTTCCTCGCCGTAGGCAGTCCGAAGGTTGATCAACATCGTTCCCGTCCTCCTCACATGGCGAGTATTTCGCGCACGGCCTGTTCCTGCTGTTCCTTCGTCAGCAGGTTGTTGTGGTAGGCGTGGGTGTTCTCGGCGAAGGATACGCCTTTGCCCTTCACCGTCCGGGCGATGATGGCGGTGGGGACTCCCTTGACTTCGGATGCCTCATCCAGGGCACGGACTATCTGGGTCATGTCGTGGCCGTCGATCTCGAAGGTCTTCCAGCCGAAAGCGGAGAATTTGCCGCGGATGTCGCCGAGATCGTACCGGTCGCAGGTCTTGCCCACTGCCTGGATGCCGTTCATGTCCACGATAGCGGTGAGGTTGTCCAGCTTGAAGGCCGATGCTGCCGTGACAGCTTCCCAGACCTGCCCTTCCGCAAGTTCCCCGTCGCCGAGGATAACCCACGTGTGGTAGCCGAGACCGTCAAGGCGCCCTCCGAGAGCCATGCCGATTCCGATGGACAGCCCCTGTCCGAGGGAACCGGTGTTGGCCTCCACTCCCGGGGTTTCCCGCTCGGGGTGTCCCTGGAGAATGCATCCCAGGGTTTTGGTTTTTTTCAGGGTTTCCTTCGGGAAATAGCCTGCCTCCGCGAGGGCGGCGTACTGGGCGAGCACGGAATGTCCCTTGCTCATGATGAACCGGTCCCGGTCGGGCATAAAGCGGTCTTTCGGATCATGGCGCATTTTGTAGAAATACAGTGCCGCCACGATGTCGGCGCATGACATGGAACCGCCGAGATGTCCCCTCTTCTCGAGGCCGAGGGCCTCTATAATGCCGAGGCGCACAGCCCGCGCCTTTTCTTTCAGTTCTGCGATTCTTTCAGGATTCATGATCCACCTCCGGACTGATTTTTGGAAATTTCCGGGAGGGCCGTTTCCCGGACGATGCTTTCGAGATATTCCCGTGTATTGCACAGATGAGCACGCATTTCTTTTTCCGCTGTCTTTGCGTTATGGGCGGCCACGGCTTTTGCAATGGCGATGTGGCTTTGGGCCGCCGCCTTTTTTCGAGCCGATATGAGGGATGTGACGATCTGCTGCTTGTAGAAGAATGTGTGGAGGTAGTTCATGATCTCCACGCAGAGGGGGTTTCCCGTGATTTCCGCCAGGAAGATGTGGAAGGCGATATCCGTCTCGGCGAATTCCGCAGGAGAGAGTTCTTCGTTGTCCACAGCTCCGGCGATGCTGAGGAGTCTTTTTTTCTGGGGGCCGGAGATCCGTTCCGCCGCAAGATAGGCGGTGGAGGGCTCGATGCAGATGCGGAACTCGATGATATTGAACAGTTCCTGTGCGGTTGCGCTGTCGGGAATGTGGCGGGAGAGGATCTGATGCTCCACCCCGAGAGGTTTTGTAACGAAGGTGCCCTTTCCGGGAATGACTTGGATGAGGTTTGAGGTTTTCAGGTGGTTCAGCGCTTCCCGGACCGTGGACCGCCCCACGTTGAACAGGCGGGTTAGTTCCATTTCCGTGGGGAAACGGTCTCCGGGCTTCCATTGCCCGTCACCTATGAGTTCCTGGAGTTTTTCAAAAATCACGTCGCTCCGGTTTTTCCTCTGGAATGGGATGACGTCCAAGAAAAGACTCCTCCTCAGTGTCGTTTTCGGCCAGGGTTGAGCAGAAGCAGGATTCATTTTTGATCTGAAATGTCTGTTGTCAGACAACGTTAGCACTCACGAAAAGAAGAGTCAAATTGATTCTTTTTTTCACAACGGGAATTTCCGAAAAGGAGGCTGGATGCAGGAGGGAAGGGGGCCCCGGGGGAGAAGGTCACTCCCCCTCGGATTGTCATCCCGATGCCAGGTTTTTGGCCGAGGGATCACAGGGTTTGACGGCACTCGGAACCAAAGGCGAGATCCCTCCGCCCTTCGGTCGTTCGGGATGACAAACAAATGCGATCACGCTCGCGCAGCATCCAGAACGAAGCGGAGGGAGCGTCCCCGGAGGTGGAGGATCCCGGTTTGTCATCCTGAACGAAGTGAAGGATCTCGCAGTGGGTTTTCAGGAGCCATCCCGAGGCCGGTTTTTGGCCGATCGCGTCCCCGGAGGGGAGGGATCTCAGGGTTTGACGGCACTCGGAACCAAAGGCGAGATCCCTCCGCCCTTCGGTCGTTCGGGATGACAATAAATGCGATCGCGGTCAACCGTTCAGTTCAGAACGACAGCAAAAGCGAGGTTCTTCGCTTCGCTCAGAACGACAGCAAAGGCTCAATCCCTCCGCCCTTCGGTCGTTCGGGATGACAAACAAATGCGACCGCGATCAACCGTTCAGTTCTGAACGACAGCAAGAGCGAGGTTCTTCGCTTCGCTCAGAACGACAGCAAAAGCTCAATCCCTCCGCCCTTCGGTCGTTCGGGATGACAAAACATACGCTGCGCTCGGGATGTCAAACCATTCTGTTTACCGGGGGCTCAGTCCAAGAGCCGCAGCCCCGAGTGGTCCATCCGGGTGTTGTTCACGTCGATGCCAAAGACCTCGCTCATGGACTGCCGTGCCAGTTCCCGAAAGGATTCCGCCCCCTCGGAGTTCCCTTCCTCCTCCGCCTGGGTCACCCCGGCAAGGGCGAAGGTGGCGAGGCAGGCCAGGGTATGGGCCATTTCCTCCTTTTTCGCATCGGGAGCCGAGGCTACGCCCGTCTGTTCGGCAAGGACCGTGTCCATCTGCCGGGCGGTGGCGAATATGGCCGGGTCGTCCACCTGGTTGTCGGTGGTGATGCCGATGCACACCCCGAAGAAGAAGGCCATGGCGAGCCCAAGATCGTTGGGGCGCTTTGCCTGCCGTGCATAGTCCCCGTAGTTCGCCAGAGCCTCTTTGAAGAAGGCGGTCATGGTGTCCCTGTCGGCCTTTCTGTCGGTGAGGGTCCGGGCGAGGGCGGCCGGCACGGGGGACGGCTTTCCTGACGGGCGGTAGGTGGTCGGGCGGGCCTGGGGAACCTGCTGGGGCTTCTTCTGGGGCCGGGCCGCCTGGGACTGGTTTTTCTGCATGTTCTTGAGGGCGGCGTTGGCCATCGTCTTGTTGTAGATCATGGTGTCGATAAGGCAGGATCCGGGGTTGTTCCAGACCCCTCCCGTGTACATGTTGTACCAGCCCGCGCCTTCTCCGGCGCCGGCAAGGAAAAGAAGCAGGAAAACGAGCACTGCCGTTTTTTTCATCATGAGCCCATCCCCTTTTGAAGAAGAAAGGGCCGGACGCATCTGTCCGGCCCGGTCAGCATCAGGCTATTTCTCTCCGCAGCCGCATCCGCAGCCGCCGCATTCCCCTTCGCCGCAGGAATCGATGTCGAATTCCTCCATGAGCATTTCGTCCAGGTTTTCAAGGCCTGAACTGAAGACCCCGTAGACCGCGTCCACCGTCTCTTCCTCCGCTGCGGGATCGGTGGCGTCGAAGACGGCCTCCCATTCGGCGAAGGTTTCATCGGTGGCGGTGACCGGTGCGAGGCTCAGGGATGCCACGTAGTTCTTCAGCTTCATGCCCGTTTCGAGGATGGTGTAGGTGACGGAATAATCTGCGTCGGAGAGGGCGAGAAGCTGTTCCCTCATCCAGGAGTCATCGGCGAGCTGGAAATGGCGGACGCTGCCCACGCAGGCGGTGCAGTCGGGGCCGCAGCCTCCCTCTATTTCGCTGGCCTTGATCCCCGGGTGCCACTTGGGCAGGGCGTTGAAGTCCCTCACGTATTCCCATACTTCCTCGATGGGGGCGGAGATGATGGTGCTGTAATACACTCTGGGCATGGCGTTCCCTCCTTTTCTGTCTGTGGTGCCGCTTCGGTTCCTAGAAAGTGATCTTCTTGAACTCTTCCGTCTGGGCCTTGATGGCCGTTTCCGTGGGCAGGCGCTCCATGGAGCTGGCGCCGTAGAACCCGTGGACGTTCTTGCATTTCTTGAGGATGAAGGACGCGTCTTCCGGCATGGCGATGGGGCCGCCGTGGCAGAGGACGATCACGTCCTTGCGGACCTTTTTGGCCGCCTTCGCCCATTTTTCGATGAGGACGGCGCATTCGTCGAGGGTTTTGGCGGTCTTCGCGCCGATGGATCCCTTTGTGGTGAGCCCCATGTGGCACACGAGGATGTCCGCTCCGGCCTTCGTCATGGCCACGGCGTCCTCTTCGCTGAAGACGTAGGGGGTGGTGAGGAGGTCCCGCTCGTGGGCGGCCCGGATAGCCTCCACCTCAAGGGCGTACCCCATGCCGGTCTCCTCCAGGTTGGCCCGGAAGACCCCGTCGATGAGCCCCACGGTGGGGAAGTTCTGTACCCCGGCGAAGCCGAGGGAGATCAGCTCGTCGAAGTATTTGTCCCAGATGACGAAGGGGTCGGTGCCGTTGATGCCGGCCAGGACGGGCGTTTTCTTCACTACGGGGAGGACTTCGTAGGCCATCTCCTTGACGATGTCGTTGGCGTTGCCGTAGGCGAGGAGTCCCGCGAGGGACCCCCGTCCCGCCATGCGGTAGCGGCCGGAGTTGTAGATGACGATGAGGTCGATGCCGCCGGCCTCTTCCCACTTGGCGGATATGCCTGTGCCTGCTCCGCCGCCGATGATGGGCTCCTTCTTTTTCGCCATGTCGTGGAAGCGGGCCAGAAGTTCGGTACGGGTGAACCGTTTCATGAAATCCCTTCCCTTCCCTTTGGGTTATGGATGCAGTTCCCGGAAGTTCTCCACGAGGGCCGCGGCGAACTCGGGATCGTTCACGTTCAGGGGCAGTTTCACCAGGCGGTGCTGGTCCGACTGTCTGAAGGTCCGCTCGAGGGCGGAGAAAAGGGCTTCGTCCGCCTCAGGCCAGTGGAAGGCCTGCCCCGGCGCGTCGATCATGGAGACGCCCTTCAGGGGCAGCAGGAAGCGCACGGGCCCGGGGAACCTGTTCAGCTTGTCGCCGATCCATTCGCCCATGCGGGTGTTTTCCTCGGGGGTGGTGCGCATGAGGGTCACCTGGGGGTTGTGGACATAGAGCTTCCTGCCCTTGTACTTCTCGGGCACAGTGTCCATGGCCCCGAAGTTCACCATGTCCAGGGCGCCCACGGAGCCCACGTAGGGGATCCCGGTCCGGATGAAGGCGTCGAGCCGGCCTTCTCCCGCGGAGAGGACGCCGCCCATGAGGTGGTCGCAGATTTCCGTGGTGGTGATGTCAAGGACGCACTTCATCATCCCCGAGTCCACGAGTTTTTCGAAGGACTGGCCGCCGGTTCCGGTGGCGTGGAAGACGAGGCAGTCGAAGTCCTTTTCAAGGGTATGGCGGACCATGTCCACGCAGGGGGTGGTAACACCGAACATGGTCATGCCGAGAAGGGGCCTGTCCTCCCCGTGGGGGACGGGGCCGCTTACCATGCCGGCGAGGGCGTTGGCGGCGTTCGCCAGGACCACCCTGGAGACCCTGTTGATCCCCGACACGTCGGTGACGGAATACATCATGGCGATATCGTTGGGGCCCACGTAGGGGGCCACGTTGCCCGATGCCATGGTGGAGACCATGATCTTCGGCGTTCCAAGGGGCAGCATTCTCATGCCGGAGGTGATGATGGACGTTCCGCCGGAGCCGCCGAGGCCGATGACACCGCCGAGGTCGTCTCTTTTGGGAAGAAAGGCCGCCAGGGCCTCGCCCATGGCGCCCACGGCCTCTCCACGCTCCTTCGCGGAGGAGAGGAAGCCGGGTTTTGAAGGATGGCATGCGGCCACTTCGGCTGCTGCCACGTCCACGGGGTTTCCGTGAGGCTGGGTTCCCACGTCCACCAGGACGGTCTCCACGCCCCTCCCGGCGATGATATCCCGGACAAAGGCGAGCTCTTCGTACTTCGTGTCGCAGGTTCCGACAATGTAGGCTTTCTTCATGACATCCTCCTTTTATTTCGGACAGGATACCCCCGGCAGCGGGGGAGAAAGGCCGTACTTGGGAAAGGGTATGATGTTTCCCCCGGAAATTATAGCCCTTTTGAGGCAAATTTGCGAAATGTTCCTGGCTCATTGATTGTTCCGGAGATTTGTCATCCTGAGCGGAGCGGTTTGT
Source organism: Synergistaceae bacterium (assembly GCA_018436595.1). Classification (GTDB taxonomy): domain Bacteria; phylum Synergistota; class Synergistia; order Synergistales; family Aminobacteriaceae; genus Aminivibrio. The sequence goes on along the minus strand of JAHDLC010000032.1, from coordinate 19,639 downwards.
CATCCCGAGCGAATGCGAGGGATCTGGTTTTGAGACAATCCGGAACCAAAGTCAGGTCCCTCCTCGCTTCGCTCGCTCGGGACGACAGGGTTGTCATCCTGAGCGGAGCGAAGGATCTCGGGCTTGGTTCTCTCCAGAATCAAAACCGAGATCCTTCGGCCAAAAGACCGGCCTCAGGATGACAGCAATCCATGATACCGAGGTGGAGGGAGGCGGCCATGAATTCCCCCGTTGACCGGCGCAGGTTCTTCACCTACCATGAATTTTGAAAACGAAGAATTTTCACTGAGGAGGATAAGCATGTCAAAGGGGTGGAGAAGTTCGGAGGTTTTCGCCGGTCCCCAGAACGCCGGGGCGCGGGCGCTGTGGAAATCCATGGGGTATTGCGACGGTGATTTCGGGGACAGGCCGGTGATCGGCATCGCCAATTCCTGGAACACTCTCGTTCCGGGCCATTTCAACCTGAATATGGTCAGCGAGCAGGTGAAGAAGGGGATCCACAGGGCGGGGGGAGTGGCGGCCGAGTTCGGCGTCATCGCCTCCTGCGACGGTGTCTGCGAAGGGCACCGGGGAATGCACTTCATCCTGCCCCAGAGGGAGGTCATCGCCGACTCCATCGAGCTTGTGGCCGAGGCGCACCACCTGGACGCCCTGGTTCTCGTGGCGTCCTGCGACAAGATCGTTCCCGGAATGCTCATGGCCGCGGCACGGCTCGACATCCCCGCCATCATGATCACCGGCGGTCCCACCCTCGGCGGCGTGGTGTTCGACGGCCGGAAGACCGACGAGACATCCCTGCACGAGGCCCTGGGAATGCTGACCGCAGGCCGCATAACGGAGGAGGAGTTCCGGTCCCTGGAGAATCTGTGTGCTCCTACCTGCGGGTCCTGCTCTTTCTTCGGCACGGCCAATACCATGTGCTGTCTCGCGGAAGTTCTCGGCATGGCCCTTCCCGGTTCAGCTCTCGTTCCGGCCGTGTACTCCGAGCGGTTCCGGCTTGCGTGCGAAACGGGAGAGAGGATATGCCGCATGGCCCGGGAAGGCCTCACCGCCCGGAAGATCCTCAACGGACTGTCCATCGAGAACGCCGTCCGGGCCACCCTCGCCATGAGCGGGTCCACCAACGCTGTGATGCACCTGGCGGCCATCGCCGCCGAGGCGGAGGCCGGCGTGGATGTCATGGACCTCTTCTCCCGCCTGGGGCCGGAGACCCCCCAGATCGTGCGGGTCAACCCGGCGTCGAAGTGGAATACGGAAGATTTCTGGATGGCCGGGGGCATCCCCAGGATGCTGAAAAGAATGCTGTCCCTGCTGCAGAAGGACGCTCTCACCTGCACGGGCCGTACTGTGGAGGAGAACGTGTCGGGGTATGTCTTCCCCTTCCCGGAGAACGACGAGGTGATGAAGACCCTCGAGGCACCCTTCTCGCCACGGGGAGGCATCGCCGTCCTCAGGGGGAACCTCGCCCCGGACACGGGAGTGACCAAACCGGGGGCCATCGACCCCTCGCTCCACGTGTTCACCGGCGAGGCCCGGGTGTTCGACAGCGAGGACGACGCGAACGCCGCCATCCTGGCCGGAAAAATCCAGGCTGGAAACGTGGTGGTGATCCGCTACGAGGGGCCCAAGGGCGGCCCGGGCATGCGGGAGATGTACCGGGCCATGAAGTACCTTTACGGCATGGGGCTGAACAAGAGCACCGCCCTGGTCACCGACGGCCGGTTTTCGGGAACGAACAACGGGTGCTTCGTGGGGCACATCTCTCCCGAGGCGGCGGAGGGCGGCCCGCTGGCCATCGTCCGGGACGGCGACAAAATCACCATCGACGTGATCGAAGGCACCCTGCACCTCCACGTTTCAGACGGGGGGATCAGGGAAAGGTTTGCATCGTGGGAAAAACCCGCCCCCAAGGTCACCCGGGGACACCTGGCCCTGTACTCCAGGCTGGCGTCCTCGGCGGCGAAGGGGGCGGTGGTGAGGGCGGAGTAGAGGAGGGCCTGCCTCAGATACCGGCGCCCATCCGGAACGCCTTTTCGAGGATGGACGTGTTTTCCTTCACGGCGAGAGACCCTGAACAGGCGCCGAGGCTGCCGCGGAACTCCATGCCGAGAAAACTGCAGACGTCCCGGAAGGTCCGCTCCACAATATCGGGGCCTGAGTTGGGGTCTTCTCCTCCGTAGGTGGTCAGGAGGTACATTTTCTTTCCGCTGAAGAGGCCGTAGTCGAGAGCGTAGAGCCTGTCCTGGAACAGCTTCGTCTGGGCGGGCATGGACCACCAGTAGACGGGAAAGGCATGGACGATGACGTCCGCCTCGAGCACCGCAGGGTACAGGCCGCCCATGTCGTCGGTGAGGACGCATCTGCCCGTTCCTTTCCCGTCTTTCTTGCAGCCGTTGCAGCCGGTACAGGGCAGGATTTTCTTTTCCTGGAGACGGACAGTGCGCACAGTATGTCCTTTCGAGGCCGCCCCGTCCAGAAATGAGGTGAGGAGGGCGGCGGTGTTGCCGTCTTTTCTCGGGCTTCCGAGCAGCGCAAGGCAGTTCATTTGTTTTCCCCCTTACGTAAATTTTTACAAGTCTAGCGCGAAATTTGTTGTATTGCCACTTGCGGATTTCAAACTTTAGTTTATAATGCTAGGGCAAATTTACCAAGATTTAAAAGAAAGGTCGGAGAGAGAAGATGAAAAAAATGGTGAAAGTGTTGTGCGCCCTTGTTCTGGTAGTGTCCCTGGCGGGATCGGCCGCCGCCGAGAATTTTACCCTGAAGCTGGCCAACGCCGGACCGGCGGACCCGGAGGACCGGACAGTCATCGCCGTGGAGCTGTTCAGGAACCACGTGCAAAACAAAACCGGCGGTTCGGTGAAGATCGAGGTGTTCCACGCCTCCCAGCTCGGCAATGAAAAGGAGATCCTGGAAGGACTGAAGATGGGGACCATCGAACTCGGGACCATCACCACGGGGCCCGTTCCCACCCTCTTCAAGCCCATCATGGTGTTCGACATCCCCTACCTCTTCCCGAACCAGGTCGTGGCGTGGGAAGTTCTTGACGGTCCCTTCGGCAGGAAGCTCATGGAGGAGATGAGGAAGGTTACCGGCATCCGTACCCTCGCCATCAGCGAGAACGGCTACCGCCACTTCGTCACCAGCGAGAAGCAGATCAAGTCCGTGGCGGACATGAAGGGCCTGAAAATCAGGACCATGGAGAACCCCGCCCACATGAAGATGGTGGAGGCCCTCGGCGCTTCCCCCACCCCCGTGGCCTTCGGCGAGCTGTACATGGCTCTCCAGCAGGGCGTGGTGGACGGCTGCGAGCTTCCCATGACCCTGACCAACAACGGCAAGTACTACGAGGTGCAGAAGCACACAATCCTTGACGGCCACCTGTACAACCCCCTGATCATGTTCGTGAACGATAAGGTGTGGGGGAAGCTCTCCGAGGACCAGAAGGCGGCCCTGTACGAGGGAGCCCAGCTCTTCAACATCGCCCAGAGGGCCATTTCCGAGCGGCAGGTCCAGTCGGGCATCCTTAACGTGACGGAAAAGGGCATGACCGTCTATGTTCCCACGGCGGCCCAGCTCAACGAGTTCCGATCCGTCTCCCAGCCTCCCGTGCTCGACTACGTGAAGTCCCAGGCGGGCGAGCAGTGGGTGAAGGAAGCCCTGGAAGCGGTGGCGGCGGCAGAGGCCAAGATGGCCGGCATGCTGAAGTAGCCGCCGGAATAAAGAGCGTTTTCCAATATCTGCAGATGTGCGGGGGAGGGGCGGACGACCGCCCTGTCCCCCTTTCGTACTGAAGGAGAGGTGGAGAAGTGAAACTGCTGAAGGGATTTCTCGAAGTGTTTGACCGGGCAGCCTTCATCCTTGTGGCAGCCCTCATGGGAGCCATGGGAGTCATAGCCTTTATGGCCGTCTTTTACAGGTTCGTCCTCCATGACCCCATTACATGGTCCGAAGAAGCGGCACGGTACATGATGGTCTGGGTGACCTTTCTCGGGGCGGGGTACGCCATGGGAAAAGGCAGGCATATCGGCGTCACCATGTTCGTGGAGAAGCTCCCCGAAGGTGCCCGGTGGAAAGTGACCTTTGCCGCCGAGATCATCATCATGGTCTTTCTCGCCGCGGTGACCGTGCAGGGGATCAAGCTCATGATCGGTCTCTGGGGCCAGACGTCGCCGGCCATGGATTTTCCCATGTGGATACCCTACCTGGCGATCCCTGTCGGTTCCGTGTATATGTTCATGCACCTTCTGTACCTTGTGCTGAGCCGGTCTTCCCAGTCCATATCCACGGCGGACCTGGAGCTTGAAGCGGCCCTGAAGGGAAAGGACGGTGACGGGCAATGACATACCTTATGACTGCCGCATTTCTCGTCTGCTTTTTCATGGGCATTCCTCTCGCTCTCGTGATGGGAATCACGGGAATCGTCGTCCTTATCGCCATGGGCGTTCCCCTCGAAGTCGTCGCCCAGAGGATGTTTACCGGGATCGACTCCTTCCCCCTGATGGCGGTTCCGTTCTTCATTCTTGCGGGAGACCTGATGAACCGGGGAGGAACCACCGTGAGGATCATCGGTTTCGCCAACAGCCTGGTTGGCCATATCCGGGGCGGGCTGGCCCATGCGTGTGTCGTGGCAAACATGATCTTTGCCGGAATCAGCGGCTCCTCCGTGGCCGACGCCTCCGCCATCGGCTCCATCATGATCCCCTCCATGGAGAAGAGCGGCTACGACCTCGACTTCAGCGCTGCCCTCAACAGCGTGGCGGCAACCATCGGCCCCATCATCCCGCCGAGCATCATCATGGTCATCTACGGCGTGTCGGTGAACGTGTCGGTGGGAGGGCTCTTCGCCGCGGGGTTTGTTCCGGGAATCCTCATGGGCCTTGCTCTCATGATCGTGGTCACCCGGGTGGCGAAGAAAAAGAACTACCCCACTTCCGAGGGCTTTTCAGGAAAGAGGGTTGCCGCCGAGTTCAGGTCATCGGTATGGGCATTGATGGCTCCCATCATCATCCTGGGAGGAATCCTCGGCGGCGTGTTCACCCCCACGGAGGCAGCCGCCGTTGCGGTGATCTACTCCTTCTTCGTCGGCAAGTTCATTTTCCGGGAGATCGCATGGAAGGACGTTCCCCACATCCTGTTCCAGAGCGGCATCACCACGGGGGCCATCCTGCTGATCATCTCCCTCGCCAACGTGTTTGCCTGGGTCATCGCGGCGAACCAGGTTCCCGTGAAGCTGTCGGCCCTGTTCCTCTCTGCCACGTCAAACCCCTATGTCTTCCTTCTCATAGTGAACATCCTGCTGCTCATCGTGGGGATGTTCATGGAGACCGGGGCGGCAATTATTCTCCTGGCCCCCATCCTTGCGCCCATCGCGGCGAAACTGGGAATTAACCCTCTCCATTTCGGTTTCATGATGGTGCTCAACCTTGCCATCGGGATGGCGACGCCGCCGGTGGGGGTGTGTCTTTTCGTGAGCTGCGGCATCACGGGCCTGAGCCTGGAGAAAGTGTCCGCAGCGGCGATGCGGTTCGTGATCGCCCTTCTCGGAGTGCTTCTTCTCGTGACCTACGTCGCTCCAATCTCTCTCTTCCTGCCGAAACTGCTGGGGTTCATCCGGTAAGGCGGCTCGCCGGTTCTCCTGGAAACAATCCCGGACCACCCAATCTCCCGCTCGAAGAGCGGGAGATTGCTATATCTCTCCGACTTGCTTTTTCCAATTTTATTCCTTATTATAATAATAAGTTCAAAAGAAGGGGTGGAGATGGATTGCGCCGGGATATCCAGCGGATGCTTGACGCTCTGAAAGAAGGAGCCTATTTTGTGGACCGCGAGAGAAGGATCACTTACTGGAACAAGGCTGCGGAACGGTTAACGGGTTTCAGGAGCCATGAGGTGATAGGGCACCGGTGCAGCGAGGATATCCTCGTCCATGTTGACTGCGAGGGAAAGAACCTCTGCAAAGCAGGATGTCCCCTTCTCGCCACTATGGAGGACACGCTTTCCCGGGAGGCGGAGGTGTTCTTCCATCACCGGAGGGGCCACAGGGTTCCCGTCTCGGTGAGGACCACCCCCCTCGAAGACGACGAGGGCAACGTGGTGGGCGGCATCGAGCTCTTCGCCGAGATCAGCCCCGAAGAAAACCTCAGGGAGCGGATGACGGAACTGGAGCGGCGATCCCTTCTCGACCTTCTCACCGGGGTTCCCAACAGACGCTACCTTGATTCGGAGCTGGCGGCCCTTTTCGCTCTCTGGCAGAAGAGCGGCGTTCCCTTCGGGGTCCTCTTTTTCGACATTGACCATTTCAAACGCTTCAACGACAACCATGGCCATGACATAGGGGACAGGGTGCTTGAAACGACGGCGAAAACCCTGGTTTCAGCGGTTCGCCCCTTCGATGTCATAGGGCGCTGGGGAGGCGAAGAATTTGTGGGGCTTTTCCCCAACGCGGAGAGGGAGACTCTTGCATCTATCGGGGAAAGGCTTCGCTCGGCGGTTGAAGCAACATGGATAGAAGCGGACGGGCAGCGGCTTTCCGTGACGGTCTCCATCGGAGGAACGTCGTCGGAGGAAGGAGACTCTTCGCCATCTGCCCTGGTCAAGAGGGCGGACACTATGATGTACAGGAGCAAGCAGGAGGGCAGGAACCGGGTGACAGTGGGCTAGTAGGGGTCCCGCTCAAGGATCAGCCTGTCGACACGCCCGTCCATTCCGAACCGGATATGGATCCGGCTCATGCCCGAGTGGTAGGTCCATACCCTGTTCCGCACACCGTGAGGCGGCCCGAGGTATTTTTCCACTGCGTCGACATCAGCCCCGAAAGTTATATTTCCGAAGCCGCCGATTTTTCCCGTGAAGTCGGCGGAGACGAGAAAGCTGCCATTTTTCGGAATCCAGAAGACCACGTTTCCCTCGTGGTAGGTCAGCACGGTTTCAGTGACTTTTTCCTTCCGGTCTTCCGGGAGGAAAGTACGGTTTTGCCTGCTTTCCGGTTTTCCCAGGCGGTTCTCCGTCATGTCGGGGGTGACTCCCAGATCCCGGCGGATTCGTGCGGCGAGCCGCCACAGAGGATCATCCAGGCCCTCGAATCGGAGAAAATCGCCCCTGATCCACCCTTCACCGACTTTTCCCGAAAGAACCAGGTACCAGATTTTGCCGTCCTCTCCCGTTGCGACGTCGGTCGCCACGAGTTCCTCCGATGCCTGTCCGTCAAGTTTTCCCAGGCTTCTGGAGGCTGTGGACGGACCGGTTCTCACGTTCACTCCCGCTCCCGTGACGAATGCCGGTGCGGGACTCAGCCGGAGTTCCTCTCCTGATGGAACTGACGCTCCGGCCTGAGCAGCGGTGAAAAACAGAATTCCTGCCGACAGAATGCAGAGCAGAATCCACCCTTTTCTTCCGTTCACCGGAAAGCCCCCTTCCCTTGAGCTTCAACGGACCGGATGATATTATAACATTGAGTTAATTTCAAAAAGTAGCCTCGTTTTGTCTTCCGGTCCTCCGTGGTTATTCTCCCGAAGCGGGCAGAAAAAGTTTATCCGGGAGTGCGCCCGTGAAGAAAAATCCGAACACAGGGGAGGGGGAGTAAATGAAAAACTGCAGAGTTGCCGCTTCTGTGCTTGTTTTTCTCTTAGCAGCCTTCTGTTTTTCGGCGGAGGGCGTGATGCCGCCGGATGTGTACGCCCGAATGTCGGAACAGTCGAAGATCAAGGCGACGGCGATGGTGGAATCGGTAAAGACGCTTGAGACCACGAAACAGAGCACCTGGAAAACTGTCGTTTTTTTGTTGAGACATCCGATGTCGGAAGGAGTGCCGGAAAAGTTTTCCGGGACGTGCTATTCGGTGGACCACGAGTGGCAGCAGCCCCCGGCGGGGGGAACCATCTATTTTTACCCCGAAAAGGGCGACCTTGTCTACGTGACGGTGGCCGCGGACGGCGGTTCCATCACAAGCTATACCTATCTGAACGATGTTATGGAGAGCCTGTTCATCGACAATGCCGAGAAGATACGATACGGCATGGGGAACGCCTGGCTGGATCTTTAAGAGACGGTTGCGCTCAACCCCGGAAAGGAGAGCGATATGAAAAGAAAGAGAATCCTGAGAGTTTCCCTGCTTTTCCTGGTCTCGGCGCTGTTCCTGTGCGCCGCGGCAGTTTCTCCATCCTGTGCGGATTATTCCACATCGGGTACCGTCGGCGGCCCCCATCCCGCCACCTACACCATCAAGTGCAACCCCGGCGACAGTTTCACGGTCAGCGTGGGGTCGAACTATCCCACATCGGTGGATATCCTCTTCATGACCCCCGCGGGAAACGAATGGGCATACAATTCCGTGGCTGGTAGCGACCAGAGAACGTCCCACGAGCTGAGCCACACGGCCCCCTCCGGGAAACCGGCCAACAAAGCCGCCTACCATCACTACAAGGTCAGCATTCTTGCGTCGACGAACAAGCAGACCCGGTTTTCGCTGAAAATCATCCAGCGGGGGAACAACAAGAACCTCGACAGGGAATACTTGGAGCGGGCCAAAAAACGGCTGGATGCCCTGGCAAAGGCCATATCGAACGAGCGGAAGCGCCTGAGCGGCGCAATGAATCAGCAGGCGGACAGGATAAAAGGCATAGACGAACATCAGAAGAGCTGGAAAGCCCGGCTCGACACCGAACGGGCCGAGCTCGCCAGGATGGCGGACGCGATCCGGAGCGAACAGAACAAGGCGGCACGGTCGTCCATGGTCCAGACGTACAAGTTCAGGCAGGCCGATTTCAACGCGAAAGTGGAGGCTTTCAACCGGGAAAACGCAAAACGGAGGGCGCTCTACAACGACTGGAAGGGAGTACGGGAGCAGCGGGACACACTGGACAGCTTTGCGAAATCCATATTAGAGGCCTGGAAGCAAAACGACATCGACCGCTGCGTCCTCATCGCCAACGGGAGCCGGCTGGCCAAGTCCCTCGGCTGGAGGTTCATGAAGCGGTAGCCGGAAAAACAGCGGCGGCATATTCGCCCTTTTTCCGGGCAGGCAACGGTGTTAAGATGTCCCTATCCTGCCGAAAGGGGTTGTGGAATGGCTACGCTGCTTTTGGCCTCCATGCTGATGCTGAACGACGCGAATCTGTATTACGAGGTGCACGGCGTCGACGGGCCTCCATTGCTGCTCGTTGCCGGTCTGGCGTCGGATGTTTCGAGCTGGCAGACGGTTCTGCCTGTCCTGTCGGAGCATTTCCGGGTGATTATAGTGGACAACCGGGGAATCGGCCGCTCGCTCCCGGAGGACGCGCCGGTTTCCGTGGATCTCATGGCGGACGACTGCGCCGCCCTGATCGACCATCTCGGGTACGGTCCCGTCCACGTTCTGGGCCATTCCATGGGGGGATTCACCGCCCTGAGTCTTGCCGCACACTATCCCGAAAAGGTGAGAAAGGTTGTAATCGCTGCATCGGGCGAGAAAAGCTCCTCCAGGAACACCCTGCTTTTCTCCGACCTGGCCGACCGGTACGGGAAAGGTGACGATCCGGCCGGATTCTTCCGGACTGTTTTTTACTGGATTTTTTCTCCCGCCTTTTTCGAGGACGAGGGTACGGTGAAAGGCGCCGTCGAATTTGCCCTCTCCTATCCCTTCCCCCAGGCTCCCGTCTCGTTCCGGAACCAGGTGAATGCCATCGCGGCCTTCGACGGCCGGGGCCTTGCCCGTTCCGTCAAAGTACCCGCGCTGGTTCTGGCGGGCACGGAAGACCTTCTTTTTCCCGCCGCTGCAGGACGGGAACTGGCAGAAAAGTTTCCCCGGGGAAAGTACCTGGCCATTGAAGGAGCCGCCCACTCCATCCACGCGGAAAAACCGAAGGAATTCGCCGAAGCGGTGCTTTCCTTTCTGAAAGAGGGAGACAATCCATGAAGAAGTATATTTACATCGACTACGAGAATCTGCCGGGAGTGCAGGTGGAGAACATCGAGGACGCCAAGATCCTCATTTTCCTCGGGGAGAACCAGAAGAAGATTCCTACCGAAACCATCCGGAAGACCCAGCCCATGGGCGACCGGGTGGAGTGGGTAACCATCAGCGGCGTGGGGCGGAACGCTCTGGATTTCCACATCGCCTACTATCTTGCGAAGAACCACACCGACCCGTCCTCCTGCCACTACATCGTCTCAATGGACGCCGGATACGACCCGCTGATCAAGCACGTGGCCCTCTTCGGCCAGAAGGTCAAGCGCATCATCACCCTGGAGGACATCAAGGAAAAGCCTACCCTCAGCAAGGACCTGGCGCCGAAATACGCCAAGGTCCTTGAAATTCTCAAGAAACAGGATAAAACCCGCCGCCCCAAGTCCAGAAAGACCCTTTCCTCGAGCATCGACACCCTGTTCCAGGGGCAGGCCACGAAAGAGGACATCGAGCTCATCGTGGAACACCTCTTCCGGGAGCGGTTCATCGAGGAGAAAAACAAGCGCATCGCCTATCTCGACTGAAGAGAGCTCCCGGCAAACCCGTTTTTTCGCGGGATGAGAGTGACGGAAAGAAGAAGCCCCCGGCAACCGGGGGCTTCTTTTACCATTCTGCAACCGACCCGTCGGCGTTCCGCCAGACCGGGTTGTGCCAGTTGTGTCCTTCCCTGCTTTTTTCCAGCACCTTTCTCTCGTTTACTTTAATTCCCAGTCCCGGCCCTTCCGGAAGGGAGACAAAACCATCCCGGTACCGGAAGACGGAGGGATCTTCCAGGTAATCGAGCAGGTCCGTCTCCCTGTTGTAGTGAATTTCCAGGCTCTGCTCCTGGATGAAGGCGTTGGGGGTGCAGAAATCGAGCTGAAGGCACGCTGCCAGGGCTATGGGGCCCAGGGGGCAGTGGGGGGCCATGGCTATGTCGTAGGCCTCTGCCATGGCGGCGATTTTCCGGACCTCCCAGATGCCTCCCGCGTGGCTCAGGTCGGGCTGGAGGATATCGACGCCCCCTCCGGTGATGAGATCCTTGAAGTCCCAGCGGCTGAAGTTCCGCTCTCCGGTGGCGATGGGGGTGACGGTGTGCCGCCGGAGTTCCCGGAAGGCCTCCCGGTGTTCCACGAGCACGGGCTCTTCGATGAACATGAGGCGGAAGGGCTCGAGCTCCTTCATGAGCACCCTTGCCATGGGCAGGTGGACCCGGCCGTGGAAGTCAACGGCGATGTCCAGAGAATGGCCGAAAGCGTCCCGGAGGGCCTGGACACGGGAAATGACTTCCTCGATCCTGGTGAAGCTGTCGATCCAGGCCATTTCCTCCGTGCCGTTCATCTTGACGGCGGTCATCCCCGCATCGACCCGCTTCTTTGCCTCCGTCACGACATCGTCGGGGCGGTCTCCGCCGATCCACGAGTAAACCCTCATTTTGTCCCGCACGGCGCCGCCCATCATCCTGTGGACGGGAAGGCCCGCCATCTTCCCTGAAATGTCCCAGAGGGCCTGCTCGATGCCGGAGATGGCGCTCATAAGAATGGGGCCGCCGCGATAAAATCCGCCCCTGTAGAGGGCCTGCCAGAGGTCCTCTATTTTCGTCGGGTCTGACCCGACGAGGTATTCTCCCATCTCCCGCACCGCTGCGGCAACGGTGTCGGCCCGGCCTTCCACGACCGGTTCGCCCCAGCCTTCCACGCCCTCGTCCGTAGTGACTTTCAGAAAAAGCCACCTGGGCGGCACTTTAAAAAGATCGAGCCGCTCGATCCTGGCCATGGCGTTTACACGTGGGTGCGGATCCGGGCTATGCGGGAGACGATCTCTTCGGCCGTCTGCCGGATGGCGGGGTAGTCCCCCTCCCGGCCTTCCGGCTTGACGAGGGCGCTTCCCAGGCCGACGGCGAAAGCCCCCGCGAGGAACCAGTCTTCCAGGTTGTTCGGGCTGACGCCTCCGATGGGCATGATCTGGGCGTTCGGGAGAGGCCCGTGGACCGCCTTGATGAATTTGGGGCCGAGAACTTCTCCGGGAAAGGCCTTCACCACGTCCGCTCCCCATTCCATGGCCCGGACGATTTCGGTCACCGTGCCCACGCCGGGCATGTAGGCAACGCCGTAGCGGTTGCACAGCCTCGCCACTTCCTCGCTGAAACAGTGGGAGACGATGAACTCGGCCCCGGCATCGATGCAGAGCTTTGCCGTCTCCGAATCGGCCACCGTTCCGGCGCCCAGGATGAGGCCGCTGCTCTTGTGGGAGGCGGCGGTGCTCCTCATGATGTCAAGGGCTCCCGGGAAGGTGGTGGAAACTTCGAGGACGGTGATTCCTCCCTGGAACACCGCCTCGGCGGAGGCGATGCCGCCCGCCGTGTCCGGCGTCCGGATAATGCCGACGACGCCGAGGTCATGAATACGGCTCAGAACTTCATATTTGCGGATGTTCATGATGTGCTCACTCCTTGATTTATTGACGTTAGAGTATTCAGACAGTATAATAACATAAATTCAGACAAACTAAATATTTTTTTGGAGGCGTTCCTTTTGAAACAAGTCCAGGAAGAATTCGCCTTTTTCGAGTCCCTCATGAAAGGACTCACCGCTATCTTCGGCACGAACTGCGAAGTGGTTCTCCATGATCTCACCGACAGCTACGAAAGCACCGTGGTCATGATCGAGAACGGCCACGTCACAGACCGGCGCGTGGGCGACTGCGGAAGCAACCTCGGTCTGGAAGTACTCCGCGGTACCGTGCGCAACGGGGACAAGTACGGTTATTTTACCAACACCCGGGACGGGAGGGTACTCCGTTCATCGTCCGTGTATATCCGCGACGGCGAAGGAAAGGTCATCGGGTGCCTGTGCGTAAACTTCGACGTCTCGAACCTCATGGTCGCCGACAAGACCATCCGGTCCCTCATTTCCAACGGCGAGGGGGAGAAGGAAGAGGAATTCTTCGTCAACGACGTGAACCAGCTTCTTGACGCCCTGCTGAAGAAAGCCATGGAAGAAGTGGGCAAACCTGTTTCCTACATGACCAGGGACGACAAGATCAGGGTGGTGAAATACCTCGACCAGAAAGGCGCTTTCCTCATCACCAAGTCGGGAAACCGGATCTGCCAGTTTCTCGATATTTCCAAGTTTACGCTCTACTCCTATCTTGACGAGGTCCATTCAGAAATTCAACCTTCAAAATAAGGCGGCGATGCGCAGTGACACGGGACATTTACAGGGAACTCGGAGTTCGGACGGTCATCAACGCGGCGGGGACCTACACCATGGTGGGGGGCTCCCGCATGAGCGAGGAGACGCTCTCGGCAATGGCGTCGGCGGCGAGAAACCACGTAGTGATAAAGGAGCTGCAGCAGAAGGTTCATGAACGCCTCGCCTCCATCACGAGAAACGAGGCGGCTTTTGTCACGAACGGCGCGGCCGCGGCCCTGCACATCGCGGGAGCTTCGGCCATCGCCCGGAAATGGGGCCGTCCGTTCCCCTCCCTTTCCCCGGAACAGATCGCGAAAAGTGAAATCATCGTCCACCGGGCCCACCGCAACCCCTACGACTGGTCCCTCCGCCTTCTGAACTGCCGTATGACGGAGATCGGATTCCCCAACATGATCCTCCCCACCACGGAAGACGACCTCGAATACGCCGTCACGGACAATACGGCGGCGGTATTCTATTTTTTCATGCCTCCCGGAGGATGGGTCGCAAAAGGAGCCCTCTCCCTCGAAGCCACCATCCGAGTCGCCTCCCGGCACGGGATTCCCGTGATCGTGGATGCGGCGGCCCAGGTGCCCCCGGCGGAGAACCTCTGGAGAATTACCTGCCTGGGAGCGGACGCCTGTATTTTCAGCGGCGGCAAGGATCTGCGGGGCCCCCAGGCGAGCGGCCTCATGGTTGGGAAAAAGGATTTCTTCTCGTGGGTTGAAAAAACAGCCTTCCCCACCTACGGCGTGGGGCGGATGTTCAAGGTGGGCAGAGAAGAGATAGTTGGTCTTCTGGCAGCCGTGGAGCAGTACGTCTCCATGGACGGGGAGGCCCGCGTCCAGTGGGCGGAGGGCCGCATCGCGGCGGCGATGAAAGCCTTTGCCGGCAGTTCCATGGTTTCGGTGGAGCGGCTCTATCCGAACGAGGCGGGGCAGCCCTTTCCCCAGATGGCCTTCCGCTTCGCCGTCCCGGGGTGTTCCGATGAGGTGCTCCGGCTGCTTCGGGAGGGGGATCCGTCCATATTCACCATGGCCGCCGACGGGGAGTCGGTGTTCGTGAACCCCATGACCCTGAGGGACTCCGAGCTGGATTCCATTGGAGAGCGGATGAAGGAGATAGAGGCCCTTTTCCTGACCAAAGGAGGGAAATGAACAGCCATGAGAGTGGAAGAGATACCGGAAAAGGATTTTTTTCTTCCCCCCGAGGGAAGCGTGATCATCAGGGGCGGCAGGGTTATTGACCCCGCGAACGGAGTGGACGAAGTCTGCGACCTCGCCCTGTCCGGCGGCGTGGTCGCCGGAAGGGGAAAGGCCCTTCCATGGTGCGGCGCATCGAAGGTGATTGACGCGGAGGGACTGATCGTCACTCCCGGGGTTGTCGACATCCACAGCCACCTGTTCGCCACGGCGGGAAACCCCAACGCATGGGCGGGAGAGTACAGTGTTTTTCCCGACGGATTCAGCTTCCGGAGCGGCGTGACCACCATGGTGGACGCCGGGAGCGCCGGGTGGCGGAACTTCGACCTGTTTCGCGTATCGGTGATCGACCGGGCGAAGACCCGGGTGTTCTCTTTCCTGAATATCGCGAGTTTCGGGATGGTGAGCGACATCATCGAGCAGCACGCCCCCGACTTCGATCCGGAGACGACGGCGGCAAAGGCTGAAAAGCACCGGGATGTCATCGTGGGCATCAAAAGCGCCCATTACTGGCACCCGGGGTGGGAGTCGGTGGACCGGGCCGTGGAGGCCGGGGAACTGTCGGGACTGCCCGTGATGGTGGATTTCGGCTATTTTATGAAGGAACGTCCCTACTGGCGGCTTGTGACGGAAAAGCTCAGGAAGGGCGACATCAGCACCCACTGCTACAGGGGGCCCGTTCCCGTGGTGGACGGAAACGGGAAGGTGTACCCATACCTCTTCGAAGCCAGGGAAAGAGGTGTCCTGTTCGACCTGGGCCACGGCGGGGGAAGCTTCCTCTTCCGGAACGCCGTGCCTGCCTTCGCCCAGGGGTTCTATCCCGATTCCGTCTCCTCGGACCTTCACGTCCAGAGCATGAACGGCGCCATGATGGACATGCCCACCACCATGTCCAAGTGTCTCGCCATGGGGATGCCTCTCAGCGATGTCATCGCCAGGTCAACGGCGGTTCCGGCACGGATGATCGGCCATCCGGAGCTGGGGCACCTTTCGCCCGGAGCGCCGGGAGACGTGACGCTCTGGAACCTCCGGGAGGGGACCTTCGGCTTCAAGGATTCCGTCGGGGGGCGCCTTCGGGCTCACCGCAGGTTCGAGTGCGAAATGACGATCCTCGCAGGGGAAGTGGTCTGGGACCTCAACGCCCGGGACGGGACGGCATACGGCGAGATCCCCTTCGGTGAAGGCATTCGGGAAGGCGAGTTTTTTATTCCTCCGGAGCGTTGAGTTTTTTCCGGCAGCGGGGGAGGGGGTGGTACGGGCAAAAGGGATGTTGAAAGTATTTGGGGCGCAATTCGATTGAGAGATCTGAAAAGGAGTGATTGATATGAATCGGACGAGAACTATCCTGTTGTGGAGCCTGTGTTTCCTTGTCATCGCCGCCGGAGCGGCATTCGCTGCGGAAAAGGGCGGGGTCCTCCGTGTCGCCGTCATCGACGAACCTCCCACCCTCGACCAGCACGTGGTGACTTCCGACCTGACCACCATGATCGCCCAGCATATTTTCGAGGGGCTCTATACTTTCGATTCCAAGTACAGTCCCGTTCCGCTCCTGGTGAAATCCGAAGAAATGAAGGACGATGGAAAAACAGCCGTTCTCTCGCTCCGTGAGGGCGTGAAGTTCCATAACGGCAAGGAGATGGATGCCGGAGACGTGCTCGCCTCTCTGGAGCGCTGGGGCAAGTTCGGCGCCCGCGGTCCCGTGCTCTTCAGCAACCTGGAAAAAGTGGAGGCCACGGGCAAGTTTGAGGTGACTCTCACCTTCAAGGCTCCCTTCGCTCCGTGGAAGAACCTCCTGGCCTTCATGAACGGCGGTCCCGTGATCTACCCGAAGGATGTGGCGTCCGGTGCCGAGAAAACGCCGATCACCCCCGAGCAGTACATCGGAACGGGGCCCTACAAATTTGCCGAGAGGAACCCGGGTCGCTACATCAAGCTGGTCCGCAACGAAGACTATGCCGCGAGGACCGAGGCCGCCGACGGCTATGCCGGCAGGCGGGAAGCCCTCTTTGACGAAATCCGCTTCATTCCCGTCCCCGACGTGGGAACGCGGGTGAACGGCGTCAAGGCAGGGGATTACGATTATGCCGAGCAGATCCTGGGCGACCTCTTCGACTCACTGAAGGAAGATCCTTCGGTGGTCACCACCGTCAACCAGGGAGCAAACCAGGGGCTCATGTTCTTCAACTCGAGAGAGGGAGTGCTCAAGGATAATTTCAAGCTCCGCCAGGCCCTCCAGGCGGCGGTGAACATGGAGCCGGTGCTCCAGTCGGCCATCGGTCCTGCGGAACTGTGGAAGGCTTCCGGCTCCTTCATGCCCGAGAGCACGCTCTGGTATTCGAAGGCCGGGCTCGACAGGTTCAGCGCCAACAATCCCGAACTCACCAAAAATCTGGCTAAAGAGGCGGGGTACAACGGCGAGAAGATTACCCTCATGGCCTCCACGTCCTACAAGTTCCATTACGACAGCACCCTCGTGATCGTGAAGCAGCTCCAGGCGGCAGGCTTCAACATCGACCACCAGATTTACGACTGGGCGACCCTGATCTCGAAGAGGGGAGACCCCACCCAGTGGGATATTTTCTTCACCCATCACGGATTCGTTCCCGATCCCATCCTCTTCACCTTCATGAGCGAGTCCTACCCGGGGTGGTGGATCACGGAGACAAAGAGAGCCCTTGCCGCCGAGTTTGCCGGCACCCTCGACGAAGCGAAGCGGAGGGAAGTCTGGGACAGGATCCAGGCTCTTGTCTACGAAGAGGTTCCCGTGATGAAGACGGGAGATCATTTCACCTACGACATCTACAGCCCGAAGGTTCATGGACTCTCCGAATCGTCCCTCATCTGGCCCAAATTCTGGGGCGTTTCGTTTGGCAAGTAGCTGAAACTCCGGGGGAGGGGCCTTCCCCTCCCCTCTATATCCGCCGAAAGGGGGGAGCCTCCGTGTTTTCATATATCCTCAGGCGAATCTGGAGCATGATTCCGTCTCTCCTTCTCGCTTCGATCATCGTGTTTTCATTCATCCACCTGATTCCGGGAGATCCCGCCCAGATCATGCTGGGAGACCAGGCGACGCCGGAACAGGTCCAGGGGCTCCGCGAAGCCATGGGGCTCGACCGTCCGCTGTATGTGCAATACGGCCGCTGGCTCTCTGGAGTGGTGAAGGGAGATTTCGGCACATCCATATTTTTCCACCAGCCTGTGCTCCACGTCATCCTCGACCGGGCTGAAACAAGCGTCCTTATTGCCGTCTTTTCCATGCTGCTCATCATTCTCGTTGGGGTGCCCATAGGAATCCTTTCGGCCGTCCGGTACAACAGCCGGATCGACCAGCTTTTTTCCGGTCTTTCCATGCTCTTCGCGTCGGTGCCCACCTTCTGGCTCGGGCTGAACCTGATGCTTCTTTTCTCGGTGATGCTGCGGTGGCTTCCCACCTCAGGGTTCCCTTCCATCCTGGAATCGGGGGACTGGTCGAACCTCCGCTATCTGGTTCTTCCCTGCATCACCCTGGCCGCTCCCAATTCGGCCCTCATCATCCGCCTGACGCGGTCGAGCATGCTGGACGTGGCCAAGGCGGATTACGTGAAGACTGCCCGGGCAAAAGGATTGTCCGAGGGAGCCGTCAATATACGGCATATCTTCCGGAATTCGCTCATCTCCGTCGTATCCGCCCTTGGGTTTACGTTCGTGGCCCTCATGGCGGGAACCGTAGTGACCGAAACGGTCTTCTCCCTTCCGGGGATCGGGCGGCTCGTGGTGGAATCGGTTCTGAGAAGGGACTATCCCACCATCCAGGGAATCATTCTCATCATCGCTTTTCTGTACATGGTGATCAATCTCCTGGTGGACCTGTCCTTTGCTCTTCTGGATCCGCGGATCCGGTACAGCTAGGAGGGGC
The DNA here is from genome assembly GCA_018436595.1 of Synergistaceae bacterium. Taxonomy (GTDB): domain Bacteria; phylum Synergistota; class Synergistia; order Synergistales; family Aminobacteriaceae; genus Aminivibrio. The sequence continues at coordinate 1,423 of JAHDLC010000032.1, read as the reverse complement.
GGACCATGAAATTTCTTTCGGCCTTTTACAGGAGAAAAATCGCCCTCGCCGGGCTCCTCATCATAGGGGTGCTGGTCGTTTCGGCCCTGCTTGCCCCCTACATCGCCACCTTCGATCCCCAGGAGATGAACCCCGTGGACAAGCTCCGCTCCCCTGACGGAACCTACTATTTCGGGACCGACAATTTCGGGAGGGACATCTTCAGCCGGGTAGTTTTCGGAGCCCGGACCAGCCTGGCCGGATCCGCCGGGGTCATTCTTTTTTCACTTTCCATCGGCGTGCTCATCGGCGTATCGTCGGGGTACTTCAGAAAGATAGAGCCGTACCTGATGCGACTCATCGATGTCCTCATGGCCTTTCCTCCGCTGCTTCTTGCCCTGGTGCTCGTTTCCATCCTCGGGCGGGGCATGGGGAACGTGATCATCGCCGTGGGGGCCACTTATCTCACCCGGACCACCCGTATCGTCTACGGCCTGACCCTGAAGCTCCGGGAGGAGCCGTATATCGAAGCCGCCGTTGCTTCGGGGGTGAAGCAGAAATGGATCATCCTGAAGCATATTCTGCCCAACATGATGTCCCCCCTCATTGTCCAGGCCACGTTCACCTTCGCCTTTTCCCTCCTGGACATGGCGGCCCTGGACTTTCTCGGTCTCGGCATTCCGCCGTCCATCCCGAGCTGGGGCAATATGCTCAGCGAGGGACGGATGTACCTCACGAGGGCACCGTGGCTCCTTGTTTTCCCGGGGGCCTGCATCGTCCTGACCGTCCTTTCCTTCAACCTTGTGGGAGATGTTCTCCGAGACCGTCTTGACCCGCACTTCCGGCGGGACATCGAGGGGGTGTGAGCCATGGAGCCGAAAACAAATACACCCCTCCTTGAAATACGGGATCTCAGGGTCAGTTTTCCTTCGGCTTCAGGGCACATTTTCCCGGTGGACGGCGTGAGCCTCTCCATAGCGAAGGGAGAAACCCTCGGGCTTGTGGGGGAGTCGGGGAGCGGCAAATCCATGACCTCCCTGGCGGTGATGGGCCTTGTGCCCCGCCCCCACGGGAAGATCTGCCGAGGCAGCATCGCGTTCAAGGGCAGAAACCTGGCGGAGCTGACCAACGAAGAGATGATGAACATCCGGGGAAAGGACATCTCCATGATCTTCCAGGAACCCATGACGTCCCTGAACCCCGTGTACACGGTGGGAGACCAGATCGTGGAGGGCATCCTGGCCCACGGGGCGATGTCACGAAGGGAAGCCCGGGACAGGGCCGTCGAGATGCTGGCAAAAGTGGGCATTCCGGGGCCGGAAAAGCGGGTGGATTCCTACCCTCATCTTCTGAGCGGAGGAATGAGGCAGCGGGTGATGATCGCCATGGCCCTCTCCCTGGACCCGGAGCTGCTCATCGCCGACGAGCCCACCACGGCCCTCGA
>JAHDLC010000039.1 GCA_018436595.1 Synergistaceae bacterium | reverse complement strand
GGCCTCGGGATGACAAAGCCTTCGTTGTCGTCCCGAACAAGCCGTTTATGTTTGTCATCCCGAGCGAGCGCAGCGATCGAGGGATCTCGGGTTTGCCCTTGTTTGTCATCCTGAGGCCGGTATCATGGCCGAAGGATCTCGATTTTGATTCTGGAGAGACCCACCCCCGAGATCCTTCGCATTCGCTCAGGATGACAAAGCCTTCATCGTCGTCCCGAGCGAGCCGTTTATGTTTGTCGTCCCGAACGGAGCGGAGCGACGGAGGGACCTCGGGTTTGCCCTTGTTTGTCATCCTGAGGCCGGTATCATGGCCGAAGGATCTCGGTTTTGATTCTGGAGAGACCCAGCCCCGAGATCCCTCGCGTTCGCTCGGGATGACAAAGGCTGAAAGGCCGGCTTTGGAACGAATAGGCATTAAACCGCCGGCCTTCGGGACCACACCATTTCTCCTGTCCTACGTACTCATAATGAGAAGAGAAAAAGCCCGAACTCTTTCGAGTCCGGGCTTTTTGGGATTTGATTTCGATAAATGCTACTTCTTCGCTTCCTCGGCGGATTTCAGCAGTTCTTCAACAACGGCGTCCCCTACATTTTTGCGGATCAGCTTTTCCGTTTCCGCTGCGGCCTTTTTAAGTTCCGCCTGAAGAGCAGGATCCGGATCGATGATGGTCATGCCGGTTTTCTTGAGAGAAGCCAGCATGGCATCATTTTTGGCTTTCGCGAGATCGAAGAGGTAATCCGCAGCCTCTTTCATGCTTTCGTTGATGATGGCCTTGTATTCAGCAGGCATTCCTTCGTAAATGCCCTTGTTGATGTTGATGCTCAGTATGAACGCGATATGGTGGGTATTGATGAGATACTTCTGGACTTCGTAGAATTTGCTCGACCAGATGATTTCATAGGGGTTTTCCTGGGCGTCCACGGTTCCCTGCTGCAGGGCGACGTAGAGTTCTGCGAAGCTCAGCGGAGTCGGATTGGCCCCCAGGGCTTTCCAGAAGGCCATGTGGTATTCGTTTTCCATGGTCCTGATCTTCAGGCCGCTGAAGTCAGCGACTTTATTGATCGGCCTGCTGGTGGTCGATTCGCGGTAATAGATCGGTTCAAAAAGGAGCAGTTTGAGCCCGGCCCTGTCATACCATTCCTCGAGCTTTGCCCGGAACGGACCGGACAGGGCTTTTCTCGCAATATCGAGATTTTCATACAGCATGGGGATGTCAAAAATGGCAAGTTCCGGAATAAATCCCACCTGGGGAGCAGTTGTCTGGGAAACCATGGCAATGTCGCCCAGCTGGCATCCTTCGAGTATTTCCCGGTCCCCGCCGAGCTGGTTATCAAGGTAGATCTGCACCTTGATTTTGCCGTTCGATTTCTTCTCGATGAGTTCCTTAATCTTCTCCGTAGCCAGAGCCCTTGGTGTTTCCCCGGTGGAAGGATAGGCTCCTGCCAGCTGAAGGGTGTATTCCTGGGCCGCTGCGGGGCCTGCGAATGGGAACATCACCGACGCAAGGAATGCGACTCCCAAAAGTAGAGAAAACAACCTGACCTGCTTCATTTCATACCCCTCCTTCTTCGATTGTGTTTCCGGTCCTTCTTTTCAAAACCACCTAAAGACCGTTTCAAGAACTGGATGTACGTTGTCGCTGTCCACTTTCACCTCCCTTGAGGACGAGGAACGGCACTTCGTCCCGGATTTTTAAAAGACTCCCGCACTTACAGGAACAGCAGGCTCATCTGCGGAATAAAGGTGATCAAAAGGAGTGCGAAGATAAAGGCTATGATAAAAGGAATAGCTTTCATGCCGACCTTCATTACCTGGTCCTTTATGAGCGGCGCCGCAACGAAAAGATCGACTCCAAAAGGAGGTGTCGCCATGCCGATGGCAAGGTTGACCACCATGATGACGCCAAGATGAACAGGACTTATGTCAAGGGCCGTGGCGGAGGCGAGCATCATGGGGGCGAGAATGGCGATGGCGGGTCCTACGTCCATGAACATTCCAAGGACGAGGAGAATGGCGTTCAGAGCGATGAGGAAAATATACCTGTTCCCTGCGAAATAGCTTACGATAAAGTCGCGCAGGGCCACGGGCGCCTGGAGAAGAGCCAGTACCCGTCCAAAGACAATTGCCAGGGACAGCAGCACGACGATGGGAGCGTATGATCTGACGGTGTCGGTCAGGACGGCTCCCAGTTCTCTGAATGACAGGCTCCTGTAGACGAAAAGGCACACCAGCAGGGCGTAAAAGACTGATACGGCGGCTGCCTCGGTGGGGGTCACAATCCCGCTGTAGATACCCCCCAGAATGATTACCGGGGCAAGGAGCGCCCAGAAACTCTCCCTGAAGAGAGACAGCAGGCCACCAGAGCGGAGAGCCTTTACCTTTTCCGAGATGAGTCGTCTGTCCTCCCCGTGGACTTTCGCGTAGAAAAAGGCGTAGCCCATGAGACTCGCCCCGATGACGAGTCCCGGTATGATCCCTGCGATGAAGAGGCTTCCGATGGAAACTCCGGTGACAACACCGTAGGTGACGAAGGGAATGCTGGGCGGGATGATGACCCCGAGACTTCCGGCGGTTGCCACCAGTGCGGCGCTGTAAACCTTGTCATATCCAAGGGAAACCAAAAAGGGAATGGCCATGCCGCCTACAGCGGCGGTCGTTGCTACGCCCGAGCCTGAAATTGCTCCGTAAAACAGGCAGGTGACGATTGCGGTCATGGGAATCCCGGCGGGAAAATTCCCGATAAAGTAAGCGAAGAAATTGAACAGTTTGTCCGAAATTTTCCCCTTTGTCATGATGTTTCCCGAAAGTATGAAAAGAGGAATGGCGAGCATGGGAGTGCTGTCAAGAGCGCTTACGATGTTTCGGACGACATAGGCAAGAGAAGCAGGGAAACCGGGGGTCGTCAGGCCCGGAAAGATTGTGGCAAATCCCAGGGCGACGGCGATTGGTACACCAAGGGCAAGACCGCCGAGGAGAATAAGGAACAAAGTCAGAACCATGGTTACACTCCCTTCTTCCTGATCGTGAATCCCAGGTCCTGTCCCGTTTTCTGGATGGACCGGACCGTTGCCAGGAAAAAGCCGGCCACGGCCGCAAAATAGATCCAGCCCAGGGGGATTTTCAGGGCGGGACTTGTCTGGCCGGTCATGATGACCCTTTGGACCGCGGGAATGGAGTTTATGAGGAGGTAGCCAAAAAATAAGGTCACGGAAAGGTTGATCAGCGTGATCAGAAGATGCTTCAATCCGGCGGGAAGGGCTTCAACAAGAGTGTCAACTTTCAGAATACTGTTTTCTTTGATGGAGTAGCCGATGCTCACAAGGGCGGACCACACGAAAGCGTACCTGGAAGCTTCTTCGGCCCACGACAGGGATGCGTTGAATACGTATCGCATGATGACCTGCAGCATCATGACGACGGCAATGACAACGAGCAGACCGCTCAGGACATACTCTTCGAAATGTTCATCCAGCCATTTCAGTAATTTCAAAACCTTCACCTCCGGCCTGGTTTCCGGGGATTCATGCCGCAAGGGCAATGAATCCCTCATTCAGGGGCTGGTTTTACTTCTTCGTCAGGTGTTCCAGCATAGTTTTCGTCATGACCTCCACGTCGGGTTCCTTTCCGCCGGTCCATTTTCGGAAAGCTTCAACCCCCTGCCATATGGTCATCCAGTAGCCGTAGAGAGTCCGTGCCCCCTTCTCTTCGGCCTGCCGCAGCAGCAGCGTGTCATGGGGGACATACACGAGGTCGCAGACCATGTGCTCCGTTCCGAGCAGGGAAGTATCGAAAGGTGTGGAGTCCGTATTCGGAGCCATGCCCAGGGGGGTGGAGTTAATTATCAGTTCGTTTTCTTTGAGAAGACCGGGGATGTCGGCGGGATCGCTGGACTGAATCCTGCAGACCCCGTCACGGTAGGCATTGAGATCGCTTGCGAGTTTTCTGAGCTTTTCGTCTCCCGACGCTCTCTTCCAGAGTGCTATGCTGCCGATTCCAGCTTCAGCGAGAGCGAAAGCCACTCCCCGGGCAGCGCCGCCGGCGCCGAAAATGAGACACTGTTTTCCCTTAAGGTCGTATCCGCCCTGTTCTTTCAGTCCCCGGACGAATCCCAGACCGTCCGTGTTCGAACCGCACAGTCTGCCGTTCTTCCAGTAGACCGTGTTTACGGCGTTGCAGAGGGACGCGATTTCGTCAAGTTCGTCAAGGTATTGGATGATCTTCTGCTTCAGCGGCATGGTGATGTTGAGGCCCCTGAAACGCAGTGCTTCCAGTGCGGGGATGACTGTCCCGACGGTTGATTCGGTTACCTCGTAGGGGGTATAGACGGCATTCATCCCGAGGGCCTGGAAATTCGCGTTATGCATGGCGGGGGAGAGGGATTTTCTGACGGGATTCCCGAGAAGTCCGAAAAACTCGGTATCCGCCCAAAAGGTCTTTTCTTTCAACATGAAAGGCACGCTCCTTTTTCTTCGGCCGATTTGGATTTTTCTGGTCCTTCCTGTCCTGTGGTGCGGTTGTCCCGGTGCCGGGGTTCCATTTACTGACTCGAAAAATACCGTGATCTGGTTCTTTTTTCTGCTCTGCGGTAACTCTTACCATTAAGCGGGTTTTGTCTATACATATCAGACCCGAAGCTCCATGTCAAGCATTAATCAGCATCATTAATCAGCATCAATCAGGAACATTTCCGGGAAAATTCCATTGTACCGGCTTCGACAGGACTTTGCCGGGCATGGTCAGGAAAGATGCAGCTTCCTGTTTTTCGTGGTGTCAGGGATGGTCCCCGCAAGTAAAGACCCCGAAAAAGGCAGACGGAGGTTATTCTTTTTCAGTTTCCGGGGCTCCCAGCACAAGGGGAGGATTTTCCGCAAGGATACTTCCGGCCCCTGCGGCTACGAGAAAAGGAAGCAGCCTGGCTCCTTTTGCCGTAGATTCCACGGCCGTACCGACTTCCATCCAGTCCGGAGCGGCGCACCGCAGCAGGGCCACATCCCGTATGGTGGGGAATCCGAAAACCCCCGTTCCCCCGATGACACGGTCCGCCCGGGCCATTTCCGCCGACCGGACCGCTGAAATGATTTTTTCATCATCAAGCATCGGCGTTTCCACGTAAAAAGACAGGACCGCTCCCTCAGCAGCCTCCCTGATATTTTCCATTTCAGCCCGCAATCCTGACTTATCTCCGGCCGCAAGCCTGTAGACAGGAAGAACGACATTGATATCAACGTTTTCCCCCATCCTGGCCGACATGGTTTCCAGAACCTTCGCCTCCTGCGGTGAGGTCCCAAGAGGGAAGGAAACAGCTGTGGATACCCGGACAGGTGCCGAATGAAGCAAAGAGGCCGCTTCGGCCGCCCATGGAAGGGGTAGGCTGATGCACCTGTAGCCGCGAAGTAGCGCTTCATCGCACATTTCCCGGATGTCGTCTCCGGTGAAGAATGGGCGAAGCCGTACCCATTCGATTCTTCCCGCCGGATCAGCCTCCCGTGGCAGATCGGCCAGGCCGGCCTCGGCGAGGGCCGCCTGTCGTCCGGCCTTTTTTGAGAGAAGTTCGATGTCGGTCGTCATTAGTCTCCGTCAGTCCTTTGACAGGAGACAGTCGCAGATATCCTCGTTGTTCCCTGTTCCCTGCCCTATGCGCACCGATTCGACGGAGATTTCCCCGGTCCTTTGAAGGAACAGAAGAAGAGAGAGAAGGGAAGACGGAGAAATGCCGATCATCCCTGCTGTCCCGGCCAGGGGAAGATCCTTTCCCGGTTCGGCCATTCGCTTGACCTCCCGGGCTACCAGGGAAAGCCACTGGCGGAAAAGATCCTGGATCTCGGGAACGGTGGAGGCTGTCAACTGGGAAGTTTTGGTGACGGATTCCACCAGCCGGGCTGTTACCAGTCCTTCAGAATCAAGAAGCTTCTTCATTTCTTCAAAAATGTCATGTTCGTTCATGCCTTCGCTTCCTTTCATTCAAATAGATGCGTTTCCACCCCGAATGGGAAAATGGTACAATACAGGAAAAACAGCACAGGGTCGTTCCATTATTGTATCTCAGTCTCCCTCCAGGGAACAGGGAAAAGGGAGGTCCGGAGGAGAATGAACGGAAGGCTTGGCGTCATATCCGATACCCACGGCCACGAAGAAGCCTGGAAGAAAGCCCTCTCCCGATGGGGATCCGTGGATGGCGTGCTTCACTGCGGTGATGTCCTTGCTGACATCGCCACAGGATTGGAAGAGATGATTCGCGGTGCTCCCTTTCCTGTTATAATTTCACGGGGAAACTGTGACCGTCCCGAAGACGAGGCTCTACTCGGATGGCCGGTGATGGCTCCTTATGCCACCGTCTGGTGGCATTCGAGGCTCATCCTGGTGGGGCATGGAGCCCCCTTTCAGCCCTTGCGGGAGCTTGGCCTTCGATGCAGGGCGGATCTTGTAATCTACGGCCATACCCACGTGGGCTCCATTGTCCGGGAGGAAGGGACCATCTTTCTCAATCCCGGTTCCGCCGCCCTTCCAAAAGGCCGTGACCCGGCAAGCGCGGCGGTTCTCGACGGTGACGGCATACGGATTTTCGTCCTGGAAAACGGGGAGACCCTGCACCAGGAGCCATGGATCTGACCTGCTCTTTTCACTCAGAAACACCGGGAGGTAAAACGGATGCAAACGCTGAAAAATGACGGCAATCTGCAGCAAAAGGACCTGGAAAGCAGGGGGAGGGAGCACATTACCCTTGTTTTCTCTCTCCGGGACGAGGCTTTCGGTCTCGACGTGAACTATGTCCGGGAAATCGTGCGGGTTCCTCCCTTCATCACCAGGGTCCCCAATTCTCCCGGCTACATCCGCGGGGTCATCAACCTCAGGGGGTCCATAGTCCCCGTTTTCGACATGGAACTGAAAATCGGCATGGTGCAGAAAGAACTCACTGACGAGGCCCGTATCGTGGTAGTGTCGTGGAACGAGATTCTTTTCGGCATCATTGTGGATTCCGTCCGCGAGGTCTGCACAATTTACGACGCCCAGATCGAATCCGCCGCCCAGATCAACACGTCCATGGACAGGAAATACATTCTCGGCGTGGCCAAGCACGAAGATGGACGCCTCATCGTTCTCCTCGACCTCGCCGTTCTGTTCGAGATCGACTCAATTCTCGATGAAGAGGCCTCCGGAAGCTGACGATCCTGTATGATTCTTGTCGATCTCCATCTTCACAGCACCTTTTCCGATGGATCCCTGACCCCCGAACAGCTCGCTGACCAGGGGAAACACAGGGGCCTTTCCGTTATGAGCCTCACGGATCATGACACTACCGCGGGGCTCCCTTCGTTCATGGCCGCCTGTTCACGGCTTAACGTCAGGGCCGTTGCGGGAATAGAGCTTTCTGCCGACTACCCCTCTACTATGCACATCCTCGGTTACCGGCTGGATTTTTCCCACCCCAGTCTTGAGAAGACCCTTGAGTCGATCCGGAAAGCCCGGGACTGGAGAAACAGTGAAATGTGCCGAAATCTCCGGAAAATCGGTTTCGACATCACCCTCGAGGAAGTGGAAGCGGAAGCTGCGGGAGATGTGGTAGCCCGTCCTCACATGGCGAAGGTTATGGTACGGAAGGGGTACGTACAGGATGTAGCATCCGCCTTTTCTCGATACCTTGGGAACTCAGGCCCCGTATATGTGAACAGGGAGCGCCTTTCCCCGGAGGATTGCATTTCTCTCATCCGGGAGGCCGGCGGAATAGCTGTTCTAGCCCATCCGGTCCAGACTGCGGACAGCTATGCGGAGATTCGCATTATAGCCGGGAAGCTGAAAGAATGGGGGCTTTGGGGACTGGAATGCATTTCGGCAAAGCATTCTGCCGAGCAGATTTTCCAGTATCTTTCCATCGCTTCAGAACTCGGGCTATTTCCCACAGCGGGAAGCGATTATCACGGAAGCGGTTTTTTATCCGCCATGGGTATCCCTGTTCCGGAGGACTTGCTGCCATGGGCGCGCCTCGGGGTTTCATTGTAGAATCTCGCCGAAAAGATTTTGAATTTGCAGGAGAAAAGGCGATTTCCGGAGTGAATTGCCCTCCAGAAATCGTTTTTTTGATGTTATCATATTCTGATGGAACGAACCGACATCGTATTTTAAGGAGGAGTTTGCCATGTTTCCCATAGATCTGAAGAGCGATACGGTAACCCGTCCGTCGAAAGCCATGCGCCAGGCCATGGCCGAAGCCGAAGTGGGGGATGATGTTTACTGCGAGGATCCCTCGGTCAACAGGCTGCAGGAAAAGGCGTCGGCCATGACCGGCAAGGAAGCGGCCCTGTTCCTTCCTTCCGGTACCATGGGGAACCTCGTGGCAGTGCTTACCCACTGCGGGCGAGGGGATGGAGCCATTCTCGGCCTCAACAGCCACATCTACCATTACGAGGGAGGCGGACTCGCCGCCCTCGGAGGGGTGTTCCCTCTCACCGCCGATGATTCTTCCGGTCTGATCCCCTCTTGCGAAGTCGAGAGGAACTGCCGTCCCGTCAACGTTCATTTTGCCCCGGCGAAACTGCTCTGCGTGGAAAATACCCACAACAAATGCGGAGGACTCGCCCTTTCGCCTGCCCAGATGAAGGAAACCACCGACGCAGCCAGGAACAGGGGCCTCGCGGTCCACATCGACGGCGCCCGCATCTTCAATGCCGCCGTGGCCTGGAAATGCGACGTCAAAGAATATACCGCCCTTGTTGACTCCATACAGTTCTGTCTCTCCAAGGGCCTTGGCGCTCCCATCGGCAGTATGCTCTGCGGGAGCGCGGAGTTCATCGACAGGGCCCGCCACTGGAGGAAAAAAGTCGGAGGAGGGCTCCGGCAGGCGGGAATCATCGCCGCCGCCGGGCTCTATGCCCTGGAAAACAATATCGGGCGTCTCGCGGATGACCATGGGAACGCTGCCATGCTGGCTTCCGCGCTCTCCGCCGGAGGGCTGGAAGTGGAGAAGAATCCCATGCCCACAAACATGGTGTATTTCCATGTTCCGGAAAAGGCAGGGCACGATCTCCATGAACGCTGTGCCGCCAGGGGCGTCCTTTTTAACGGTGCCGCCGGAGGCCGCATCAGGCTCGTCACTCATATCGACGTAACCCGGGAACAGGTTGCCCGGGCTGCGGAGATCATCCTTGAGGAGATTTCAGCTTCGTGATGCAGGTTCCTGCCCGGGACGCCGTTGAAGAAGCTTCCGCATTTCTGGTCAATGAAGTCCTCTCCAGGGGAGCTGCGGGAGCGGATGTTGTCTGCAGTTTTGGGCAGGGAAGCTCTCTGTCTCTCAGGGATGGTGTTCCAGAGAAAAATTCATCGGGCACTTCTTTCGGCATCGGGCTGAGAACCCTTGACAGGGAGGGACGGCAGGGGGTCGCCCACGTCAACTCCCTGGAGAGGCGCCACCTTGAGGAACTGGCGGCATGGAGCCTGAACAACTGCTCTTCTTCCGAACCGGATCCCCACCTCAGGCTTGCTCGGCAGGGCAGGGATGTCCGCCCCGATCTCGAGCTCTTCGACGAGGCGGTTTTGCGTGTCACACCGGAGTACCGCATGGCTGTCTGCAGGGAAATGTGGGAAATCGCCAGGGACGCCGATCCTCGGGTGGTGTCCGTCAGGAGCGCGTCATGGGGTGAGGGGAGCGGTGAGTATCACTACCGTTCCTCCGAAGGAGTCTCCGGATGGTACTCGGGAACCAGCGCCGGCTGCGGCGTCTCGGTGATTCTCTCCGGCGGAGATGTTATGGAGATGGGAGGGTACGGGGACGACAGCCGGTTTCTTTCAGGGCTCGATCCCCGGAAGGTTGCCGCGGAAGCGGTCCGGCGAACCGCCCTGGTCCTCGCGGGAAAATCTCTCCCCACGGGACGCTACGACCTCGTCCTTGACGGCGAAGCTGCGGCTTCCCTGGTGGATGTTCTCGGAGAACTCTTTCTGGCGTCCAACATACACAAGAATAAATCCTTCCTCAGGGACAAGCTGGGTGAAAAAGTGGCATCCCCTGCTCTTTCCCTGGTGGACGACGGCCTTCTCGTGCGTGGAATGGGCTCATCTCCCTTCGACGGGGAAGGAGTGTCCTGCACAACGACCCGCCTTCTTTCGGATGGAGTCGTCACGGCATGGCTTTATAATCTCAAGTACGCCCTTCTCGACGGCGTGGCATCCACAGGAAATGCGGGCCGTTCCATCTCCGGCACTCCTGACGTGGACTGCTCCAACCTTCTTCTTCTTCCGGGCCAGTGGACTCCGGAAGACCTTCTTCTCCAGGTGGGCAGCGGCATTTACGTCACGGAGTTTCTGGGGCTTCACACCATCAACCCCGTGAGCGGGGAGTTTTCCCTCGGAATCAAGGGCGCTTCGATTTCGGGAGGCGCACTGGGAGGTGCAGTTTCAGGAATGACCATTGCCGGAAACCTTAAAGATATACTGAACACCATTGACCTCATCGGCAACGATTTTCGTTTTTACGGGAGTACCGGGGCCTGTTCCCTGGTGGTGCGGGATGTTGCGGCAGCGGGTTCGTAGTTTCGCCGCAGCCCTCTGCCTCCTGGCATTGATCGTCCTCCCGGCGGCAGGGGCGGACGTGATGGATCTTTACTCAGGTTCCTCCAGGGCCGGACAGGTGGCCTCGGAAAAAAGAGGTTCCGGCATCATGGTATCCGCCCGTGATATGGCCGGCGTTCTCGGTCTTGAAACCTCGGAAAAAGGAGACACTCTCATCGTAACCGCCGGGCGGAGCAAGCTCCAGCTTGTAGCCGGCGCTGCGGCGGCATGGCTGGATGCCGAACTTGTTCCGCTGGCCGCCTCCACCGTCCAGGAGGGGAAGGAATGGCTCGTGGAAAGCCGTTCGGCCCTCAAGGTCTTTGAGGGGCTCCTCCTGCGTTCGGGAAAACCGGGGAACCTCCGATGGGAGGGAACTCCCCATGCGGGAACACCTTCTTCATCTCCTTCCTCCCCCAGTCCCCAGCCACCGGAAGCCCGGGTTTCCGCCCCGCAGCCTTCCCTGCCAGCGGGGCCCGTTATCTCTGCTGTCCGGTGGGGAAGCGACGACGACAAAATACGGGCCGTCCTGGACTACGAAGGTCCGAACGCACCCGAAATCCAGCAGGGCGCCGGTTCAGTGAAGGTTGCCTTTCTCCTCGGGAAATCCGGAGTCCCGGACCTCAATTCTCCCCACGGCGAAGTGAAGGTGTCCTCGGTCAACTTCGGTGACCGTGTGGTTATTGAGTTCTCCTCTTCCCTTCCCCTGAAGGAGATCATTCCCCTGGAAGGTCCTCCGAGAATCGTCATCGACTTTTCCAGGACGGGGACTCCTGTTTCGGTGAAAAACCCGAAGCCCTCAAAAACGCCACCCGCTATACAAACGGTTCCCCCTGCGGTTCAGGTCAGGGACCCAAACAGGAAAAAGGGACCGAAAGTCGTCGTCATCGATCCGGGGCATGGCGGAAAAGATCCGGGGGCCGTAGCCAACGGCATCCGTGAAAAGGACGTTAATCTCTCCATTTCCCGCCTTCTCGCCCAGAAGCTGAAAAAGGCCGGATACGACGCCCGGCTTACCAGGGACAAGGATATCTACCTCACCCTCCAGCAAAGAACTGACCTGGCCAACAAATGGAATGCCGACGTTTTCGTCAGTATCCATGCAAACGCTCTTCCACCGGGCAAACATGCCACGGGAATGGAAATCTATCTCATGGCCCTTCCCACCGACAAGGACGCCATGCAGCTCGCCCTTATCGAAAACAGGGAAATCGCCGAGGGCAGCAATGGAGAGTCGGCGAAGGCTGCAGACAAAAAAACGCGGCTGCTACTGAGCATCCTCGGCGATATGCAGCAGAACGCGAAGATAAACGAAAGCACCGGCTTTGCCGAATACCTCTTCAAGGAGGGATCCCAGGGCGGCCTCAAGATGCGCCGGGTGGCCCAGGCTCCCTTCTTCGTCCTTCGTGGAGCCGCTATGCCTGCGGTGCTCATTGAGACCGGGTTTCTCACGGAAAAATCCGAAGCCCGGATGCTGAACGACACAAAATACCAGCAAAAAATGGCATCCTCCCTTGCCGGAGGAATCGCCGATTACCTTACACGCAACTGACCCTGACGGGAACCCTGACCGAGGGAGGAGAATGCAGCCATGCCCCGGAAATACGATGACTATGACGATGGTTTTGAAGTGAGACGGAGGGAACCGGAAGAGGAACCCTTCCCCTTGCGGGAAGAAAGGCGGCCGGTGAGAAGGAGGAGGACCGAGGAGCCGGAAACGAAAAAGGCTCCCCTCCTTATACGTATCATTGCCTGGCTGGCCGTCGTGGCCTTTTGTTTCGTGGCCGGCTATGTCGGAACGTCTTTCGCCCTGCGGATGCTCAACAAAAAAGATATTCTCATGCGGAAGGACGTGGTCTCCGACCGGCAGGAAGCCAAGGGAGTCCTCGAGGACGGAAGCGCTGAAATCCGGGTCAATGCACGGAAAGTAGCCTTTACGGTGTATTTCCCCAGGGAAGGTGCCATCGCTTCGGAAAAAACGGACATCCTCTCGGGTATCATGGAGGATGACATTCGCCATGTGTTCGGCAAGATTCTCTCCCTTGTTCCGGGCAGTTTTTCCCCCGACATGAAAGTGCTCAATGTCTTCCGGAGCGGCGATACCCTCTTTCTCAACCTGAACGGGCCTTTCATCTCCTCTCTTACGAAACTCGGTGCAAAGGAGAGTACCCTGTTCATAACCACCGTGGTGAGGACCATAACGGAAAACTTTCCCCCTCTAACCAAGGTGCGTTTCCTGGTCAACGGCAAGGTTGCCGGGGAAGGGACCCCCGTGGACCTTACGGTTCCATGGCAGCTCCCCCAATGAGCCGGGATTCCATGGTGCTGCGGGTTGACGGACGGCGGAACGATGAACTGCGTCCCGTCACCTTCCAGAGGAACTTTACCCGTTATGCGGAGGGGGCTGTCCTGGCGTCTTTCGGCGAAACCCGGGTTCTTTGCACCGCCACTGTGGAGGAGAAAGTTCCTTCCTTTCTCCGGGGATCGGGAAGGGGCTGGGTAACCGCCGAGTATTCCATGCTTCCGAGGTCCACGTCCGTCCGGGTTTCCCGCTCGACTTCCAGGGGCGGACCCGACGGAAGAAGCACCGAGATCCAGCGCCTTGTCGGCCGTTCTCTGCGGGCCTGTGTTGATTTGGAATCCCTTGGTGAAAGAACCATCATTCTCGACTGCGACGTCCTCCAGGCGGATGGCGGAACGAGAACCGCCGCCGTCTCGGGAGGATTTGTCGCTCTCTTTGATGCACTCCGGCACCTTAAAAAACAGGGAGTCTTCCCTGTCCTGCCCCTCAGGTTTTTCCTTTCCGCAGTCAGTGTGGGCCTGGTTGCAGGCTCGCCCCTTCTGGACCTCTGCTACCGTGAGGACAGTGCCGCCGAGGTGGATATGAACGTAGTGATGAACCATCGGGGGGAGTACGTGGAAATACAGGGGACAGGAGAAGGTTCCGTTTTCACCGGGTCTGACTTGTCTGGCCTGCTCCTCCTTGCCGCCGTGGGAACCCTTGAAATCATTGAATTCCAGAAGGAGGCACTCGGGATTGAAGACGGTGAAACCGCTTTTTCCTGAGGGACTTCTTTTCGCCAGCGGCAACCGGGGAAAGTTCGTCGAGGTGGCGGACATGTTCTCACCCATTGGAGTGGACATCCTCTTCGGTCCGGACCATGCCTCCCTCGAAGTGGAGGAGACAGGCACCACCTATGGTGCGAACGCTCGGCTCAAGGCACGGGCCTGGGCCCTTCACACCGGTCTCCCGTCTCTTGCCGACGACAGCGGAGTGGAGGTGCGGGCCCTTGGCTGGAAACCCGGCATTCATTCAGCCCGCATGGCGGAAAACGACCGGGCGCGGATACAATGGCTGCTCGATGCCCTTGGCGACGAAGAAGACCGGTATGCCAGGTATGTGGCGGCCTTCGCCCTCTATTTTCCGACAGACGGGATCTGCCTCCTCACCGAGGGGGAGTGTCAGGGAAGAATCGTCCGGAGTCCCCGGGGAACGAATGGTTTCGGATATGACCCTGTGTTTTGCCCTTGGGGGTATGAGGAGACCTTCGGGGATATACCCGACAGGGAAAAAAGAAAAATTTCCCATAGGGCCGTGGCCGGATATCGATTGCTGGATATCCTTTCCTGTACATCTATGATAGAATAACCACTTGTCTGGAATTGGTTCCTATTTTTAGGAGGTGCGCAACGTGAAGACCTTTCTTGGTATTATCCACATCCTGCTCTGCATCGCCCTTTCCGGCGTGGTGCTCCTGCAGCAGAGAAAGCAGGGCGGTTTCTCCGGAATATTCGGCGGAGGCACCCAGGCCGATATGGGGGGAAGCCAGTGGCAGCGTTTCACCGGCCTCACGAAGATCACCGTGGTTCTGACCGGTCTCTTCATGGTCACATCCATCATTCTTGTTCTCTACTAGGCTGACATGAACTCCGGAAACCGCTGCGGCACTTCCGGGTCTCTTGACTCCTTCGAGGATGTCCGGAAGTATGCTGTCGAGGGAATACGACTTCACTCCGCCACCCACGAAGAAATCATGGGTGGCTTTACAACTGATGTATACTTTGTAAAGACCCGGGATGTCCTCCGGGATGCGGGGCGTCTTTCAGCCCCGGTTACCGCTGAAGTTTTTGCACGGAAAAACGGAGTATTCGCAGGCCTTGAAGAAGTAATGGCCCTGCTTGGCGGCAGCAGCGTGGAGATTGAAGCCCTCAGGGAAGGCGACTCCTTCTCCCCCAAAGAAGTCCTTGTCCGGATCTGCGGTCCCTACGGTGAATTCGGCCTCTACG
This sequence comes from Synergistaceae bacterium, assembly GCA_018436595.1. Taxonomy (GTDB): domain Bacteria; phylum Synergistota; class Synergistia; order Synergistales; family Aminobacteriaceae; genus Aminivibrio. The sequence goes on along the minus strand of JAHDLC010000039.1, from coordinate 10,195 downwards.
AGACGGTACTTCTTGGAATGCTTGCCAGTGCGAGTTCATGGGCCACTGCCGCGAGGGCATGTGTGGAGGCCGCTGAAGGAAAGCCCGTGCTCTGCTTTGGTGCCAGGCATGTCCACCCGGCCGTGGCGCCGGTAATGGAACGGACTGCCGTTCGTGTCGGAGGCTGCAGCGGTGCAAGCTGTATCCTGGGCGCCCGACTGGCGGGGATAGATCCCATGGGTACGGTGCCTCACGCCGCAGTACTTCTTGTCGGGGATACGGTTGCCCTGGCAAAACATTATGATGCGGTCATGCCTTCAGGCGACCAGAGAATCGTTCTCGTTGACACATTCAAGGATGAAGCGGAGGAAACCCTTCGGGTTGCCGAAGCTCTCGGAGACAAGCTCTCCGCCGTCAGGCTCGATACTCCGGGCGAACGGGGCGGCGTTTCGCCGGATCTTGTCCGGGAAATACGGTACCGTCTCGACCTTGCCGGATTCAGGCACGTTCGCATTATCGCCTCCGGGGGGCTCTATCCCGACCGGATACGGGAACTCTCGGCCGCCGGAGCCGACTCCTTCGGTGTCGGAAGCTACATTTCCCACGCGAACCCCATTGATATGACCATGGACATCAAGGAGATCGACGGGCGTCCCGTGGCAAAACGAGGAAGATTGCCGGGAAGGATTGAAAATCCCCGGCTTATTCGTGTAAAATAAAAGGCCGGAGTCGGAACATGCATCATTTCGCCGCGTCGGCGGAGAAAGCAAGCCCCGGGGACCCCTGCCACGTTCCCGAGATGCTTGGGGCGGCGCTTCCACCATCGGCGTTCGTGTGATCTTTGACTATAGAAAAATGAAACAGGAAAGAGAATAAGGAGGAAATTCCATGTCGGACAGTCGTTCCTTTATGGCCGTAAAAGAAAAGGTCGAGCACCAGTGGTACATAGTCGACGCCACGGACAAGCCCCTTGGCCGTATTGCTTCCCAGGTCGCCAAGATTCTCATGGGGAAGAACAAGCCTACCTACACCCCCCACGTTGACTGCGGCGATTTCGTCATAATCATCAACGCCGAGAAAGCGAAGCTCACGGGCAACAAAAGGCTCAAGAGCACCGTCCATTACTACACCGGGTATCTTGGAGGATTCCGTTCCGCAACCTACGGAGAGATGATGGACAAGAAACCTGTGCAGCTCATGGAGCGGGTCGTCAAGGGAATGCTTCCCAGGACAAGGCTCAAGCTCCACCGGAAGCTCAAAGTGTATGCGGGACCGGAGCATCCTCACGCGGCGCAGCGGCCCGTTGCCATAGAAGTGTAATTTTGAGGAGGGGGAAAAGACTCGATGCAGAATACAGCATACTGCTGGGGAACCGGAAGAAGAAAATGCGCCCTGGCTCGCGTGCGGGTTCGCCCCGGCGACGGGACGATTAAAGTCAACGAAAGAACAGTGGAGGATTACTTCCCGCGGGTTGCATGGCAGCTCAGCGCTCTGCAGCCGCTGAAGTCCGCCGGACTCGAGGGAAAGGTCGATGTTTTCGTCCGCGCCACCGGCGGCGGCCTTACCGGCCAGGCCGGAGCAGTCAGGCTCGGAATCGCCAGGGCTCTTTTGAAGCTCAATCCAGAACTGCGTCCTGTTCTGAAGAAGAACGGATTCCTTACCAGGGACTCACGCATGGTGGAGCGGAAAAAGTTCGGCCAGAAGGGTGCCCGGGGACTTCGGCAGTTCTCCAAGCGCTAATCGGACAGTCGGAACGGTGTTTCCAGGGACAGGCCTGCGGCCTGTCCCTTTTTTTTCTCCCCCTCTCCCTTATTGACCGACCATTCGGTATGGAGTAGAGTGATCTCGAATGAATAGTCGGGAGGGATAATCGTGGCTGAAGAAACAAGAGAATCGAGAAAAGCCATCCTCAGGGCGGCCCGGGAGGGCTTTGCCGCCAGGGGATTTTACGGTACCAGCATGGAGTACATCACCAGGAACGCCGGAGTCAGCAAGGGAGCGGTTTACTGGTATTTCCCCGGCAAGTGGGAAGTGTACAAGGCCGTGGTGGCTGAAGAGGCGGAGAAACTCAAGGAAATTGTTCTTCCTCCCGGACTCGAATTTCCGACAGGGGAAGCTATGGATTTTTTTCTCACCCGCGGCGAGCGCCTTATTGATCTCTTCGCGGAAGACCCTGTATGCAGGCTGCTCTTTATCCACCTGCAGCTTGAAGCGATGCGGGGCCGGGAGGAAATGATAGAGCTTGTCACCGCTCTTCGGGCCTCCATTACCGATGACGTGATCTCGGTCATCGAAGCCGTTTTTCCCGGTGATTCTCTCTCGCGCCTCGGAATCAGCCACCGCGACCTGGTCAATATGTTCGTCGGCATCCTGAACGGCATCATTCTCAACATCGAGCTTACGATTACAAGGGAAGAAGCCGGGCGGAACTGGCGGTTCCTTATCCAGTCGGTTCTGGGAGGGATAAGCAATGAACCGTAGAGTCCTCTTCCTGTTCTACCTTCTCTTCCTGGTTCTCCCCCGGGGGCAATGGGCCAGCGGTGCGGAGCCTCTCTCCCTGGAAAAGACCCTTTCCCTGGCCGCTGAAAACAACCCGATTCTGGCAGCAGGCCGCCAGAGGATCGTACAGGCACGGGAACGCATACACCAGGCGACCGCCGCTTCGCTGCCCCAGCTTGGTGTCTCCCTTCTCTATCAGACTGCCGACAAGGATCCGTTTAATCCTGTCTTTATTGAAGGACAACAGGTCGGGTACGCCCAGGCCGGCTTCCGGACCACCTGGAAGGCTGCCCTGACGCTGAGCCAGCTCATATACAGCGGCGGTGCCGTCCGGTATTCCGTGGATTCCCGCCGGCTTGCCCTTGAAGGCGTCGAGGCGGCAGAGAAGCGCACCGCCCAGGGAGTGGAATGGGCGGCGACGTCAGCATGGTACGACCTGCGGCGGGCGGCGGGAAGGCTTTCTGTGGCGGAAGATACTCTCGCTCTGACAAAAGAGCACCTCCGGCACGTGCAGGCTCTCTTCCGGAACGGCGTGGTGGCGAAAAACGACGTCCTCCGGGTGGAAGTTTCCGTCTCAGAGGCGGAGCTGGGACGCATCCGGGCGATGAACGCCGTGGACGTGGCATGGCACGGCCTTTCCAGGGCAGTCGGAACATCTCTCCGCCCCGCATTCACCCTTCCGGCGGAGGACACTCCAGGGGAGTTTTCTCCCCTGCCTTCCGATCCTGTGGCAGAAGGCATCTCTTCCCGGCCGGAAATGCGTGCCCTTGACAGGGCCATGCATTCGGCCCTCCTTGCCGCCAAGGCGGCCGTTGCTTCCGGAGGGCCCCGGGTCGTTCTTTTCGGTGAGGTCTATCGGGCGGATGAAAGCTTTTTCCCTTCAAAAATGGATGACTGGAAGTTAACCCTCCAGGCTTCCTGGACTTTCTTCGACGGGGGGGAGTCGTCCTCCCGGGCCAGGGAAGCGAAGGCCGCTGCGGAAGAGCTTCTCCATCAGGCCGAAGATCTCAGGCGGCAGATCGAGCTCGAAATCTCGGTCGCACGGACGAATTTCGAGTCCTCCTTCAGGAGGATCGATGTGGGAAAGGCCCTGGTGGCTGCTGCCGAAGAGGATTACCGAATGGCCCTGAAACGGTACGTGGCCCAGGTTGGGACCAACATCGACGTGCTTGACGCTGCCGTAGCCCTGGCGAATGCCAGGAACCAGCTTGTGGAGGCGGTGTACGACTCCCGAAAAGCAAGGGCTGAAATAGACTGGGCTATGGGAAGAACAGGAAAAGCTTTTTTCACGGAGGCGGCGGAATGAAAAAAATACTCGCTCTTCTACTGTTTATCTTCCTTTTCGGTGGGCTCATCATCTACCGATGGCACGAAAAGGAAAACGCGGGAAGCGGCTCGCCCACCCGGGAGATTCTCCCGGTGAAAACGGTTTTTCTCAAAAACGTGATCTTCGAAGACAAAGTGTCTTTTGCGGCAGGCATCGAACCTGAAGAGAAAGCCGCCGTGGTCTGCAAGGTACCGGGCAAAACGGTTCTTCGTGTCCTGGTTTCCGAAGGTGACTTCGTCAAGAAAGGGGATCCTCTTGCCATTGTGGACGACAGCCTGCTCCGCCAGCAGATACTCCAGGCCGAAGCGGCACTCGGCCGTGCCTCGAGCTTTTCATCCACCGTCGCCGCCGACTTCGGGCGCATATCTGCCCTTTACAAGGAGCAGGTGGTCAGCCGTCAGCAGTTCGACAGATCCCGGGGAGAGAGCCGGATGGCAGCCCGGCAGGTCCAGGAGGCCAGGGCAGCTTTGAACCAGCTGAAAATTATGTTGGGGTACCACACCATCACCGCCCCCATTTCCGGCGTGGTCCTCACCAGGTACATTGACCCGGGTGACACCGTTTCCCAGTCGCCGGCCTTCATACTCGCCCGACGGGAAAAAGTGAAAGTCTCGGGGAGTGTGCCCGAACACCTCTTTCCTCGCCTGAAGGAAGGGCAGAAGGCGCTGGTCACTGTGGACGCCTTCCCCGGGAAGCAGTTTGCGGCAGCTGTTTCCCGGGTTCATCCCTCTCTCGACCCGGTCACCCGCACAGGAAAAGTGGACGTCCTCCTTTCCGCGGAAGACTCCCTCCTTCCGGGCATGTATGCCCGGGTGACGATCCTGACCGGAGTGCGGGAGGGGTACGGCCTCCCCCTTGAGGCAGTGGGCAGAATGGCGGGGACGGGAGAATCGGTCTGCTACGTGGTCTCCGACGGCATGGCTCGGCTGAGAGTCATTGAGACGGGGGCGGAAAAGGATAATTTCCTGGAAGTTCTTTCCGGCCTTGAGAAAAGGGAGGCAGTAATCGCTTCCAGGTCTGAAAAACTCCGGGACGGCACCCCCGTGAAGGCGGCGGAAAAATGAATCTCCCGGAACTTTCCGTCAACCGCAGAGTCTCCATGCTTATGGTCTTTCTTGCGGTCATTCTCGTGGGGGGGATAGTCTTCTTCGGACTCAAGCTCGACCTTCTGCCGAATATCGAGCCGCCCGTAGTGAACGTGCTTGTCACCTGGCCCGGGGCTTCCGCCAGCGACGTGGAGCAGCGGGTCACCAAAGTCTTGGAGGACAAGGTCTCTCTCATCGAGGGAGTTGATACTATTTTTTCCAAGTCCATGGACAATATCTCCGTAGTGTCCGTCAAGTTCAAATGGGGCGTTGACCTGGATGTGAAGATGGGGGACATCCGGGATTCCGTCAACTTCGCCCGGAGAGACCTCCCCGGCGATGCGGAGGAACCGATACTCCTCCGCATAACCTCCGGCACCATCCCCTTCCTTACACTTTCCTTCACAGCGGAACGGTCCTGGGAAGGTCTCCATCATTTTGTCGAAAAGACGGTGGTGGAGAACCTCTCCAGGATTCCCGGCGTGGGGCAGGTCCTGGTCTACGGAGGAGAGCAGCGGGAAATCCAGGTGCGGATCGACGCGGAAAAAGTGGAGGCCTTCGGCATTCCAATTGGGTCTGTCATCGCCGCCGTGGAGCGTGAAAACCTCAATATACCCGCTGGATCGCTGAAGCAGGGCCGGACGGAATATTATGTCCGCGTTCCCGGCCGGTTCACCTCTGTGGAGGAAATCGGGCGGACCGTAGTCGGAGTTTCCGGCGGGCGCCCGGTCCACCTCGAAGACGTGGCGGAGGTGGACGATACATACAAGGACCGGGATCTCAGGGGCTATCATTTCGACCGGGAGGCGGTCATCATGGCCGTCCTCAAAACCAGCGACGCCAATACAGTTGAGGTCTCCCGTTCGGTGCTCGGCCGGCTGCAGGAGCTCAAAGAGAAAGAATTCCCCTCGGACGTTGACTACCACATCGGAATGAACACCTCCGAATTCATCCTTAATTCCATCAATAACCTGACTCGGTCCCTCCTCGCGGGGATAATCCTGGTCTTCGCCGTTACATGGATCTTTCTCAAGCGCCTTTCCGCTTCCCTCATCGTCTGCGGCGCCATCCCCTTCTCCCTGGTCATTACCTTCATATTCATGGGAGAGCTGGACTACACCATCAACATCTTCACCCTCTCAGCCCTGGCCATGGCCAGCGGCATGGTAGTGGACAACTGCATCGTCTCCACCGACCAGGTGGTCTATCATATTGAAAAAGGGGCCCGAAGATCCGTCGCCTGTGTCATCGGCACGGCGGAAGTCCAGTCCGCTCTCGTGTCCTCCACCCTCACCACGGTGGTGGTGCTCCTTCCTCTTGCCTTCATCCGGGGACTCGTGGGCGTCTTCTTTTCCTCCCTCACTGTGGTCATGGTTGCGGCGGTTGCGGCTTCCCTCTTCGTGAGCCTTACCTTCATTCCCATGATGGGCAGCTTTTTCTTCCGCCGGGAGGAAGACCGCCTCAGGCTCCACCGCTACACAGACGCATTTATCGGACGGCTTGAAGGGGGATACGAAGGACTCCTTGAATGGTCGCTGAAAAACAGGAAAATGGTGTTTTTCGCCGCCCTGGTTCTTCTTGGGCTCACCTTTGCAGGATTCCGTTTTATCGGAACGGAACTCTCCCCGGACCCTGACACGGGAGAGATCACCATCACCATGACCCTTCCGGAAGGAACGGACATCGAGACAACCGACAGCCTGGTACTCCGCACCATTGAGCATGCCCGGAAAACGGTTCCCGAAGCCGTCAACGTCTTCGGTTACGACGGAAGGGATGAAAAGGGGTTCGCCGTCGCCGCCGGGCAGCAGGCGGGACCGAACATCGGCAACGTAGGGCTCAAACTTGTGGACAAAGGGCTGAGAAAACGCACCGCCTTCGAGATAGGGGAGTCCCTCAGGTCATGGCTTCGGGACCAGCCGGGCATCGAAAAGCTCAACGTGCTTGTCACGTCTCCCATCAAGTCCATGTTCCTCGGAGCGAAGCCCCTAAACATAGAAGTTTTCGGCGATGATCTCGGCGATGTGGTCCGTCTGTCGGGCATGATCGCGGACCTTCTCCGCACCATACCCGGCACCGTGGACGTCAGCCTGAGCCAGAAACAGAACAGGCCGGAAATCAGGGTGGACGTGGACCGGGAAAAGGCGTCCCTCCTGGGGGTGAACACCTATGCCGTGGCGGGAACCCTCAGGACCTATTTCTATGGCCACGAAACGGGGGAAACCTACTGGGAAGGAGAGGACGACTACCCCATACGGTTCCGTCTCCGGGAAGAACAGCGCAACTCCAGGGAGATATTCGACCGTCTCATGGTTCCCTCAGCTTCGGGGAAAATGGTGCGTCTTTCCACGGTTGCCTCGTACAGGGACACGGCAGGACCGCCAGAAATCCAGAGAAAAAACAAGCAGCGCTACGTGGTGGTGGAGGCGAACGTTCACGGACGCTCCCTCGGAGAAGTTACGAAAGATGCCCGGGCAGCGGTTGCGGAAATGGATATTCCTTCGGGCGTCACCGTCGAGTTCGGCGGTCAGATCCGTGAACAGGGGGACGCCTTCCGGCAGATGGGACTTCTCGTCCTCCTGGGAGTGATCCTGGTCTACATGGTTATGGCAGGGCAGTACGAAGCCTATCTTGACCCGTTCATCATCATGTTCAGCATCCCCTTCGCCCTTACGGGAGTAGCTTTCGCCTATCTTCTGACGGGACTCTATCTCTCCCTCCAGGGGCTCCTGGGAATCGTCATGCTTGTGGGCATCGTGGTGAACAACGCCATCGTGCTGGTTGACTACGTGAACCTGCTCCGGGCCAGAGGGACTCCTCTTCGGCAAGCCCTTGTCAGCGCAGGGGGGCGCAGGCTCCGGCCCGTCCTCATGACAACCCTCACTACCTTCTTCGGCATGCTTCCCATGGCTGTGAGCGGCGCCATGGGTGCGGAGCTGTGGAAGCCCCTCGCAGTCTCCGTCATGGGAGGGCTCATGATCTCCACACTGGTCACACTGGTGATTGTTCCGGTGATCTACAGCCTCTTCGAGGAAAAACTGAGGAAAAAGGGAAGATTCAGGGAGAAGGTGATGAACTCATGAACATGGTCTGGATCCATGCCGGCGAAACGCTGGGGCGGGAAATCACCGAAATGCTTGATTCTATAGGGATTCCAACCTACTCGGTCTGGCGGAACGTCCTCCGGAAAGACAACGAGGGAGACGCTACCAGATGGGACGATGCCGTTTTCCCCGGAAAGAACTGGTCGGTGCAGTTCCTTTGCGGGGATGAGATGCTTGCCCCGCTGAGGGAGAAATTCCGGTCTTTCCTCGAAGATGACTATGTTCGGCGGACAGGGGTTGAGATATACGTGCATAAGGGCGAACGGCTTCTGTAGCCTTCCCCCTTTCTTTCCTTTCGGTTAAAATCGAAAAGGGGAAAGAAAGGGGGAATTTCATGACACAGTACATACCCATAGCAGCTATCCGTAAACACCTCGTTGTGCCGGGACTTGTGGCGATGCTCGGCATGGTTTTCATTGCCGCTCTCCCCTATGCGGAAGCAAAATTCTCACCGGAGACTTCCCGCATTCTCCTCAGAACGGCGAAAATCGGCCTGGTGGCATCCATGGCCTGGCTTGCACTCGGTGCGGTCAGTCTTTTCGAAGTCTACTTCAGGAACAGGTTCGACATCTCCGCCGCGGACAACCTCAAAGCCCGGAAAATCCAGACCCAGTTCATCCTCTTTAAAAGACTTCTGGTGATCCTTATCATCTTTCTTTCAGTCTCCATAGCACTCCTGAGCATCGACGATTTCCGGCGCATAGGCACATCCCTCCTGGCTTCCGTCGGCGTTGCCGGCATCATCGTCGGGCTTTCCGCCCAGAGAATGGTGGCGACCTTCCTCGCCGGGATCCATCTTGCCATTGCCCAGCCCATCCGTATCGACGACGTGGTCGTGGCTGAAGGTGAGTGGGGCAGGGTGGAAGAGGTCACATTCACCTATGTGGTCCTCCGCCTCTGGGATTCCCGCCGCCTCGTCCTTCCGACGACCTATTTTCTTGAAAAGCCCTTCCAGAATTGGACCCGCGTTTCGGCGGACATCATCGGCACCGCCTTCTTTCACGTGGACTTTTCCGCAGACGTGGAGGAGATCCGGGCGTTCTTTTCCTCCGTTCTTGGCACAACCCCCCTGTGGGACGGGAGAGCGAAAGCGTTTCAGGTGACGGATTGTACTTCCAGCTCCATGGAGGTACGCGCTCTCATGAGCGCTGCAAATTCTGGAGCCGCCTGGGACCTCCGCTGCCATGTCAGGGAAAGAATGATGGAATGGCTTCGCATCGAACATCCGGACTGGCTGCCAAGGACGCGGGCGGAAGTGAACGGCAGGGGAGGACATTCCATTCCATGGTCTGCACCGGAACGGGACTGGAATGATGCCGATTTGCCGGCGGAAGAATAGTGCTTTTGAGAGGGATCAATCTCCGGGGCGGCTTTCCCGGATTTTATCTCTCTTTTCTTGAAATATTGACGAATTCCGGAGATGCACTATACTTCACCACAACGGGTCTTTTCCCCGCCCGGCAGTTTAACGCCCCGTTCAACCGCGTGCGGGAATGTTTGGGGTACCTCGTTAAGAATAATTCGGACAGGCAAGGAACGGTTTTCTTTCCGAAAGGTTTGATGCGCGCCCCGAAAGGCGGACCAGACACATACTATTCGAATCCGGAGGTGGTTTGCAGTGAGAATGAGTTTTCTCCATCCAATGCGCGTTGTTTTTTCGAGGCCTTTATTCATCCTGGTGGCATCACTGATCCTATTGGGCGGGGTATTCCAGGCGGTGCCTCTTTCAGCTGAAGAGGCAAGTCCGGACCTTCCGGCGGCGGCTGCCGGGGCGGCAGCCCCGGAAATTCCAGCCGCTGGCGGTGGGGATTCCGGGGCAGTTCAGTCCCCGGATGTTGTTCCCCCGGAGACCGGGTCATTCTCCGTCACAATCGACGGGCCGGCCGAGGCGAAGTGGAGCTTTGACGGGAAGACCTTCGACAGCGGTCACGTGGCGGAGAACGTGCCCACCGGGAAATACGCCGTTTCTTTCTCAGACGTCCCTGAATGGACCAAACCCGCCGACGCCGAGGTCACCGTGGAAAAGGACGGGGCAGCCGCGCTGGAAGGGAAATACGTCCGGCACATGGGGTCCGTTTCCGTGACAATCGACGGCCCGAAGGAAGCGAAGTGGACCTTTGACGGGAAGACCTTCGACAGCGGCCACGTGGTGGAGAACGTGCCCACCGGGAAGTATGCTGTGAGTTTCGCCGATGTTCCGG
>JAHDLC010000028.1 GCA_018436595.1 Synergistaceae bacterium | reverse complement strand
TTCGCCCGTGACTGCTTTTTTTCCTTGTCCCAGTAGGAGACCGATTCATAGGCGTAGGTGATCCCGGAGCGTTTGTCCTTCTGGAAGACGATGCTTGCCATTGCCCCACCCCCTCGTTACGTATATATTATTACATAACGATGAGCACGTCAAGTACTTTTGTTGTCAAAGTTCGATTGTCACTGGATTTATTGCGGCTAACCCGGCGTTCTCGTTAGGTGTGGCCGGGAATCCAGGCTAAAGGCTCCAAATGGGACAGGGATAATGTCATCCCTGTCTCGTTTTTACTCATGAAACCTTAACCCCATAAACTACCGTCACCGAATCTTCCATCGGTTCTTCAAGAGAATCAAGATCATCGTAATAAGGCCTCCTCGCTGGTTTCCTCTTCCATGTCCCACGCCATGGGTGGTCTTGTGAAGGGCTTTGAGGAGTTTTGTCTTCCTCTCCCTTATTCAGAGCCTGCTTTTTGGCTTTCTCCTCTTTTCCAGTCCGCACGAAGGGAACCAATTCATATACTGGTCCATTGGCGTCATGAGTACGAAGAGCATAGAGGGAATCGTCCATGGCGCAGATTACCGTGACGCTCTCTTTTTTTCCCAGCAGGATAATCGTGCCTCTGGAATCTGCCAGCTGGTATTTCCTTCCCCTCCAGGAGATCTCAGACCCGGCAGAAGCTTTTCTTTCATCTCGGCTTCCCAATACCAGCTTCAGTTTCTCAGGTTCAGGGCAGGGAAGAAAATCTGTCCTCTCCTCTGCAGCCTCTACAGCGAAGAGGCTGTTATGACGCTCGAGATACCGGGGCAGAAAGTCGTTTGCCTCTTCAATCGTCTGTATCCCAGCAACACGCATCTCCACCACGAGGCGCCGCTGGCATGTTTCCCACAGCCGTTCAATCCGTCCCTTGGCCTGAGGTGAACGGGCCGCTATGTGCTCTATCCCCAGAAGGTGGAGACTCAGTCCGTACCGGGTGAAGGGGGCCTGTCTCCCCTCGAACTCGTCCTCCTCTGTCAGCTTGTCCGTTTTCGGAGAGAAGAAGATGGTATGGCGGTCAGAATAGATGGCCCCCGGTACTCCCCATTGCCTCAGCAGCCCTTCAAGTACCTTAAGATATCCTCTGGCGCATTCGTTCTTCTCAAGCCACAGAGAAAGCACCCTTCCGGTGGCGTCATCTATAGCCCCGTGGAGAGAGTACTCTTCCCCCCGCTCCAGCCAGTCGAAGGGGGAGGCGTCGATCTGCACAAGCTCGCCCAATCTCTTCCGCCTAGTCCGGCTTCGATACTTCTTCGGAGCCTTATGGCTGTGCTTGTTCTCCACACCTGCCGCTTTGAGAATTCGACTGACGCTCTTTCCGCTTATTTTTATGTTCTCATTGCGTTCGAGCAGTTCCGAAATATGGGAATAACTGGCTCCCCTGTATTCATTCGTCCCCCTGTCTCGTACCATTGCACGGATCTCTTCGGGGAGAACATTTCCCGGCTTCCTCTGTCGGTTTCCATGGGTCAGGGATGAGATGTCTGTCGCTTTGATTTTTGCCTTGAGCCGGAAGATATGCCGCTTGCTCATCGAGAGCCGCTTCGCCCCTTCCGCCGCTGTTATTTCCCCTTTCATCACCCTGTCCAGAACCGATAACTTTCCCGCTTCCTTGATGCTCAAGAATATTTCACTCCTCATCCCTGAATATTAAGGGATGACATTTTCCCTGTCCCACTTTGGGATGACTTTATCGCAGTCCGACGACAGACAACACCCCAAAAAATTGACTTTCCCCAATACGAGCAATAAAATTACTCAAAGAATACAAATTATCAGGTGAGAGGTATCCTATGAGCGTTTCGAATACCGTGTTCATTCCCGAAACAGCGACTCTTGGGCACAATGTGGTCATAGAAGACGACGTTGAGATCGGCCCCGGGGTGGAGATCGGCCACAACGTGGTCATCCGTTCCGGTGTCCGCATCGGCGAAAACTGCAAAATCCTCGACGGGGCCGTGCTCGGCAAGCTGCCGGCGAAGGCGTCCCTCTCAGCCACCACGGGCGACCCCCGTATCCTTCCCCCCCTCGTTCTGGGGTGTGCCGTCACCATCGGCGCCAACTGTGTCATCTACGGGGGGGCGGTCCTGGGCGATGGCGTCTTCGTGGGGGACCTCGCCTCAATCCGCGAGGACGTTGCCATAGGCGAACTCACCATCATCGGCCGGGGCGTCACCATCGAGAACAAGACAACCATCGGCCGGAAATGCAAGATCGAGACCGAGGCCTACATCACCGCCATGTCAACCGTGGAGGATTACTGCTTCATCGCTCCCTGCGTGGCCTTCACAAACGACAACTTCCTCGGCCGCACCGAAGAGCGGAAAAAGCATTTCGGCGGCCCCACCCTCAAAAAAGGTGCCCGGATAGGCGCCAACGCCACCCTCCTTCCGGGAGTGACCGTTGGAGAAGATGCTCTCGTCGCCGCCGGCAGCGTGGTCACAAAAGACGTTCCTGCCCGGACGATCGTCGTGGGTTCCCCCGCGAAGGTTCTCCGGCCCGTTCCTGAAGAGCAGCTCATCGAAAACCAGGTCTTCTTCGATACAGAAAACGGCAAATAGACCAGCGGCAGATTTTTCACAGACACAGACTGACAAATAAAGGATGATACCCAAATGACACTACTGGAAAAAATCACCGGCAAAACAGCACGGGTGGGCGTGGTCGGCCTGGGATATGTGGGTCTTCCCCTGGCAGTGGAGAAGGCTAAGGCTGGCTTTACCGTCATCGGCTTCGACGTGCAGAAGGAAAAGTGCGACTCCGTCAACCGGGGGGAAAACTATATCGGCGACGTGGTCCCCGAGGAACTTACACGCCTCGTCAATAACGGGCATCTCTCCGCTTCCTGCGACTTCAGCCGGATAGCCGAATGCGACGTAGTGGCCATCTGCGTTCCCACTCCGCTGGACCACTACAAGCAGCCTGACATGACCTACGTGGAGACCTCCGCCCGTACCGTGGCTCAGTATGCCCACAAGGACATGCTCGTGGTCCTCGAATCCACCACGTGGCCCGGCACCACCGAGGAGATCCTCAAGCCTATCTTCGAGGAGAAGGGATTCACCGTGGGGAAGGACCTCCACCTCGCCTTCTCCCCCGAGCGGGTCGACCCCGGCAACCTCCTTTATAAGACCAAGAATACTCCCAAGGTCGTGGGCGGCTGCACCCCCTCCTGTACGGAACACGCCAAGGCACTCTACGAGGCGGTCCTCCAGGCACCCATATTCGCCGTCTCCACCCCGAAAGAAGCGGAAATGACCAAGATCCTGGAGAACACCTTCCGGATCGTCAACTGCGCCCTCGCCAACGAAATGGCCATCATCTGCCACAAGATGGGCGTCAACGTCTGGGAGGTCATCGCCGCGGCCGCCACCAAGCCCTTCGGCTTCGTCCCCTTCTATCCCGGCCCCGGCGTGGGAGGCCACTGCATCCCCATCGACCCCTACTACCTCACCTGGAAGGCCCGGGCCCACGACTACCACACCCGCCTCATCGAGATGGCCGGCGACATCAACGACGAAATGCCCGCCTACGTGGTCACCCGCCTCCAGGACCTCCTTAACGACCGGTGCAAGCCCATGAAGGGAAGCCGGGTCCTCCTCCTCGGCGTGGCCTACAAAGGCGACATCGACGACCTCCGTGAATCCCCGGCCCTCAAGGTCTGGGACGAGCTCGAGCATAAAGGAGCGGTTGTCGAATACTTCGACCCCTACTGCCCCAAGGCGAAGCGCCCCGGGGGAACGAGAAAATCAATTGAACTCACCCCTGAAGCGCTTGCAGCATACGACGCCGTCATCGTCACCACGGCCCACAAAAAGGGAGTGGACTACAGCATGGTAGAGAAGCACGCCTCCCTCGTCCTGGACACAAAGAATGTCTACGGTGGGAAAGAACGGGAGAACATCGTCCTGCTATGAAGTCACATGGTACAAACCTTATTGCAAAAATGAACGCTGATCTGAATGAGGTTGAGCGGATCCGCAGCCTTATCCGGAAGGGAGAAGGTCTGACCATTGAGTTTAAAGAATCAGGGCGGGCTCTCAGCAAAAGTGTGTACCAATCAGTATGTGCTTTTCTCAACCGGAACGGGGGAAATATTCTTCTTGGAGTAGCCGATGACGGCAGAATTACAGGAATTGATCAGGGAAACATTTCCCGAATAAAAAGAGAATTTGCCTCGACTTTGAACAATCGGGAAAAAATCAGTCCCCCGCCCTACCTCGCCTTGAATGAAATCGATATGGGCGGTGTCACGATCCTGCAGGTCTTTGTTCCCGAGAGTTCTCAGGTGCATCGCTGCGCAGGGCGGATTTTTGACCGCAGCGAGGACGGAGATATCGATATCACGGGAAATACCCGGTCTGTGGCGGAGCTTTACATACGAAAACAAAACTCCTACTCGGAGAACCGTATCTACCCCCATGCCGAACTCGCAGATCTCCGCGAAGACCTTATAGCCCGCGTCAGGAAAATAGCGGGAATCCAGCGAAAGGATCACCCCTGGATGCGCATGGATGATATGGAACTGTTAAAAAGTGCGCAACTGCATCAAACGAACCTTGAAACGGGGAAAAACGGTATTACCCTGGCGGGTATCCTTTTGCTCGGAAAGGACGAATCCATACTTTCCGCAGTTCCCCATCATCGCACTGATCTGATCCTGCGTATAAAAAATGTTGACCGTTACGATGACCGAGACGTCGTTCACACAAACCTGATCGACAGCTACGACAGGATTATGGCATTTATCGCAAAACATCTGCCTGACCCCTTCCATCTTGAACGTGACACGCGCGTAAGCCTGCGGGAGCTGATATTCAGGGAAATAGCATCAAACATCCTCATCCACAGAGAATATTCAAACCCCTTTCCCGCAAAGCTCATCATCGGAAAAGATGATGTACGCACAGAAAACAGCAATAAATCCCATGGATTCGGGCTGATTGACCCCAAGTCATTCTCTCCTTTCCCTAAAAACCCGGTAATTGCCAGGTTTTTCAGGGAAATAGGCCGTGCCGACGAACTTGGTTCCGGTGTGCGCAACCTTACAAAATACGGTGAAACATACGGAGGCAGAATACCGGAACTAATGGAGGGGGACATCTTCAGAACCATTGTCTATCTGCCGACTGCGGACAAAAAGGATGTCACCACGGAAGTTACCATGGAAGTCACCACGGAAGTCGCCATGGAAGTTCTTTTCCTTTCCGCGTTTCACGGTGAAATGAGCAGGCGTGAACTTCAGGCCAGGCTAGGGCTGAAAAATGCTGAACACTTCCGGCAAAAATACCTCGCTCCCGCGCTGGAATCCGGACTGATTGAGATGACGATACCGGACAAACCGAAAAGCCGTCTGCAACAGTATCGTTTGACGGAAAAAGGCGGGAAAGAACTGGAAGAAATGCGCAAAAAACAACCTTTCGGGAGGTAGAGTCATGCACACATTCGCCCTTGCCGGCTGTGGCCGGATAAGCAAAAACCATGTAGATACACTTCTTGAGCTCGAAAAGGAAGGTCGGGCAAAACTCCTTGCCTGCTGCGACCCCGTTCCGGAGCGTGCCTGCGCCGTGGCAGAAAGGACCGGCTGCCAGCCCTTCCCGTCGATGGAATCGATGCTCGAGGCAGTGAAATGCGACGTGGTCTCCATATGCACCCCTTCGGGGCTCCACCCTGTCCACGTGGAGACCGCAGCACGGTACGGCCGCCACACCCTCTCCGAAAAGCCTGCCGGCACCAGCCTCTCCTCCGTGGACCGGGCGATCAACGCCTGCGACGAAAAGGGAGTGGGGTACTTCGTCGTCAAGCAGAACCGGTTCAACAAGACCATCGCCCTGCTGCGCCGTGCCCTCGAGGCCGGCCGCTTCGGCCGCCTCTACCTGCTCTCCTCCAATGTTTTTTGGACCCGCCCCCAGGACTACTACGACCAGGCGAAGTGGCGGGGCACCTGGGAACTCGACGGAGGATGCCTGAGCAACCAGGCATCCCATTACGTGGACATGATGCAGTGGATGGGCGGGGCAGTGGAATCCGTCCAGGCCTTCAGCGCCACCCTCGCCCGAAGGATCGAGGCGGAGGATACCATAACCGTCAACCTCAAATACCGAAGCGGCGCCCTGGGCAGCATCAACGTCACCAATCTTACCTACCCCAAGAACCTCGAGGGCAGCATAACTCTCCTTGGAGAAAAAGGAACGGTGCGCATCGGCGGCGTAGCCCTCAACAAAATAGAGCAGTGGCAGTTCGATGCCCCCGACCCCATGGACGAAGAGGTTGATGAAGCCAACACCAACCCATCCAGTGTCTACGGCTTCGGGCACCTTCCCTTCTACCGCCATGTGCTGGATGTGCTTGACGGCAAAGCGGAACCTCTCCTCACGGGCAGGGAAGGAAGAAAGACCGTGGAGATCATCCAGGCGGCGTATGAATCCGCCCGAACGGGAAGTAATGTCCCTGTAAAAGGGCGAAGTATCCTGTAAGAGGACATCCATTATGATCATAGTATTGCTTCCGGCTTTCAATGAAGAAGAATCGATGCCCACCCTCATGCCCAAACTCAAAGAGGCATTGGATGCTATGAAAGAAGACTATCGGATCATCGTCTGTAACGACGGCAGCAGTGATAATACAATACGTCTGCTTGAAGATTGCTCCGCAAAGATGCCCCTGGAGGAAATTCGGCACAAGATCAACAGGGGTTTGGGCGAAACATCCCGCGATCTCTTTGAACGAGCAGCCGAAATATGTTCTGATGACGACGTGATCATACGTCTCGACTGCGACGATACACACGAGCCGAAATTTATCCCCAAACTTGTGGAAAAACTGCGAAGCGGCTATGATGTTGTCATAGCTTCGCGTTTCGCTCCCGGAGGAGGTCAGGTCGGCGTCAGTGCTTACAGGGCCTTCATCAGCCGGTGTGCGAATGTTTTCATGAAGTGTTTCTTTCCTATCAAGGGGTTGAAGGAGTATTCGTGCGGATTTCGCGCATATAGAGGATCAACGATAAAAATGGCAATAGCTTTTTATGGGAACAACTTTATCCAGCTCAAGGGGCTTGGCTTCACCTGTACCCTCGAAAAACTGGTCAAGCTCAAACTCATAGGAGCCCGTTTCGGAGAAGAGGCCTTTGTTCTGCGCTATGACCAGAAGCAGAGCAGCAGCAAGATGGTCAGCAGTGTCACCACGCTTGGATACATTGTCATGACAATCCTTTATCACTGGCCTTGGGGCGGCTGGCGCTCTTCGGTCCCCAAAGATTTTGTCGAATGGAGAATGAAGCGTGTCTGTTGACATTCACCAAGTCAGAGAGTTCTGGGAAGAAAATCCTCTTTGGACGGGCGAGTCCCCATACCAGCCTGGGAGTTATGAATTCTTCGAAGAACACAGAAGAACCTACATTGACGACTGTTTTGCGGGTTCTTTTGACATCAGGTTTTACCCCCCCCCCGGTCTAATGGCCAGGCTATGCACATCCTCGATCTGGGGTGTGGAATCGGTTTCTGGTCTGTGGAGTTTGCCATGCGTGGCCTGAACAAAATAACCGCTGCTGATCTGACGGAGGCAGCTCTTGAAATGACACGAAAACGCTGTTCTCTCTATGAAGTGGCTGCCGAAACCAAACAGGAGAATGCAGAAAAACTCACTTTTGCGGACTCCTCTTTTGATCATGTTAACTGCCAGGGAGTTATTCACCATACCCCCGACACTGAACAGGCGGTTTCAGAAATTGCCCGTGTTCTCAAGAGCGAAGGGACTGCCCTGATCTCAGTATATTACAAAAATGTTCTTCTCCGTCTCTGGCCGTATCTACGGTGGCTTGGTTACCCGCTGACATTCTTTGGAGGCGGCCTTCCAGGTCGAGGCAGAAGCAGAATTTTCCTGGAGAAGGACGTTGATGAAATTGTCCGGCTTTATGATGGTGCGGACAACCCTCTGGGAAAAAGTTTCAGCAAATCCGGTTTTATGGAACTTCTAACGCCCTTTTTTCATGTAGATGAAATGTTTTTTCATTTTTTCCCCGCTCGCGCCTTGCCCTTCCCGGTCCCCAAAAGGGTGCACCGTTGGCTTGACGCCCATGCGGGCTTCATGATCTATGCCCTTGTGCGGAAGAAAACATGTGCGGAATAGTTGGCTTCTCCTCCAGTCACCTCCTTCAGGAAGATCGAAAGACTGTTCTGGCCGAAATGATGGACTCCATCTGTCATCGGGGACCGGACGGAGAGGGGCGTGTGTTTTCCGGGAAGGCTTTTTTGGGCCACCGGCGCCTTGCGATCATTGACCTGGAATCCGGACATCAGCCCATGTTCTCTGGAGACGGGCGCTATGTTATCGACTACAACGGAGAGATCTACAACTACCTTGAACTCAGACAGTTTCTGGTGCAGCAGGGAGTACGCTTTTCCACCCACTCGGACACCGAAGTCCTGCTCCTTCTCCTCCTAAGGGAAGGGAAAGCTGCGCTCCGAAGGCTCAATGGAATGTTCGCTTTTTTTTTCTACGACACACAGACCGGAGACTGGATTGCAGCCAGGGACCACTTTGGAATAAAGCCGTTCTATTACGCCCGTACAGAAAATGAATTCATCTTTGCCTCCGAAATCAAGGCGCTGTTATGCCATCCAGGTGTCCCTGCACGGCGGGACGAATTTGCACTGCAACAATACCTGACATTCCAGTTCTGTCTGGGTTCGCGCACTCTTTTTGAAGGTGTACGCAAACTTGAGCCCGGGCATCTGCTTGTAGGCAATGGTTCACAGATTCTTTCTGACGAATGCTACTGGAATACCAATTATCAGATAGACCACTACCATACAGAAGAATATTTCCTCGACAGACTGCGATCCAATATCGAGGACAGCGTACGTCTCCAGCTGAGATCCGATGTTCCTCTCGGTGCATATCTCTCCGGCGGAATCGACTCCAGCCTTATTTCCGTTCTCGCCTCCAGATTTTTGGGGGAGGGAGTTCCCATGTACCATGGCCGGTTCGCTGGGGGGCCTGAATACGATGAATCCGAGTATGCACGAGAAATTGCGGCATTTTCTCAGGGGACCTATTGCGAAACGGTACCCTCCCCTTCCGAATTTGTCCAGACGATGCCGGAACTGATCCACATGCTTGATGAACCTGTCGCCGGGCCGGGAGTCTTTCCGCAGTTTGCCGTCAGCAAGCTGGCGAGCAGGGACGTGAAAGTTGTCCTGGGAGGTCAGGGCGGCGACGAAATTTTCGGCGGTTACGCCAGGTACCTTGTGGGTTACCTTGAGCAGGCGCTCAAAGGCGCTATTTTTCAGACCCGGGAAGAGGGCAAGCACCTTGTCACCCTGGAAACCATCGTTCCCCATCTCCCTGTACTGAAGGAGTACGTTCCGCTGCTGCGGCAGTTTTGGTCTCAGGGCCTGTTCGAAGACATGGATGCCCGCTACTTCCACCTTTTGGACCGTACCCCGGGAATTTCCTCCCTGCTCGCACCGGATCTCGCGAAAAAACTGGATAGAGAAAGATTGTTCGAGGAATTCCGCGAAATCTTCAACCGGCCTGATACGGCATCATACATCAACAAAATGACCCATTTCGACCAGAAAACTCTTCTTCCGGCGCTGCTTCAGATAGAAGACCGCGTAAGCATGGCCGTATCTTTGGAGTCAAGGGTCCCTTTGCTCGACACCAGGATAGTTGATCTGGTCACTACAATGCCCCCTCCACTCAAGTTTCAGGGGGGACGGACAAAGCACATCCTAAAAAAAGCGGTCCGAACCATGCTTCCTGCCAGGGTGATCGAACGCAAGGACAAGATGGGTTTCCCCGTCCCTCTCAAAGAGTGGATGAAAGAAGGCCCCGTCAGAGAGTTTGTCGCAGATGTCCTTCTGTCGCGCAGAAGCCTGGAGAGAGGCATCTACCGGAAAGAAGCCCTTGAAACCATGATCAAGGAAAGCGGAGTAGGAGCCCGGCCTCTCTGGGGGGCGCTCTGTCTCGAACTGTGGCACCGGAGCTTTATCGATGCACACTGAACTCATGCGCCTTCCTTCCAGGAAAGAGATGGTTCATCACATAATTACTTCCTTTGGCCGCTACTGGCCGAAGAAAGGTGCCGTTCTCTCCAGCCTGCCGATAAAGGAATGCGAATGTGCAATGACGATGTGCAAGCCGGTCCTGGTCTCAATCGACCTTCCTGAATGGGCAGCAAACTGCGGTGTTGGCGGGGCTCTGCTCATACCTTCGGAAGCCTGTCCCGGCACCGGGACGCCCCAATGGCAGGAGGTCGACTGGTGGCTCGCTGTTTTTCTGCTGTTGGAGGCATGGCATGAGCGTATGTGGGAAAGAGCTTTTGGTTCAGTGCATTCCTACAGCCTGAGACTCAAGGGATGGAACGGCCAAATCTGGGACCACGCATGGGCGAACAGAATCGTGCTTTTCCTTAGACGGTGGAGCGCCCATTTGCATGCCAGCCCCGAGAATGAACTCTTTGGTCCTTTGCCGGAGGCAGAAATTCTTATGACACACGATGTCGATGCTGTTGAAAAAACAGGGGCTATACGATTGAAACAATCCCTTTTTATGGGTTTCAACGCTTTCCGCGCTTTCTTCAAAGGTGAGTGGAGAAGAGCCGGTTCGAACATTAAAAAAATGGCACTTTTTCTCTCGACCGGAAGTTCGTGGTGGTTTTTCGACGAGATTCTGGCCCTGGAATCTGCAGGTGCCGTGCGTCCTTGTTTTAACTTCTCCGCCGATGATCGTCCCGGAACACTCAAGCGCCTTCTGTTCGATCCGCAGTATGATTTAACTGAGCCCCGTTTCATAAGACTGTTTGAGCAGCTGCGGGCAAGAAATGCTTTGATCGGTCTCCATCCTACCTTCGACTCCTGGAAATCAACAGAGTTGATGGAGGCGCAGCGGCTTCGTCTGGAAAGCGCCTGCGGTGTTCCTGTGAGGATTTCACGGCAGCACTGGCTTCGTTTCGCATGGGAATCCACGCTGATCTCCCTGGAAAAGGCAGGGATAGAACTCGATACCACGCTGATGTTCAACGACCGCCCCGGCTTTCGGGCATCGTCCGCCCTTCGGTGGAGGCCTTTCAATCATGAGAGCGGCAAACGCTACAATATCGAAATTCTGCCCTCCGTCCTCATGGACTCCCATTTTTACGACTACAACCCCATGACGGAAAAGGCACGGCGCGAATCAATCTCATTCTGGATACGTGAGGTAGAATCAGTGCGGGGTCAGATTGCCCTTCTCTGGCATCCCCACACGCTGAGCCCCGACTATGGATGGAAAGACGGGTTCATGGACGTTTTGGCCTGTCTGGGAGGTGAGGGCAGTGAGAAAACTCTTTGTACGTAATCTGCTGCCCGATTCTCTTTCTTCTGTCCTCTGGGGGAACAGGAACAAATGGGGGATGACAGCCAGGAGAGATGACCCGTGCTGGCAGGAGTGGAGCAGAACATATCTCGAATTTTACACGGCCAACCAGCGTGCAGGAGTAGGCACTCTGGTCAACGAGGCCGGATACCGCATAATGTCCCGCATCGAAATGGCTGGAAAGACCGTTCTGGAAATTGGACCGGGAGATATACGCCACATCGCCTATTGGCGGGGCGGACATCCCGGCAGGTATATTTTGGCGGATGTCCAGCGGGAGATGCTGGATAAGGGGGCTCAGAAGCTGACGAATGCGGGAGTTTCTTCTTCCTCCATGCTTATGGAAAGGGATTCCGCCGCGTTGCCGATTCCTGACGGCACCATCGACATAATTGTTTCATTCTACTCGCTGGAACACATATACCCGCTCGCTCCGTACCTGGCGGAACTTCACAGGGTGCTCAGAGCCGGAGGCATTGTCGTCGGCGCAATACCTGCCGAAGGAGGGCTTGCCTGGGGCGGAGGGCGATGCCTCACCTCCAGAAGATGGCTGAAGCGCAATACCACAATTGATCCCGACAAAATCATATGCTGGGAGCATCCCAACTTTGCGGACGAGATTGTCGCCGAACTGAACAACCGTTTTTTGCGGCTGCACACTTCATTGTGGCCGTTCCCATTCCTGCCGCTGCTCGACATGAATCTCATAATCCGCTTTATCTACGAAAAAAGGGACAGTGCATGATGACACGGTCCAATCCTTACCTCGAGCAGGTTGAGCAAGTTCTGCCCCGTCTCCTTGCCCTTTTCGACCGGGATGCCACAAGCGAGTCCTGCGGTATGGGAGACAGGTATCATTGGGCCTGGGGGCTCATCGATTTCGGCAACGGCACTTTGCAGGGAGCGGCCCATGGACTTGCCGCCCTCTGGAAGAATGGTTTCTGGCCCTACGCCACGAAACGGGAAATTTTTCTTCGACGCATCAAGGACATCTTCTCCGCCACCGCAAAACTCACCCGACGGGACGGAAGCCTGGAAGAAGCATTCCCCAACGAAGGATCCTTTTGCGTAACAGCTCTCGTTGCCTTTGACCTCCTCTGCGCCCTCGACTTTCTCAAAGAAGACGTGCCCGAGGGAACGAAAGATTTATGGAAAGAGACAATAGCCCCCATGATCGACTTCCTCCGGAAATCGAACGAAACGCATGCCGTCATCTCCAACCATCTTGCCACTGCCTCGGCGGCACTGTTTCGATGGCACTCTCTCACGGGCTGTCTCCGCTCTGAGCAAAAGGCATCGAATCTTCTTGCTACCATTCTTCAGTGCCAGTCCACCGAAGGCTGGTTCAAAGAGTACGACGGAGCTGACCCTGGCTACCAGACGCTTTGTACCTACTACCTCGCGGATGTCCATGCTCTTCGCCCTGACCTGGGACTCCTGGAACCTCTCAGAAAATCGGTAAGGTTTCTGGTCAATTTCGCACACCCTGACGGATCCTTCGGCGGAAACTACGGAAGCCGCTCCACAAGGTTTTTCTACCCTGCAGGATTTGAACAGCTTGCCCCAGCCATTCCGGAGGCCAACACTCTGTGCAGCTTTATGCGGAAGAGCATTTCCAAGAGGCGGGTGGTCTCCCTTGTCAGCATGGACACTCCCAACCTTGTCCCCATGTTCAACGCCTACTGCAGGGCAGCCTCGCTCCACGGAGCAATAGAGGAGGACAATCAACCGGAGCGCCATCTCCCCGCCTTTACTCTCCGCTGCTCCACAAGGTTTCCGGAGGCCGGACTCATTCTCGATGGAGGCCCGCGACACTATACTATCATCAGCACCAATAAGGGGGGGGTAGTGTCGCACTTCAGGAACGGGAAGCTTTCTGTCTCTGACTCCGGCGTTGTTGTCCTGAGCCCGGATGGCAAGAAGGGGAGTACACAGGGGTACCGTCCGGAAAACTCTGTATCACTAGAAAAAGAAAAAATCACGGTGGAAGCGCCGGTTACAGCCATGCCGAAACGCCTACCGGCCCCGTGGGAGTTCCTGATTCTGCGGATTCTGTGCTGCACCTTCTTTCGCATCAGCTTTTTCCGCGAATGGGCGAAAAAGATGCTTGTAAAGCATCTCATCACGAAAAGAGACGAATGGCCGCTGAAGAACAGAAGGACGTTCATTCTGGGAGAAGACCTGCTCGTTCGCGATGAACTCCTCGGTCCTGTCGGTTACAAACGTTTGGAAGAATGCGGAGACTTTGTTGCGATCCACATGGCCAGCAAAGGGTACTGGCAGATTCAGGACGAGGGGGAATCATCATGATACCCCGCTTCAAACCGTGGCTGGACTCGCAGGAGATAAAAGCTCTCTTCCGGTGGAATACCGGGGCTGTTGAACGTTTTGAAAAGGAGTTCGCCCGTTCGTTCAGCGCAGACGAAGCTATTGCCTTTCCCTATGGAAGAAGCGCCCTGTTTGCTTTCCTGCAGGCTGTAGGAGTAAAAGAGGCGGAAGTGATCATGCCCGCTTATACATGCTCCGTAGTGGCGCACGCAATTATTCTCTCAGGTAATACTCCCCGGTTTGTCGATATCAGCCTCTTCGACTACAATATGGACCTCGACCTGCTGCCGGAAGCTATAAATGAAAAAACGCGGGCTGTCATAGCAACGCACCTTTTCGGCTACCCTCTCGACATCGGCAGACTGGAGAGCATTGTCGCCTCAGCCGAATCAAGATTCGGTCACAAAATTTGGATCGTACAGGACTGTGCCCACTCCTTCGGTGCCGAATGGAAGGGGCGTATGGTCGGCACGTCGGGCGACACGGCACTTTACGCCCTGAATATAAGCAAGATGATGACCTCGATCTTCGGGGGCATGCTCACGTTCCGGGACAGGGAACTTGCCCGAAGAATCCGGAAGTGGCGTGATGACCGCTTCAATCAGGCATCCTGGTTCAAACCGTTTTTCCGGCGCCTTTACCTTGCTGCTGCCATGGCTGCGTTCAACGAAAAAATCTACGGCCTTACCTGGTGGCTTCAGGAAAAGACCTCTCTTTTGAACCGGCTGACCAGGTCGTATCACCTGGACGGCAAGATACATTTTCCCCCGGATGCTTTCGACCGAATGCTCGATGTCGAAGCGGCGGTAGGACTGGAGCAGCTTAAAAAATACCCGATGATTATCGAAAGTCGGCGCACTGTCGCAAAGTGGTACGATGAAAACCTTGACCGGCCGGAAGGGTGGGCGTTCCCGCCAATAGTTGACGGAGCGACATACTCTCACTACGTTGTTCGTGTACCGGACAGGAAAAAAGTGGTCGATGCAATGGCGGCGAAGGATGTGCATCTGGGAGAGCTGATACAGTACAGCGTGCCGGAGTTAAGGAATTATGCCGTAATAGATGAAAATCAAAAGATATCTTGCAAGTTTTCAAAGTATTCTAGTATGCACACTATAAACATTCCTATTGGTCTCCAATCAGAAAAGGGGCCGATTAAACAAACGCTGAATTCGTTGAGGCTTTGGTGATGAACACATTACTCATATTGGGAAATGATAAATTCGCAGGCGAAGCTCTTAACCAATTAGTACCACTTAGCGAGCATGTTATGGTTGCTGTAGATTGTTCAACTGATATTAGGCGTGTTCTCCGCCTTCTACTCAAAAAAAGACTTTCTTGTTTACTACTAATTAAGATGGCTTTGTGTTCTTATTTCCGAAAAGGTGAAAAACCCGCATCTATACTTTCAAGAATAGAGTCTAATAGAGATCTTCAGGCTCTTTTTACATGGAAAAAAATCGATCGCATAATTCTATTTCGTGCGGGACTTATTATTAGCGAAGAAATGCTCAAAAATTGCATTCCAATATTCAATATACATTGTGCAAGAATCCCTGATTACGGCGGATTGGGTGCAATTTGGAACGCGATAAAGGATGAAGCATGGGAACAACAGGCCATTCTCCATAATGTTACGTCGACGATAGACGTTGGAGCAATTTTAGATTCTGAACCTTATCGTCTGGATCCAAGAAAATCATATTGCGAAAATGAGAACATTGCATATCTGGCTGGAATTAGACTCTTGAAACGGACATTGAATCGCGCAATATCTGAATAGTCTTTTCCTAAAACATTAATTTAATATTTATAAAGTATGCATGCTTTTTTTGGTGAAAGCACAAAAAATTCATTGAAGAATGTCGTGAGAAGACGAAAGCGTCAGCGGAAACAAGGTGCATTTCTTTAGGATCGTTTGAGGATTACATAGCTTGAAAAATACTTTATAGGATAGGGTGTATTCAGTGAAATTTATTTTCTTATCCGCAATCGTTTCTATAGCCGTTTTAGGACAGATATCACTGAAAAAGGGATTAAGCGGCCTTGGGAATTTAGGGTTTTCAGATTTTCTCGGAGGCCTTTGGGGTGCTCTTTTCAACCCCTACATACTTTTTGCGTTTGCATGCTATGGCACCGGATTGCTTTTCTACCTTTTTCTTCTCTCGCGATACGACCTCAGCAACATCTACCCTGTTACTTCCGGCATGACGCTGGCAGCTATTGCTGTTTTTGGTGTGGTCATACTCAAAGAGCCTTTTCTCTGGAACAAGATTCTGGGTGTATTCCTGATTGCAGCCGGCATCTTTTTTCTGGAAAGATAGATGTGTAAGGGATAATCATGGATAAATTTCTTTCACGACATACTACCGGTAGTTGGCTGAAACTTCAACGATTGGCTTTTTTCTTGGGAATGCTGGTGCTTCTCTTAGTTTCCGCAAAGAGCAACCTTGCCTATTTGACTCTCCGTAACGCGGTGGGTGGTTTTTCCCCGGTTGATTATGTTCAGATTACCTCTAACCCTCAGGCCTTTGAAAACCGATTCCCTAACGGAGTGGAAGAGCTAGGAAATTCCCTTGTTTTCCGTTTCTATGAATTAGCTCATAAGGTGGGGCTGGACCCGGAGCTTGTTCAGCGAATGATTATCGTGCTTACTGTTTTTCTATTTGCTTTCTCTTTGTATTTTTTTTCCCGCAGTCTGCTGCCATCAGCGCCGAATATCGTGCATTTTCTGACTGTTTTGTTCGGCATGGGAACGGATGTCCTGAACCACGATCTCGCACGTTTCAGCGATTTTGCCGGTTTACCATTTGGCCAAATGTATGGTTTTTCGGCAACTGGTGCTCTTTTGGCGATAGGGTATGCTTTCCGGGAGAAGTGGACAAAATGCTGGATGCTTGTCGGCTTTATTTTTCTCTTTCATCCATCCATAGCCATATACACCTTTTTTGCCTGTGGGGCAGTTGCTTTGTCGAAGCCGAGAGTTATACTTACGAAAAACTTCTGGCGAGGTGCTTTTACAGGGTTGGCAATTGCCCTAATTTGGGCAGTCATTATAATTTTTCCTTCTCTAACGGATTTTCCAGTGATGTCCACGGAAGACTGGATCAACTGGTCCAGGTTTGGGAATGTGCATTGGTATCCTTTTTCTCTTCAGGTTTTTCAGCAGGAACATTTTCGCAGAATTACTCCTCTCTTATCGATAATTCTATTGGCGTTCTTAAGCCTTCGGGGTGATCGGGAGATTACGAAGGAAGGACAGATTAAGTGGATCTTTGCTTTTGTATCGCTCCTTATCCTAACTATGTCAGGACTTCTCGCTTCGTTGTACATAGCGAACCCGACCATAATCAAAATTTCCCTTCACAGGGCTTCGATGTTTCTTTTAGCACTATGTTTGCCCTTGTCTTTGAACCTTCTTTGGAATGGTCTGAAAAAAGGGAATCTTGCCGAACGCTTTCTCGCTTGTGTGCTCCTTCTCTCTCCGGTAATCGGACAACCTTCGGGAATTCCTTTTTTAAAAGGTACATGGGGTTTTCCTCTTTTTTTCAGCATCTTTCTTTGTGGAGTAGACTATTATTTCCGACCGAGTAAAAAGAACGAGCGATATATTGATTTTTGCATTGGTACAGCCATCCTCGTGGCATTTTCGATGACCGGCTTTCTTTTGTTTTGTTCTTATTCAGGCTGGAATCATCCGGCATTCACAGGTCATTTGAGCGTCATTGTTTTTTCGCTGATTTTTTTGGAAACTATTTTTCTCGTGCCCAGAATATCTCGACAGAATTTTCCTCAAAAGAAACAATGGTTGTTTTTCCTGGTCTCTCTATGTGTTATATTCAACGTGACTTCTGCGCTCAAAAGCGGTGCTTCTCTGATACCTTGGAGGAACCTGGAAAAAGCGACAGCGTTTTACGAAGCCCAGTTATGGGTGAAGGAGAATACAGAACCAGGTTCCCTTTTTTGGGTCGATCCGGGGATAAACTACGGTTGGGAGGCCTATTCACAGCGGCCAAAATTCGGCTCTTTCCGGGACTGGATTCATACAGGCTGGTTATATTCCGGAAATCGGCTGAATTTCGATGAAGGTTTGAGGAGAGTTCGTTTGCTCGGTGTAGAGCCTTCTCATTTTCTGTTAAAATCCCTGGAAAACGGCAAAAGCTCAGTGAGTCCAGAATATAGAGAGTTTGAGAGAGAGGTTCAGAAAGCCTTTTATTCTTTGAATGAGAATGATTTCAAGAAGTTCGCCGGCAGCGAGGGAATCCGATACGTTGTTCTGGACAAGCAAAAGACAAAAGGATTGTTGTTGCCTTCTGTTTATAAAAACGCCTATTTTGTTATTTACCGTGTTGATCCTATCTAGAAAGTATCCCCTTTTCTTCCTGTAACAGAAGTTTAGCTTCCACAACATAGTCTTCTTGGAAATCCAAGCTTGTTTTGAAGGTATCGGGAACTGGGAGAAAGTTGAAATGTTTTTTAAATACCCCCTGATTAATCGCTATTTGATTGACAGCTGTTATTTCGAGTAATAAAATTACTCGAAATAACAGCTGTCATCTTGGGCGGAGAATCTCGCCTCTCGCCTTTAATATAGGAGAAAACTCCATGAAAAAAGTCATCTCCCTCGTCGGGGCCCGTCCCCAGTTCATAAAAGAAGCGATCATCGGCGCAGAAGTTCGCCGGCAGAACGCCTGGAACCACATCCTTGTCCATTCCGGCCAGCATTACGATGCCAATATGTCCGACATCTTCTTCAACGAGCTTGACATGAAGCAGCCCGATTATTTTCTTGGAGTAGGCTCCGGACTTCACGGTAAACAGACTGCGGAAGTTCTTACCAAGTTCGAGGAACTCCTTCTGAACGAAAAGCCTGATATCGTACTTGTGTATGGCGACACAAACACCACTGTTGCCGGGGCTTTAGCGGCAGTTAAACTTAAAATCCCTGTCGCCCATGTTGAAGCGGGGATCAGGCAGGAACCAAAAGATATGCCTGAAGAAACCAACCGTGTTCTCACTGATCACATATCCAAATACCTCTTCTGTTGTTCCGGCCTTGCTGCAAAAAACCTGGAAAAAGAAGGGATTACTGAAGGTGTATTCGTTGTAGGTGATGTGATGTATGATCTCTATTTGAAAATGAAACCACGTTTTACCCCGAAAGAGACACGGGAACAATACGGTCTGGAGGAAGGGACGTACATTATCACCACCCTGCATCGCGATTTCAATGTAGACAACCCGGAGTCCCTCAGGAACATTCTCAAGGGACTTTTACAGGCGAAAAAGGAAACGGGACTTGAAATCATTCTGCCGCTTCACCCCCGTACTCGTAAGCGCATTGCTGAATTCGGAATGCAAAGCTTAGTGGAGAATTTAAAGACCACCGAACCAATTGGCTACCTTGACCTCATGTCCCTCACTCAGGATTGCGCCGCCGTGGTGACCGACAGTGGTGGGTATCAGAAAGAAGCCTACTATGCCGGTAAGAGAGCAGTTGTGGTAATGCCGGATACCGGGTGGAGGGAACTGACGGAGGTGCAGTGGAACCTTTTTGCGGAGGCGGAAATTGAATCAGTACTGCAGGCATCTATGAAATGTCTGCAAGAATGGCCTTTTGGGGAGGCTGTCTATGGCAAGGGGAATGCAGGGGAAAAAATAGTCCGGTGTTTGCAGCAAGACGACGATTGGCTTTGAAACAGAAAATAAGAATAGCTTTTTCTGATATTCTGCAAAGATTCTCTCCAGGCTCGGCCTACGGTAAAGTGGCGCTTCTTGCTGGCGGGACTTTATTGGGGCAAGGGATATATGTTCTTGTAACCCCAATTCTTTCTCGTTTATATACTCCTTACGATTTTGGTGTACTGGCGGTTTATACAGCATTATTAAGCATTCTGGGGGCATTTTCTGGTTTTTCCTACCACCTGGCGATTCCTCTCCCGGAAGAAGATAACTCTGCAAGGGATCTTTTTGTGCTGAGCCTTTTGCTTAACGGAGTGCTTGCGGTTGTTATTGCACTTGTATTAGCAGTCATAGGAACCCGGCTTTTAACATATTTCGGATGGGATCCTCTGATAAGGTACAAATGGCTTCTCCCTGTCGGTGTTTTTGCGACCGGAACGTACACAATCACGACATATTTTGCTCTCAGAAAAGAAGCATATTCTGCTCTGGGTACTACTAAAATATCGCAGAAATGTCTGGGGGCAGTTGTGAGTATTGTTCTGGGTTTTTTTGAAGGACCGGTTGGCCTGATTTGGGGGCAGATAGCAGGAATGGCAGGGGGAATAGTGTCCCTGTTCAAAGCCTCAATAAAAGAACCTTTAGTTGTTACAAGGAAAGGACTTGGGAAAGCAGCACTGGATTACAGGACCTTTCCGTTGTATCAACCCTGGGGGACACTGCTTAATATCTTGAGCATACAAATAATGCCTCTCCTCCTTTTTTCCTTTTTCTCCCGGGAAATAACGGGCTGGTTTTCGATGAGCCTCAGAGTTGTTCAACTGCCGACCGTTTTTTTGGGGCAGGCAATAGGACAGGTGTTCTATCAGCGGGCAAGTCTTTCCTGGAGAAATGGAACTTTGATGGATACAACACATAATACTGTCAGGGTTTTGCTGAAAGTGGGGATCTTTCCTATTCTTTGGCTGGGAACAATTTCACCGGTGATTTTTCCCTTCCTCTTTGGACCTGAATGGGAAAACGCAGGAATGTATTCTCTTTTCCTTTCACCTTTTATTTTGCTTCAATTTCTATCATCTCCTGTCTCCACTGTGCTTCTGGTGGTAAACAAACAGAGATATCTCCTGATTTTTCAGGGAATCATGCTTATTTTGGGAGTTGCATCGCTTTACCTGGGGTACCTTGCGGGCGGGATATATTACCCAATTATTATTTACAGTATTGGGAAAATGATGGTGTATTTTGCATACCTCTTGATTATTCTTCGCTTTGCTGGTGTGGGGGTGAGTCGGTTTCTTCCTATGTTCTTAAGGGAAATATTTGTAGCGGCCGCCTTGCTGGTGCCTGTATCTCTATCCTTTCTTTTTTCTTGGGGGGCATTGATGCCTATTCTGGCGTGCTTGATGTCAGGACTAGGTTATCTAATTTATTTGTTTCTGGCACTCTTGTCCAAAATAGGAATTTGAGAATATTAAATTGCCCCCAGAGCGGCCCTTGAGATATTCTTAGTGCGCCAACACAAAAAAATCCTCAAGCACCGGCAAAGGGGGGCGCACTATAGTGGTCCCCAAAAACTGGACACCAAGTTAACAAATAAACAAGCGGTACAATGAGTCTTGAAGGATGGACGAAAAGGAGCTGAAATTCATCCATGCGGAAAAAATATGAACCTGCACTCAAGACTCGCGTCGCCATTGAAGCCATCAAGGGGACCAGAACCGCAGCCGAGATAGCAAGGGAATACGAAGTGCCGTCATCTCTCGTCAGCCTTTGGAAAAAGTCCGCTCTTGCCATGGTGCCCGAGGCTTTTTCCAGAAAGAGCGAAAAAACGCTTCGGCAGTGGAATGAGGAACGGGACGAACTCCACAGGCAAATAGGGCAACTCAAGGTCGAACTTGACTGGATTAAAAAAAAATTGTCTCCCCGCTCGTGAGAAGCGGGAGAAGGTGGATCGCAACTCACCGGATCTCACCGTAAAAGAACAGTGCGCTCTTCTCGGCCTCGCCCGCTCCACCTACTACTACAAAGAGACCGGGGAAACTGCCCTGAACCTTGACTTGATGAAAAGGATCGATGAGCTCCACACGTCCTGCCCTTTTCTCGGGAGAAGAAAGCTCGCAGTCATGCTCTCTACTCCTGAAAACCAAGTCAACCCGAAGCGGGTGGGAAGGCTCATGAAGCTTATGGGGATTGAAACCCTGTACCCCAAGCCAAAACTGAGCATCCCTGGGGATAACCAGAGGATCTGGCCCTATCTCCTGAGAGGAGTTGCCATTGAGAAGCCCGACCAGGTATGGAGCAGCGACATAACCTATATCCGCCTCCGGCAGGGTTTTCTCTATCTCACAGCAATAATGGACTGGCACAGCCGTTATGTTCTCTCCTGGGAGATATCCAACACCCTTGACGCGGCTTTCTGCGTCTCGGCTTTGCAAAGCGCCCTCGCCAGGGGTAAACCTGAAGTTTTCAACAGCGACCAGGGAGCTCAGTACACCAGCGAGAAATTCACCTCGGTTCTTCTGGCCAGAAAAATCCGGATCTCCATGGACGGCCGGGGCAGGGCCTACGACAACATCTTCATCGAAAGACTCTGGAGATCCCTGAAGTACGAAGAAGTGTACCTGAGCGACTATGGCAACGTCACCGAAGCGGTTGATGGAATCAGGAGGTGGTTTATGTTCTATAATCATGAGCGGCCCCACCAGAGCCTGGGCTACCGAACACCCTGGGATATTTATGTCAAAGAGCGAAAAGAACCAGTCGGAGCAGAAAGAAAAGCATCTTGAAAACCGGACCCATCCTTCATTAAATCTTTGTTACTTCTGCTTGTTTCGTGTCCAAAGGATGGGGACCACCTCACACTAATGCTAAAGCCTGCGAGCCTGTTCAGTCAAATACTTTCTGAGATTTTTACAGCAGTGAACTTTGACAACCTGGTCGCCAAATGGGGCGCTGAGCGTCACGCCAAAGGATTTCGATCGAAGACGCAGCTCATCTCCATGCTCTTCTGTCATCTGGCCGGAGCGGATTCTCTCCGGGAGATCGTTAACGGCCTCAGCTGCTGTAACGGAAAGCTCGTTCACCTGGGGATAAAGGAACCTCCGAGGAGATCCACCCTCTCCTATGCCAACAACCATCGCAAAGCGGAGCTTTTCGAGGAGCTGTTCTGGAAGCTGTCGGATCATTTCCGCTCCACGGGCTCCATGGGATGCCGCAAGAAGAAGTTCCGTTTCAAGAACAAGCTGCTGTCCTTCGATTCCACGACCATCAGCCTCTGCCTGTCCCTCTTTCCCTGGGCGGAATTCCGGAGGGCCAAGGGCGGTGTAAAGGTCCACGTACTGCTGGATCATGACGACTACATGCCCTCCTTCGTCTCCATCACGGAGGCGAAGACCCACGACAGCCGCCTGTCGAAGGAGCTTGTCCTCAAGCCCGGCTCCATCGTGGCCCTGGACAGGGGGTACGTGGACTTCGGCCAGTTTCGGGCCTGGACGGATCAGGGCGTCTTCTTCGTCACCCGGATGAAGGACAACTGCGTCTATTCCGTGAAGGAAGTCCGAACGTTGCCCCGAAACAAGCATGTTCTTTCCGACGAGATCGTCCGACTTACCGGAACGGGAATGGAGGAGAGATATCCGGAACTCCTCCGCAGGATTACGGCCGCGAACCCTGAAACAGGAGAAACAATCGTTCTTCTCACCAATCACCTCCGGTTCGCGGCAAGCACCATAAGTGAGATCTACAGGGACCGGTGGGAAATCGAGCTCTTCTTCAAGACGCTGAAGCAGAACCTGAAGGTCAAAACCTTCGTAGGAGAGAGCGAGAACGCCCTTCGCATCCAGATTTGGACAGCCCTGGTTTCCTTGCTGGTGATCAAGTGGCTGCATCACTTATCCAAAGCTGGATGGTCCTTTTCCAACATGGCGACCATGCTTCGGCTGAACCTCTTTACCTATCGGGCTTTACGGGCCTGGCTGGACGAGCCGTATGAAACGCCGCCCATTGTGCCGGAGGCGGAACAGTTGAAATTCAGCCTGTAGGAAGTTGGACAGCCGATTTAATTTTCGAGGTTCAGGAAAACAGGGGGCCTGTTTTCAAATCTGTCCCAAACAGCTCCGCAAAGCCCTGGAAATTCAGGGTGCTATTTCTGATTCCGATTTATTTTGGACAGCAGTGTGTTTCTGGATCCATTTGGAGCTAGGTGATCCATTGGGAATTGAAAATCTCTTGTTTGAACTGATAAACCATAACACGATCAACGAGAGAAGAATTCCGTGTGTCTTTAAAGAAGTCGTAAGGTCAGAACTGCTGAGGCTCATAAATGAAGGAAATACTATACAAATAGATAACCACATTGGCAAGGAATTTTTGCTAATCTTATCCACTAAAGCGAAAAGAATGCTTGCAATGAGCGAGAAAGCAAACATTCCCAGGTATCCGAAATGCATATAGCCAGTGGCGAGAAAACCGGCGTTCATCCACGTTCTATCGTGACCGGTGTAAAAAAGAGAAATCATGTTTGGGACAGGCATGTCCAAGGGGTAGGGAAAAAGGTTTGATAGTATGCTGTTTGACATGAAAATCTGCCCGAAATCGCGAAAGAAGTCATAGTATACGAAATGAAGGTCAGCAGTTACAAAAAGGGCCCTCCGGATAAATAGAGTGAGCATTGTAATTGAGTCAAAAACAGCGAAGAGAATGATGCTGGAAAGGAGGAGGAAAATGAAAGCAGAGAGAATTTTGCGCAATGGATTGCTGGTTTTAAAGAAAAAGAATATACCCAGGCTTAGGAATGGGTAAAGGAGCATCGTTTTATGATGTGTGAACCCGAAATAAAGGATCTCGAGGAAAAGAAGCAGCAACGCACCAGTCTTTTTGCTCTTCCATAAGCAATAGGCAAACAAAGAAGGCAAAAGGACTTTTCCGACGAGAGGCATTATATAGGCAAATGCCCCGCTGTAGATCGTGGCTCCTGCAACTCGTCGTAATTCATAAACTTTCCAGATGTTTAAGTTGAATGATGACATTCCCCCTCGGGCAAAAATCAAAGAAAACATACCTAAAATCGCTAAAAAAGCAAAAGCAATGAAAATTTTCCTTCCCGATTTAACGGTTGGAATTCGAAACCAACTGGCGAGTTTTCTTCCTGACTTCATTAAAACAAAACAAAAACAGATGGCATAGAAAAATAAAGAATTTCCGTTTTTAAGGGCATAAATGGAAGCCATTGGGATAAAAAGAGTCAGGTAAAAAAAGAATAAAAGAAAATCCGAAGGTATTCGCAAATTCTTGGGGTAGTACAAGCCCAAGAGAAAAACTAAAAGATATGATTCCGCTAACTTGAGAACGTTGATGTCAGTTAAAAGTCCCGCATAAGCATAGAGAGGTGAAACAAAATAAACATAAGAAAAATCAATTGCTAATTTGATTAAAATAAAGCAAAAAATGCAAAATAGCGAGTCTTTTAAAAGGGTGATACTCTTCCTGTTTCCATTTTGGAGAAGATCTGATGAAAGAAATGCAGTGTTTGAGGAATTTGCCGGATTTCTCATTTGCTCTTCCTTCCTTAAAAAAGATGAAAACAGAAAAAGTGGATTAATGACTACATTTGTATGTATTGAGTTTAAAATGAATGGTGTCCTTGTTTTTCATTGTTTAAGGAAAAAAATAGCATTCTCTTTTCGAAACCCAGGTTCAAGGGGAAATGCCTGGACAACTGCAACTGGATTCTTATGGTCACTTTGGGATCTATTCAGTGACCTTACTGGCATAACTGCATCGAGCGCAACATTCCTATTCCCGTTGTCACTGAATATGTCCAATCGTATTGCAGAGGCAAAAACCGGATTTGCAAAAGATAGATAAATGTCCCTTTGTTGATTGTTTTCAGTTTCCCATATCATTTCCCAATCATTTCCTTTGAGTATAGAAACACTGAATGCACGCGGAGATGCTTTTTGAAAATGGCCTCCAATGAAAATGCCGTCCAGAGGTTCTTCTGAAGTCATGTGGACCTCGAAGAATGATGGGAATTCGTTATACGACCAGTAGCGATTTCCGTACCAACCTGCAGCTTCTGAAGGACCATGCTTGGACGGGTTCGTTGAACCCTTGGCTTTTCTGAAATCGTTTATTTCGTCGTAGGCTTTGAAAAGGCGCGCTGCTTTAGAAAAAATAGGATCTCCTGTGATTTTAAAAAGTTCTTCGAGTTGCCAGGCATGAATGCTGTTGTATCCTTTTCTTGGGGCAATTTTTGCTGGTTCATTCTCCTTGATTTCAAGTGAATAAAAAGAAGAAAAACCGGCGTCAAATTTAAAAATGTTATCACGTACAGCGCTAATGCCACGATTTACGATCTCATGAAGTTGCTGATCAGGAAAAAGATAGTCCACATCAATAAGCCCTAATAAACCAGTAATATGTCCGTTTAGAATATAAAACGGTTTAGCTCCAATGCTTGCAACTTCTTGGATCCACAAGCCATTTTCGTTGTCGGTTATAACCCCGCCTGAAGACATTGGGATAAAATAAACTCGAATGGCTTTTTGAGCAATGTCTGCAAAACTTCTCTCTCCTGTAATTTTGTATGCTCTGAATAAAACTCCGGCGATGTGTGATTGACCAATTCCAGATATCCAACCAGAGTCAATTCCGAAGTAGGTGTTTTCAAACGGGTATTCCCAGCGTGCGGTTCCGTTTAGCCCTCCAACATTAGATGAAAGAAGGAAATATGCTTGAGCAAGAAATTTATTTTTTAATTCGTTGTCTTTGTATCCAGAATTATGCCACTCATTGTAGAGCATGTGGGCATATCTTGCTATAAAGAACGGATTGTGCCATTTCCCGAGATTGTTGTAGGCTTTGCCATAATCAAAAACAAGAACACCATTTTCATCAATAGAGTTGCGACCTTTTGAAGCATATTCTGTAGATGTCCCTTCCAGTGCATACTTTGAGGGCATTGGCAAATCAAAGGAAGATGATTCCATAGCGCTCGAAATTGAAGAACGGCAAAAAAACAATATATAGAATGCAATGTAAGTTAAGAGAAGGAATTTCTTTCTCCTTGCAATTGTGAAGGCTCTTGGCTCTCTTGTAATCTTGTTATTGTCAGAAAAAAACATTTTCTCCTCCCGTATTTCGATTCGATCAAGTTATTTCGTGATCAACAAAATTGGTATGAGTAAAGGGTGAAAAAAAGGAAATTAGTTTTTGTTGTTCATTGTTCCAGTTATATGTTGATTTAGCTGCAATTCGCCCTGCTTCCCCCATCTTTGTAGCTAGTGCATCGTGATCAAAAAAATAATTTACAACATCTGCAATTTCCCGAATGTTGAATGGATCTAAATATATGCCACATTGAGCAGAATCGACTATCTCCTTCCATAAGGGAAAATCAGAGATGATTACTGGAAGGCCTGATGCCATATATTCGAAAAGTTTATTGGGTTGAGCGTCAGTATGGTTGGGAACAGGATGAAACAGTGCTAATCCCACTTTTGCCGAAGCAAGAACATCCCAAACTTTTTGACGATCACAAAAACCCAATTCAACTACCTTTTCCCAACCAGGGAGGTGTTGGACTAGTTCGCGTTCTGCAATGTTGGTAAATCTGCCTGCAAGAAGTAATTTCCCATCAATGAATTCCATTGCTTTTACCATTTCCAGAATTCCGCGATCTATTGATATGCCGCCTATATAGCATGCAAATCTTTCATTCGTTGGTTTGTGTGTGATCTCGGCGAATTCCTCCAGAAGTGGGTAGTTGTTTATATTGACCACGTTGATGTTGATTTTCCGAAATCTGTTGGCGATGTGAGGGGTCGCGGCTATGAGCCCCGACACTTTTCCGGCATAAAAATTTTCGACTTTCTCCGAAAAAAAAGAAGCAAGTCTCCGGAAAAATTTAGGTATCCAGTGTTTGCAAATAATCTGCCGCGGAAGGTCTTCGTGGGCATCATAGAAGACCTTGCCATGTTTTAGAAGCTTTGGTACGAGCAGAAGAAGTTCGGGGTCATGCAGGTGGAAAACGTCAGCTTTTGTTGAAACTGCTTTCTTATACACCCGATAAAGTGTTTCGGTCATTCGCAAAAAACGATTGTGTCTTTTTTCCCCGGCATCAAGAATGCGTACAGAGTCTCTTTCCTCATCTCCTTTTCCATCCGAAACAACAAGGCAAACAGTATATCCGGCCTTGGAAAGGCTTCTGCATTCCTTGGAAAAGATCCTAATATCATGCCTTGAGTGGACTGAAGTCATATGGGTGATGGTTGTCATTTGGAAAACCTGACCTCTTTGAGGATGTAATCCAGTTTTTCTGCGAGCAGAGTTCGATTGAATTGTTTTTTTGCCAAGTTCTCCGCATTCCGGCAGGCTTTTTTTAAACGATGATCATTGAGTAAAAAATCCACAAGTGATCCCGCTGCATTTTGTGGATCGTTCATGTTTAAAATGATGCCTGCCTCGGTCTCTTCACCAATTGCCTGAGACCATCCACGAATGTTGGAAATGAATGGTTTTTTGGCTGCAAGACAGTCGAAAAATTTGTTTGGTACAGAGTCTCTCCACACTATCTCGGGACCATTATAGAAAACAGCACAGGCAGTTGCAGCAGAGAGCCATTCCGGAATTTTGGCCTTGGAAATTTTTCCGAGCATGAAAAAGTTGCGTCCAATGACTTTCTTTTTTGCAGCGTATTCTCTTATGTCGTCTTCTTCTTTTCCGGAACCTATAATGACAAAAAGCACGTCAGGTGAAACAGTGCTGACTGCCTCCGCTAAATCCACAAGTAATCCGACACCATTCACCATTCCCAGAGTGCCGGCGTAAACAACCAATGGTCTATCTCCAAGCCATTCAAACTGTTGCCGGAGAACTTTTCCCGTTTCTTCGGGAACACTAAACAATTCGACGTCAGCTCCGTTGGGAATAACGGTTATCTTTTCGCTCGGGAATCCTTTGCCGATGATATGTTCTTTCATTCCTGGAGCAAGGGCGACGATATGGGAAGAATTCCTGTAAGCGAAGCGTTCCAGCCACCGTGCAGCTGATTTCGTCAAGGGGTTCTTCAAGGCCCCGAGAGCAATAGGCACTTCCGGCCAGAGGTCTCGCACTTCAAAGACCATGGGGATTTTTAGTCTTTTCGATGCATATACACCGGGCAGCGCAATGGTCAGGGGGGTACTGGTAGCAAAAACGATATCTCCGCCTATTTCGGCTGCTTTTCTTGCTGCTCTCCATGAAAAGGCGAAGAAAGCCTTCAGTCTCTGGCCATAGGACATTCTGTTGCTGTATGGGATCGGCGTCCAGTGAACATGAATTCCAGCTTCCTCTGTTTCATGCCACTTTTGCTTCGGATCAAATCGCCCTTCGCGGTCTGTTGTGATCATGTGCACTTCATGTCCCCAGGCAACAAGGCGTCGGGCCATCTCATAACTCCGTGTTCCTCCTGCCATGGAGGGCGTGGTGAAGTACTGGTGGAGATAGAGTATCTTCATTTTTGCTCCTACCCCCGAAGCAAGGAGCGGATGATCGAAATGATCCGTTCCTGCTCATCTTTAGTCAAAGATGACCCTGACGGGAGGCAGATTCCGTTGGCAAAGAGTTCATCCGAAACGGTTTCGCCTTCCTGGTGGGGGAAGTAGGCGTATTTTTCGAAAACAGGCTGCAGGTGCATGGGTTTCCACACGGGGCGGGATTCGACGTTCTCTTCCTGCAGAGCTTTCATGATATCTGCGGGGGTCACTCCCGTCTGATAATCAACGAGCATCACCGTGAGCCAGCGATTGGTCCTTCCGAAAGATGCTTCCGGCATGAAGGAAATTCCCGGAATGTTGCCGAGGGCGTTTCTGTATGTATCAAAGATTCTTCTGCGGGCTGCAACCCGCTCCTCTATGACTTCAAGCTGTGCCCTTCCTGTTGCGGCCAGAATATTGCTCATCCTGTAGTTGTACCCGATCTCGCTGTGCTGGTAGTGGGGCGCAGGGTCACGGGCTTGGGTTGCCCAGAAGCGGGCTTTAGCAAGCATATCAAGATCATCGGAAACGAGCATCCCGCCGCCGCTGGTGGTGATGATCTTGTTGCCGTTGAATGAGAGTACACCAAGCTTGCCCAGCGTTCCGCATTTTTTTGCGCCGTAGGTGGCCCCCAGGGCTTCTGCTGCGTCTTCGAGTACGGGAACATTGTAGGAATTGCATAACTCAATAATAGGGCCATAATTCGCGCTTTGCCCGTAAAGGTCCACGGTTATGACGGCCTTGGGGAGTTTGCCGTTTTTCTCGGCTTCCTCGAAGGCTTTCCAGAGGGCAGAAGGGGACATGTTCCATGTTTCCCTGTCCGAATCGATGAACACAGGTAGGGCTCCCTCATAAATGACCGGGTTCACCGTAGCTGAGAAAGTGAGGGAGGAACAAAAAACTGTATCTCCAGGCTGGATGCCGAGGAGTTTGAGCCCCAAGTGCAGGGCCGCGGTTCCGGAAGAAAGGGCCAGGGCTCCTTTGCACCCCACGTAATCAGCCATCTCTTTTTCAAAGGCATCCACGTGAGGTCCGAGGGGCGCTATCCAGTTGGATTCAAAAGCGTCCTGTATATATTCCATCTCTTTCCCCGTCATGTGGGGAGGGGAGAGGAAGATTCTTTTCTGCTGCATTCTGGTCACCTCGATAGTATTCTGGCCGGAGTGCCGACGGCCGTAATTTCCGGCGGAAGGTCACGGATTATTGTACTGCCGGCTCCCGTGATTGACCATGCCCCGATGGTTTTTCCCGGAATGACTGTCGTGCCTGCACCAAGGAAAGTACCCTCTCCTACGGTTACCCCACCTGTGACCCGGCATCCCGGGGCGATATGGCAGAAGTCGCCTATGAGGCAGTCGTGGTCGATCAATGCGCCGGTGTTCACGATGCAATGGGCCCCAAGAAAGGTTTCAGGTTGTAGGACGGCTCCGGCAAAAACCACTGTTCCCTCCCTTATCTTGACTGAGGAGTGCACCCATGCCCTTGGATGGACAGCGGAAATCCATTCCACAGGAACGGATGATAACCGTTCTGAGAGCATTTTTCTTGTGTGGTTGTTTCCTACGGCGAAAATTGCCTTTGCTCGTTCATTTCGTGCAATAAAAGAATCGATTGTCCCGATGACAGGCACTCCAAGAAGACTGTCTCCGACCTTTGTTCGGTCATCATCGAGAACACCGTCCACAGAAAAACCGCATTCCTGGAGGGTTGAAATGACTACCTTGCCGTGCCCTCCGGCCCCGATGACATAAAGAGGGCAGGTCATTCTTCTTTCCGCGTACCCAGGAACTGGCTCATGGTTGCCTGTCCTTCCTGGGAGATCCCTTCTCGCTTAAGGATTTTCATCAGGGTCATCCAGAGGATATTCAGATCCAGGGAGAAGGAAGAATTGTCGACGTACCAGACGTCAAGGGAGAACTTTTCCTCCCACGAGATGGCATTCCGTCCGTTGACCTGTGCCCAGCCGGTGATTCCCGGGCGGACTTCATGGCGGCGGGCCTGAAAGGTGGAATATCGGGGCAGGTATTGAACAAGCAAAGGCCGGGGGCCCACGAGGCTCATGTCGCCCTTCAGAACGTTGATCAGTTCCGGCAATTCGTCAAGGCTGGTGCTGCGAAGGAATTTCCCGAAGGAAGGCAACCGGTGCTCATCGGGAAGAAGGTTGCCTTCTCCGTCCCGTTTGTCCGTCATGGTCCGGAACTTGTACATGGTGAAGATTTTTCCGTTCAGCCCCGGGCGCTGTTGCCGGAAGAGGACCGGAGAACCGAGTTTCCGCCGGACGAAA
The DNA here is from genome assembly GCA_018436595.1 of Synergistaceae bacterium. Lineage (GTDB taxonomy): Bacteria > Synergistota > Synergistia > Synergistales > Aminobacteriaceae > Aminivibrio. Next base: position 10,225 of record JAHDLC010000028.1, on the reverse strand, counting down.
ACCGCAAGTACCAGCAGGACCGGCGAAAGAAAAAACAATCCTCCCAGTGAGGCGGCGATATCCATGCATCGTTTTATGAAGGGGTAATATTTTTTGTTCATTGGTCGTCACTGCAGACCAGGCAATGGGGTATGAGTTTCCCCAGCTTTTCCCGGATTGCCCGTCCGTTTTCTTCTTGCGCTGCCTGCCGGAGTTCTTCCAGCAGTTCGGGCAGTTCGGTAGGGAGGCCGTTGTTCCGTGCCACGAAGATTTTCTTGAACCGGGAGGCTTCCGTGCCTTCTTCGGCGGTGAGGAGTTCCTCGAAGAGTTTTTCGCCCGGGCGGATACCCGAGAAGACGATGTCAATGTCGGTGCCGGGCTCGAAGCCCGAAAGGCGGATGAGGTCCGATGCAAGGTCGATGATCTTGACAGGCTGCCCCATGTCGAGTACGAAGACGGATCCGTTCCGCTTCATGCCTCCCGCCTGGAGGACGAGCTGGGCGGCCTCGGGGATGGTCATGAAGTACCGGGTCATCTCCGGATGGGTGACGGTAACGGGGCCGCCCCGGCGGATCTGCTCCTTAAAGGTGGGGATGACGCTGCCCCTGCTGCCCAGCACATTGCCGAACCGGACGGAGACGAAGGCCCTTCCCGGGAGGGCTTTTTCCGCCGCCGAGCGGACGATCATTTCGGCCACCCGCTTGGAGGCGCCCATGACGGAGGTGGGGTTCACGGCCTTGTCGGTGGAGATGTTGACGAAGACCTCCACGGCGTGCTCCAGGGCGAGTTCGGCCAGGTTTTGGGTGCCGAAGACGTTATTCAGGATGGCCTCCTCGGGGTTCTCCTCCATGAGGGGGACGTGCTTGTGGGCCGCCGCGTGGAAGACCACCCGGGGGGAGTGGGCCTCGAAGATCCGCCGCAGGCGCTCCCGGTTTCGCACGTCGGCCACCACGGTGGTGATGTTGCGGACGTGATGGATGTTCCGGAGTTCCTGCTCGATCTGGAAGAGGCTGTTCTCTCCCCGCCCCAGGAGGATGATGTGCCGGGGATCGAAGGGGAGGATCTGCCGGACGATCTCGCTGCCGATGGATCCGCCCGCGCCGGTGACGAGGACCACACGGCCGGTGATGTACCCGGCGATTTCGTCCAGGTCCAGCCGGACGGGGTCGCGGTTGAGGAGGTCTTCCACCTCCACGTCCCGGATGCTGGAGATGGAGACCTTGCCCGAGAGGACTTCCCATATTCCGGGGATGATCCGCGCAGGTATGTCGGCCTTCCGGGCCGTTTCGAGGATGGACCGGATGGCGTCGCCCATGACGGAGGGGATGGCGATGAGGATTTCGTCCACCGACTGGCCCCGGGCCACCGCGGCGAGGCGTTTCACCGGGCCGAAGACGGGGTAGCCCACGAAGGTGGTGTTTTGCTTGGCAGGATCGTCGTCGAGGAAGCCCACGGGGGTGAGGCAGGATTCGGGATGGCGGAGCATCTCCCGGACGATCATGGTGCCGGCGTCACCGGCGCCGATGACGAGGACCCGCTTGTTCTGGCCCCTGCCTTTTCTGCGGACGTTCCCTTCGAGGAAGAGTCGGACCAGGAGGCGGGCGGTCCCCCAGACAATAAGCAGCAGCATGCCGTCGATGAGGGGGATGCTGCGGGGGATGCGGTAGTAGGGCGACAGGAGGAAGGCCGCCGTGGAGGAAAGCAGGGTGAAGGCGGCGACGGCCTTGCCGAGGCGGGTGAGGTCACGGACGCCGATGCTCCTCCATGACTGCCGGAAGAGGCCGAAGCCGAGGATTAATGCAATCTTGATGCCCAGGCTGAGGAGGATGTAGAAGACTTCGCTCCTGGAGTAGAGCTTGGGGATGGGCAGGCCGAGGCGCAACGCAAAGGCCCCCCACGACGCGGCGGCGGCGAGGGTGAGGTCGATGGCGAATTTGATCAGGAGGGAATTCCTGCTGATTTTCATCTAGGCAATTCCAGCCCCTTCGGGGGAGTTAGTCCTTCCGGGCGCCGAAGAGCTTCATGGCTGCCGAGAGTTCATCCAGTTTTGCCTTCCGGGCCGGGTCGTTTTTCGCATTCCGGGCGAACTCGCGGATAAAGGCGCCGAAGATGCCGATAAACCCGCCGAGGAAGCAGGCCATTACCACGATGAGGGTTCTGCGGGGCCTGCTGCGCTGCTCGGGTACCGACGCTTTTTCAAGAATCTGGAGGGAGATGGGCTCCGCCTTTTCCTGTTCGAGCACCTTGCTGTACTGGCCCAGGACGGCGAAATAAAGCTCTTCCTGGGTCTTTAGGTTTCTCAGGGCTTCGATGTATGAGGCTCCCCCATTCGGGAATTTTTTGATTGTTTCCGTTGATATCCCTTCCTCGAGCCTCTTCCCGCCGGACAATTCTTTTTTTTCTTCCTCGGTCAGGGGGGAGGAGTCTACCAGTCGGCTCAGGGCACTCTCCCCGGCGGCGAATTTCGCCTGGAGCTCCTTGATTTCCGTTTCAAGGAGTTTTTTCTGCCGGCGCACCTGCTCCATCTGCCCCTGATGGAGTACGAAAAGTTGTTTTTGTGTTTCTTCGACGATTGAATTGGCCATGTCGGCGGCGAGAACGGGGTCCGATACCTCCACGGTCATGGTGATGAGGGAGGAGTCTTTGTCCGTCTTTAGGGATATGGACTCATTCAGGGCTTTGATTGTCTTCATCAGAGATTCGGACTGCCAGATTTTCTGGAGGCTGTGGGTTTCAGCGATCCTGGAGAGGACCGGGGTGCTCTTCGTAACCTGGACGACGAAGCTTGCTGGATTTCGCTGATCTTCGTTCATCGTGGCCGGAAGAAAGATGGTTTCAGCCTTGTAGGCTGGTGTCATGAAAAAGGTCGCTCCGGCGGCCGTGAGGGCAAAAAGGAAAGCCGTGCCGAAGATGAAGAATTTGTTCCGGGCAAAAACGATGAGCAGGTCGAGAAGGTCGATTTCGTCTTCATTCCCGCAGGGAATTCGGGGATCGGCAGGCTGCTGGATTTCGGTCATGGGAATGCAGTTCCTCCTAGATACGTTTTTGGGGTGATATACGGAAAAATTATAGCATCATATACGGCGGGCGGGGTTTTTGTTCGTTTAGTTCTTCATGTTTTTGCTTCAGAAAGGAATCCGGAAGAAAGTGATCTTGAAATATGATGTCTATTTGTATATATTAGAGGTCGAGGGCACTCTTATAGATGTCCGGGAAGAATCCTGGCTATCTTGAAATTCGGGAGGAATTGACATGGCAGTGTATTCGCCTTTGAAGAGTTCCGTAGTGCTTCGCCTCAATACCGGCACCGGCGGCGACGGCAAGATGATCGTCCGGTCCGTGACCATGAGCCGGATCCGTCCGGCGGTGGATGCCACGTCGCTGAAGTCGGCGACGGATGCCCTTGGTTCCCTTTTTGATTATCCGGTGCTGGCAGTGGAGAAAGTGGGCACCGATTCCGTGGAAGCCGCCTAGGGCTGGAAGGAGAGTGACGGAATATGAAGACGTTTCGGATGAAGTTTCTGACTGATCTCGGCAAGACCTTCGTGGTGTCGCTGAACTACGCGAAGGAGACCATCTCCGCCGCCGAGGCAGAGGCCGCCATGGATGCGGTGATCGACAACGATATTTTCGACCAGGCGCTGGTGTCCATCGCCGGTGCGGAGCTTGTGGACCGTACGGTGACGGAGATTCTGTAGCCGGTAGGGACGGCAGGGGAGGGGGAGTCCTCTCCCCTCTGTTTTCTGATATGAAGGAGGGAGCCGAACAATGGAGGATTTTATGTCCACGGTGGTGCAGAACGGGTTCTCCGTGGCGGTGGCGGCCTTTCTGCTGGTACGCATGGAACGCCGCCTGGAGGAACTGTCCCTGGCAATCCGGGATTTGCATGCGGCCATAATTTCGGGGAGAACGCTGTCGTCCTGAGGGGTAAAGGCGAGGAAAGATCTGGTTCTGTCATTCTGAGGCCTGATCCATGGCCGAAGAATCTGGGGTAAAGGCCCTTTAAAGGCAACCCCGAGGTCCTTCGCCTTGCTCAGGACGACAAAAAATCGGGGCACGGGGCTCAGGAGGACAGAGGGTTGTCATCCCGAGTCCGGTATTTGGGCCGATCGCGTCCCCGGAGGGGAGGGGTCTCGCTTCTGGTCTGTCATCCTGAGGCCGGTATTTGGGCCGAAGGATCTCGCCCTTGAGGTACTCCAGAGTCAAAATCGAGGTCCTTCGCGATACTCAGGACGACAGACAAAGGCAAAATCGAGGCCCTTCGCCTTGCTCAGGACGACAGACAAAAGCAAAATCGAGGCCCTTCGCCTTGCTCAGGACGACAGACAAAAGCAAAATCGAGGCCCTTCGCCTTGCTCAGGACGACAATCCCGGCACGAAGCCGTTTTTCAATAAAGGTGGTGAATGTATGGCAGAAAAAACAACCCGACTGAATGACCTTCCCGTGGCGGAGCATTTCCGCCTCCGGGAATTCGAATGCCCCTGCTGCCACTGCGTGAGGCTTTGCCCTCTCCTGGTGGAGCTGCTCGAGTCCATGAGAGCCCAGTGGGGAAAACCCGTGGTCATCAGCAGCGGATATCGGTGCCCGTCCCACAACAGGCGGGTGAAGGGTGCGTCGCGGAGCCTCCATCTGGAGGGACGGGCGGCGGATGTGCTGGTCCCGTTTAATGAACAGTCGGCGGTGGAGGTCTTTGCCCGGCGGGCAGGTTTCACCCAGGTGATTCCCTACGGCCGGCGGAATTTTATGCATCTTGGGATAGCCTAATGGAGGGATGAATGGGGTTTCCGAAATATGATATGGAGTCCGAGCTCCGGCGATTCCGGCCCCTCGTGACGGCCACGGCCCGGAGATACGCCGGGAGGGGAGCGGATTTCGACGACCTGGTGCAGGAAGGATACCTTGCCCTGCTGGAGCTGATCCCGAGGTGCGGGGATCCGGAACGGCTGCCCCTTTTTCTGAAGAACCGGCTTCCCGCGAGGGTGAGAGCCGCAGCCCGGAGGGAATGGCGGCAGCAATGTGTTCCCCTGGAAGACATGGAAGGAACGCCTGAGGAGCCTTCAGTTTTTGTGGAGCCGTCATTTCCGGACCGGGCGGTTGAGGAGTGTCTTGGCGGAGAGGATCGGGAACTTGTGATTCTGCTGGCGGGAGGATTTTCCCAGAAAGAGGCAGCCGAGAGGTTCGGCATAACACAACAGGCGGTGAGCGCCCGGCTGCGGCTGGTACGGAAGCGCCTTGCACCGCTGATTCAATAGAGAAGAAGGACGAAGTGAGGGGGAAAGCGAGCCCCTCACTTTTTTGTAGGGAGGCGGACCAGACGAATGCCTGTAAACCCGGGGCGCCTTTGTCGTTATCACGGGCGGCCTAGCATCCCGAGACCGGCACCATGGCCGAGGGATCTCTCATTCCTGAGGGTGTAGGGTCAAGAGCGAGGTCCTTCGCGTTGCTCAGGACGACAAAAAACGAGGCACCGGCCAAAGGACGAGAGAGGGTTGTCATCCTGAACGAAGTGAAGGATCTCGCCCCTAAGGCAGTCCAGATTCAAAGCCGAGATCCTTCCGGCGAAAAGCACGCCGTCAGGATGACAGGGCAAAGGTAACGCCAGGTCCTTCCCCTACGGGAGTGCTCCGCGATCGCTCCGCTCATTCGGGACGACAAGCAAATGCAAAATCGAGGTCCTTCCCCTTCGGGGATGCTTCGCGATCGCGTTGCTCAGGACGACAAAAAAACAAGTCCTCGGGAGGACAGAGGGTTGTCATCCTGAACGAAGTGAAGGATCTCGCCCCTAAGGCAGTCCAGATTCAAAGCCGAGATCCTTCCGGCGAAAAGCACGCCGTCAGGATGACAGGGCAAAGGTAACGCCGCCAGGTCCTTCCCCTTCGGGAGTGCTCCGCGATTACTTCGTTCGCTCGGGACGACAAGCAAATGCAAAATCGAGGTCCTTCGCGTTGCTCAGGACGACAATAAAACAAGTCCTCGGGACGACAGCGAAACACCGCCCGTTCGAGACGGAGGATGTCATCCCGAGCGAATGCGAGGGATCCCGCCCTTGAACTCTTTCACTGGTTTCATTGTTGACTGTCCAGGGTTTTGTGCTACGATGCAATACAAAGAGAGGAGGGGAAATCATGGCTACACTTGAGAAAACTCTGTCCATACGGCTTTCCCCGGAGGAACGCCTGGCGGCGGAAGAATACGCCAGGGAGCGAAGGATGTCCCTTGCCCAGTTTGCCCGGGAATCGATTCTTGAGAAGATCGAGGACGCCTACGACCTGAAAGTCTATACAGCCTGGCTGAAAAGCAGGCGGAAGACGGTGCCGTTTGAGGATCTTGTGAAGGAGTGCGGTTTTTCCGAGGAGGAGTTATGAGTTGCTACTCCGTGGAAATTTCCTCTGAGGCTGCGAAGAAGATCAAAAAATTCGATAGGGAGACACAGCACCTGATTTTCAGCTACATCAACCGGAATCTCCGAAATTGCCCGGACCCCCGCGCTTCAGGAAATGCGTTGACGGGACCTCTTCGGGGATTGTGGCGCTACCGGATAGGTGATTACCGTTTGCTGGCGGAGATCAGGGACGGGGAGATGCTTATCATTGCCGTCGATGTGGGACATCGTTCACAGGTATATTCCCGCAGGAAGTAGATCATTACCGGAAAGTATTGTTTCTCGGCAGAAATAGGGTTCGTCAAAGCCCGTGTTCTTTTTTCAAGGTTTCCCACGGTATGGCAGGTTCATCAATTCTTTCTCTGATTGCCCGGAGGTCTTCCATATCTTCTTTTTCCTGTAAAGACCAAGGGAAGGCCGCATAACTCGTTACTTTTTCCACATCCTCTTGAGGGAGCTGCCTGACGAGGTTGTATAGTGTCTTTCGTTCTTTTGTCTCAGTCCTCATTATCGTACTCTCCTTCCCTTGCTTGAGAAATCCATCGATAGTAAATCCTAATCCATGGCCCTGAAGGAGGTCATCCCGAACGGCGAAGCCGGGGAAATCGCGGTCTTAAAGGCGTTTCGAACCAAAGGCAGATCCCTCGCCCCCTTCGGGGATGCTCCGCGATCGCTCCGCTCATTCGGGATGACAAGCAAGGGCAAAATCGAGGTCCTTCGCGTTGCTCAGGACGACAATAAAACAAGTCCTCGGGAGGACAGAGGGTTGTCATCCTGAGCGCAGCGAAGGATCCCGCTTTCGGTCTGCCATTCCGAACAACTGTAGAGTCAAAACCGAGATCCTTCGGGCGAAAAAACAGCCCTCAGGATGACAAAAGCCCAAAACACCGGTCTCAGGACGACAGCCAACTGCGCTCGTTTGGGACGACAATCAAATGCAAAATCGAGGTCCTTCGCGTTGCTCAGGACGACAATAAAACAAGTCCTCGGGAGGACAGAGGGTTGTCATCCTGAGGCCGGGGGTATGGCCGAAGGATCTCGGGCTTGAGGGCGTTTCGAACCAAAGGCAGATCCCTCGCTCCCTTCGGGGATGCTCCGCGATCGCTCCGCTCATTCTGGATGACAAGCAAGGGCAAAATCGAGGTCCTTCGGGCTTAAAGCCTCCCTCAGGACGACAAAAACGAGGTCAGTTTTGTTTTTGCAGGTTGAATAAAATACACTCAGGGGGTATAATATTTCCGGCTAAATGAAAATTTTCTCAAAAAGGCGGGTGTTTGAACGTGAAACAGTTCGACATCATAGTGATAGGCATGGGACCGGCGGGCATGGCGGTTTCCGCCATGGGGTCGGCCATGGGGCTTTCGGTGCTGGCGATAGAGAAGCATAAAGTCGGCGGGGAGTGCCTGAACAGCGGCTGTATTCCCAGCAAGGCCCTGCTGAAGGCAGGAGAGGCCCTCCATTCCGCACGCAATCTGAAAAGATACGGCCTGGACGGGGAGCTTCACCTGAATTCCTCCGACCCCATGCAGGTGGTCCGGGACAAGATCCACGGCATCAACGACAAGAAGTTCCAGAAGGCCTTCGAGCGGGCGACACTGGTCAGCGGAACGGCTGAATTCCTGGACGACCGGACGGTCCAGGTGGACGGCGAGAGCTACACCGCAAAGAAGATCTTCATCGCCACCGGGACGGAGCCCTTTGTGCCTCCCATTCCGGGATTGAAGGACGTACCGGACATCCTGACGAACATGAACATGTTCGAGATTGAAAAGATGCCCGAATCCCTGACCATCATCGGCGGGGGCGCCATAGGTTCGGAGATGGCCCAGGCCTTCGCCCGCCTCGGGACGAAAGTGGCCGTCGCCCACATGGACCCTCATCTCGTTCCCGTGGGGGACGAGGAGGCCGCCCGGGTGCTGGAGGACGTTTTTGCCAAAGAAGGCATCACTGTGTACAACGGGGCTAAAATCACCGGGGTCTCCGTGGAGGACGGGAAGATCGTCACCGTCACGGACAAGGGAACGCTGACGTCGGAGCGGATTCTCGTGGCCGCCGGACGGAAGCCCGTGCTCGAGCCCCTGCGCCTGGAACGGGCGGGGATCGAGTTCACGAAGAAGGGCATCACAGTGGACAGCCACATGCGGACGAACAGGTCACACATCTACGCCGTGGGCGACTGCAACGGCCAGAGTCTTCTTTCCCACGCCGCCATGCACCAGGGCATGCTGGCCCTCATGCACGCGATGTCGCCTTTCTCACTGTCCATGCTGAAGCGGGAGCGGTACGTGGTGCCCTGGTCGGTGTTCACCGAGCCCGAAATAGCCCAGGTGGGGTTGACGGAGAAGGAAGCCCGCGCCAGGGGGCTGAACATACAGGTCATGAAGAAGGATTTCCGGGCCTACGGCCGCACCGTGGCGGACGGACACCCCGAAGGGTTCATCAAGATCATCACCGACGGCCGGGGCAGGATCCACGGCGCCTCCATCGTCGGCGAGGCAGCCAGCGAACTCATCCACGAATGGACCATGGCCATCCAGTACAAAAAGCGGATGTACCACGTCATGATGATGCAGCACGCCTTCCCGTCCGTGTCCATGATCAACAAGATGATCGCCGAGGACTGGATGATGGAGAAGATGAAATCCGGCTGGATGCAGAAGCTGGTGAAGTGGCTGAAGTAGGGGGGAAGGAATCCGCTCGCTCGGGAGGACAGAGGGTTGTCATCCTGAGCGCAGCGAAGGATCTCGCTTTCGGTCTGCCATTCCGAACAACTGTAGAGTCAGAACCGAGATCCTTCGGGCGAAAAAACAGCCCTCAGGATGACAAAAGCCCAAAACGCCGGTCTCAGGACGACAAAAAACGAAAAAACAGCCCTCAGGATGACAAAAGCCCAAAACGCCGGTCTCAGGACGACAAAAAACCGGGGAACGGGCTTCAGGGCGACAGCGGGTTGTCATCCTGAGGCGGTCTCTGTGGCCGGGGATGCTACGCGATCCCTGCGGTGGTTCGGGACGACAGAAGGTTGTCATCCTGAACGAAGTGATCGCGCAGCATCCCGAGCATAGCGAGGGGAGGATCTCGCCCCTAATGCAGTCCAGATTCAAAGCCGAGATCCTTCCGGCGAAAAGCACGCCGTCAGGATGACAGGGCAAGGGTAACGCCAGGTCCTTCCCCTCCGGGGATGCTCCCTCCGCTTCGCTTGGGTGCTGCGCGATCGCGATCGCATTGCTCAGGACGATAAAAAAACGAGGCCCCTCCTCACTTTCCCTGAATCAATGAATTTCATTGCAATTAATATCTTATATGATATGATACGCCTAAGTGAGTGAAAGGGGTTTTCTCAATGCGATGGAGAGTACTCTTCTACGTAAATGAGAACGGTAAAAGACCGGTAGAAGAATTTTTGAGAAAACTTCCTCCCGGACACCAGGGAAAAGCCATGCGGGCAATTGACCTTCTTGAGCAGTTCGGGATCTTTTTCAACGCCCGCATGCTGCAGCAATCCGAAGCGGTAAATTTGCAGGGTTGTGGGAGCTGAGAATACAGTTCGGCGGAGATGCTTCCCGGATTTTTTTATTTTCTTCACCATGACGATTGCTTTATTCTGCTTCACGGCTTCATTAAAACCTGGATTCCCGGCCACACCTAACGAGAACGCCTGGCTAGCCTCAATAAATCCAGTGAAAATCGAACTTTGACAACAAAAGTACTTGACGTGCTCCTCGTTATGTAATAATATATACGTAACGAGGGGGTGGGGCAATGGCAAGCATCGTCTTCCAGAAGGACAAACGCTCCGGGATCACCTACGCCTATGAATCGGTCTCCTACTGGGACAAGGAAAAAAAGCAGTCACGGGCGAA
>JAHDLC010000005.1 GCA_018436595.1 Synergistaceae bacterium | reverse complement strand
CCCGAGCGAGCGCAGCGATCGAGGGATCTCGGGTTTGCCCTTGTTTGTCATCCTGAGGCCGGTATCATGGCCGAAGGATCTCGGTTTTGATTCTGGAGAGACCCACCCCCGAGATCCTTCGCATTCGCTCAGGATGACAAAGCCTTCGTTTTTGTCTCGAACGAGCGAAGCGATCGCGGAGCATCCCCCGGAGGATCTGCCCCCGATTCGGAGAAGGGTCAGGGGAGTTCCTGAATCAGAGGGACAAAAAAATACGGAACCATAACCGGCATAACAGGCAGTCCGTATGAAAGAGGCACAGTATAGATTCGTCCTCCCCGGGAATCGACTGAATACAGATATCCGTCCCCGGATAGGAAGAAAGGTGTTTTCAGAGAAGGACCGTCAGGCTCAACAAATGGAGCGGTGAATCTGTCCGGGTAATCGGGTTTGGAAATCAGCGCAGGCGAAGTGAAAGGCTGAAGAGGAGCGGCATGGGCGGTAAGAGAAAAAAAGAAAAATATACAGGCTGTCGCCGACAGGATTGATACAAGGGGCCGTAAAAAGGCATTGCCGGTTTTCATGAGAATGCCTCCTTTCCGTGTACTCTAATTATCTGCCAGAGGAGAGAGCCTGCCCATCCAGAGATATCCCCATACCGCAGCCTGGTGGGCGAGAAGGGGAGTATCGGTGTCGCTCCAGCGCATATTGTTTCCGTGGACCATCCTTGTGAGCGAGTACAGATGGTTTTTCAGCATTTCGGAAGGCCGTTCCGGAATATCAATGGATGAGGATGTCATCTGGTACCAGCTTTTTCCCGTCCATGCGAAGAGGGCTTGCGGACGGTCCCCTTTCCAGGCGATGGGCACTCTGGGATTATCCAGAATTCCCATTCTGTCCACGAGACGGCTCCAGGAGCCGATAGCGTTGAAAGATGGATTCACGGCCCAGGAAGGCATGTAGGTCGGAAGGATCATCCCCGCGGATGAGGGCATTGAAGGCGGAACCGGCTGCAGAAGCTCGTTCCGGGAAACGCCGGCAAAGGAAAGAACCTGAACGTGGTTAACGGAGGAAACAGCGGCAGGAACAGGGTACCGGGCAAGAGGGAAAGATGCCGGATCGACCGAGCCGACGACATACGCAGTCCGGACGAGACCATTTCCGCTCATTGAGCCGTAAACCCAGACTCCTGAGGAAGTCCGGGCAACCGGATAACCGTCAAACGTGACGTACCATCCTTCGGGGAGGTTGTAGGGCCTGTAGACGTAAAAATTCATTCCGGAATAGGCCGGCTGATTAACGAGAACAGGTTCGACGACATAAACAGAAGACGCCTGTCCGTACGATGCGGTAAGAGAGAGCAGCATCAAAACGAGAAGAAAAAGGGGCAGTTTTTTCATAACCCAAAGTCCTCCTTTCGAAGAATCTCCCCCCTGTGTGGAGGAGACGCCTTCATACCCTTGCATTATATCGGGGAAAGGCCGGAGGTGAAAGAAGATCAGTCCGTTTTCCCTTCAGGGGGAGCAGGAGGAACGTATGCCGGGCCCAAGGTATCAGGTGCCGCTGCCTGGGGTTCCACTATATCCTTCTCTGCTCTTTCTTCGTTTTCTTCCGATTGCGGGGCTATCACTATCCGTACCGGGACAAAGGGATGCAATTTGGCGTTACCCCTTCCTGAATGAGCCTGTCTATGAACAGGAGATGTCTCAGGGGCGGGAGGTATCTGCGGTTCTTTTTCCGCAGACTCGGGAGGAAGCGGCGGATTGTACAACGGGGCCTTGCCCTGAGGGGCCGGAAGCTGTTCCGGAGAAAGGATTGTAAATCCTCCTGCCGCTGCCGGCAGGACCTCAATCCTCCCCGGCCGCTTGGGATCCCAGAGAGGTTTTCGGCCGTCTTCCGAAGGATATGGGAGAATCCTTGAAAGAGGGGGATATCCCGGGTGGGCTTCAAGCGCTTTTTTGTACGCTTCCTGCGCTCTGGAAAACAGCCCCCGTTCATGATACGTCCTTCCGAGGGCATGCCAGGCAGCCGGATTGCCCGGTTCTTCCAGGACTGCCCTTTCAAGAAGCGGGGTTGCCCTGGTGAAATATCGCTGCTCTAAAAGAACAAGTCCCTGCTGGAGAGAAATATTTATTTTGGGAAGCGGCTCCTGTATTTGGCGCATTTCCTTTTTGGCCACAGGGGCTGTACTTTTGGGAGGCGGAGTCTTTTTGGCCGGTTTCGGTTTTGAAGCCGATCCTTCCGGCTCGGTGACGATTACTCCGTTTCCCCAGGCGGGCAGAATATCAGAAAATACAGGAACAACCCAGAGAAGAAGAATGATCCATGTGCCGAAGCAGAAAGTTCTTCTCATTTCAGGGGCGCCGCCTTTTTTGTCCCGAAGCTCGAAGCTCTCACAAGATCGTTGAGCTGCACGGGATCCCTGGATTTTTCGTTGATCAGTACCACAACCGATTCAGAATCCATAAGTTTCGTGACTTTCACGTTTCCCACCACCCTCGGAACCACGACCACCGGATTTTCCGGGTCAACTGTAATGTAGGAATCTCCCCGGACCACCTGGAGGATATCTCCCACTGCCAGGGAATCTTCCCTGCCGAGGGTGATGATGTACTCTCTCCTCCTTGCAGTGGAATCGGCGGTTGGGGCGATGATCCTGCCGGTGAGGGCGAATCCTTCCTCGCTGATTCCGGATATTCCACCAGCGGCATCGGCGATGGCGTTTTTGAAGGCCTGCCAGTGTGATGTGGAAGAAAACTGCTTCCATGTGGGCCGGCTCATTTTCTGTCCTTTGTCCGGGGGAGTCAGTCTGAGAAGGTCGAGGCCGTCTTTGTGTATACGGTTGAAAAGATTGGTCTGGAGTATTTCCAGCACCGGGTATTCCCTTGCGTTAAGAAAATACAGCCTGTCGTCTCCCGGATTGAAGGTGTACCGCTTGTCCTTTCCTGAGGCAATCCTGGAATCCTGCATTTGCCCGCTTCCCCCGTCATATATTCTGACCCGGAGAGAGACATCCGCTTTCTCAAAGGAGCCGAGTACCTCCCGTTCTTTGGCCAGAACGGAAAAAAGCTCCATCTGGACTGCGTAGTCTCCGGGGCGGCGTTCACCGGCGAACCATCGTTCAGCCCCTGTTTCGTCGAGGATACGGACATCGGTGAAAGGATCCCTTCGCAGAAGGGAGGCGAGGTGTTCATTCATTTTCCGTTCGAGGACATTGACGGGGTAAAATTTGCTTTCCCAAATTTCATATTCTGTGAAATTCAGCGTGGGAAGGAGGAGCACCGTTTTTCTACCCGATACACCCGCTTCTGCCGAAAACAGAAAACACAGGGAAAACACAAGGGCAACAGCGTTCGTTTTCATTGTCGGTTTCATGGTTTCAGCCTCCAGGACGTTCTTGGCAGGATATCCGCTATATGTATCGGCGGACGGACGCATTGAATGAAGGCGGTCCGTCCCTCTGAAGGGAAAACCTATCGGTCTCTTTGGGAAAAGAACAAATTAATGCTATAATGAATCCGTTTACAAACAACAACGTCATTTCATGTCAAAAGGAGGAAAGAAACGGGATGAAGAAGCTGGATGTGTTCAAATGCGACCTGTGCGGCAATGTTGTTGAACTCCTTCATGTAGGAGGGGGAGACCTTGTGTGCTGCGGGCAGCCGATGAAGCTCCTCGAGGAAAAATCAGCCGATTCGGCCACTGAGAAGCATGTGCCGGTCGTCGAGGGAAACAAGGTCAAGGTGGGCAGCGTTCCTCACCCCATGACAAACGAACATTACATCGAGTTCATCGAGATCATGGACGGAGAGAGAATCTGCAGAAAATTCCTCAATCCGGGAGAGGCTGCCGAGGCTGTCTTCGACTCCTTTACTCCCACGAAGAGCAGGGAATATTGCAATATTCACGGTTTATGGAAGGTGGATCTCTAAGAATGATAAGCAAGAAAATTGAAGATGCGTTCAACGACCAGATAAACGCTGAACTGTATTCTGCCTATATTTATCTCTCCATGTCCGCCTACCTGAACTCGGCGGACCTGAACGGCATGGCCCACTGGATGAAGGTCCAGGCAGAAGAGGAAGTGGAACATGCCATGAAGTTTGCCTCCTATATCGTTGAGCGGGGCGGACGGGTTAAGTACAAGGCCATCGAATGTCCCCAGGAGGAATGGGCTTCCGCTCTCGAAGTGTTCAAGGGCGCTTATGAGCATGAGCGGTATGTCACCAGGCGGATCAATGATCTCATGGATCTTTCCGTGGCCGAAAAAGACTATGCAAGCCAGGTCTTTCTCCAGTGGTTCGTCAGTGAACAGGTCGAGGAAGAGGCCAATGCCGACGAGATCGTCAAAAAGCTTGAGATGATCGGGGAAGGCAGGCACGGCATATACATGCTGGACAAGGAACTCGGGGGGAGAAAGGCTGATTAGGCCGGTTTCCCGGCTTTCCCCGAAATGCGGATCTGGTGTATCATTGAGCAGGAACCCAGGGTTCCTGCTCATTTTTTATCCAAGGGAGGTCAACCATGGACGCTCACATTGACCCGAGAGCCCTTTTCACTCTGAATTACGGGGTGTATATCCTCAGTACGAGCTACGAAGGGAAAAAGAACGGCCAGATCATCAACGCCCTCATGCAGCTGACCGCGGACCCCATCTGCATGGCGGCCTGTCTTCACAGGGACAATTACACCACGGAGCTCGTGGAAAAAAGCGGCAGGTTTTCCATTTCCGTCCTCGAGGACGCCGTCCCGCTCAAATTCATTGGAGTTTTCGGCTTCCGCTGCGGCCGTGAGTTCGACAAATTCGGCGAATGCACCTATGAAATCGGGGAAAGCGGTCTTCCCCTCGTAACCGAATACAGCCTTGCCGGCATTGAACTCAAGGTGCTTTCCGTGCAGGACGTTTTCACCCACAAACTGATCGTGGGCCAGGTGGAGAAAGCCCAGCTGCTGAAAGAAGGGACTCCTCTCACCTATGCCAACTACCACAGGGTGAAAAAAGGAAAATCCCCTGCGAATGCCCCCTCCGCGGTCTTCAACCAGGTGAAGTGAAGTCCGCTTTTTCAGGAGAATGAGGAAGGTGAGGCCTCCGAAAAAGGATACCCTGTCCGAAGAGGCACGAAATCTGGCCGGGTTTCTGCCCCGCTTCGAGGAAGCATACCTCAGATTGAACCGAAGGGAATTCATTTCTCCGGATCCCCTGGAAAAACTCTACCTGTTTGAAACAGTGGAGGAAAGGGAGATCGTGGGTCTTGCCATATCGTCCATTGCCTACGGAAGGGTTGCCCAGATTCTCAGGAATGCGGACAGGCTGCTTTCGGTCATGGGGCCATCCCCCAGGACATTTCTTATGAAAACATCCGCAGGGGATCTTTCCCGTCTCCTTGGAGGGTTCCGTCACAGGTTCACATCCGGGGATGAAATGGCCTCTTTTCTTGCGGGAATTGGGAAAGTACTCAGGAAGTACGGCCGTCTCGACGCTTTTTTTGAAGACTGCATCCGCAGGAGCGGTGACCTTCTGGGCGGGGCCGCGCTGTTCTCAGGGGAGATCCTTGCCGGAGGCGGACTCGGGAAGAGTTTTCTCCTCCCCTCTCCCGGCGACGGGAGCGCATGCAAACGGTTCTTTCTGTTTCTCAAATGGATGGTCCGGTCAGACGGAGTCGATCCGGGAGGCTGGAAGATTCTCGGCCCGGAGAACCTGGTTTTCCCCATGGACGTTCACATGTTCAGAATGTGCTCGTGCCTCGGCCTGACGAAAAGAAAAAGTCCGGACCTGAAAACGGCCCTTGAGGTAACAGGTCTTTTCAGGCAGTTTATTCCGGAGGACCCGGTGAAGTATGATTTCGTACTCACCCGGTTCGGGATTCGCAGGGAGATGGACGCGAAAGCGTTTGTCAACATGTGCCTGGAAGGTGATGAACTGTGGAGAGAAATAGGACAAACAGATATTTGAAGAAAAGTTCTGTCGGCCTATGGTGTGTTCTTGTATTTCTTCTCGTCTCCGGTCTGTTCTGGGGCGAAACGGCTCACGGCTCACTCCGGGATGCCCTGCTGAAGGCTGCGGAAGCACCGGCGGACGCCGCTGCCCAGGCGGAACTCGCCAGGGCATACAATCTCAACAAAGAGCCTGGAAAAGCTTTCTCTTCGGCCCGTCAGGCCCTGGACCTGATGCCCGGTTTTCCTCCCGCCCTCCTTGAGCTCGCCCATGCCTCCCGTATGGTAGGGGATCACAGAGAAGCGGTCAGGCTGTACGAAATGTATCTCGCGGAAGAACCCAAGTCGGTCGAAGCACTCGCTGGAAACAGCGAAAGCCTCGCCCGGCTCGAGCGCTGGGACGAGTCCTTCGCTTCGGCCATGGCAGCTATCCGAGAGGCGCCGAAAAAAGCGGAGGGATACGGTGCCCTGGGACGGGCGTACAGGATAGCCGGCCGTTTTGAGGAGGCTGTAGAGATTCTCAGGCAGGGACTCGTTTTCCGGAACGGTTCAACAGAGATTCTGTATGATCTCGGGCTGAGCTTTATTGAACTGGGAGACCGCCCCTCGGCCCTTGCCCAGTACGAAAGACTCCTTGAACTTGACCCGGAGACGGCATCCCTTCTGTTCCGGACGATTTACCCCTGAGAGAGGTTCCTTTCGGGAGTGATCTCGTCGCAGAAATTCTTGTGAAGAAGTGCTTCCAGCCGGTCAGGTTCCGTCGTCGGCAGGGTAATCATGAGTTTTGCGATGATTGCCTCCCGGGTCATGTCCTTACCCGAGATTGCACCCAGTTCCAGGGTTTTTCTCCCCACTTCGTACACGCTCAGGTCCACTCCCCCGTAAACACACTGGGTTGTTATGATCACCGGAATGTTTTTCTCCCTGCACCGCGCAATAGGCGGGAGGAGATTTTCGCCAAGATAGGGGACTCCGCCCAGTCCCAGGGCCTCCAGTACGATGGCCCGCGGCTGGGTTTCCGTGAGGTGTTCGAGGTACCGTGCCCGGAAACCGGGGAACAGGGTGACGAGGAAAATGGAGTTTTCCACGGAGAGGGAAGAAACATCTACGGGGTAGGTTTCCGCGAGAAAGGGTTCTTTTCCCAGAACCGCATTTCCAGACAGAATACATCCCAGTTCATGATAATTGATGCTGGAAAAAGCGGTAGAGTCATGGCTGAGTATCTTCTGGGACCGGGGTCCGTGAATGAGATGTCCGTGGAAGGCGATGGAGATGCCTTTTCGTCCCTGTGCCGCCAGGGCACGGAGAAAGACGAAACCCTCAAGTATATTGCTTTCGGCGTCAGATCCCGGATCGCCCATGGGAAGCATGGATCCGGTTATGACAACCGGTTTTGAAAAACCCGGAAGGAAGAAGGAAAGAGCCGAGGCGGAATACGCCATGGTGTCCGTACCGTGAAGGATGAGAAATCCGTCATATTCGCTTTCCTCGGCCCTGAGACAAGCGGCCATCATTTTCCAGTCCTCCGGGGACATGTTCGAACTGTCCTTGGAGAGCAAATCAAGAACGGTGATACGGCCGAAACGATCCATTTCCCTGACTCCGGAGAGAAGTTCCTCTCCCGGAAGCGACGGAGTCAGGCCATGGCTTCCCGGCCGCGATGCAATCGTCCCTCCTGTTGAAATAACCAGAAACTCCCCCATGAACTCATCTCCCTTACATGGTATGGAACAGACCTTCCGCTGCCCGCAGGAGGAATGGATCGGATGCCGTGTAGGCGGAAAACATTTCGTCCAGCGTCACGAATTCGAACCCGTTTTTTCTGAGCCGGGCGACAATCTCCGGGAGAGCGTCGATGGTTGCCTTCACTCCCGAATGAAAAAGGAGGATTGAACCCGGCACTGCCCTACGGACTGCCCTGTTAGCTATATAGGAGGGAGACACTCCCGTGTAGTCCCGGCTGTTGATGTCCCAGAGCACCAGTTTCAGACCGTTCTTTCTGACTCTTTCCACCGTCTTCCTGTCGAATTTTCCGCCCGGTGGTCTGAAAAAACGGACCGGAACGGACGTAACGCTTTCGAGTACGGCCGAGCATTTCCGGATTTCATCCTCGAGCTCTTCCGCCGAAAGGACAAGGCAGCTCCTGTGAGTCTGGGAATGATTCGCTACAGTATGCCCTCCTGAGCGAATCTCCCGGACGAGGTCAGGCTTTTTTTCGGCCATGGAACCCACAAGAAAAAAGCTTGCCTTCACGCCGAGGGTGTCGAGAACATCGAGCAGCGTGGGCGTAAGTATGTCGTGGGGGCCGTCATCGAAGGTTATGGCCACTGTCCTGACAAGGCTGCTTCCGGATACGAGCACCGTCGCCCCCTCAAGACCGGGTGAAATGGCGCAAAGGAGAAGGGCGACAAGCGGAATCAACTGCAGTCTGCAGCGGAACGGCAAGGATATCATCCTCTCACTTTTCTGAGGAAAAGGATGCCGAGAATAAAGGTGTAGGAGAGAACGGCGATGGCAAGCCTGCTTGATCCGGTGGCCTGGGTGACGAGTCCGAAGACTGCAGGGCCGAATATGCCGGAAAATTTGCTGGAAATATCGTAGAACCCGAAAAATTCGGCTGTTCTTCCCGGAGGTATCATCGAAGCGAAAAAGCTCCGGCTCATTGCCTGGGTACCTCCCTGAACCATTCCCACCGCGATGGCAAGGGCCCAGAAATGCCATATTTCACGGACGAAAATGGCTGCGAAGGTAATGCAGAGGTAGAAGAAAAGCCCTGCGAGGATCGATCGTTTGCTGCCGATTTTCGAAGCGAGAGAGCCGAAAGCGAGGGAAAAGGGAATACCCACGAACTGGGTGACCAGAAGAGAGCCGACCAGGTGGGACATGGGAATGCCCAGGGTGGCCCCATAGATTGCGGCCATTCTGATGATGGTGCCTATGCCGTCGTTGTACAGCCAGAAAGCCAGGAGAAAAACAAAAAGGTTTCTGTAGTGCCTGATTTCCCTGAAAGTCATTCTGAGCCTTTCTAGGCCCTTCAGGAACAGGGCCGTTCCGGACAGGTCCTTCCCTTCCGGCGAAGGGGGCGGTTCGTCCACGAAAAGAAAGACGGGGACGGAAAAAAGAGCCCACCACAGTGCGACGGAGAGAAAGGAAAGCCGTGCCCCGGCGGTTCCCGGAAGAAAGCGGATGAAGAGAAGGTTTGCCGCAAGGAGCATCCCGCCCCCGAGATAACCGAGGGCGTATCCCTGGGAGGATACTGTATCAATCCTGTGAACCGGAACGAGGGAAGGAAGAAGGGCATCGTAGAATATCATGGAGGCTGAAAAACCTATGGTGCCGCCCATCATGAGAAACAGGGCAAGAACCCAGTTTCCCGGGCCGACGAAGGCCATGCATCCCGAGGAAAGAACGCCGACCAGGGTGAAAAGAAAGAGCATCCTTTTTTTCGACCCCTTTACGTCTGCCGCCGCTCCGAGGATAGGGGCGAAAAAGGCGCTCAGAAAAAGGGAAGCGGCCGAAGCGTAGGCCCAGTAGGCTGTAGAAATGTTCGGGGCGAGCCCAAGGGCCGCGACCTCCTTGAAATACACAGGGTAGACTGCGGCCATTATGGTAGTCGCGAAGGCTGAATTGCCCACGTCGTAGGAGCACCAGGAGAGGACTTTTCGGTCAGCGTCACGGAAAAAAAGCATAGGGGCTCCTTTTTGCCCGGGAATGGAAGTCCGGGTGATGGAATAACCGTCAGTATCATACCATTATACCGGGCAGAATCTCCACATGCTCCGGAGTGTCGGGAGGAATGGATATTTGGGGGTGCTATAATCGGAATCGACGGAAAAACGGAGGATGAGACATGACGAATCAGCGGCCGGAATGGGATGTTTATTTCATGATGATAGCCGGGGTGGCGGCCTCAAGAAGCACGTGCCTCCGGAGACGGGTCGGGGCAGTGATTGTAAGGGACAATCATATCATCAGCACGGGATACAACGGTGCACCGAAGGGACTGCCTCATTGCGGAGAAGTCGGCTGCCTGAGGACGAAACTGGGGATACCTTCGGGGGAACGCCACGAAATCTGCCGGGGATCCCATGCCGAAATGAACGCCATCGCCCAGGCCGCCTCAGTCGGAACGAGCACCGCAGGCGCGGCGATATACTGTACCCATGAACCCTGTTCCTTTTGCACGAAAGCGATACTCAACGCCGGAATCCGCAGGGTGGTGTACGTGCACCCGTACCCCGACGAGCTGGCACGGTCCATGCGGGCCGAAGCTGCCGTCACGGTGGAACGGCTGCCCGAAAGTGTTTTCTCCATGATTTCCCCCCTGCTTGAGGGGCTGTTTCAACCGGCGTCACAATAATCTCCGAGGAGGATACACCATGGATATGTCACGAAACCAGGCTCTTGAACTGCTGAGGAAATACAACAAGGATGAAGGTCATATCAAGCATGCCCTTGCCGTAGAGGCCACCATGGGTTTTTTTGCCTCCAGGATGGGGGGAGACGCGGCGAAATGGAAACTTGCAGGGCTGCTGCATGACATTGACTGGGAAATGACCCAGGAAAACCCGGAAAAGCACACCCACGAAGGAGCGAAATGGCTTGCCGATGCCGGATACCCTGAAGACATCTCAAGAGCTGTTCTTGCCCATGGATGGAGCATCTGCTCGGACGTCAAGCCGGAAAGCGACATGGAAAAAGTGCTTTTTACCGTGGATGAGCTTACCGGTCTTGTGATCACGGCGGCCCTGGTCCGCCCCAGCAGATCGGTCATGGACCTCGAAGTCAAATCAGTGAAGAAAAAATGGAAGGACAAGGCCTTCGCCAGGGGAGTGGACCGGGATCTCATCGTCAAGGGTGCCGAAATGATACCCATGCCCCTGGATACCGTCATCGAGTGGGTTATTCTGGCCCTCAGGGAGGTCGAAGCGGAAATCGGGCTCGGCGCAGGAGCCTAGAAACGGTTTTTCTCGCAGTTCCACCGATGCGGGGTTAAGCGCCTTTGCCGATGCGGATTCCCTGCCGGGACTGCTATGATCACAAACCGGATTTCCGCTTTTTCTCCAGGAGAACGAAAATGCACGGAAGGAGATGGAAACGATGCCCATACGTGTTGTACTTGCCGACGACCACCCCTTGACAAGGGCGGGGATTTCCGCCTACCTGGCCCAGGAAAGCTCAGTCGAACTGGTGGGGGAAGCCGTGGACGGACAGGAGGCATGGAGGCTGATCGAAGAACTCCGGCCTGACGTGGCCCTTCTCGACATCCGCATGCCCGGGGAGGACGGGGTCGCCGTTGCCCGTAGGGTGAAAGAGTCTTCCCTGCCTGTTTCGGTGGTCATGCTCACGTCCTACGATGCCCAGCAGTATGTCCTCGCGTCGCTCAGGGCCGGAGCCCGGGGGTTCATACTTAAGACCGCCACCCCCGAAGAGATTTCCAGGGCCATTTCCACCGTCGCCAAGGGAGGCTTTTACCTTGACTCGGAAGTGGCATCGGCAGTCGGTGAAAGGGAATTCACTCCTGAAGCCCTATCAGCAAGGGAAAGGGAAGTGCTCATCCTTGCCTCGAAGGGGCTTTCAAGCAAAGAAGTGGCTGCCCGCCTGTTTATCAGCGAGCGGACGGTACAAACCCACCTGGCCTCCATCTACGACAAGCTTGGGGCGAAAAACAAGACGGAAGCCCTTCTCCTTGCGCTGAAGTACGGAGTCGTCACCCTCGAGGAATTGCTTGAATGAGGCGTCACCTCCTCCTGATCATCACCTTCGCGATTCTTCTGCCCGCTCTTGCCGTGCTCCTGGTTTCAGGTTTCGGACTGATGCAGCATGAATGGGCCATGGAGTCGGTGGCCCGCTCGTATGTGCAGGACATGGCGGAAAATGTGGCTTCGAGGCTCGCCGGTGCGGATACCAGGAAGTGGGGGAGCGAACTCACGTCGATCGAGATACGGAGGTTCAGAGTTTTCACCTGGGGGCCCTCCCTCCCTGGGTGGGTGGCTGTTGTGTCGGCGGACGGCAGAATTCTCTTTTCCTCACCGGGAGCTGACAATCTGGCGGCCATCTGGCGCCCGAACATACCCATAGGGCGGGCGGTGGAGATTAAGGACAGGGACGGCAATCTTTATACCATCGCGGTCAACCCCGTAAGCGGCGGAGACCGGTATGTCATCGCAGCGGTGGCCTGGGACCAGCTTCTCGGTCCCCTGGTTCGGGTTGGGCGCCTCTGGCCCATACTGATTCTTCTCATGGGCGTCGGAATTCTTCTTGCCCTCTGGGCCCTCTGGAAATGGCTCATCGTCCCTCTCAGGGACCTTGTCGGAGAAATCGAAATCCTCCGGTGGGGCAAGGATTTGCCAGCCCTTCCCGACCCTGTGGCGGTCAGCGAAATCGGAAGCCTGAGAACGGTTCTTTACAGGCTTGCCAGGACCGCCGTGGAACGGACACTCCTGCGGAACAGGTACGTGAATGACATCGTCCGGGTTCAGGAGGGGGAAAAATCCCGCATTGCACGGGAGCTTCATGACGGCCCGATCCAGAACATCACCGCCATGATCCAGCAGATTCGCCTGTCCCGAATGGCGGGAAACGGCGAAGGAATGCACCGGCACCTTACCATCGCGGAAGAGACCGCGCAGGTAGTGGTCCGGGAATTGAGGGAAATGTGCGATGAGCTGTCCCCTCCGTGGATTGATCTCGGCCTTGAGCAGGCCATGACCGAGCTGGCCAACCGCCTGGCCCGGCATTACAATATTTTCATCTCCATGGACGTGGACGACTCGGTGGAACTTGGAAGAGAACGGCTGCTGTCCCTGTTCAGAATATTTCAGGAAGGGGTTTCAAATGCCGTCCGGCATGGCCAGGCGACGGAAATGCGGGCGGAGGTTTTCCGGAAGGACGGATCCGTAGTCTTCGAGTTTCAGGACAACGGAAAAGGATTTGAACCCGACATGAATTATGAAACCCTGCGGGTGGAAGGACACAGGGGACTTGCCAATATGCTCGAGCGCATGATGCTCGTGGGAGGCCGTCTCGAAGTGGAATCCCGGCCCGGAAACGGGGCCCTTGTACGGTGCGTCATGCCGGATGTTCAGGAAGCAGCGGCGGTGTGACCCGAAAATAGGATGGAGCGTTGTATTCAAAAGGAGGAATTTTCGATGATACTTAAAATCATTGGCGCCGCCGGAGAAGTGACCGGATCCAGCTACCTCATCGAATGCGGAGCCAGCCGGGTGCTCGTAGACTGCGGCATTTTCCAGGGAAAGGACGACGACAGAAAAAACAGCGAACCCTTCCCCTTCGCTGCAGGAAGCCTTGACGCGGTTCTCCTCACCCATGCCCACATGGACCACTCCGGCAGGATACCTCTCCTCGTGAAGGAGGGGTTCAAGGGAAAGGTCTTCGCCACCCTCCCCACCCTCGAACTTGTGAAAGTGCTCTGGTATGATTCCGCCAACCTCATGAAAGAAGAGGCTGAATGGAAGACGAAGAAGAATTCCAGAAAAGGGCTTGACCCCGTGGATCCTCTCTATAGTGCAGAGCACGTGGACCAGGCGATCCGCCACCTTTCGGCCTCCAGCTATGACGACAGGATATCCGTGGCCCCCGGAGTCTCCGTCCGGTTTCGGGATGCTGGACACATCCTCGGGAGTGCAATCCTCGAAGTCTGGCTCACCGAAGACGAAAAAGAAGTAAAAGTCGTCTTCAGCGGCGACCTCGGCCCCCAGGAAACGGTCATGGAACGAAACCCGGCGATCATTACGGACGCCGACTACGTGATCATGGAATCCACCTACGGCGACAGGCTCCACAGGAACAATGCGGAGACCCGGGATGAATTCCGGGACGTCTTCACCAGGGTACTGAAAAACAAAGGGAAGGTCTTTATCCCCAGTTTCGTCGTGGACAGGGCCCAGAGGGTCCTCTACGAGCTCTCCCTTCTCAAGGATGAGGGGATTCTCGGGGAAACGGTTCCCATATTCTTCGATTCTCCCATGGGAGTCAAAGCGACGGAAATCTACAGAAAGCACATGAACCTTCTTTCCTCGGAAATCCAGCAGTACGTGAGCGAAGGGAAAGACCCCTTTTCCCCCGGGAAACTGAAATATGTTTCCAGCGTCGAAGATTCACGGGCCATCAACGAAGTCCGGCATGGGGTGGTCGTTGCCGGCAGCGGAATGGTCAACGGGGGAAGGATTGTCCACCACCTGAAACATGGCATATGGGATCCCAAAAACCATATTGTTTTTGTAGGCTACCAGGCCAGGGGAACCCTCGGCCGCAGGATCGTCGAAGGAGAGAAAAACATTCGCATCGCCGGGGAAGATGTGACGGTGAAAGCGGAAATACATACCATCAACGGTTTTTCCGCTCACGCGGACCGGGACGATCTGCTTGCCTGGGCGACGAACTTCGCCACGTCCCCCCTGTTCCTCATCACCCACGGGGAACCTGAATCCTCCCTCGCATTTTCCCAGACACTCGAAAAAGCAGGAATGAAATCCGTTGTGCCCTCGCCCGGGCAGGAAATCCAGCTTGAGCCGAACGGAGCCGCCAAAGCGGTAAAGCTCCCTGAACATCCCGTGCTGCTCAGGGGTGAGGCACTGCCGTCTGTCCTCACAGAGATCCTGACACTGGCTTCAGGACTGAGGGAATCCGTTCCGGCGGAAGGAGACGAAGATATCCTTCCGCTGCTGCAATCCACGAAGGTTCTCCTTGAAACGGCCAGGGGGAAGCTGTCGGTCAAAAAAGCCTAGATTTGTCCGCCCATAAAATGATGGACGAATGTTTCTCCGCTGTGATTCAGGCGGCCTTCCACAGGGAGGACGGAAAGTGATACGGAAGGCAATTGCCCTTCTGGGAGCCCTCGCCCTGGGGGCCATGCTTGTGACCCTTGCCCGGAGCGTACCGGAAGGGCAAAAACTTCCTGCGGTCATCCCGCTGCCTGACGAGGGCGTTCCTTTTCTTTTCCTTGAGACCCGGGAAAAGAATGCTTTTTCATTGCCTTCGGCATTTCTTCCGGATGACTCCGGGAAAATTACGACTGCCTTCAGCGGTCTCCGGAGCATCTTCCCCTTTCTTGCGAAAGCGGAGGAAACCGCGGTGCTGTTTTCCCTGAAAGAGGGACGCCCGTTTGTTGACGGTGTGCTTCGCTTCGGCGGTGACGAATCGGAGAGCATTGCCGGGGGTGTGGTTCCCGAAACCTGGAATTCCCCGCTGAGAGCCGGGGAAGTTTCCGGGGATATCCCGGGGCTTTTCGAACTGAAGGGCGGTCCGTCTCCTCTTTTCCCGCTGTATTTCTGCGGGAGGAACGGGGTGACACTTCTCGGGGCGACGCCCGGTCGGGTGAAGGCCATGGCAGCACTCCTTGAAAAGGGTTCGGGTGGAATGAATGTTTCCTGGTTCTTGGAAAAAAGGTGGCCCAATCATTTCATGTTCTTTGACGGAGGGATACTCTCCCATGCAGCTTCGAAGAAAGGCGTCTCCGTTGGCCACGGAGGGATTTCAGTAACTGCGGCCTGGAAGGGAGACCTTTCGGGAGGCCGGCTGAAATGGGAATCCGAAGGGATTGAAGCTCTTTTCAGCCGAAATCTGCCGGAAAAAATAACTCCTGTACTGTGGGACGAGAGGTTTATTGCCCCGGAACCCTTTATCGCATCCATTGGAATCAGTTTCCCAAGGATACCGGCGACGGCCTTCAAAAATGCCGGTGCAGGAGAATGGCGCATTCCGGATACAGTCGGCCTTGGAGGAAAAGAACTGGATGAGCTTTCTCCGGGACCGCTGATGGTGTCTCTCGGAGGAACCGGCAAGCTGCTCGTTTTCTCTCTGCCGGGGATTCTCTTTCAGCTTCCGGGAAGAGGAGCCGCCGGAACGTCCTTTGCAGCTTCCTTCTGGAACCGGGAGTGGAGTTCCCTCGTCCCGGCTGTGGAAAAACTTGAAGGATTTCCCGAGGGAGGAACCACATCCATACCTTTCTCCATCGTCTGCGCGGCCAATGCCGAAATGCTCAGGTTCGGCGTTATTGACGGAGGCACTCTGAAGTCCGAAAAGCAGATTGCGGATTTTGTCCCCCTCATGGGGGACGCACAACGGGCCGTTTTCTGGGCTTATCTCGACGGGCCTGCTCTTGCGGAAGCTGTTCGGAGCCTTGCAAGGACAGGAAAGATAATTGAAAAAATGGGACGGAGCTCCGGCGTGGACATGAAAAAGGTACTCCGGACATCGGAAGCACTGGAAAAAGCAGGGATACTGTCAGTCGTCATGCCTTCACTGGAAAAAGGCGTTTTTGAATGGAAAATAAGCCCTTCATCCGTGAAGGACAAATGAAGGAACCCCGACGGCCGAGGAAAGCCTGCCGGGGGAAACGATCAGGAGGGAGTACTATGTATTCAGACGCGCTACAGGTCCTCAGGCAAAGGGGACACATCGAATGGTGCAGCAACGATGACGATCTCGGGGCCCTCTTCCGGCGGGAGATGGTCACCGCCTACGTCGGGTTTGACCCTACGGCGGACAGCCTTCACGTCGGACACCTGATCCCCATCATGGCTCTCGCATGGATACAGAGATGCGGCCATCGGCCCATCCCCCTTGCAGGCATGGGAACGGGGCTTATCGGTGACCCTTCCGGGAAAAGCAAGGAGAGAAACCTGCTCACCATTGAAAAAGTGAAAGAAAATCTCGAGGGAGTGAAAAAGCAGCTTGCCTCTTTTCTCGATTTCCACTGCGGCCCGAACTCCGCTCTCCTGATCAATAATTACGACTGGCTCGGAAAACTTACTTTCCTGGAGGTCCTCAGGGACGTGGGGAAGCACTTTTCGGTCAATTCCATGATTTCCAGGGAATACGTCAGGAGCCGTCTCGAGGACCCGGAGAAGAGCATTTCCTACACGGAATTCTCGTACGTCCTGCTTCAGGCCTACGATTTCCTTCATCTTTTCTCGAATTACGGCTGCAGGCTCCAGATGGGAGGAAACGACCAGCAGGGCAATATCATATCGGGAGTTGACCTCATCCGGAAAAAAACAGGAGGAGAAGCCTTCGGGGCAACCCAGCCCCTCCTTCTGACGTCCTCCGGAACAAAATTCGGAAAGACCGAAGAAGGAGCTGTGTGGCTTGATCCTGCCAGGACCTCGCCGTACAAGTTCTACCAGTTCTGGATGAATGTGGAGGATCAGTCGGTGGAAAAGCTGCTGAAGCTCTTCACATTCCTGTCCCTCGACGAAATTGCGGAAATCATGACTCTTCACGAAAAATCCCCGGAGCGACGGGAAGCCCAGAGACGCCTCGCATGGGAAGTAACCACCATCGTGCATGGAGCAGAAAGCGCGGAAACGGTGAAGAAAGCCAGCTCGATCCTCTTCGGTGAATCCTTCGAACCCCGGGAGCTGTCGGGAGAAATGCTCCGGACCCTTTCGGCGGAAGTCCCTACGGGGGAGTCATTGAGAGAGTTTCCCCTTCCTCTGGTGGATCTTCTCATGTCCGCCGGCGCCTGTCCTTCAAAAAGCGAAGCACGCCGCCTGATCAAGGGAGGCGGCCTGTACGTGAACGGTGAACGGGTGTCCGACGAGAACCGTTCCGTAAAGGAAGAGGACGTTCTGGGCGAACGGTATCTCTTTGTCCGGCTCGGAAAAAAACGGTTTTTCATGATTCTTTTCAGATAAACAAGCCGCGGAGGGAGGGAATGAAAATGGCCAAAATAGAATGCTGCTGGTATATCGGAGAATCCCTCCTGCCCTGGGAAGCCTCAGTTGCGGGAACCCTTGCCAGGGCGCTGATCAGAAGCGGGGTGGCTCTTCATGCCTATTCGGGAGCCGGAACGGATCTCCTGAACATTCCCGGGCTTCTCTCATGGCGCTCCATGCACACCATGGAACGGGCAGCGGCTGCGGGAATAAGGGGAAGACTTTGGCATCTGTGGGGAACCCCTCCCTCCTGGTGGGGGATGGTGCGGCTCAGAGCGAGGACCGTTCACACCCGGTTTTCCATGAAAACGGAATGGAAAGGCCATCCGACAGTGTTTTCCGCCACCGAGTGCTCTGGGGGAGAAACCTATATCCCTCCGGGATTCGAGGTCAAGGTGAACTGGGGAGGGGAAGCTCCGGGAGAAGCTTACCAGGGGGATGAGTCCCCTCTGTGTCTTTTGCCGGGGGAGACGTCCGTAGAAAGTGACTATTCTTCCCTCCTCGGAAGTATGGGAATGAACTTCAAACCTCTCGGCCGGGGAGGAGAAGAAGCCATGCAGCATCTGTCATCAGGCAGGACCGTTCTTCTAATAGAAAACCCGAATTCCTCTCTCTCCCTTCTTTCCGCCAACGGAGCCCTCATGGGCGTTCCTGCGGCGGCCCCCCGGTCGCCGCTCATGGACGAATTCCTCGGGAAAGACGGATATGTCCATTTCGATCCTGCCGCGGGGCTCGAGGAGAAACGAAGACTTCTGACCTTGCTTGCCGGTGAGGGAGGGAGAGCGGCTTCGGCTGCAGCGCGGCGCCATGTGTCGGAACAATTTGCCCCCGAAAAAGGTGCGAAAAAGCTGGAAAACCTGTATCTGTCCCTCTCCGGTGTCAAAAAATGAAAGGGAGGGCCGCTGTTCTCGACTGCATAAGGAAATGGATCAGACCGGGCTGGAGGGCTGCGGCTGTGGCATCCTTTTTCTCCTGCGGCCTCAGGATCATCAGGCCAAGAAGGAAAGTGGCCCTCGACAATCTGCGGCTGGCCTTTCCGGACTCGGATGAATCGTGGAGAAAAGAGACAGTGACGAAGTGTTATCAGCACATCTCCTGGATGGTGGCCGAATATCTCTCCCTTGTCTCAGATCCCTCCCGGGTGCATTCCTGGATCGTGGAAACCGAGGGAAAGGAAATTCTCGACGAACTCAGGGACTCCGGCAGGGGGGCGATCATCCTGACCGGTCACGTGGGAAACTGGGAACTCCTGGCAGGGTGGCTTGCCCAGTCGGGGTACCCGCTAACAGCCGTGGTCCGGAACCCTGACGACCCGAATCTTTCGGAACTCATTGAAACCTACAGGGCAGCGCTCGGAGTAGGCACCATAGAGAAACATTTCATAATGAAGGACGCTGTTCGCCTCGCGAAAAAAGGAGGATTTCTCGGTCTTCTTCCCGACCAGGCATGGCATTCTTCAGGAGTGCGCGGCCCATTTTTCGGCCGGATGTGCTACACGGCCGGCGGCCCCGCTGCCATAGCCCACCTTGCCGGAGTGCCTGTCGTTCCCGTTGTCTCTTACAGGCTTGCCCCCTTCCGGCACAGGGTGGTCATTTCTCCTCCCCTTCCCATGGCCGAAGGGACTGACAGGAACAGCGCCATTCATGAAAACACGCTCCGCATGAACCGGTCAATTGAAGAAATGATCCGCCCATTTCCCGAGCAGTGGCTCTGGCTTCACAGGCGATGGAAATAATTCTTTCCCGGACAGAGAAAGGAATGAAGCCTGCAAAACTAGTCCTGTTCCGTATTTTTCCCTTGATACTCCGCTCTTTTGATGCTACTCTAATACAAAATATCAGAAGAGGAGGGGATGGTCATGATATTCGAGTTCATGTCGCGAGGAAACATCGCTCGTCTTCCTGACGGCATGACTGTTGACGGCCTGCCCGAAGGGCCGTTTCCGAGGGTCCTCCTTCTTCTCCCCTACAACAGGTATCTCGTGGGCTCCGCGACCATGAAACATTACGAACGCTGGACCCTGGGGAAACTTGGAACAGATGAATCAACGGAAGTCTTTCTTTACGAGGGGAAACCGAAGACCCTTCTGCTCGGAGAAGTTGAGAAGGTGACCATTTCAGTCGAAGTGATTTCCCAGCTGAAATCATGTCTCTCGGGGCAGATGCCTCCTCCGGGTGAGCACATGCCCTCCGCTCTTATTCTCAGGGGGCTCATCGGAGAAGACCATCTTCTGGGAGAAGGGGAGTTTCTTCACAACGAAGAAGCCTTTTTTGATGTTCTTGAAAAAGACGGCATGGCGAAGATGGCCTACTGGGCCATTCGGCTTGCCCTTTTCAGGAACGATTATGAAGCCGTATCCCGGGTCAAGACGTGGATGAAGAGTGCCGCGGATGTTTTCGAGGGGGTAACCCAGCCGCCCAAGATATGGTTCTCCCTGACAGACCTCCCCGGAAAAAGGGACATCGAGGAAATGGAAGGCCTTGCTTTTTCACTCGACGACCTTCAGAGGATGAACTCCCAGTCCTCCCGGCCCGTTGTGCTGTACAGCAAGTCCGGATATCTCATTCTCTCAGATTTCGGCGGAGAAGGCCCTGATTCAGCCTTCAGGATATGGATGTTTCTGCCCATTTCCCTCTGGAACGAAATGCGGGAACGGAGGAAACTATCCATCCGGGAGATAGTCATGGCTTCCTGGGGATATCTTGACGGTCTGTCGGCGGAAAAGGAAAGGTCCCGATACGCCCAGCGGACAGAGGCCCAGGGAACAAGAATGGTATAAAAAAACAGGAGAGAGGCTGAAATGCCTCTCTCCTGTTTTTAACGGCTTGGGGAAAACCTATCAGCTGACTTTCCATTTCCTTTCCACGTATTGTAGGGAGAAACTCGTGACGCTCGTCAGAACAAGGTAAATTATTCCCACCACAATGAACGTCTCGAAGGAGGCGTAGGTGACGCTCCTTACCTGCTGGCCCACCATTGTAAGCTCCGTTATTGCGAGGGTTGACAGCAGGGAAGATTCCTTGATGAGGGTAACGAACTCGTTCCCGATGGCCGGAAGCATGTTCCTGATTGCCTGGGGAAGGATGATGAAGCGCATGGTCTTCAGATACGAAAGGCCGAGCACCTTGGAGGCCTCCCATTGACCCTTGGGCACTGCCTCGATTCCGCCCCTGACAATCTCGCCCACGTATCCCGATGAATTGATCGAAAGGCCGATTATCCCCGCCGTAAAGGCCGGCAGATTCAGGCCGAGGGAGGGAAGTCCGAAATAAATCAGGAAGAGCTGGATGAGAAGGGGCGTTCCCCGGATGATATAAATGTAAGATGCGGCGATGGCCCGGACCGGTGCCACGGGAACAACCCTGAGGGCTCCAACCAAAATCCCCAGAAGGGCTCCGAAAAAAACCGAGAGCAATGAAGCCTGTATTGTCACCTTCGCCCCGGCGAAAAGCATGTGAAGATAGGGAACGATGGCGGAAAAATCAAGCGTCATGGCGGCATGCCTCCTTTTCGTCGCCTTCGGTAAGTTCTTTCCCGAAGTGGACAAGCATTCTCTGGAGGAAAAGTTGGGTCCTGGGGACTTCCGGGCAGGAGAAAATCTTTTTCGGGTGACCCTGTTCGACAATATTGCCGTCGGCCATAAAGAGCACCCTGTCAGATACTTCCTTCGCGAACATCATCTCGTGAGTGATGATCATCATGGTCATTCCGGAATCGGCAAGGCCGGCAATAACATCAAGCACTTCGCCGACGAGCTCGGGGTCAAGGGCGCTGGTCGGCTCGTCAAACAGCATGATTTTGGGGTTCATCGCCAGGGCCCGCGCAATGGCAACCCTTTGGCACTGCCCTCCCGAGAGTTCGTTCGGCCGTGCGTTTCTCTTTTCCTCCAGCCCGACCCTTTTCAGAAGGGCCATGGCGTTCTCTACTGCGTCCCCCCTGGAAAGGCCGAGGATTCGTATGGGGCTGAGCGTGAGATTATCCAGAACCGAAAGGTGGGGAAAGAGATTGAACTGCTGGAATATCATTCCCACCAGGCGGGCGATGTCGCGATTTGAATGGCTGGAGCCGTCGGTCCGCTTCCCGTACAGGTAAATTTCACCGGAGTTGATCTTTTCCAGCCTGCAGATGCATCGTGCCAGAGTACTTTTCCCGGACCCGCTGGGGCCGATAACGGAAACCACTTCTCCTTCCCCGACGGAAAGAGAAACGTCCCGGAGCACCGAGAGGCTGCCGAATGATTTGTGAAGCCTTCGCACCTCTATCGCGGACTGAGAAGCGGCTGAATCCGAAGGGATTGTTTCGCTGCCGTTGTTTGACACTCCCGTCACCTCCTGTTTAACTGAAACATTATAACGCAACCGGAGGGAACGTCAAAGAAAAAACCGCCCGTGAGGGCGGCTGTTGTTCCTACTGGTCGTACCGGGACTTATAGGCGTCGTGATTCAAATCGGACATCAGGTTGTTGAAAGTATCGGACGAATCATCCCGGGAAGCGCTTTTGGCAGTTTTCAGTTCATGCGTTGTCTTTTCCATGATGCATCTCCTTTGCTGCAGGATAAAGAATTCCTCAAATTGGTCCGTACCAAATATGAAAAAATTATAGCACATGGTCCGGACTGTGCAAGGGGTATTGCCAACATTTTTTGTTTGATTCACAATAACGGAAGGAATCAAAAGAAGGGGGACGGGCTTGTGGAGACCGTAAAACTGGGTATTGCAACCGAGTACATTCCGGGAAGAGTCAACGTGGGACTGTATGTATCAGACAACGGTGCCTGCCTGATCGACAGCGGCCTGGATGACGAAGCGGGAAGAAAAATCGCCCGCATGCTCGAAGAAAGAAAAATACCCCTCCGGAGAATCGTAACGACCCATTCCAATGCGGATCACTGCGGAGGAAACGCGTTCCTGAGAAAGAGGACCGGCTGTTCGGTTGCGGCGACGAAACTCGAATCGGTGGTCATTGAAAACCCGTTCCTCGAACCTCTTGTTCTCTGGTCGGCCTTCCCCTTCGGGGAACTTGAAAACAAGTTTCTCCAGGCGAAGCCGTCGGAAGTTGACCTGATCATAGAAAACAGTGGGATAGTGGACGAATCCGGACTGGAAGCGGTCCCCCTGCCGGGACATTTTCTCGACATGATAGGCGTCCGGACTCCGGATGATGTGCTGTTCGTGGCGGATTCGGTCTTTTCGGAAGAACTCATTGAAAAATATGCCGTCATGTTTGTCCTTGACGTTGGGGCGGCCCTGGAAACCCTGGACCGTCTGATCAGGGCTGAAGCCGCCTGGTTTGTTCCCAGCCACGCGCCTGCCTCGGAAAATATTGTTCCTCTCGCGGAGACAAACCGGAAGGGGCTGCTTCGGGTGAGCGAGGCAGTCCTGGAAAGCTGCGGGGAGCCGGCAAGCCGGGAGAAAATCCTTCAGAGCATCGCCGTAAGGTTCTCTCTTTCCATGTCGGTGAGTGAATACGTTCTCAACAGCGCGGCCGTGGGAGCTCATCTAGCATGGCTGAGAAAACGGGGACAGGTGGCTCCCGTTGTGGAGAAGGGAGTATTGCTCTGGCGAAAAACGTGCTGAAAAGGGGCTAAATTCCGAGAACCCTAATCCAGAAAGGAAGGGTGACAGCCGAAAAGACGGTTGTTACGGCAATCACTTCTCCCGCATACTGGTCGTCCATTCCCATTCCCTGGGCAACCACGAGAGAGTTCACCGCCACAGGCATGGCGCATACAAAGACCACAACCTTAACCATAAGGGAGTCCACCGGCCATGCGAGAAAGAACGCCCATACAACTGCAGGCTGAACAACGAGTTTTATCAGCGCATCTCTCCAGGTTTTCCTGAGCATGGAGGGAACGGACCGGAAAGAAAGCCCCGCTCCCACGGCGAGGAGCGCCATGCCCGTCCCGATGTCGCCCAGTACTTTCAGGGTAACATCCACCGGGCGGGGAAATTCGTTGACCCCTGCCAGAGAAAAGCCGATTCCTGCGAAGCAGGCGATCACCATGGGATTGGTGGCGAGTTTCCTGGCCGAATTGAGAATGGACCTCGGCGAGATTCCCCCGGAGAGGACAATCTGGGAGGCGGCGATGGAAATCATGTGGTAGCCTACAAGGCTCATGGCGAAATACAGGGAGAGGCTCTCGAGGCCTCTTGAACCCAGGGCTATTGAAACAGCGGGGATTCCCATGAAGACCTGATTCGAGCGCATGGAAACGAGCGCGGAAATGGCGAGGCGGTGCCGTTCCTCACCGGCCAGCCTTCCGGCGGCCCAGGCGATCAGGGGCATGATAAGATAGCCTGCGTGAACTGCGGGGAGAAGGTTCAGGTTCCCTGCAGCCGCAAGGTCCGCCCTTGCAGTGAGCCGCACGAGAAGGGCAGGGATGGAGAGCCAGTACAGGATCTTGTTGTTTTCCCTGAACGTGGTCCTTGGGATAATGCCGAACTTGGTGAAAGCCCACCCGATAAGGATGACTGCAGCAATGGGGGAGATGATGGCAATTTCATTCATGAAATAAGCTCCTTTTGCCCTTCATCGGGCCTTTTCTTTAACGGCGGAAACTCATGCCGGTCAATTATAATACAGTCTCGGGTTTCAAGGCTCAATAAAAGAGTACACAAAGGAGGATCGCATATGCAAATCTCACCTGTCATTTTTCGTGAATATGATATCCGCGGCATCGCTGATACGGACCTTTCCGACCCTGTTGTCGAAGCTGTGGGAAAGGCTTTCGGCACCTGGCTCCGCCGCCGCGGGGTGGACAAAGTTTCCGTGGGCGGCGATGTCCGGCTCTCAACCGCAAGAATAGAACGGGCTGCGGTGCGCGGGCTGACCTGGGCCGGACTCGACGTGGTCAGGCTTGGAACGGTTACTACGCCCATGCTGTACTGGAGCATACCGGGACTCTCTCTCGGCGGAGGAGTCATGATAACGGGAAGCCATAACCCGAAGGACATGAACGGCCTCAAGCTTTCCTGCGGTACTTCGACACTGTACGGCGACGAAATTCGGGAGATTCTCCGGATGATCCTCGAGGACGATCTTCAGAAAGGTTCCGCTGAAGGCAGGGTGGAAAAAGCAGATATTTCCGGCAGGTACCTGGAGATGCTGCAATCAAAAATCACACTGGGTTCCCGGAAACTCAAGGTTGTTGCCGATTGCGGGAACGGGACCGCCGGCCTTCACGTCCGTCCTTTTCTCGAATCTTTGGGATGCACCGTGGTTCCGCTTTTCGAAAAGCCTGACGGGACATTCCCCAATCACCACCCCGATCCCCAGAAGCGGGAAAATCTCCTTTCCCTCATGGAGACCGTCGTCAGGGAGAAGGCAGACCTCGGCATCGCTTTCGACGGAGACGCCGACAGACTGGGAGTGGTGGACGAACGGGGTGAGATGATCTGGGGAGATATCCTTATGGCTCTTTTCTGGGAAGAAATCCTTCCGAAACATCCGGGAGCGGAAGCCATAGTGGAGGTAAAATGCTCCCAGTCCCTTGTGGATGAAATCCTCAGGCTCGGGGGGAAGCCGCTGTTCTGGAAATCGGGCCATTCCCTCATCAAGGCGAAGATGAAGGAGATCAGTGCCGTTTTCGCCGGTGAACTATCGGGCCATTTCTTTTTCGCGGACGAGTATTACGGTTTTGACGACTCTTTCTATGCGGCGGGAAGACTCCTTCGGATGCTTTCCCACGGCACAGAGAGCCTTTCGGCCATGATCTCCCATGTACCGGTCTACCTGAGCACCGCGGAAATCAGGATCGACTGCCCCGACGAAGAAAAGTTCGCCGTGGTGGACGCAATACGGGACAAGGCATTGAAGGACCACGAAGCCATTACTGTGGACGGGGTGCGGATTCTGTACCCTGAGGGGTGGGGGCTGGTCAGAGCCTCCAACACCCAGCCCGTGATCGTTACCCGGTGTGAAGGAAGAACCGGGAAAGATCTTGAAGAAATCGGGGCCGATGTGAAAAAAAGGCTCCTCGCCGAAGGGCTGCCCGATTTCGAATGGACCTTCTGAAAAAAGTCGGGAAAGGGAGATCGTCAGATCTCCCGTATCCCCTCGAGGGCGATTCCGTTCTGGAGCGTGCGGTACACCCTCTGCACATGGGCGGTCATGAGCCGGGTCACCCTGTCAAGGTCCCTGACAACGATGGCGTCGTACACATCCTCGTGTTCCCTCAGGAAAATTTCCTTATCGTCAAGGAGGGCGTAGATTCGTTCATGAGTGGCCATAATGAGGTTGAAGGTCGTCTTCACGATATTGACGAAAATGAAGTTGTGGGTTGACTCGGCAAGAACGAGATGGAAATCGTAGTCGCACTGGGCGCGATGTTCCAGGGATTCAACGTCTTTTCCGGTCTTTGTGAGGATCCGCCTGATCCTCGTCAGGTCCGAAGGTGATGCATGTTTTGCCGCCTCCACCGCGATGGCGGGTTCAAGAACGAGCCGGGCTTCCACCAGTTCCAGAATTGCTTCGTCCTGAAGAGGAACCTTTCCCGAACTTCCCCCTTCGCCCCGTGACCGGCGCACGAAACGTCCCTTCCCGGGGATGCTTTCGATAAAGCCCATCATTTCAAGGATCCGGAAACCCTCCCTTAGAGAGCTCCGACTTACGTTCAGCTCCTCGATGAGCTGCCGCTCGGGAGGAAGGGGCGATCCCTGGGGCAGGGTTCCATCGGCGATCATTTTTTTCACCGTTTCAACGACCTGATCGTAAATCTTCGTTTTTCCTCTACCGTTCTCCATAGGCTTCTCCTCACAGTGTAATGGACACATTGGGATATGATAAGATACAGCATAGTCCACTTTATTCATCAAGGCAACATCCTTTTTCCCAACCGAGAGGAGGAGACATCATGGCGTTTACCGTCCATGTGAAAAACGGGCCCGTTTTTTCGAGCGACGTTCCCGTTACAGGAAAAGCTGTTCTCTCCGAAAGCCGCCCCGAAGGGGGAGACACTGTCGTGGCCTGGAGAGTGAATAATTACCTCAGGTCCCTCGACTGGGTCATCGAAGATTCGGCGGAGGTCGAGTTCATCGATACCTCGTCTTTTGAAGGAATGGAAGTCTACCGGCGCTCCCTCAGTTTTCTGCTTGTCCTCGCCTGCCGGAAAGCCCTCGGACGCAACATTGTCCTCAGGCATTCCATCAGTGAAGGGTATTACTGGGAAGACCAGGATGGTCCCGTTTCAGGTGATGATCTGCAGGCCATCAAAAGCATGATGTCGGACCTTGTTGCCAAGGATCTTCCCTTCGTCAGGAAAGTCGTCTCCCTCGACAAGGCCCGGAAGATTTTTGAACGGCAGGGAAGCTGCGAAGTGGCGCGGCTCTTCAAATGGGCAGGGGTGGACCCCGTCGAACTGTATCGCTGCGCCGACATATACGGCTATTACTACGCTCCTCTTGCCCCGTCCACGGGATACCTGAAGCTTTTCGACCTCAAGCCTCTCGGCCCGGGAATGGTGCTCCAGTTTCCGACAATCAACTATCCTTCCGCCCTTCCTCCTTTCCGGGCGTCGAAAAACCTTTCCTCTGTGTTCCTCGACTACGCACGGTGGCTTGAGGTGCTCGACCTGCGGACCATGGACAGCCTCCACAAAAAAGTCGCGGATGGCAAGTCTCTCGAGGTCATTCTCATTTCCGAGGCTTTCCATGCCAGAAACCTCGGGAAGATCGCGGAGGAAATAGACTCCAGGCCGAAAGTCAAGGTTGTCGCCATTGCCGGCCCCTCGGGATCGGGGAAAACCACACTTTCGGAACGGCTGAAGATACAGCTCCAGGTCTGCGGAAAAAATCCCGTAACCCTCGCAATGGACAATTATTTCGTCGACCGCGAGAACACCCCGAAGGACGAAGAGGGCAACTACGATTTCGAGGTAATCGAAGCTCTGGAACTCGAGCTTCTCGAGGATCATCTGAAGCGCCTTCTTGCCGGAGAGGAGGTTGTTCTTCCCCAATTCGACTTTATCGAGGGAAAGAAGTTTCCGGGGAAAAAAGTACGCCTTCAGCCCCGGGATATCCTTATCATGGAGGGCATTCACGGTCTCAACGACAGGATTACCGACGTCATCCCGAAAGATGAGCGCTACGGGATTTTCGTATCCCCCCTGACAGGCGTCTACCTTGACGATCACAACCGTACAAGCACAACCGACAACAGGCTTCTGAGGAGACTCGTACGGGATTCCAGAACCCGGGGGCATTCCGCTGAATCGACGCTCACCATATGGCCCAAGGTCATAAGGGGAGCCATGAAATATGTCTTTCCCTACCAGAAACGGGCGGACATCATGTTCAATTCATCCCTTCCCTATGAACTCTCGGCCCTTCGCGCCTACGTGGATCCCATTCTGCACACCGTTCCGGAAGGCTCTCCCGTCTACGGAGATGCCCAGCGCCTTCTTTCCATGCTTCGGTTTATCCCGATGATTCCGTCCGAGAACATCCCCAACAACTCCATAATCAGGGAATTCATCGGCGGAACCTGCTTCGACGCATAGCGGGGCGCTGGGATGGCGAAGGCGACCATGGAAGACGTCGCCCGCCTGGCCGGTGTGAACAAGGCCACGGTCAGCAGGGCATTGCGGGGTGACTCCCGCATATCCCAGGCAACAAGGGAAAAGGTCTGGAAATTTGCGAAAGAAATCGGCTACAGGCTTGACCTTGCTGCGAGCACGCTGTCAGGGGGCAGAACGGGAATAGCAGCGCTCGTTCTGGAAGAAATCGACCCCTGGCTGACGGGGCAGTTCCTGGAGGGATTGAACAGGGTACTCTCAAGATCAGGCCTGGATCTGCTGCTGAAGCTTCCCGGTTTCCACCCCGGAGAACTTCTTTCCTCCCTCGAGGCGCGGCATGTGGATTGCATCCTCTGGGCAGGAACGGAGGAGCACCGTCCAGAACCTCAAGGAACCATCTCTTCCACTCCCATGGTCACCGCCGGCTTTTCTCTCCCCCAAAAACCGGCGGTGCTGATTTCCCGTGAAAGGACCGTGGAGCGGCTGGAAAATCTTGCCGGCAGCGCAAAAGCGCTGAGATACAGGGCAGGCTCAGGAGTTCTTCTGTTTCCTTTTCTTTCCAGGATGATAGCCCCCTGGAAAAAAGGAGAAAAAAAAGTTTTCCCCGTGATCGACGGAGAGGATCAGACTGTTTTGACCGAGCCTCCCGGGGTTTTCTGCACCCGGGGAGAAATGAACCCTCCCTGGGGAATGCATTCCCTGGAATGGCCCGCCTTTGAGTTCGGCGTCACCGCTGCGCGCGTCCTCGTCAACGTTCTCCAGGGACAGGCATCAGTACCGGAAATAACGTATCTTGTGCCGGCACTGAAATCCCCGGAAGGTGAGACTTTTCCCTACGTAAAATAAATATCGGTTTATGAAGAAAAAAAACATCAACACATGTTGACAAACAAGAACCCTGATGTTATAAATATCCCGTGGAAGAAACTAAAGTTCAAATCACGGGAGGGTTTCGACATGATGTGGATAAAGGATACGAACGGAAACTGGTACTGCGACGGGCCCCTGTGCACCTGTTCCATTAAGGCTTCAGCCTGTGTATGGGAGAAAAATGACGATGGTTCATGGTATCTCTCCCAGCCTGCGGCTCCTGTTTCCAGGATTCCTTCCCTTCACAGCGGCAGCGGCATGTTTCTTGCGGGCTAGGACAGGCGGCTAAAACTCAGTTGCCCCCCAGCCTGCCGGGAAGAGACCAGGCAGATCTACAGGCAGTTTTCCCATAGGCGATGCTTTCCCGTTGAGGATTTTGCCGAGTGCTTTCATCGTTACGGGTATATCGCTGTAAAGAGCGAAAAAGCCTTTTGTTTCCGGAAGAGCAAGCAGAGAATAGGGTGTCCGGGCGGAGAGCAGAAATAACCGTTCCTGCTCCAGGGTTCTCAGAAGTTCGAGCCAGGATTCGTTTTTCCAGCAATCATACTCGGCAGCGAAAATTACATCCTGATTCCGGAGTCTGCCCGACAGGAGCAGCATATCCTCCTTTCCCGGCTTTCCCGGCAGGGTAATAAGGTCAAAGAACGGACAGACTCCCACAAGAATTTCTGCTGCGGCTTTCTGTTCTTCGGGCCAGACCAGCGGGACCTTTTCCCCCATTTTTATTTTTTCGGAAGCCTCCCTCCAGCTGCGGACCAGCGTAACGCTTTCGGCTGCGACTCTGTGTGCGATCATTTCCCCTTCAGGACAGGGAACACGGGCATTGCGCCTTTCTTTGTCATCCCTGAAGAGACCGGCCTCTGTCTTGAGATCGAGTATTTTCTCCACAGCGTCATCAAGCCTTTGTTCTGGAATTGTTCCATTCCGGCATGCTTCCAGAAGTGCTTCATAAATGACGAAATGCTCCTGTTCCTCGTACCCCCTGTCCGCTCCGAAAAGAAGTATATCCGCACCGGCGTTGAACGCTTCTACGGCCGCATCGGCAATGGTCCTTCCCTTTTTCAGGGCCCCCATACCCATGGAGTCCGTGATGATAACGCCTGAAAAGCCCATTTCCTTTCTGAGCATGCCGAGGATGGAAGGGGAGAGGGTTGCCGGCCGTTCAGGGTCGAGAGCCGGTACAAGCACATGGGCAGTCATGACCATGGGCACTCCTGACGCCACAAGGGTGCGGAAGGGCGGAAATTCTGTTTTCTCAAGCTCTTCTCTCGTGGAGGAAATCAGGGGCAGCCCCGAATGAGAGTCTGTTTCCGTGTTGCCGTGGCCCGGAAAATGTTTTGCCGACGGGATGACTCCTTCTTTTGCAAAGGCTGACGCCATCGCCCCGGAGAGTCTGGATACAAGTTCAGGAGAGGAACCGAAGGCGCGCACACCGATGACGGGATTGAAGGGGTTGTTGTTCACGTCCGCTACGGGAGCGAAATTCAGATTGATGCCCAGGGCGGAAAGCTCCCGCGCCATCACGGCCGCTGCCTCCGCTGCGAGCATTTCATCCTGAGCCGCTCCGAGGGCCATGTTGCCCGGGAAACGGGTGACTCCCTCGGTGATACGCTGTATAAGTCCCCCTTCCTGGTCAATCCCGATAAACAGAGGCCATGCACCAGAAGACGAAGCGAAAGAACGGAGGCTCCGGCACAGATCTGCTGTCTGTTCCGTTGACACGATGTTTCCCCTGCTCGAATAGAGGATCACTCCCCCTATCTTCAGGTCGGCGATCATCCTTTTGAGGTTTGCCGAGAGTGACGGCCCCTCGAAATAGCACATCATGATCTGTCCCACTTTTTCTTCCTGCGAGAGGCTGTTGATTCTGCTTTCACCCCCCGCCCCGGAAACACCGGGGAGAAGAAAAAGAAAAGAAAGAAGGAAAAGAAAACCGGTACGGGTCCGTTTCATTCCGAGGCTCCTCCAAGGTTCGAATGTAATTTCTCAAGGAACTGCTCTTTGCTCATGGGGTAATTTCCGCTGTAGTACACAAACCCGTACTCGATTTCTACCGAGAAGGGGAAAGAGTTTTTAAGTTCCGCAAGGGGTTCCGGCAGGTCCATGAGCTTCAGGCTTACGTCCTTGGCTCCCTGCTGGGGAGTCTCCGGAAGGAGTATGAGTATTTTCCTGTCACCGAGGTAGAATGCAATATCACTGTCCCTTACCCTGGTCCGGACAAAGGACGAGAACGCCGCAAGAAAGGATTTCTCCATGTCTTCCTGGTAGTTCAGCCCGGGGACATAGGTGAATTCAACGGCCAGAAGAACTCCGCAGAGCCATCTTCTGTAGCGGAATGCCCTGCTGAGCTCCTCGGCCGTACGAATGGTGGCGTATTCATGAGAATAGAGGCCTGTTGCGGGATCCAGCAGACTGACAGTTCCTTTTGACTGCTCTCTCTTCTTTCGCTCTCTCGGCATCTCGACAAGAGCGAAAAAAAACAGTCCGTCCAGAGGAGCCTGGAATACGATGTACTCTCTGGCACCCAGGCTGACGAAGTCCTCACCGGGTATGAAAAATTCAGTTACGGGTTTTCCGGAAATCTCCCCTCCCGGCACAAGGGAAGAAAAAGCCTTGTTCGCTTCTACAACAATTCCCGAGGAGTCAGTGGTGATGACGGGCAGAGGAATGCTCTCACACAGCGGTCCACGGGAGGAAGCCGATGAGGGAAGGGTGTCGAAGGTGACATTTTCCCGGGAATCGGTTTTTCCCCGAAAAAAATGGTTGAGGAGAATAAAGGAGCCTGAGACAGCGGAAAGGACTCCGGTCCAGGAAATGATGGGAAGGGTTCCCGATTCCATGGAAACCACTGTGACAATCAGGCCCTGGGCAACGAGCTGTATTGGAGAGAGAAGGCGGTAGAGTCCCTGTCTGATGGCTGACGCGTAAGCGGCGCACAGAATAAAATAAACAGTCATAAGGAGCGCCCAAAAGGGCGCTCCTGTCTTCAAAGGCTCCGATTGCCCTCCGAGGAAAAACAAAGCCACTGCAATCGGAAGGGATACGAATGGGGGAAGGGTAATCCATGTACTCATTGCGCGTTCCGCATCTCCGTCCTCACACCGGGTCCCTTACCGGAAAACGACCGTTTCGTCCGCGGGATATCCGATTCTGAAGAGAACCTCCACTTTTTTCTTTTCCCCCGGGGCGAGCGGAATCTTCCAGGTCAGGATATTCTCTTTATCCTGTTCATCGGGCCTGGGTTCAATCCTCATGGTCTCCACAGAAATCTTTTCCTGTGCTGATATCGGAATCCTGTCCTTGAGCACCACGTTAATTTTCTTTTCGAGGCCGTTTGAGATCTCGATGGAGTAGCCATCCTCAAGCCGTCCTTTCCCTGTCCAGGTACTGCCTTCTTTTGAAACTATCTGCTCCCTGACGGCCTTTACCAGGGGCATCTTCCCGAAGGCCAGCCGGATGTCCGTTCCCTTTCCCTGTTCAGGGAGCGAAGTTTTCGCAGAAAGCTTTCCGTCCACCGAGAGTTCCGCAGAACCCGGAAGCAGGGGGACGGCAATTTTCTTTGCTTCCGCCGTAATCCATGCTTCTTCGGAGAGCACTGGAACGGACTCGATGGTAACCTCGCTTTTCAGTTCAAATTCACCCAGCAGAAA
Source organism: Synergistaceae bacterium (assembly GCA_018436595.1). GTDB lineage: Bacteria > Synergistota > Synergistia > Synergistales > Aminobacteriaceae > Aminivibrio. The sequence goes on along the minus strand of JAHDLC010000005.1, from coordinate 68,638 downwards.
TTCAGCCTGGCGATTGTCTCCTGGGAGGGCTCCTGTGGCCCGGGCGGTCATATCCGTCATTGACTGGATGATCTCCGGCGCAGCAGGGGCAGGGGTGGGAGCTCCGAGTTTAAACTCCGCCCTTGGGGAGAGCGCCATCTCCTCCATCATAAGGGCCCTTCGCGCGGTTTTGACCTCGAAATCAGCTACGAGAGGAGAGAGGTCGGGTGCGGATATCGTAGTTGATGGAATCGTTGTATGAAAGAAAAGATCCCCTTCCAGAACAATCCCCGTATGCTGTCGTGCTCTGGAGAGGAGTGAGGACTTGATGCCACCGGTGTTGGTATCCAGGTTCATCCTGTAAAAGGGGGACCAGCCCGCATGCTGGGTCCATGCTTCCACGAGCAGTCTTTTCCCTCCCTCGACACCTGCGGAAACAATAACCGCAGTATCCGAATCCCGGGGCATCCTGGCGGAAAAATCATCCTTCAGTGCTTCAAGCGACTTTTCCCCTTCTTCTATTTCCGAAGAGATGGCGATGAGTTCCGTTTCCAGTTTCTCCCTGGTTTTTCTGGCCGCTTCGATGTATTCAGGCATGTCCGATCCCTTAAGATCCTTGGGCAGAGGCCCTGAAAGGAGTTCAAAGGATTGTTTTATCGCCGAAATCCTTCCCGTCAAAAGAGCGAGTTCCTGCTCCTTTTCTTTGATCGTGGAGTGAAGCTCCTTCAAGGCTTCCGGGATCCACCCAGGCCGGGGTACGCCTACTGCCTCGAATGACATGATTTTCTGCCCTTCTTCAGGCAGAGGCCTGACTGAGGACGGTGCGAAGGTTCCCGGCAGCTCGAAGCGTACCAAAGGGGAGGCCGGTACGGAGAAGAGGATTCGGGCCCCCCTTGGATACAGGTCGACTTTCGACACGTCGGGAAGAATGGATTCAGCGGAAACAGGGCCCGGGAAACCGAACAGGAACAGCGCGGATGCTGCAAGTACGGTACAGGCTAACTTCAATTCACTTCCTCCTTTCGTCCCCTGCGGGGGAGATGGACTTCTGAAAATGATATCAGAAAAAGTTCCTGAAGAACCGGATCTGTCCGCCGATTCTTGCTTTTTTGTTTTTCCCCGGAAACGGTTATAATGTTTTCCGGGCGGAAAGCCCTGAAGCAAAGGAGGGGAGCAGCGTGCTCAAATGTGGAATCATCGGCCTTCCCCTGAGCGGAAAAAGCACGGTATTCAACGTGGTCACCCGCGCGGGCGCCGAGGTAAAACCCTATGCGAGCGGGAAAACGGACCCTAACAGGGCAATGGTCAACGTTCCGGATGAACGGTTTGACAACCTGGTCCGGATTTTCGAACCGCGGAAAGAAACACCGGCGACGGTTGAATTCGTCGATCTTGCGGGACTCTCGCGAAATGCGAGCAAAGGAGAAGGGCTGGGGAATTCCTTTCTTTCCTTTGTCTCTGAATCGGACGCCCTTGTTCACGTGATACGCCTGTTTGAAAACCCGGATGTACCTCACCCGGAAAACAGCATCGATCCTGTCAGGGACTGGTCGATTGTTGAAATGGAACTCATCTTCCGTGATCTTGGAGTCATCGAAAACAGGCTTTCCAGGCTTCAAGCGAAGAAAAAGAACATTCCGGCGGAACAGGCTGAAGAAACCTTGCTTGAAAAATGCCAGGCCTGTCTCCTTGAAGAAAGGCCCTTAAGGGATCTCCAGCTCACCCAGGATGAAATTCGCACCCTCAGCGGTTTTGCCTTCGTTACGCTGAAACCGGAAATGATCGTGGCCAATCTCGACGAAAGCCAGACGGATGAACACCTCCCTCTTCTGGAATCTCTCCGTTCCCTGGCATCTGAAAAGGGGCTGAGCTTTGTCAGGGTTTTCGGAAAAATGGAAATGGAGCTTGCAGATCTCTCCCCTGAAGAACAGACTGAATTCATGCAGGACCTGGGAGTGAAAGAACCGGGAAGAAACCGGCTTATCACGGAAGCGTACAGGCTTCTCGGCCTCATCTCTTTCTTCACATCCGGCAAGGATGAGGTAAAGGCCTGGACACTCCGCCATGGAGAGACGGCCGTTGATGCCGCCGGAACGATTCACTCCGATCTTGCCAGAGGATTTATCCGTGCACAGGTGGTTTCCTATGAGGACTTCGCCTCCCATGAAGCATCTCTGGCGAAGTGCCGAGAAAAAGGAGTTCTTCGCCTTGAGGGAAAAGAATACAGGGTTGCTGACGGGGACATGATAGAAATACGGTTCAATGTTTGATGTGGTAAAATCATGGTTCAAATTTTTCTTTTAGAGGAGGCGCTTTTTTATGGCCATGCCGATGCAGGTAAGTCTCGATGAAATTCTCTCAATGCTTCTCGCGAGGGTTGACGGCCTCGCCCTGAGCGACGAGAATTCAAAGAGCAAGTTCAATATCATCACCCGGGTACTTTATAAAAAAGGAATAATCACTGACCAGGATGTGATCGATTCCATCAGGGAAGAGCACCGGATGCTCAAGAGCCTCGGCCTCATTGCGGAAGAACCGGAAGAGGACGTTGTCGAGGCTATCGCCGAGAACATTCTCCAGTGGATCAAGGGTGACGTGGATGCCCTGAAGAAGGGCATGGAAGAATATGAGAAAAAGATGCAGGAAGCCATGAGCCGGCAAAACCAGAAGCCGAAGATCGACGTCGCTTCCCCGGCGGTTCTCCAGCAGCTTGACCGCATGGGAGGAAAACAGGGCGGAAGCAAGCTGATCCTGTAAAAAACCTATTTAACGAAACAAACGGTCCCGCCGGAATAATCGGCGGGACCGTTTGTTTATTCCTATTTTTTTGCTGTACGGATAATTCGTTCAATTTCGGCTAGCAGGGGTTTGATCCTCGGGCCGGAAGCGCTTTTGTTGAGGGCCTGGGCAGCGGAAACAGGCGAATCCCAGTAGACCTGGTTGGCATTCCTGTCGACGGTAATGGCCGCCCCTTCCAGGGAAAGGCCCGCAAAAAGCCCCTTGGTCATGGAATAACTGTAGATCGACGCCCTCAGTCTGTAGTCCGTTCCCAGCTCTCCCCGCCTGCCCACGGGACCGGCAGCGACCGCCAAATCTCCTCCGAGCTTGATGTTGTTTCCCTTAAAGCCATCCAGTCCCCTGTCGTTTGTAATGACAAGCACAAGGGCTATTGACTGGGCTCCTATCTGGAGGCCCCAGGAAGCTCCGGCAATAGTGGCGAAGGAAGGGCCGTACCACTTTTTCGTCGCTGGATCCCTCCTGAGGACGAGGCCTTCTCCATACTGACCGCCGAAAACCAGCCCGGCCTTGATGACCGACGGAAAGACGGCAACCCCCTTCGCCTGTTCAAGAAGCTCTCCCATGGTTTCTGCATCCTTCTGCTGAGCCATTTCCCTGAGGATCCTGATGGAATCCTCGATTCTTCCCGCCGGGGTGGAAGCCTCCCCGAGGGAAGGCACCCGGAGGAACAGGAAGGAACACATAAAAAGCGCCATGATCAATTTTTTCCCCACATCCATCCCCTCCATTCCGAAAATCTGTGAAAAGGACTTTAGCACAAATACTTCCGTCATGACAGGGGAAATTGCTGTTCCGCAGTGACCTTTCGGCGGATTCCCAGAAACCGCTGGTACCCGGACCGGTTCAGGGGAAAGAGAGTGTATTTGACTCTCCCCATACCATGGGATACACTTCCAATCGGTTATTATCCCCCCGACAAACGGAGGAAAACGTACAATGGACCCTTTTGATCACATCGAAGAACTCCTTGAAGAAGCCTATTCAACGGACGAACCCGACGAGATGGAGCGCCTCGCCAGGGAAGTTCTCGCCCTTGATGAGAATAATGTGGAAGCGCTCATCCTCCTGGCTGATACTCTGGAATATTCCCGGGAAAAAATCGATGTTCTGGAAAAAGCCAGGAACTCTCTTGCCGGCGAAATAGAAAACATGCGCCTCGTCTCAGGGGAAAATCTCCTTGAGGACGAAATCGGGATGCTGTACATGGCAGTAATGCAGCGTCTTGGGTTCGCCCTGTTTTCCGAGGGGCAAAACGAAGAGGCCCTCGCCATCGCGCGGGAAATTGACGGGTATGACCCTGAAAGGGAAACCCTCGGCAGAACCCTCCTGTATCGTGTGCTCCTTGAAATGGGGAAGGACGCGGAAATCCTCGAGGAAACCTTGCGAGAAAAAGAATCAAGTCCGGCCATGGCTCACAGCAAGGCCATAGCGTCCTTCCGGCTTTCAGGTGCCGGGCGGACGTCATACAGGGCCCTCTGGGAAGCCTTTTCGGCCGGACCTGACATCCCTTTCTATATCCTTGGATATAATGAAGAACCCGAAGAAGGAACGGAAGAAGCCGAGGAGGAGTACAATTTCGCCCTTCTTTTTGAGGACATCTGGTCATCGGAAAACGAACTGATCAAATGGCTGACCAGGGGTACTATCCTCCTGGGGCTCACAGCGTCCCTTTTCCCCGGGGAAACGGCGGACAAAATGCTTATCCTCGCCGATGCCCTCGAGATCGCCGACCATGCCGAAGAAGCCATGGTCAAGGCCGAAAGCAGGGAGGACTGGGGAGTCCTTTCAAGAGAAGAACGTATCGCCGCCGCACTGAAAATCCTTTCCGAGGGCACATATCTCCCGCTGACCGACTGATACCGCTGGGGGGGATATTCAGGGTGTGCTTTTTTAAATTGCGGCTTTCGCTATTCAAAATTTGTCGGAAAAAAGCCGTGATGATATCCTATGCGTGTGGAAAAGGTTGATTTTTTATCACTTTTTTTAAACATGAACAAAAAATGAGTTCCCCCGTGAAATTTTCCCTTTCAGGCCATGCCTGGCAGGGAAAACAAATAAAGGCAGGTAGTTTTGTATTTATAATGTTATAAATTTCACATAAGAGTGGAGGTCGGGCAATGGTTGTCGGAACACAGCAGGACGCGCGGTCTTTGGTGCGGGAAATAACGGCGCCGTGGAAAGGAAAGCAGGGCGGCGTCATACCTGTTCTGCAGGAGACCCAAAAGCAGATAGGGTACCTTTCCCGCGAGGCTATGGAGGCCATATCCGAAGAACTTTCGGTGCCTCTTGCGGAACTGTATGGAGTAGCAACGTTTTACGCCCAGTTCCATCTGAAGCCCAGGGGAAGACATATCATCAGGGTCTGCAGGGGAACCGCCTGCCACGTACGGGGGAGCGCCAAAATAATGGAAAGAATCATGAGCATGCTCGGCATCGAGGAGAACGGAACAACCGAGGACCTTCGCTTCACCCTCGAACCTGTCGCCTGCCTTGGATGCTGCGGTTTGGCTCCGGTCGTGATGATCGACGAGGACACTCACGGAAGGCTTACAGACGATCCTGCGAAACTTCAGGCATTCCTCGACAATTATTCCTGATCATGCTCGAGGACCTTTCCCACCACATCCTCGATATCGCGGAAAACGGCGTGAACGCCGGAGCCGATGAAATTTCCATTTCCATCGATGATTCCGGTGACATGCTTCTTCTGTCCGTCAGAGACAATGGACGGGGAATGACGGAAGAAACTGTCAAAGCCGTAGTGAACCCTTTCTACACAACGAGGACGGAACGAAGGGTAGGACTTGGTCTTCCTTTTCTCAAACAGCTTGCGGAACTGTGCGGAGGAGTTTTTTCCGTTTCCTCCGAACCCGGAAGGGGAACGCAGGTGACGGCCTCATTTTTGAAGACATCAATCGATGTGCCGCCTCTCGGTGACGTTCCCTCTACGCTCATGACCTTATTCATAGGCTATCCCGGCATTGCGTGGAAATATATCCACAGGCGGAACGAAAAGGAATTCTCTGCGGACAGCGTGGAACTCAGAGAAACCCTCGGTGGTGGAAATGTTTTTCTCGAGCCTGCGCTCGCCCTGGGAGTAAAAGAATATATTGAAACCAATATCGATGAACTGTACGAGTAGCCTGGAAATACCATTCTGATCACAGGGGTGAAATGAATGACCGAAAAAAAGATTCGTAGCCTGGACGACCTCCGGAAGCTTAAGGAAAAAACCGGAGACCTGACGTCCGCCCGTTCCGAAGATGACAAGGTAAAGATCATCCTCGGAATGGGGACATGCGGCATCGCTGCCGGGGCGCGGGAAATCATGAACGCCGTCCTGAAGGAACTCGAAACGAGAAAACTCCACAATGTAGCGGTGGAGACAACCGGCTGCATCGGCATGTGCCAGAATGAACCGCTTCTCGACGTGATCCGCCCCGGCGAACCGAGAATCACCTATTGCCTCGTCACGCCGGCTGATGTGACACGGATAATTTCAGAACATGTAGTCAACGGCCGCATTGTCCAGGACAAGCTCTTCGGCAGGGCTGACTAAATCGGGGAGGAGAAGACAATGGCTTTATACAGAGCACACGTTCTCATCTGCCACGGGACAGGCTGCGCTTCGGGAGGATCGCCGAAGGTACTCGAAACCTTCCGGGAAGAGCTGCAGAAGAAGAACCTCGACAAGGAAGTCCTGGTCATCGCCACCGGCTGCCACGGAATGTGCGAATTCGGCCCCATCGTCGTCGTCTACCCGGAAGGAACTTTCTATTCGCAGGTCAAGCCCGAGGATGTCGCCGAAATAGTGGAAGAGCATCTCTACAAGGGGCGCATAGTCAACCGGCTTCTCTACAAGGAACCCATTTCAGCACAGAAAGTATGTCATTACAAGGAAATCCCCTTCTACGGGAAACAGCATCGAATTGTCCTCAGCAACTGCGGCTATATCAACCCGGACAACATCGACGAGTATATTTCCAGGGACGGATACCAGGCCCTGGGAAAATGCATCACCGAAATGTCTCCCGCAGCGGTCATCGAGGAAATGAAAAAATCGGGCCTTCGCGGGCGGGGCGGCGGCGGTTTCCCCACAGGTCTCAAGTGGAGTTTCTGCGCGGCTTCCCCGGGAAACAAGAAATACGTCATCTGCAACGCCGACGAAGGCGACCCAGGGGCATTCATGGACCGGTCCATTCTTGAGGGCGATCCCCACGCCGTTCTGGAAGGCATGATGATCGGCGCCTATGCCATGGGAGCCGACGAAGGATATATTTACTGCCGCGCGGAATATCCCCTGGCCATCAAGAGACTCCAGACGGCCATACACCAGGCCACCGAATACGGCCTCCTTGGCGAGAATGTCCTGGGAACCGATTTCAGCTTCGATCTGCATATCAAAGAAGGTGCAGGCGCCTTCGTGTGCGGCGAGGAAACGGCTCTCATGGCATCCATCGAGGGACAGAGGGGAATGCCCCGGCCCCGGCCACCGTTCCCGGCGGTCAAGGGTCTCTGGGGCAAGCCCACGAACATCAACAACGTGGAGACATGGGCAAACGTGCCGCGGATCATGCTCCAGGGTGCCGAATGCTTCGCAGCCATGGGGACGGAAAAGTCCAAGGGCACAAAGGTGTTCGCCCTCACGGGGAAAGTCAAAAACACCGGTCTTGTTGAAGTCCCCATGGGTATCACAATAAGGGAAATCGTCTACGAGATCGGCGGCGGCATCATCGGCGACAAGAAATTCAAGGCGGTTCAGATCGGCGGCCCCTCCGGAGGCTGTCTCGTGGAGGAGCACCTCGACCTTCCCGTGGATTACGAATCTCTCACGGCGGCGGGAGCCATCATGGGTTCCGGCGGTCTTGTCGTCCTCGACGAATCGAACTGCATGGTGGACACCGCGAAATTCTTTCTTGAGTTCACCCAGAGGGAATCCTGCGGAAAATGCGTTCCCTGCCGGGAAGGGACGAAGAAGATGCTCGATATCCTGACCAGGATCACCGAGGGCAACGGAAAACCTGAAGACCTCGATACCCTGCAGTATCTCGGCGAACAGATCAAGGCGACATCCCTCTGCGCCCTGGGCGGAACAGCTCCAAACCCGGTGCTGACGACGCTGAAATACTTCCGGCACGAGTACGAGGCTCACATCAACGAAAAACGGTGCCCTGCCGGAGCGTGCCAGAGCCTTCTCCGCTATACCATCGACCCGGCGAAGTGCATAGGCTGCACCAAGTGCGCCAGGAACTGCCCGGTGAACTGCATTTCCGGCAAAGTGAAGGAGCCCCACCTCATTGACCAGGAAAAATGCATCAAGTGCGGCGCCTGCATGGCCAACTGCCCCGTCGGCGCTATTTCCAAAGGTTAAGCAAGAAGGAGATGATCTGAAAATGGACGCCATACAAGCGATCATCAACGGCAAAGAGATAAGTGCCGAACCCGGGATGACCATCCTGCAGGCGGCGAAGGCGAACGGTATCCATATACCCACCCTTTGCGACCATCCTGCGGTTTCCCCCTTCGGTGCATGCAGGATCTGTCTCGTCGAAGCGGAGAAGAACCCGAAGCTTCTTCCTGCCTGTACTACACCCCTTACGCCGGGCATGGTGGTTTTCACAAATACCCCGAAGGTTATCGAGGCCCGGAAAGCGGTGCTCGAGCTCATTCTTGTACGCCATCCTCTGAACTGTTTCTCCTGCCCGAGCAACGGCAAGTGCGAACTCCAGGACGTGGCCTACGAACTGGGAGTCAAGGAATCCAGCTATGCCGATCCCGGTGACACGAATACCTCTCACGAGTACGAAGATGCCAATCCCTTCTATGTCCGCGACCTGAACAAGTGTATTCTGTGCGGCCGGTGTGTACGCGTATGCGAAGAGCAGGCCCAGTACCACGCCATTGATTTCCAGGGACGGGGCATCAGGACATCAATCCAGCCCCCTGTCGGATCTCCCATAGAACTGTCCGACTGTGTGTTCTGCGGCCAGTGCGTTCAGGTCTGTCCGGTCGGCGCCCTCTCCGAGAAGACTGCTCTCGGCATGGGCCGCCCCTGGGACATTGAAAAGGTCAAGACCGTCTGCTCCTATTGCGGAGTCGGCTGCGAAGTGGAAATCAACGTCAACAGGAAAACCGGCAAAATAGCCAACGTCACGACGAACTACTCCAGCCCCACGGCCCTGAACAAAGGAAGATCCTGCGTCAAGGGACGGTTTGCCTGGCAGTTCGTCAACAGCGAAGACAGGCTTACGACACCCCTTATCCGTGAGGGAGACACCTTCCGGAAGGCCTCCTGGGACGAAGCCCTTTCCCTGGTGGCGGAAAAGCTCGGCAGCATAAAGGAGAGGCACGGCGGAGACGCTCTCGGCTTCTTCTCTTCCGCCCGGTGCACCAACGAGGAGAACTATCTCATGCAGCGCCTCGCAAGGGAGGTGATGGGCACCAACAACGTCGACCACTGTGCCCATCTGTGACACAGCGCCACAGTTGCGGGTCTCGGCGAGACCCTCGGAAGCGGCGCAATGACCAATGACTTCGAATCCATCAAGTCGGCCGACACCATTCTCATCATCGGCTCGAACACCACTGAAAACCACCCCGTCATCGGTTCCTTCATCAAGGAGCAGAAGCGGAAGGGCAAGTGCACCCTCATAGTCTGCGATCCCCGGAAAATCGAAATGGCGAAATATGCCGATGTTTACATCCGGCAGAAAAGCGGTTCCGACGTAGCCCTCCTCAACGGACTGATGCATGTGATCATCCGCGAGAATCTCCATGCGGCGGAATTCGTCGAAAAGAACGTGAACAACTTTGATAAGCTGAGGGAGACCGTGGCACGGTACACCCCGGAGTATGTCTCCGGGATCACCGGCGTCGCTCCGGAACTCATTGAGGACGCCGCAAGGGCATACGCCAGGGGACCGAATTCCGCCATCTTCTACACCATGGGAATCACCCAGCACGTGACGGGAACGAACAATGTCCGGACAGTGGCGAACCTGGCTCTCCTCTGTGGAATGCTGGGACGGCCCGGCACGGGAGTGAACCCCCTCAGGGGACAGAACAACGTCCAGGGAGCCTGCGACATGGGCTGCCTTCCCGACGTTATTCCCGGATACCAGAAGGTTGCCCTTCCGGCAGCGAGACAGAAAGCGAAGGATGTCTGGGGCGCCGATATCCCTGAAACTCCTGGCCTTTCCGTGGTCGAGATGATGGAGGCCGCCGGAGAAGGGAAAATCAGGGGCCTGTACATCATGGGTGAAAACTCCATGGTGACGGAACCCGATTCAGGCCATGTCCGCCATGCCCTGAAGAATCTTGAGTTCCTCGTCGTCCAGGATATTTTCCTCACCGAAACCGCCGAACTGGCCCACGTGGTGCTTCCAGCCTCCAGCTGGGGGGAAAAGGACGGAACCTTCACCAATACCTGCAGGGCTGTCCAAAGGGTGCGGAAAGCGGTGGATTCACCCGGCGAGGCAAGGCCTGACTGGGAAATTCTTCTGGCCGTGGGCAAGCGGATGGGAGCCCCGTGGGATGACATGACATCCCCAGAAACAATCTTTAATGCCATTGCAAAAATCACACCCAGCTATGCGGGGATAACCTACGGGCGCCTTGAGGGCGGTTCTCTGAACTGGCCCTGCCCGGCCTGCGACCACCCCGGCACCCCCATTCTCTACACTGCCGGCTTCCCGAGAGGCAAGGCGGACTTTTCACCCTGCGAATGGCAGGCTCCCCACGAGTGGCCGGACGAGGAATATCCTTTCCTCGCCACCACAGGCCGGGTTCTGTATCATTACCACTCCGGAAGCATGACGCGTCGCAGTTCCACCGGCGACTTCATCAAGGAAATGGCCATCGAAGTCAACCCCGCTGATGCCCGGTCCCTCGGCTGTAACGACGGGGAGATGATCAGGGTGTCTTCCCGAAGGGGATCTGTCGCCGGTGCGGTGAAGGTGACTGACAGGGTTCCGGCTGGTATGGTCTTCCTGCCCTTCCATTTCAGCGAAACACCGGCCAACAGCCTGACGTCCTCACAGGTCGATCCTGTCTCAAAGACCCCGGGATTCAAGGTCAGCGCCGTCAGGGTCGAAAAATCCTAGTTTGGGCATGATTTTCCGGGAATCCGGAATGATGTTTCCGGATTCCCGGCGTTACATTGAATTGAAAATACAATCAAAACAAGCGACAGGAGGAAGGGAAAAGAATGAAAACGCCTGCAGAACTTGCAAAGGCAGCATGCGCGGTATCAAAGGTCAAGGGGAATCTTTCGGTCCGCCAGATGATGCTCATGGGAATCCTCGCGGGAGCGTACATTGCCTTCGCGGGATGGCTGATGACGGTGGTGTCCCACGATATGACCCAGCACTTCGGCAGCGGGTTCACCCGCTTTATGTCCGGCGCCGTGTTCAGCGTTGGACTCATGATGGTGGTTATCAGCGGTTCTGAACTCTTCACGGGAAACTGCATGATGCCCCTCGGCTTTCTCGCGGGCTGCACCCCAATGAAGAAGATCCTCAGGAACTGGGGATGGGTTTACACCGCCAACCTGATCGGCAGCATCATCATCGCAGTCCTGATCTATTTCTCCGGCCTCGCGGACAACGCTGTCGGGGGAAGGGCACTCCAGGTAGCGGCAGGCAAGATGTCCCTTCCGTTTATCCAGGGTTTCTTCCGCGGAGTCCTCTGCAACTGGATCGTCGTTCTCGCGGTTTGGATGTCCATGGCGGCCACAGACATCATCGGGAAGGTCTGGGCAATTTTCTTCCCCATCATGACCTTCGTTGCGGCCGGTTTTGAGCACTCCATCGCCAACATGTACTTCATGTCTCTCGGTCTTCTTCTCAAGGGCACACCGGCAGCGGTCAGCGCTTCCGGACTTTCCGAGCAGGCAATGGCCAGCGTCTCTCTCGGCGGGTTCTTCGGCAACCTCATTCCCGTTACGATAGGGAACATGGTCGGCGGAATCCTGTTCGTCGCGGTTTTCTACTATTTTATATTCAAAGACGGACTGACGGACCTCGAATAAAGACAGGCCTGGGCATCTTCCCGGAGGGGCGTCCCTAAAGGCGTCCCTCCTTTTTTATATGGTATAATATGCGTGAAGAAAGAAGACAATACCCTGCGATGCCCGTGATCGTGATATTTGTCTTGAGCCAACACTCGAGCCTTGCGGGGCTGACAGTTTGGGCCGGTGATGGAAATGCTCCGGCATTGACGGAACTGAGGCTCAACAGGCCCCAAACGTTAAGGACCGGGTCAAGACGTTCATGACACGACATTGCGGGGGAGGTAGATACAGGGGCGGGGACGCAGCACCCTCGCCCCTGTCTTGTGCAAAAAGGAGGCGCACCCATGTCCGGAGGCATCATCGAGCCGTTCTGGCACCCCGCTGATTCCGAGGGGTTTATCCTCGACTGGGACGGTGTTCTTGCTGAAACGCGGCTGAATTTCGCACCTCTGCGGGCCAGGTATTTCGACGGAAAGTTCGTGCCCCTTTTCGAAGCGTTGGAAACCCTTCCGCCGTCTATTGCTGATCGGCTCCGAAAGGACATTTATGACCTGGAAATGGCAGGCGCTGAATCTGCGGTTGCCGTGGAGGGAGCCCGTGAACTGCTCGAGTGGCTCGAAGGAGAGGATATTCCATGGTGCGTTGTCTCACGGAACTGCATGGACTCCATAATCCTCGCCGCTGAAAGGGCAGGGCTGCCCCTTCCCCCGGTGGTCCGGAGCCGTGATGAGCCGCCGGTGAAGCCGGCCCCCGAGGCACTCTGGTCCGCGGCGGAACAGATCGGTGTTCCTTCAGGGAAATGCGTCATGGTGGGGGATTTTGTCTACGACCTCGTCGGTGCGCGCCGTGCCGGAATGAGGGCCGTGCTCGTCCAGCGGCCTGATGCGGAGTGGAAGCACTGGGCCGATGTGTCTTTCGACCGCCTCAGCGAGTTCGTTCAATCCCTTAAAAATCCGAAGGCCATTGTTCCGTGGGAATATGCCCCTCTTGTTTCGGAGAAAGGAGAAAACAGCCTCCTCGCGGGACGGGGGAAAGGGACAGTCCTCTCATCGAAAACTCCGGACGTTCTTCTCCGTCTCATGAAAAAAGCTGAAGAAGGAATACTTTTTTTCCGTCTTGACGACCCTGACGCCCCTCTCCTCCCGGGACAGTGGAGAAAACTGCCCGGCCTTTCTCCGGCCTGGCTGGACCGGCCCTTGAAGGCTGCGGCTGAGTACGTTCTGGGAACACGCTTTCCCTTTGCCGCCCTTGTGGCTGAAGAATCGTCCCCGGACGGTGTAGAATGGGAAACCATTTCAGCACCTGAGGGAGGAATAGGGGAATGACACCTTCGGCAACAAACAGGTGGGAAGTCCCCTTAGCGGAACGGATGCGCCCGAAAACCCTCGACGAGTTCACGGGACAGGGGCATCTTCTCGGTCCCGGGGCTCCGCTCCGGAAACTCCTCGAGTCAAACCGGACCCCGAGCTGCATTTTGTACGGCCCTCCCGGAGTCGGAAAGACGACCCTGGTCAGGCTCATGGCTTCGGAAACGGGACGAGACATCCTGGAGATAAATGCTGTCTCCGCAAAAGTTTCCGAGCTCCGGGATCTCGTGTCGGAGGCGGCGAATCTCAAGGCCATGAGGGCAGGACACGCTGCCATAGCCTTTGTGGACGAGATATACCACTTCAACAAGAGCCAGCAGAACGCCCTCCTGCCATCAGTGGAGAAGGGGGACCTTATCCTCGTGGGCACCACTACAGAAAACCCCTGGTTTGAAATCAACAAGACCCTTCTTTCCAGGATGGTAGTTTTCCAGCTCACCCCCCTTTCCGAAGAAGATCTCTCAATCCTGTTGAAGCGGGCACTTGCGGACCGGGACAGGGGCCTTGGGGAATTTGAAATCGAGGCGGAGGAAAAAGCCCTGCGGCGAATTGCCTCCATGGCAGGGGGAGACGCCCGGCAGGCCCTCACGAGGCTTGAATTCATCGCCGCTTCCGTCGCCGCGCGGGGCGGAACCATCCTTACAGAAGATGGCGTTCTGTCAGCCCTTCCCCTGGCAGCCATCCGGTTTGACAAAGCCTCCGAAGACCATTTTGCAGTGATCTCCGCCCTGATTAAAAGCATTCGTGGATCCGACCCCGATGCCGCCGTCTACTGGCTTGCACGCCTGCTCGCCGGAGGGGAAAATCTCCGGTTTATCGGCAGGCGCCTTCTCATTTCCGCCGCGGAAGACGTTGGCCTTGCAGACCCCAATGCCCTCACAGTTGCGGTCTCCGCAGTCCAGGCCGTTGAAATGACAGGCCTGCCCGAAGCGAGGATAATACTCGCCGAAGCGGTCATCTATCTCGCGGCGGCTCCGAAGAGCAACAGCGCCTATCTAGCCGTCGACAGCGCCGCCAAGGCCATCGAAAAGGGAGATCTTCAGGAAGTCCCCTTTCACCTCAGGCCCGACGGTTCGGGGTATGTTTACCCCCACGACGACCCAAGGCACTGGGTGCCCCAGCAGTATATGGACAGGCAGCGCAGGTTTTATTTTCCGGGAACGCTGGGGATTGAGGGGAATATGTCATCCCGCCTGCGGAAATTCTGGAGGCGGTTCAGTGAAGGGGGAGACTCCTAGGTTTACCGGTCTTTCAGACTTCCGAAAAGATTGTAGGCAAAGATGCCCGCAAGCTCCCGAAGGGCAAGGGATGTATTTCTCAGCCCTGAAGGAGAGGGGAGAAGGTCGGTGGCGATGAACGGACCGTCCCCCTCGAGGCGTCCTGAAGAAAGGGGCCGCACCGGGACGGACCAGAGAAACCGGGACGCTGAATTCATGGATCTGCGAAGGTGAAATCCTGACGTTACCAGAATGACTTCATCAAAACCTCTCTCCCTGATTATCTCCGACGAGAAAAGAAAATTCTCCCAGGTCGTTCGTGACCGCCCTTCCACAAGAAGTTCGCCTGAGAAGCCGATTCTCTCCGCCGTCCGCCGTACCATTTCTTCAATCCGCCCTTCTGCCGCCTTTTCCGGATACCCTCCTGAATAGAGAAGGGAAGCACCGATTTTCCGGGCGGCTGAGGCTCCTGCGACAAATCGCTGAAGTGTTTCCGGGCTCATGGCGAATTCGGTACCGCTTCCGTCGGAGGACCAGATACCTCCAGCCAGTACAAGCACAACGGGGGCCTTTCCTTCTCTCCCGTCAATTTCCAGGGGGTACGGTTCTTCCAGGGGCAGAAGAAGAAAACGGGCTGTCAGCGGAATGGAGAGGGCATACAGAAAAAGGGCGAAGAAAAAAGCGAAAGAAAAGGAGGGAAAACCCTTCTTTTTGCTTTTGGGGCAAAAAAACAGGGCCCCGAAAAGGGCGACGGTCACAAAAATCCCCGGAGGAGTCAGAAAAGCTCCGATTGTCTTGTAGAAAAAATAGGAAAACGTCATTCTCCGTAATGGTACTCCCTGGAGATTTCAGCCCGATGGTTCTTCAGGAATTCCAGGAGGCTGTCCTTGCTTGTCGTAATGTGGGCCCGGGTTTCCTCCCGCGCTTTCGGCCTGTCCCCGGAAAGAACGGCATCGATGATCGCAAGGTGTCCCCAGGTAAAGTGAGTGATGGGGGAACGCTCAACGGAAAAAGGCCTGCACAGGTTGATCAGGTCGGAGATGTTATTCAGCATCAGGGTAAGAAAATGGTTGGTGCAGGACTGGTAAATCATGAGGTGGAAGGCCCTGTCCTCCCTGACATATGTCTCTGCAGAGGTTGCGTCGGTCATTTCCTCGAAAATTTTCCTGAATTTCAGAAGCTCTTCCTCCGGCGGTTGGGCGCAGAGATTCTCAACAGCGAGAATTTCCAGTTCCGTTCTCAGCTCGTAAAGGTCAGCCGCATCCTTCAAGCTTGGAAGGGTAACAAAAGCCCCCCGCCTTGGCGTCAAGGTCACAAGACCTGTCTGGGCAAGCTGCCTGATCGCCTCGCGGACAGGGGTCCTGGAAACAGCCATCTGTTCGGCAAGCTCTATCTCGGAAAGCTTCGACCCCGGCCGTATAGCCCCGTTGACGATGGCTTCCCTCAGTTTTTCATATACTATCTGTCTCAGCCCCTGGTTGAATGCTGGGGACAAGGAATTTTTCTCCACAAGCTTTGACCTCCCCTTACAGCACAATGTACTCATTATACTGCATGAGAAGTACTTGTAAAAGTGCCTGAAACAACTTTATGGACAGGTAGTCGGGTCACCCTTTTTTGCCCGTTCCAGGTGGTCGTACCAGAGGGAGAGAGCATAGATCACGTCGGAGAGGCGGTTGATGTACCTGTAGGCGTCCTCTGCAAGCTCTCCTGTCCGGAAAAGGGCCACGGCGGCACGTTCAGCCCGTCGCGCCACGGTCCGTGCTACGTGCAGAGAAGCTCCGGGTGTGGAGTCGCCCGGCCGGACAAACCGGAAAGTCTTTCCCGTCACCTCGGCCACTTTCCCGGTGAATTCCTCCAGCATGCGGATATCGGGGCAGGACAGTCCGGGGTAGAGGGCAATATACCCCATGAGCTTTCCCAGTTCCTGTTCAAGGGTACAGAGGCATTCGCATATTTCAGGGTATTCGCACAGCGACCGGGCCATTCCGATGTGTGCCTGGCATTCATCAAGAGTCCCGTAGGTTTCCACTCTCGGATGGTCCTTCGGAATTCTTTCGCCGTTTCCTATGGATGTTTCTCCCTTGTCCCCGCCTTTTGTGGTGATCCAGACATCTCCCATGGCAGCCGCTCCCTTCTTAATCCTGTCCGCAGCCGGCGCAGTTTTCACAGCTTCCCCCGGCACATCCGCCGAGAGTGGAGAAGACCACGCGAATAAGGGCGTCTGTAAGCACTCCGGGAGGCAGAGCCTGGTGTTCCCTGCCCTCAATCTCCAGGGTTCTCGTCTTGAAGGGCGTGCTGTCGGGGAGATGGCACCCTTCACACTCTTCGTAACGTACCGGGACTCCAAGAACCTCCTCGATGCTTTTTTCCTCGGAAATTCCCGTTTCCGGTGCGAAAAATGAGACATAATTCAGCTTTCCCGCGTTTCTCTCCGTTACGGTGTGGATCTCCATGAGCTGGAGAACAGGCTGTATGTCCAGGTTCGCCAGTTTGGGCGAAAGATTTTCGATCATGGAAAGAAGATACCTGTTCGTTTCCGCGCAGGGAGCGCAGGAAGCACCTGAATCCTCTGCAGGAACGTACTGCCGTATGAAAAGTTTATTCATCCCTTTTATCCTCCTTATTTGAATGCCATCATTATACACTCCGCCCGGAAAGGGGAAGGGGATCAGGGCCGAAATTTCAAAGCCGATCAATATGGTATAATTACAATAATTTATAACCAAACCAATCAGCAAAGGAGATGATTTTTCATGAAAAAATACCCGAAATTCTATTTTCTGCTCATTGCACTGGCCGCATCTTCCCTGCTCTTAGCGGCTCCTTCGCTCGCGGCCATGGGTGATATCCAGGGTTTCACCTTTTCCGGCTTCGGCCCGGGTGACATCCTCGGTGCAGGAGAGAGTTCAGCTCCCGACGGCAACCCGGACGCAGCCTTTTCCGTATCCATGACGGGCATCGGCGCGCTGGCCAACTTTTCGCTCCGTTCCGAAGACGGGAAATCAACATGGGATACAACAGCAAGAAACAACGTTGCCGGCATCCACGTACAGGACAGCGCGGGAAAACTCCTCACGGACAGCGCCGGAAGCATGCCCATAACTCCATTCCTCCTTGGGGCATCCTTCGTGCTCACGGTGCATGATGACGGCTCCCTGGCCAGGGGGGGCAAATTCGTCCTGACGGCCCTTTTCGTCGACGGGTCGGAAAGTTCGGCCACGGTGGAAATTCCGCCAACGGTGAAAGAAGAACCCGAGCAGGCGGCCCAGGTCAAAATTCTTTCCGCCAGATGGAGTGACGAGGGGAAACGGGACCTCACAGGCGATTACGAAAAACTTGCAGGGAACGGCGTGTCTGACGAAGCAATCCGCGTAGTGGTCCAGGGCAGCGGAAAGCTGACTGGCGTAACGGTACGGAGCATCAAGGGCGACGCAGCGGAATGGGACACTCTCCCCGGCAACAGCGCCTGGCTCGTGGGAGTCACATCCGCCGAAAAAGTGCTGAACCGCAAGGACGGAAGCATCGAAGCAGACCTGAAGGGAAGGACCACCCTCGACCTTCGACTGACTGATAACGGTTCTATCAAAAGGGGGAGGTCAACCTTCGAAGTGAGCCTCACTTTCTCAGACGGCTCAGTGGTGAAGCGCACAGTGGCCGCAAAACAGGGCGGACCTTCCGGAGACGCATTCGATGGGAGCGCGGCGTTTCTGGGCTCGGGAAACCGTGACCTCACCGGAAGAAATGAAAAGAGGGCAGGCAACGGCAAGCCGGACCTCCAGGCGGAGCTCAGGGTGGAAACGACGGGAACCATCGTGGCGGCAAAAATACATACCATTTCCGGAGCCTCCGGTGAATGGGACACCGTCCCCGGAAACGGCAAATGGCTTCTGGTGCTGACGGGAGCCGACAGCGCCATTCTCAACAGGCCCGACGGATCCATATCCCTCGCGGTTTCCGGACCTTCGGTCCTTCATCTCTGGTTCGAGGACAACGGCGCCTTTTCTGAAAGGGAAACCAGGGCTGTGGTGACGTTAACATACGATGACGGCCGAGTTCTGTCCCGGCAGCTTCAGTTCCCTTCGTCCAGGGGGCCCCGGAAGGAGCCTGAAAACGACGTTCACAAGGAAGAACAGCGGGAGATCAGGCTCTCTCCTCCCAGGCAGGCTTCAAGCAGCAATTACGTCGGCAAGGGGGAGCGGCCAGGAAAAAGCGGGAATAGAGACTGGGTTTTCGAGCTCCAGATCACCGGGAAAGGAACGATCGAAAGCGTCTCTCTCCAGGGCCATTCTTCAAAAGGGATGGCCATCTGGGATACTATGCCCGGAAACGGCTTCCCCCTTCTTGGAATCACGGGAAAAGGGAAAGGTCTTCTGAACAAGGCGGACGGAACGGTTTCCTTCGATGTTCCTCCCCACAACAACCTCATGCTCTTTGTGGAAGACGACGGTTTCCTCAGGAGGAGAGGCCAGAAGCAGTTCAAAGTGACGGTGGCATGGAGCGACGGAACTGTTACAGAAACCAACTGAGAAACAGATTTTTCCGGGGATGGAGAATTTCTCCATCCCCGGAACTTCAAAAAGGGGGCTGATGCCGATGAGACGTTTCACATTCCCGCCGCCTGCCCTGGTATTTCTCTTTCTTTTGTTTTTTGCCTGCCCATCTCATGCCTACAGCCGGTATCCCCTGGGGGGGGTATGGGAATATTCCGGAAGCGTCACGGTGACCATTGACGGACAACAGGCAGTTCTCAGGGACAGCGGAAGAATAACCATCGATTCCGATTATTCCTACGACTGGTGGAGCAGCGATTTCGACGAATATATCGAGGCCTTTCGGGCCAGGGGGTCCTTTTCGGTTTCACTGACTCCGGAAATCCGGGAAGACTATCATCACTCGGATTGGGTCAATCATTGGTATAACTTCCGGTCCTTCGAAATTACCATTGACAATGTACAGTATTACATGGAGCTGACAGGCCGAACGAGGGCGGACCTGAGAATTACCCGGACAATCAGCGGCCGGCGGGTATCGGCGGTTTTTTCCGCCTCCCGGATCAGGTGGGACAACGATTGGGACGATGATTACGACGATGGATGGCATTACGGTATCGGGGCAGGGTGCGATATAGGAACGCCCCTATCCCTTCTGTTTCTGCTGCCGCTGCTTTTCCTCTGCCGGAAAAAATGATGGAGAGCCTGCTTCGTTCCCCGCTGGACATCCAATGGAGAGTATGGTAAAAATTACCAGTGCCGGCCGGGGTGGCGGAATGGTAGACGCAGCGGACTCAAAATCCGCCGTGGGCGACTACGTGGGGGTTCGAGTCCCCCCCCCGGCACCAGTTTTTCTTCCGAAACCTGATCATGCTGCAACACTCCGCTCTCTTCCTTCCTTTTCCGGCATCTTCAGCTCTCTCTTTGTCACGTTTGAAAATCACTCAATTCCCTTTCGTAAACCAGATCCCCTGTACTACTGTCGGCAAGAGGAGAGCAAAAATCGTATCTTCATGCTATTATGCTGACCGTAATCGTTCTCAGGAGCGCAATCCTTGCTGGAGCAATCAGGCGATGATATTGTAAGAAATTGTTGCCCATCATTGCTCACAGCAGTTTTTGTTGCCTGTGAGGGGCCTATGGTCCTGCCCATGAATCCGGGAGGTATAGCTTGTCATGAAACCTTTTCTGCCGAAAATCCTGCTTTCTTTTCTCGTTCTTCTTTTCTGTTTCGTCCCAGCCTCCTCCTTTGCCGCCCTTTCTCAGGAGGAAACTGACAGGCTCTTTGCCCAAATGCTGCTCGAAATCGAAGTCGCCGCAAAAACGGCTGAGGCAGAAATCGAAAAACTTCCGAGTCTCGTGGACGATGAGCGTTCCCGGATCAAAAACGCCCTCGACCAGTGGGCGAATACCAGGCTGACCAAAATCGTGGAGCAAAATTACAGGGAAGTTGAACGAGCCCTGCTGGCAACGAATCTTCCCCCGGAGGAAGGGACGTTCAGCGTCTGGTGGAAGCAGACCAAAGCGGGAGCCGGCAGCCATGACGACCTGAAAAAACTGGTGGAACTATTCTTTGCCGACCTCCAGCCCAGGCTTTCTTCCGTAAGCGAGAAATTCCAGAGGGAAATACTTGACAGCCTTGAAAAGGAAACCGGGATTCATCTTACCGAATCAATGGAAAAAATACGGAAACCATTTCTCGGCATCCTGAAACAGCGCCTGCCGGTCTACAATACTATCCCCATTCCGAACACCGACAGGGCGGCCATGTCCTATGGATCATCGGGAAAGAAGAACGGCATCTCCGAAGGTTCCATCCCGCTGAAGGGGCTTGTGGGCGTTGCCCTTGTCCTTCTTGGGAGAAGAATTATCACGAGAATCATGAAATTCCTCGTTATCAAGATCGCCGGAAAGGTTCTCTCGAAGCTCGTGCCGGTCATCGGATGGGCATTGCTCGCCTTCGAAGTGTACGACATGGCAGGAGCCCGGGACCGCCTTGAAGAGGAGATGAGAAAATCCTTTCTCGAAGAATACAAGGCGGAGATCAGTGCCGAGACTCTGTGGTGGAAAGGGGAAAACGGCTCCGGACCTTCCATGCGGGAAGAAGTGGACCGGAACATCGGATCCCTGCTGAACAACTGGGAGCGGATCTGCAGGTCTGAAGCGGACTCCATGATACAGAGCGCCCACATTCTTTCCTTCTCTGAAGAGGTCAGGGAGTATGTTTCAAAACAAATCAGAGACGGATCCGAATTCGAGCCGGTGCTCCAAAAAATGAGCATCCTGTGGGACGTGTTCGGCCAACTGCTGGCCCAGGGTCAGGTCCAGGTCTTTGAGTCCATGCTCGTGGCAGCGCCTGATAGAAACGACCTGAGGCTGCTCGCGAAAAGCCTCGGGCAGAAACTGCCGGAACTTTATAAAAAATACGGCCGTGACTTTTTGCAGGCCGTCAGCAAAATAGGAGTGCAGAATTATTTATCCTCTGAGGAATGGAGCAGGGGAGAGATCGACTGGCATATTCTCAACGAAAACCTCCTTTCCCTTCCGGAACTTGGAGATAACAGGGAAGCGGCCACCGGACTGCTGACCATGGTACTTGAAGGCGCCCCCGTCAGGGGGTTGTCACCCGACGCTTTGGCAGCCGTGGCGGGGCAGAAGGAGCTTTTCGGGAAAATCTGGCAGATTCTTCGCCCTGAGATGAACAAGACCATTCTTCTTCTTGGGAACAGAAGAGCCGCCGCCCACATCGGCGAAAGCCTGGAACTCTACCCGGCTGCCGCATCCGTATTCCTGAAGAGCTACGGGCCGGAGTTCTGGAGCGCATGGTCCCGGGAGGAAATCGTCGATCTTCTCCAAATTACCGATTTCCGGGCCGTCAATTCCGGAAAAACCCATGCGGTTGTCCTTGTCCCTCCCGAAGACAGGGCAGAGCTCATCAACATTTTCCGCAAGGCGGGCAAACCGGGAATAGCCCTCTGGGATATATATGCAACGGAAGGCACCGGGGCGGTCGGGAAAAACCTCGCCAGAGAGAGTGTGGAATGCCTTGCTGACGGATATGCCTTTGAGGATCTGAAGGAGAAAGACGGGCTGGAGTTTGCTGTAGTCTGCAGGAAGATACCTCTTGTGGGAAAGTTTTTTTACAACACCTTCAAAAATCTTGGCTTCCTGCCTCGCCTGCTTGTGAGCCTTGCAGGAGTTCTCTCCATATTTGCGCTCTTTTTCTTTTTCTTCAGAAGGAAAAAATAAACCATGAAAAAACGGACGGGAGAAAAAATGCAGAATACCACCATACCAATTCTCACAGTGGACACTTTGCCCGGGAGAGAGTATGAGTTCCTTGGGTGCGTAACCGCGTCGTGCTGCCTCTCGAAATCAATAGTCCAGGACGTTTCTTCCAATCTGAAAAACTGGACCATCGGGGGAGAGCTGAACCAGTACAGGGCCATGATCGACCAGTCGGTTTCCACGGTAATGTCCAGAATCAGTGAAGAGGCCCAAAAATCAGGCGCAGATGCTGTGCTCGGATTCCGGCTGTCCACTACAAGCGTTTCTTCCGGAGCGGCGGAAGTGATCGGTTACGGGACGGCGGTCAAGTTCAGGAAGTAATCCCGGAAATTCCTGAAAAAAAGCCCCCTGCCTTTTCCCCAAGCCCCTCGGAAGATATGTTGATAAAAATAAGCGAAGTCCCTGACTGCAATCAATCAGGGACTTCTTTTTCTGAGGAGATATTTCCTTTGTACAATAAATTTCCCAAAGTCAGTCTATTAGTGACTTTACGAAACTTCGCACCCCCAAAATCAACACAACATCCGAGGGGCTTGCCTTTTCCCGGCGGGGGGCTTTTTTCTCTAAGTAAGGGGAAAATGCGCAACTGTTATTGCATTATAAGACAGCAAACCCGGAATGATCTGCCGGCCGCATCTACCGGTTGACAACCTCGAAAATATCACCGGAATCTCCGGCAAAAAACAGGAAGCTTCCCTCGGGAACGTAGATCTCCCCCTCGTCCGTTATACTGTCAAAAAGGAGCGGAAAATCGCCTGTCCCCGAAAGAACGATCACCCTGCCGTCCTCGGGCTTGACAAAAGAGAGAACAGCACCACGTTCAGACCGCCTCCATTCATTTTCTCCTTCCGGGCCGATGACCACTTTTCCGCCTGAGATAGTCGGAACGCTATCCTCCCCGGAGAAGACGAACTGCATTACCCTCACCTTAGTTTCATTTCCTTTTTTGAAGAGCCTCAGGGACGACTGGTCCCGGAAGCCGGTTGCCGCGATGGCGGCGTATTCCTGAGATTCAACCCTCTTGATTCCGAAGAAGTCGATATAGCCCGGCAGTCCCGCAATCCTGGATGACCGGACGAGAAGGATATCGGAAGACTGAAGAAACGGCGACGCGTTCCGCAAAAACCAGACCCTGCCGTCCACGTCTGCGGCAAGATGGACAGGAGTCAGCGGTACCGGTACCTTTTGGAAGAAGGGGACATCCCCCCCGTACAGCGGAATACTCGCGCAAACCAGGAACGTTTCACCGCCCGCGGTAGTGAAATAGAACGTCTCATTTCTTTCGAAATCATGGAAGTACCCGCCGTTATACTCAAGCACGTGCGCAGCCGCGGAGGAGCCGTCGTTCATTCCTGAAAGGGGCCGGATATTCAGCAGTCCCTTTTCCGCGTCGAAGGAGAAAAAGGCTGCCCGTGAAGCGTCTACGTAATAGCCCTCATGGGCGAGGAGTTCCAGAGGAACGGGTTCAGCCGCCGCAGGAGGCACCGGACGGGGTTTTTCGGGCACCTGGAGATTTTTGTCCCTCATCAGGGCTTTCATTATAGTGCAGGTCGCCTCCTGGGTTGGTCCATGACCGGAAAAAATAACAGCCACTGCCAATCCCCGGGAAGGAAGGATCTGTATATTGGTGGTGTAGAATGAAGTCCCTCCGCTTTTGCCGACCATCTGGAAACCCAGGTCCCGGAACTCGGGAAGAAGGGCATAATCCCAGCCGAATGCTTCAAGAAGCGACTGACCCCTCAGTGATGCAGCAAAGGGCGTCGGCTGGGGGCGGAGAATCTCTTCCCGCATTTTTTCGGAAAGGAAGGATTTTCCGCCGGGAATAAAAGCACCCGAGAAACGGCACAGATCCTCCACGGTCGATGAAAGACCTCCGGCTCCGAGGACAGCAACAAGCTCCCGAGGTAATTTTTTCCCGTTCTCATCGTAAAATTCCGCAACTTTTCCTCCTGAAATCCCGATGCTCGCGCCAGTATCTTTCATGCCGAGGGGCTCAAAAACCCTTTCTTTCAGAAAATCGAGGAACGGCTTTCCGGAAACCCGTTCCACTATCATTTCAGCCAGGGTGAACCCGTCGTTGCAGTAGATTCCCATTGCGCCAGGGTCGTGTTTCAGGGTGCTCTCCCGGAGGGTATCAAGCAGAACAGCGTGAGGATTCTGGTCGTCCCTGTATCCGAAAACGAAAGTTGAACCGGGAAGTCCCGATGAATGATTGAAAAGCATCCGTATGGTAATGCCCCTGTATCTCGGATCCTTCATGGTAAATTCCGGCAGGTGGCGTATCACGGGATCGTCCAGTCCCAGTCTGTTTTCATCAGCAAGGATAAGAATTGCGGCCGCGGCGAACATTTTGCTCGTAGATCCGATGTTGAATCTTGTTTTCCCGTCTGCTTGAAGGCCTGCCGCCCTGTCGGCGGCGCCGAAGCCCTCCGAATACACTATTTCCCCGCCATCCAGAATCGCTGCCGAACAACTGTTGATGCCCCCGGACGTGACTGATTTCCACATAAATTCTCTTGCCGTCCGGATTGCCGTATCATAAGAAGCTGCCGCAGGAAAAGAAACCAAAAGCAGGAGAAGAAAAATTACAGCTGACAGCGGCCAACGCAAACGTTTCATTAACCTTCACCCCTTTCAAAAAAAAACACTTGAAACCGGTTGCCGACAACCCCTTTTCATACCATTCGCAATATACCCCCAATGTACGCAGGAGACAAGGCGGACACAAAACCGGAAGAGCCGCAGGGGCAAAAAGTTACTGATAATACCCAATCTATGGTATTCTTTTTGGGGTGAGAAGAGGAATCCTCCGGACACTTTTCCTTTGCTCTTATGGTTGCGGCTGATGTCGAAATAAGGCAATGCATATACAACTGCATGGAGGGAACAGGATATGGCCAACAAAAAGTACAAAATTGCACTTATGGGCGCATCCGGCTCCGGAAAAACCGTCTTTTTAGGTTCCTATTTCAATTTGATCACAAACCTCGGTCAGGGCAGACCCGTATCTTTCAATACCCCGGAAGCGGAGGATGAAGCGGGCCGCATTATCCGGACGCTTTTCAGACAGCAGATTCCCGTAAAAGAAAAGGCCAGAAAAAATCTCTTCTCCTATTCTGTCGATTCGCTCGGCATGGATATCCTTTTTGTCGAAGTTCCGGAAGGCGGGTCCAAAAAAAGGCGCGACTGGGAAGACCACAAGTTCCTGCCCGAACTGAAATCCGTAGACGGAGTGCTCTTCTTCATTCCGGCCGACGAACTCATGAAAAACCCCGAGCGGTTTCTTCGGGAAAACGGCACCTTCCTGGAAGCCCTTTCCTTTCTTTTTGAGAACACGGCTTCACGGTGGACCGGCGGGGGGAAAGTACCGGTAGTCTTCCTGTTTACAAAGGGAGACACGGTTCCTGACGTTTCCGTTGAGCAGCTTACTGACAAAATGACCGCGATCCTGGTCAAAGAAGGTCAGAAATTTCCGGCTCTTTCTGCCTGTCTTTCCGGTGACAGGCAGACCGTCAACGCCTTCAAGGCTATTCCCATCGGGGTCTGGCCTGAGCCAAAAAAACTGCCGCAAAAATATGAACCGCAGAATGTCATAAAACCAATGGAGGAACTTTACAAAATGATGAGCAGCCAGGAGCACGAACGAAAAAAGATCAGATCAGCCGTTATAGCGACAGCAGCGCTTCTTGTGGTCTCCACGGCGGTAACCTGGGGCATGGACCACTACAGGTGGAGCGGCGCGAAAAGCGAGGCCCGGAAACTTGTGGCAGCCTCACAATATGCAGACGCCCTGAAGGTAGTGGATTCACACGGAAAGGGATATATCTTCCCTGACCCCATCCCTCTCGTTCCCTCGGTCCTGCGTGGCGGGGCGGACAAAGAATCCTTTCGCAGCGGAATCCTGAAAGCCTATGAACAGGCACAGTTCACCAGCCTGCAGCCCCTCATAGAGAAAATAGACACATCCAGAATGCCTGATGTAAAATCCGCAGAGTATCTGGATGCATCGGAAAAAGTGGAGGAGTACCTCGCCAACCCGGACTTCCGCAAAATAAACCAGGCCAACTTTGACAAAATCTATTCTCTCCGATGGTACTTTGAGGCAGGGCAGGCCCTCCACGGCAAAACGGCGGGGAGCGCCGACGGGGCCAGCGATTCCGGTGAAGCCCTCAACCTTGTGGAAAGCTGGCTCGGCTTCCTGCCGAAGCTTCCCGAACAGTGGAAGAGCGAGGGAGCCCGGAAAGCAGGGGAACTCTTCGCCTTCTGGGCTGATATGCTTTCCCCCGATGCCGGAATCGAGTCCGTAGAGGACTTTCTTGCATCTGCACAAAAACTCTCCGGCAACCCGAACGCCACGGATGAGTTGAAAAAAAGCATTGCAGAAAGGGAAACTGCCTGGAAACAAATGATTGCAGACAAGTGGACCGACAGAGGAGCGAAATGGGTCCAGGAGGCTTCCGCCCTTTCGCCGGAAGAAGGGATCGGAAAAATCCTGACCTTTCTGAAGAGGGAAGATCTTCCTGAAAACATCGGCAA
Organism: Synergistaceae bacterium; assembly: GCA_018436595.1. GTDB lineage: Bacteria > Synergistota > Synergistia > Synergistales > Aminobacteriaceae > Aminivibrio. Next base: position 41,949 of record JAHDLC010000005.1, on the reverse strand, counting down.
AACCCTGTCTTCCGCCCTGAATGGGCAGTATATCCGCCTTGCCGAAACCCTTGCCGGGGACCCCGCCGCAGACATCGAAACACTTAAGGGCGTTTTTGGCCGTTACCCGGACATGCCTGAGGGGGCCAGGAAAACACTCTCTGACCGAATTCTCGCCCTGGCAAAAAATGAAGCCTCAAAAATCGCCGCCGGAATAGAGGCTGCCAGCTCCCTGGAAGCCCTTGGGGCCAGGCTGCCTGACCTGAAGCTCCCCTGGACTGACTACCCTGCCGGCAAGGACGATGTGGCAGCCAGTTTCAAAAAGACCTTCTCCAGGCTCGTAGCTTCGGAATGGGAAAAAATCGCTGAAAAAGGGTCCGCCCTTGCGGAAAAGAAAGATTTTGCAGGGGCAAAGGAACTGTTTGCCTCCTCCGTGGAAGCCCTCACCGCAAGACTGGAAAAGACCGGGCTCGGTGCCTTCGGAAACGGCGCGGTAGCCGAAGCGGCTGAATTCCAGGGCAAAAAGATCGACGAACTTCGGCGATCCCACTTCTCAGTCTGCAAAGCAGCTTTTGAAGGTCTCAAATCCTCCAACAACAAAGAGGAAATACTGCCGGTCGCGCAAATGCTGAAGGCTTTCGCCGCTCTTTGGCCTGATTCGGAAGAGGCTGCGGAAGCGGAGAAGGCATCCCTTCTTCTGGACGCGGTTCACAATGGGGCCAAAGCCGTTCTGACTATTGTGAGCGGTGATTTCTCCGCAGTGGATTCGCTCCTTGATACTCCCGACATGAAAATCCTTCTGAAAAAAGACGGCAAGACGGTGCTGGAGACCAAAACGGTGGATAACGAAGTACGTCCCTCTTTCGGCGAAAAGCATGAATTCACCTGGGACATCGGATCCCGCTTCACCCTTGTGGGAATGGAAACAGGGGGCATCCTGGGTTCGGACAAGGAAGTATTCAACGTCTCAGTGGACGCCGGCGGAATTCTCGGCTACAAAAAGCTCACCGGGACCCTCAAGAACAACGGGAATTCCATTACCGTCAAGCTGGACATCGAACTTCCGGATTCACCCTGGAACTGATCTTTCGACTTTCCCGGACAGCGAAAAAGGACGGAACCCCGACAACGGGTTCCGTCCTTCTCTTATCCACCAGGTTCTAAAAAAATTACTATTCGGCGTATTCCTTGATGAATTCGTCGATAAGCTCCGCAGACAGCTTATCTGCCAGCCTGTCCCATGTGGCCGATACCTTGGAAAAAACGGGGGCGAGCTCATCCATCGTATAGGTATGGACTTCAACTCCGGCTTCCCTCAGGAGATCAATATGCTTCTGCTGGTCCTTTTCGGCGAGATCGATGCTGGTTGCGGTGATCTTCGAACAGGCATCCGCGATGACGGCACGGTCCTCTTCCTTCAGCTTTTCCCAGGTCTTCAGGCTGATCATGTAGTTCAGGTTTTCCATGGAATACCGGAGATCGTACCAGTATTTCAGAACCCCCTTCAGCATTGAGTAGGCCGCTGTCGGCGTCATGCCGTTCACACCTTCCGCGAAACCGTTCTGGAGGGATCCCCGCACTTCGTCCCATGGGATGGTTATGGTCCTGTATCCCATGGCTTCTGCACCGAGCTTGAAAACCTCCATGTTCGGGATGCGGAGCAGAATGCCCTTCTTCACCCCGGGATTTAGGGGCTCATTTACGGGTTTCGTGCTCCCGATGCCGATAAAGCCTTCCATCTGGAAAGCGAGAAGCTTCACACCAAGACGGGAATGAAGGTCATCCATCTTTTTGAAAAGCCACCCGTCAGGGGCGAAAAGCTTCCTGGCACCGTCAAAAGTACGCACAATGCAGTTGATATAGGCCAGTTCGAGCCTCGGATCGAACTGGCTCGGAACGGTGATTGCCGCCATGTCGATGGATCCCCGGATCAATTCTTCGTAGACTAGTGTGTAATCCCCAAGTTCGTTGTCAGGGAAAACCTTGATTTCAATGCGCCCCCCGGTCTTCGCCAGGACTTCCTCCGCAACCTGACGCATGAGCATGGTTGCAGTATGGCCTTCAGGAAACTGACCGGAAAAGCGGAGCGTCATTTCCGGCGCCGCAGCCGCGCATCCGGAAAAGAAAGCCGGAATGAAGAAAAGGACACCAAGAAGAACGGACAGGACAACCTTTCGCATCAAACGCACTCCTTTCAGAAATGAACCCTTCGCCTTGCTTTCATGACCGCGCCGTCTCCGCAGGGACCGGTACATCTTTCCTAAGGGTAATAATACAACATTTGACCTCTCTGGAGAGGGCATTTTTCATTTCTGAAGGATAGATAGATCAGGCTCCATGGTCAATTTTCGGCGTGAAAGTGAATTCCTTGAGCCTTCAGCTGATGCTGAACTCAACCCGCCGGCGAGTATTTTTCAGAACCAAATGTTTTTCCTCTTTCTGTGCTCTCTTCAGGCTAAATACAGGTACAATCTCAATAGAAAACATAAAAAAACTGGAATAAGGGGATTTGATCCCCCTTTATCTGCACCGCCACCTGCGGGAACCTGTGAACATGCGGGAAGAGCAAGGGCCGTTCGGCTTCACCCGGTCAAACCGGCATCCCCTGCGCACTCAGGCCGGTGCAGCAGTTTTAGAAAAAAGGACGTGATTCAGTGACCGAAGAACATCCCGGCACCGTTGAGAGAAACCCGACAGGCTCATCACCCGAAGCTGCCGCAGAAAAAACCATAGTGCGGAAGCTCTATGAAATCTTCACACCTCAGGAACGGATGCAGGCCCTGCTGATCTTCTTCGCCGGGCTTATAACCGCCTTTGCCCAGATGGCGGGTGTTTTCTCCGTGTTCCCTTTCATCAACGTCGCCATGGACCCGGCATCCATACAGGACAGCCCGTGGCTCACCCTCGCGTACACCGCTTTTTCCTTCTCATCCCCACGGGAATTCATGGCCGCCCTGGGAATCGCCGTCGTCCTCCTCGTCATCCTCTCGAACGGGATCACCGCCCTCACCATGTGGGCAAAAACCCGGTTCGTCCTCAACAGGAACTACACCCTCTCCAACCGGCTGCTGGCTGTCTACCTCTCCAGGCCCTACGCTTTCTTCCTGATCAACAACACGAGCGACCTCGGCAAGAACGTCCTGTCGGAAATCAACCAGCTGACCAGCAGTTTCCTTATGCCCCTTTTCGAAGCAATGATCAACATTCTGATACTTGTGGTCATCGTCTTCATGCTCTTCTCCGTAAACCCCGCCGTCACCCTCGTCACCCTTGGCTTCCTTGGAACGGTCTACGGCACGCTGAACTATTTCCTCAAGGTGAAACTCAAGCAAAAGGGCGCAGAGCGGATGGAGGCCAACAAAAAACGGTTCCGCGCAGCCACCGAAGCCCTCTCCAGCATCAAGATCAGCAGGGTCATCGGCGCGGAGCCCTTCTTTCTGGACCGGTTCGCCGAGAATTCCAGAAAATTCGCGGACCTCAACGTGTTCGCGAAAGTGGTGGGGCAGCTGCCCTCCTACCTCATGGAGAGCATCGTCTTCGGAGGGCTCATCCTCTTCGTTGTCCTTGCCCTCGTCCGTGGAGGTGAAGTTTCCGCCGTCGTGCCCATGGTCAGCCTCTACGCCTTCGCCGGCAAGCGCCTGATACCAGCACTCCAGCAAATCTACTCCTCCGTCACGCAGATTTACTACAACAAGGCCATACTCGACAGGCTCTACCAGGACCTGGTTTCCGACGAACAACCTGACCTCTTCCCCAAAGAAGGTGGAGAAAAGGAAGAACTACCCTTCCGGCACCGCATCGTTCTGGAGAACATCCGCTTCCGCTACCCTGAGGGAGAACGGAACGTCATCGACGGACTTGACCTCGAGATCCCCAGGGAAAGCGTGGTCGGCCTCGTCGGGTCCACCGGATCGGGAAAGACCACCCTGGTGGACATTATCCTCGGGCTGCATATTCCCAAAGAAGGGAGGATGCTTATTGACGACACGCCCGTTGCCCCCGCCAACATCCGGGCCTGGCGCCGCACGATCGGCTATGTCCCGCAGGATATCTACCTGAGCGACGACACCGTCACCCGAAACATCGCCTTCGGCATCCCCGACGACAGGATCGACGAAGAACAGGTCCGCCGGTCGGCCCGTATCGCCGCCCTCGACGACTTCATCCAGACCCTGCCGGAGCAATACGGCACCGTCATCGGCGAGAGAGGAGTCCGCCTCAGCGGCGGGCAGCGCCAGCGCATCGGCCTGGCCCGGGCCCTGTACCGCAGCCCGGAAGTGCTTGTGCTGGACGAAGCCACCAGCTCGCTCGACGGCGCCACCGAAGAAACCGTCCTGAACGCCATACGCAGCGCATCGAAGGCTAAAACCGTCATCATGATCGCCCACAGGCTGAACACATTGAAGGATTGCGATGTTATATACATGCTGGAGAAGGGGCGCATTTCAGCAAGCGGAACTTACGATGGTCTCCTTCTGGAAAACAGGGAGTTCATGAGGATGGCGAAGGTGGAAACCGAGCGAAACAACGACGGAGCGGAAGAAAACAAACCGATTGAGCAGTGAAAGCAGGAAATACTCCGGTCTTTAATTTTTATTTCCGCAGTTAATTCGTATAGGTCAGTTTACCCTCTCCCAGGCATCCTGCGTCAGCATGTACACCACGGTCTGTCCGAGCTTTTTGTTGTCCTGTACCGCAACCCGGATGGATCTTCCCGTTCGTGTGTGCTGTATCCGGAATATCTTTCCAAGCCCTGTCGTGCCTGCGGGAAAACCTCCCCGGGATTCAAGCTCGTCACAGACTTCGTATCCCGACATGTACCCCTTCTTGTAAATTTGCCCCAAAACATTAATTCTACCGTCAAGGCCATAGGACACAAAATACCAGTCGAAGTAGGAAGAACCGGAAATCCTATACATTTCAAGTTCTGCATTGAAGGTAGTATTCCAGTCAACGGAATCCGGCTCGCCTACGTTGTTGTACACCCAGTTCCGGTCACGGAAAAGGTCAAGCCGCTCGGCGAGACCCTGGGAAACGGAAGCCCATGCGGAGACAGCCGACAGGCAGAGAAGAAAAACCGCAGAAAAAACAATTGCGCGATTTGCATGGTCCTTTTTTTGCATAAGATCAACCTCCCTGAAAAATTTGCCGGATATGCCGTGTATAGGATATCGAAAAGCAGGAAAAGAAACAACCAAAAGGGCAGTATTGCCTGTACCACAGCTCCTATTCCCGGTATACGCCTATCAAAAACAAACGGAGGAAAAGTGTTTAGTCACTTTTCCTCCGTTTGATACAGTATAAAAGTAAAAAAATGGCGGAGAAGGAGGGATTCATTACCATTTTCCTTTCTTTTTATAAGTTGTTGAAAACACTGCATTCTTCAAAAGCCCATTGTGATGTTTTGTAACACCACTTTGTAACACCACATCAACCCCCGCAACGGTTTTATTCTACATTACGGAACACCAACGTTCAAGAAGCAAGACCGATTTTTCGTATAGTGTTCAGATTAATTCAGAAGCTGAAAAAAACTCTGTTGACGCAGAAGAACCACCAGGAAATTGGCTGATTGCATTTGTCCTGACCAGTGAGTAAGGAAGGAGGACTCTGTTTAGGGTGAATTTTTGAGTTATTCAGAAGACCAACACTCCTAAAATTTCGAGAATTAAGGTATACTCCTGATGTGAGAGCCGAGAGTCCATTCAATTTCCAAGAATCCTGCGGTAGAGAAGGATTTTTGTTTAACTACCTCAAGTGCGTCATAAACCGCAAAACATTTCGACTGATTTTCTAGTGTATTTAGTTCCCGGCACACAAGGAGGGTTCTATGACCAAAAGGCTTTTCTTGTGGTTCGTTGAACGCCCAGAACAAACTCACTGGAGGTGGTGCTATGTTTAAAACTTTGATGGTTTTTTATTTATTATTTTTATTTCCACAAATAGCGTTTACTTATACTTATGATAAGAGTGGATATGAATATTCTGAAGACGTGCAAACGGATTTGAAGAATTCGGAATCTGCATCTTTTGATGATCAGGAGTCCTTCGCAGCCTCCAAAGATGAGTACCGTGAAGATCTGCTGCGAAAATATCCCGAGTACGCTGATGTTGTGGACCAGCTGTACCCGAAGTATTCAGGTTGGGTTATCTCTTTGAGTGAGCGGTTTGGTTTCCCGCCTTTACTTGCAATGAGCCAAGTGCCTGAAGAGGAATATCACACCCTCTTTTTTAAACCTGAGATTTTTATTGATTTATATAATGAATTGAAGAGTGTGGGGGATGAAAAGAAACGCGCTCTTCTTGCGCTGCGTTTGGGCAATGCATTTGCAGTAGATCCGGACAAGATTGAATATAAAGCGCGCTTGCAAAAGTTTCTTGATGCTACGAAGAAAAACAGGCGAAAAGTAGAGGCCAGATTTATTAGTGAATTTAATGCCAACCATGCTTATCTTAATGTGCTTGACGTTTTGCGTGATGATCGGGTGAGATATAACACTTTTCTTGAAATGCTTGCCGAATCTTCTCTGGAAGTTTATGAGGCTATTATAAGATACCCAAATGCGGCTGGATTTTTGTTGGAGCATGGCATGGACAGCATCGAATATATTAATAAGACAGCTGGCGAAATAGTTGTTCTCTCGATGTTGTTACCAGTTGAAGAACAAGACGCTATGATGGCGTTGTTCAAACGTTACGAGTGGATGACGGATGTTTTGAATGAGTGTGGGGCTGAATCGTATTTTGCGGTATCAATATGCCCAGAGCTTTTTATTAGGATTTCCAAAAATCTAACAGGCCCGATGAACGAACGCTATTTTACTGCTTATAGCATTATTGCCCATCAAATAGAAAATGCAGCAGAGAACGATACCATGGCAGAATTTACGGGGTTTTTAAATAGCCTTTCCCTCGAGGAGGTTTCGCGCCTTGCACAATCTGTGGGAAATGTGATCGAAGGTTCAGTTGATTCTGAAGGAGAAATTTTAACATTATCGCCTTTTGCCGACCCATATTTTTTTAAATTGCTGTACAAATATGGTGAACCTGCCGAGGAAGTCTGTTCGATGTATTACGGCAATTTTATCAATATTGGGACTTTAGTGGTTCGGGACTGGGATGGATGGGATAAAGATGCTTCCTATGTTCTTGATGCAATAATCAAGTATAAAGAAGCGGGCTTAATGGCAGCTGATCATTTCCGTTTCAACCGTCATGTCCAAAATGTGATTTTAGGGAAAATTTCTCGAGCACGAGATCTTCTGATGTTCTTGTTTTATTCCGATACCTCCGGTAATACATACAATTTTCCTGATTGGTCAGACCGCTCGGATTATCTTCTTAAAAAATTTGACCCGGAGCCCTTCACAGGATACCCCATCGACAAGGAAAAACTTGCGTTTATAGAATTTATGCCAGGTCATGACCTTGTGACTGTTATTTATGATTGTGTAAAAAAAGGGAAAACGCCTACCGTAAGCGATATGGCTTTTTTTGTTTGGGATGTGTATGAAATATCCATGATAATTTTGTCATTTGGAACTTCAAAAGCCATAACTGAGCCGATAAAACAGGGAGTAAAACAAGGGGTGAAGAGAAGTGCGAAAGGCCTCTCAAAAGGTCTAATTCAGGAATTTGGAGAACAATCCGCGAAAAGTTTTGGGAGGTTTTATCGCAGGGCACTCAATATAGCTACAAAAATTCCAAGCGGTGTAAGGTATGCAATATCGAAAATTTTTATGTTCAGAGGAGATAGAACGGCAGGAAACCTTTTAAAAAGCGGAGTCCGCTATTTTAGAGCAGTACCAAAAACGAGCTTAAGCCTTTTTGAAAAAGGGGTTCTTGCATTAAAAGAGTTACCCAAAATGTACTTATTATCATCCGGTAATCCAAACGTGATATTACGGGAAATGGTGATTGAACCAGTGGTCTTTTATTATGGTTTTAATTCTATATTGGGATTTATTGAAAAAAGGCAGTCCGGGCATTAGGAATTAAGAAGAACGAGGGGGTTTTTCTATGAGAAGAATTCAGATCCAAACTGCGGTCTTAATTGCTTTTCTCTTCTTGTTCACAAGTGTAAAGTCAGAAGCTGCATTTTTAAGCAAGATTGATGATCTCTTTTCAAATATTTTGAGTAGCTCCTTCAGAAAAGCGGGGAAAAACATTGATGAAGCTGTTCTTTTAAGAAAAGGGGATAATTTTGATTCAATCATAAGAAAAAACGGGGATTTATTAAACCTGCCTCCCAAAGGAACAGAAGATGCTGCTGAAATAGCGCGTAAAGTCGGCTTTCTGCCGGGTTCTCGCCATTTTGACGATTTTTTGGAATTAAGTTCGGCGCAGCGCCGTTTAGGATCGGCCCTTTCGGAAGTTGCTGAGAAAGTGGCGAGATCATCGAATGCTGATGATATTGTAAAAGTTATTGGACCACGAGGTCTGCTGGTTGGAGCGCGATACGGGGAGGGCGTCGTGGATAACGTCTACGCAATTGCAAAAAAAGAAGATCTCTGGACTTCTTTAGGAACTGTTTCTCACCGAATGGCTTCGAACGCTGCGGAGTTCAATGACGTCGTATCTCGTTTGGATAAGTTAAAAGCAGTGGGCATTAAAATTCCTGCCTCCGCATACCAGGAAGTGGGCAATTTTCACAAGGTTTTTAATGCCGGTGATGCGATTTCCTTTGGAGAAAGTATTTTAAAAAAATATGGTCCTGTGGGTCTTGAGAGTATGAAACGTGTCTTAGATACTCTGCAGAAACTGGCAAAAAAATATCCAACATATACAACTATAATTGTCTTTGCTGGGCTAGTGCGTTTTGCACCGAATTTTGTAATTGACGAGGGTGGAAAAGTGGTCAGAAATTTTAATAGGATTGTAGATGAACTTGTTATTGTTTCAACAGCCGATGCAACTGAACGTGTAATTTCTGCCCCTGTAAGGATTACAGAGCAAATTTTGAATAAATGGTTTCCCAACCTTTCTGGTTCCATAAAACAGTTAATAGGCGTAGTCGTTCTTGCAATAATTGTTTTTTCGCTTTTATATTGCTTTAAACCAACACGCTGGATCCCTTTGGTTTTGTTTGCTCCTTTCATTAATATGATAAGAAGAAAACTCAATGCTCAGGAGGAAAAAAATGCCTAAGAAAAAGTTCAAACTCGCAATAATGGGTGCCACCCATGTTGGGAAGACTGTTTTCTTAGCCTCATACTTTCATCTTGTGGAACTGGGAAAAGGCAAGTATGCAATTTCACCAAAGCCTGTTGCGGTTGCGGAGATTTCAAGAATCACAAAAACGCTTTTTGAAGAGGGGAGGGTGGTTTCCGGTACAGTCGAGCGGAAGGATCTTAGTTTTAGTGTAGGTCGGAATTTGAATATCGATGTAGAGCTTCATGATATACCCGGAGGATTTTCTACCGATGCTGCCAGCTGGGAAAAAGAAACGACCAGAATAGCGGATGACTTAAGCTCTGCGGATGGAGCTCTTTTTTTCATCTCTGCGGAGGATGTTTATAAAGGCAATGGAAGAACGACTGAGGAAACAAATGCTTTCACTGCATCTATTGACCTGTTAAGACAAAGGAACAAAAACGATGGAAGACAACGTGCCGATATACCCATCTTTGTAATATTTACCAAATGTGATGCTATACCCTCTGATGTAACGAAAGAGGATCTTTTGGAAAGAATAGTTGGCTTGATGAGAAATATTCGTGACACCAGAAAAGGCGATTCGCTTTTTGACTCTTCGTTTTTCTTTTCAAAAGGCAGAAATGTTGCCACGTATAAGTCAATTGCTATGGGAAAGTGGAAGGATAGTGAAACACCGCCATCTTCGGATTCTTATGAGCCGGAGAATGTCCTGGAACCTATGGAAGATATGTTCGAAAGGATGGTTTCTGCCGGGAAAAAACGCGACCGTTTGTATTTCAAGCTGGCTGTTGCGGCACTCATTCTTGTTTGGAGCGCAACAATCGCGGTGAGCGCAGGCATCGATAATCAGCGGTGGCGTTCTGCTGTGGACAGTGCTGAGCGCTACATATCTGTTTATCAATACGAGGATGCTATCAAAGCCCTTGATTCTTTTAAATCGCGTCTTTTGCCTCCTACTATCATCTTGCCGCCATTTTTACGAGCTGGGGATGATGCTGACTCAATAATAGGAACTTATTACAAACAATATGAAGCCTACCTTTTTAAAGAATTGCAGCCTGCTCTGCAAGCTGTTGACATGACTCAAAAGCCGCAAGGAAATTTGGAGTTCATTAAAGAATCTGCAAGGAAAACCGAGGAGTACCTGAATCATGGTGACTTCTTTGAAATAGCTCCCAGTAATTACAGGCAGGTAAAAGAGGCGGACTATTATTATGTTACCGCTCTCACATTGGTTACTACTGCTGAGGAAATAGAATCAAGTGTTGATCCTTTGACATTATATGCGCTTATATCAAAACAACTTGGGGTCCTGGTTAGCGTTCCGGAAGAATGGCGTGACAGTGTAATGAACAAAATCGACGCCGCCCTGCGTGGATGGGTGCGAAGTCTTCCTCAGAATCCTGAAATTTCCCTTGTTTCTCGCTATATTGATGACGCTGAAGTTCTGATGCAAAACCAACTTCTGCCCGTCGAACTAAGGAATCTGCTTGCAATGTCGATTGAAAAATGGAGTGCGCAAATTAAGGATATTTGGGCGTCCAATGTGACGGTATGGATAAAAGAAGCTGCTCAAGAACCAGATGCGGAAAGTGGTATTGTTTTCTTGAAAAGCAAGAGAGGAGAGGCCGGAATACCGGAGAAAGAGCAAGCTCGGATAGACGTTGCTGTAAAGGACTTAACTACTAAGCTGGTTCGGGCATGGAGCGTCCAGGCACAGAACCTTGATGATGCGGAAAAGGGTATACTGCTTATCAAAGAAAAGATTGGAAATGTCCTTGTATCTGGAGAAGAACGGCGGAATCTTGAACAAGTGATAGACGATCTGTATGCCAAGTTTATTGCTCAGTTGAATCATAGCAACATGCCTATTGAGGTGTTACGAGACCGTTTGGCTGCCCATCCTGATATGCCGGCAAAATACAGAGATACCGTGGAAAAAAAGATATCTCTGCTTATCAGTGAGTCTGTTGCCTCAACAACCACCATGCTTAACAAGGTTTCCTCAATAAAAGAGCTTGAGCATTTCGTTCCTAAGTTTGTAGCAAGGCTAAAAGAATTACCGGAGGGTGCTTCTGAACTGAATAATTCTTTTGCTTCGGTTTTTAAGCGCATGCTTATGAATGAATTGGATTTAATTGATAGGCGTTTCGGAGCGAGGGCTGCAGATAGAGATTTTGCGGTAGCCTTCGATGAAGTACAGAAAGGCTACGTAAATATCGGACGCACCATCGACGGTTTTGAAGCAATGACCGATTCACTACAGCTTGGGAAAAGGCGGGAAGAAGTGGCGAAACGATGGCGTGAAAGCTTGTCCTCTCTGGAAGAAGCGGAATTTCTTTATTGCAAAGCGTCTTTCGACAAAGTGAAACATTCTTCCTCTTCAGGTTCAATCAACACACTAATGGGAAACCTTGATGCGTTCATTAATAGATGGCCTGCATCGACAAAAAATTCGGAGGTTTCTATGGTAAGAGATTTTGTAAAGACTGTTTCAAACGGTATTCCTGCAAGAATAACGATAGTCGAGGGGTATTTCCCTGAAGATGGAAGATGGCTAGAAAAAAACCCTGATACACATGCAGAGATATTCATCGATGGAAGCAGTCAGGGAGTAACCGATACTAAAAACGATACGAAGCGCCCTCAATTTAATGCGGGATGCGAATTCGTATGGAAAGTAAACTCACAAATACAGATTAAAGTATTCGAGGATGATGTCTTTGAAGATCATTTATTTTTTGATCGTACAGTTTATGCAACAGGTCTCTTTGGATATGAGCGATTAACAGCCGAGTTGTCTAGTGGCGGAAATAAACTCCATATAAGATTCGATCCTAAAGGAACTATTCCGCCTAGTCCTTGGAAATAAGGTTCTGTTATGAATAAGATATCTTACTTTGTTTTCAAATCCGGTGAGAAAGGGCTATACAGTGATGATTGGGGAGTTAAGTTTTGCTCCCCTCTCGTTGATTTGGAAAAGACTGACGAAGAGTATCGCCGTATTGTCGACTTGTTTGATCTTTCTCCGGCGCTCAAACGACCCACTGACAATAAGGTGGGTATCATTTTTTTGCCCTGGAGCAAGAAAAAGCAGTTGCTTGGTTTTATTGTTCCTGGGAAAGACCTTGTGGGAAGAAATAATATTGCTCTTGTGGCTGCCTTCATAGATGAGCAGTTACTTAATGAAAGCGGAACTCCCCAAAATCTTGTTGCCATGATCTGGAACAGCAACGATGTAATTGGAATAGCGAAAAATAGAGACCAAAGGCTGAAGTACTTGGAGGGGAAAAAGGTCTTGGAAAAGTCGATATTATCTATGTCGGAAAAAATTGTTTCTCCATCCGTTTTCCCCGAATTGGATGCAAATCATGCGTACCTTTGTGTTGATAACAATTGGGAAAAAAAGAGAAAGAGAATACCAGCCAGCACCCAATCAGACTCAGTTACAGGCCTGGAGTCAAAATTACGGAATAAAAAAATATACTTATGGGGTGCTCTTATTGTTTTATTTTTAATAGGATTATCTTTATTGGTTTTTTTTCAGGGTGTGGACCTAGAAATTTCCAAAAATTTGGCTTCGCCACCCAAGCAGAAATTAGAATCATCGACGCCTCAAGGTTCTCCTGAAGGGGGAGGCAATAATCCAATTCAGACGGAAGCCCCATCCTCAAATGAACTAAGTCAGTCAACCGACATGCAAAAACAGCAAAGAGAGCTATCGGAACGCGTTTTCAAAGAAATCAAGAATAGATATTCATCATTTGATGGGCTTAGGTATCTCATGTTGGGACAAGTCAATAGTGATGCTACCCAAATTGGCGATTTCAAAGTTTCTGTTCTCAGTGAAGATCATTGGCAACTTCTACACAAAAATGAAATCCGTCTGCAAACGCCACTTCATAATGCTGAAATACTCCTGCCTTTGGCGGTTCCTGAAAATCTCTACAGATTTTTTGAGGGATTTGTGGGTCAGTTTGAGATTCAGTCAGTTCCTCTAAAGCCTGATATGATCAGAGGTCTTTTTGTGTCGATTCAAGAAATGGACTCCTTCCGAACTGGATTGAGTGAACTTATTCAAGAAATGATGCGCAGTGGATTTTCTTCAAACAAAGTGGCATTTTTAGATGAACAGATACAACATGAACTGAATTTGTTATTTTCACATGGCATCAATGATGCAAATGCTGTAGTTCTCTTTTTTTCAAAATCGGAGAATAGCAATTTACACGGTTATGTAATAGACATTAATGATTTGAACGTACATTCCAAAGAAAGGATTTTCTTCTCAGACGAACTGCAACGGTGTGACAAAGTGCGTTTTGCCGAATGCATGAATCTTTCTGTTTCCAGCGGTTCTGTTCCAGGTATTAGCAAGGAGCGTAATATCGAAAATGCTGTGAATATATCGTTTAAAGCACGTGAAAAAGTAGAGAATATAAATCTGAGGGATCTTTTAAAATATTTTTGGGAAGATGTGATTGAGGCAACTCGCTTTTAACCAAATTATTGGATTAGAACTCGCCGTTGCGGTTCCCATGGCGGGCTGGTTTTGGAAAAAGCGGTTTTCAGAAAGTTAGGAGCTGATCATTCCTCATGCCGACGAGCTTTGCACCAGGGGCCCGCGTCGAGATACGGGACGCGGAGTGGGTCATCCGCAAGGCGGAAATGACGCCGAACGGCCATGCTCTTCATGTCACAGGGCTTTCAGATCCCGTGAAAGACCGTAGCGCCATCTTCCTTTCAGACCTTGAGGACATCAGGATCCTCCGTCCGGAAGACACCGAGCTCGTCCCCGACCTGTCCCCGGCGTTCAGGTCGTCAATCCTTTTCCTTGAGAGCCTCCTGCGGCGGACCCCGCCCACCGACGAACGGATCCACATAGGCCACCGGGGGGCCATGAACCCCGCACCCTACCAGCTGCATCCCACGGTCCGCGCCCTCGGGCAGACGCGCCAGCGCATACTCATCGCCGATGCCGTCGGCCTCGGAAAGACCCTCGAGGCGGGAATACTGGTTTCCGAACTTATCCGCAGGGGGAGGGGGCGTCGGATCCTCGTCGTTACGGTCAAGAGCATGATGACCCAGTTCCAGAAAGAGTTCTGGAGCCGGTTTACGATCCCCCTGGTCCGCCTCGACTCCGCGGGGATACAAAGGGTCTATTCCCGCCTTCCCGCCGGCATGAACCCCTTCCACCATTACGACAGGACCATCATCTCTGTGGACACCCTCAAGCAGGACGTGCAGTACCGGACATTCCTCGAAAAGGCCTGGTGGGACATCATCATCATCGACGAAGCCCACAACGTGGCCGAAAGGGGAGGGGGCATATCCCAGAGGGCCAGGCTGGCCCGCCTTCTCTCTGAGCGGTCCGACACCCTGATCCTTCTCTCGGCCACCCCTCACGACGGAAAGGCGAGAAGTTTCGCCTCCCTCATGAACATGCTCGATCCAACGGCCATAGCGGATCCTTCCGATTACGGCCCCGAGGATATAAAGGGTCTGTTCATCAGGCGCTTCAAAAAGGACATACAGAACCAGGCGGCCGGGGCGTTCAGGGACAGAAAGATCCTCACCCTCGAGTGCCGAGCCTCCCGGGAAGAAGAGGACGCCTTCTCATGCCTTGCCGGCCTGGATCTCAGCCGGAAGGCCGACAGGAGCACGGGTGACCTGCTCTTCCGCATCGTTCTTGAAAAGGCGCTCTTTTCAAGCCCTGCCGCCTGCCTTCAGACCCTCAGGAAACGCCTGCAGAAGCTCCGGAAGGAAGGCGAGCCGGAGACAACCGCCGACATCGGAGCCCTCTCCGCCCTTGAGGAAAAGGTTGCCGCCGTTACCCCGGACCATCTGGGAAGATACCGCACCCTGCTCGAAACCCTCCGCAGTCACCCGGAACTGTACTGGAACGGCAGCGATCCCGGCGACAGGCTCGTGATCTTCTCCGAACGGCTGGAAACCCTTCACTGGCTTAAAAGGAACCTCCTTGACGATCTGGCCCTTCCCGAAAACGCCGTAGCCGTGCTTCACGGAGGAATGTCCGACACCGAGCAGCAGCGGCTGGTGGAAGACTTCGGCAAGAAAAGCGCCCCCATCCGCCTGCTCCTCGCAAGCGACGTGGCATCGGAAGGCATCAACCTCCACTACCTCTGCCACCGCCTCGTCCATTTCGACATCCCCTGGTCCCTGATGACCTTCCAGCAGAGAAACGGCCGGATCGACAGGTACGGCCAGAGCCAAACGCCGCTCATCGCCTATCTCGTCACCAAATCGGGGAACGAGCGCATCCGTGGCGACCTCAGGATTCTCGAGCTTCTCATCAAGAAAGATGAAGAGGCCGTCAAAAATATCGGCGACCCCTCGGTCTTCCTCGGCCTGTACAGCGAGGAGGAAGAGGAGCGCTGGACGGCCGGAATGATGCAGTCAGGGAAGTCCGCAGAAGAAGCCGAGAAGGAGATGCTCGAGGAGGAGGACTGGTTCGAGGAGTTCATGAAGCTCGCCCAGTCGGAAGAAACCAGTGAAGAGTCCGACGACGACCCTCCGGTGGCGGAGAGCCCCTCCCTCTACCGGGATGACCTTGATTACCTTGAAGCCGCCCTGAACCACCTTGCCTCGGGGGCGCAGATACAGAGGGAAATCCGGCGTGACACCGGAAGCCTGGAATTCACCGCACCTGAGGAACTGAAGCGCCGGTTCCGGCGTCTGCCCCGGGAAATATGGCCCGAAAACGGCCTCTTTCGCCTGACCCTCTCGCCGGAGGAAATGGAAAAGGAAATTCTCCGAAGCCGGGTGTCGGAAGAATCGTGGCCTTCGGTCCACTACCTGTGGCCGCTCCATCCGGCCGTGGAATGGGTGAACGACAAGGTGCTCACGTCCTTCCACAGGCACGAGGCCCCGGTCATGGCCCTTCCGGAGATCCTGCCCCGGGGCGAGACGGTGTATCTCCTCTCCGGCCTGATCCCCAACAGGAAGGGGCATCCCCTGATCCACCGATGGTTCGGCGTGGTCTTCTCCGGCAGGAAGATCGTCCGGGTCGAAGAACTGGAAGACCTGCTCGACCGCACCGGCCTGAGGAAGAAGGCCCTGTCGAACCCCGGCGCGGCCGGAGCTCCCGATGAAGTCCGGAAGCTCCTCCATGACGCGGTCCTTGCCGGGACAGAGTGGATGCTGGCCCGCCGGGAGGAATTCCGCAAACAAATACAGCCCCGGCTGGCACGGGAAAAGGAAAACCTCGAAAGGCTCCGGGGACGCCACCACGAAAAACTGGAGAGTTCCCTCCAGGGCACCGGCCGCCCTGAGGCGATCATCCAGGGACGAAAGAAAACGGAAACCCGACGGATCGACTCCCTGTTCGACCAATACCTGAAATGGGTTGAGGACACCCTCACCACGGAGCCGGAGCCCTATATCCAGATACTTGCCGTCATGAAGGGGGCTGACTGACATGGCTGCCGACCTCACCGGAATTCTCAGCGAAAACGAGTTTTTCACAGGCCATTACCTCGCCGCCCTCATAGAAGGCGACATGCGGGGAACCATAGCGGAATGGAAGAAAAGGGAAGCGGAGACGGACTGGAAGACCCCGTGGTCCCGGCTTGCCTCCCTGTCAGGGGGATTCTTCGACCTGAGGAACAGGATGTCCCGCATGAGGGAAGAGAAAGAGCGGGTGGAGGCACAGCGCCGCTTTTTCGAAGCGTTCCTCTCCGCCCTCGGCTACGCCCCCGGGCTTCGGATTCGGGAACTCAACGACAGGACAACGGTCCCCGTGCTGGCGGAAGTCACCCGTCCCTCGGGAGAGCCCCTCCTCTGGTGCATCGATGTCTGCGCCGACGACGAACAGGACTTCGACATACTCTCGGCAAGCCTCTCGGAAGAGCAGTTCCCTGAGTCAGGAAATGAGCGCCCCGCCTTTCATCCCCGCCTCTCCTTCGAGGAACTCGTATCCCGCCATATCTTCGCACGGAACGAGCCGCCCCGGTGGCTCATCCTGGCGGGAGGAAGCCAGGCGGTCCTTCTCGACAGGGAGAAGTGGCGGGAAAAACGGGCCCTCCGGTTCCACCTGGATGAGATCTTCTCCCGGAAGGAGACGTCCACCCTCCAGGCCCTCTCCGTGCTCCTCCACAGGGAAAGCCTCTGCCCTCCCGAAGGCGACGCCCTCCTCGACAGGATGGAGGCGGAATCGAGGCGGCATGCGTCCAGCGTATCGGACGACCTGCGGTACGCCCTCCGTGAGGCCGTGGAGATCCTCGGAAACGAGGCCGTCTATGATATCCGCACCCGCAGGAAGACTGCCCTCTTCGGCGAAGGGGACCTCGACGCCGCCCAGCTCTCTCTGGAATGCCTGCGGTATCTCTATCGGCTCCTCTTCCTCTTCTACGTTGAATCCCGGCCGGAACTGGGATATGCCCCCATGACCTCCGAAGCCTACCGCACCGCCTACAGCCTCGAGAGCCTCAGGGAGATGGAGAACACGCCCCTCGACAGCGAGGAGGCTTTCAGCGGCACCTACTTCGACACCTCCCTGCGCAGGCTGTTCGCCATTGTCTTCAGCGGGTACCCCAAAAGCGGTACGGCGGAAAGTGGTTTCCTGGACCTCACCGACGAGGTGCCCGGGCAGGGTGAGACCTTCCGCATGAGGCCCCTGCCTTCCCACCTGTTCGACCCGGAGAGGACGCCCCTTCTCGAAAAGGTCCGCTTCCGGAACGGGCCGCTCCAGAAGGTGATCCGCCTTCTTTCCCTGTCCCGGCCCGGGAACGGAAGAAGCGCCGGAAGGGTCTCCTACGCCAGGCTCGGGATCGGCCAACTTGGGGCCGTATACGAAGGGCTTCTCTCCTACACGGGGTTCTTCGCCAGGGAGGACCTCTTCGAGGTCCGCAGGGAGGGGGAAAACGCCGACGAGCTGGACGTGGCCTTCTTCGTTCCCCGCTCGCGGCTCGGGGAATACTCGGACGGGGAGCGGGTGAAGGACGGGGAAGGAAACCTGAAGCATTTTCCGAAGGGAACCTTCATCTACCGTCTCGCGGGAAGGGAGCGCCAGAAGAGCGCCTCGTACTACACGCCGGAGCCCCTCGTCAAATGCCTTGTCAAATATGCCCTCAAGGAGCTTCTGCAAGGGAAAAAGGCTGACGAACTGCTCGAAATCACCATCTGCGAGCCCGCCATGGGAAGCGCCGCCTTCCTCAACGAGGCGGCCGACCAGCTCGCCGATGCCTACCTGCAGCGGAAACAGCTGGAGACGGGGAAGGACATTCCCCTGGACGAATACACCTACGAAAAACAGCGGGTCAAGATGTACCTCGCTTCCCGGGGCATCTTCGGCGTGGACCTCAACCCCGTGGCGGTGGAGCTTGCCGAGGTCTCCCTCTGGCTCGGGGGCATCCACCGGGACGCTCCCGTGCCGTGGTTCGGAATGCAGCTCGTCTGCGGAAACTCCCTCATTGGCGCACGGCGGGCCGTGTACTCATCGGACCTTCTCAGGCCTGCCGGGAGAGGGGCCGCCTCGTGGAAGGACGGGCCTCCCGTGCCGTTGAAGAATTCCGCCAGGCCGAAGGGAACGGTGTACCACTTTCTCGTCCCCTGGGAGGGGATGGCGGATTACAGCGATAAGATCATAAAAAAGCTGCTGCCGGAAGAGTCGGACACAGTCAGGAAATGGAGGAGGGAGTTCTGCAAGCCCTTTTCCCCCGGTGAAGTCGAACGGCTAGAGTCAATTTCCGAAGCCGTGGATGCCCTGTGGACCGCCTGCGCGGAAGAGCAGGCCCGCCTCCGGGAGGAGATGACGGACTCCCTGCCGGTGTTCGGCCGTCCCGCGCCTTCGAAGCCTGCGGCGACCTCCCGGCACAAAGACCTCCGGTATGCCTCGGAGATCCTCTCCCGCCGGGTGCGGGCGTCGAGCCCCTACCGGAGGCTGAAGCTGGCCCTGGACTACTGGTGCGCCCTCTGGTTCTGGCCCCTGGAGAAGGCCGACCAGCTTCCCTCCCGGGAGGAATGGCTCTTCGACCTGGAGCTGGTGCTTCACGGAGGGGTGATCGACAGGGCGGGGACAGGCGAAAGCCAGCTTCCCCTCTTTCCCTCCATGGCGAAGGAGGAAGCGGAAGATCTCGTCCGGCGTGTCGGCATGGTCAACGTGGAGACTCTGCTCTCCGGGAACGGCAGGCTCAGGACCGCCGACGGGCTTGCGCAAAAAAACCGCTTTCTGCACTGGGAAGCCGAGTTCGCCGACATCTTCGCCTTCCGGGGCGGTTTCGACCTGGTGCTCGGGAACCCTCCATGGATCAAGGTGGAATGGACGGAAGGGGACGTGCTTGGCGACTCTTCCCCCCTCTTCGTCTTCCGGAACTACAGCGCGACGCAGATGGGTCGCCTGCGGGAGGAGCTTCTGGTGGACGAATCCCTCCGGACGCGGTATTTCGGGGCCTACGAGGAGGCCGCTGGGCAGCAGAACTTCCTGAACGCCCTCTGCAACTATCCGGAACTCCACGGTATGCAGAGCAACCTGTACAAGTGCTTTCTTCCCGTCGCCTGGAGGATAGGGAACGAACGTGGATATTCCGCTTTCCTTCACCCGGAGGGAATCTACGACGACCCCAACGGCGGTGCCCTGCGCCGGGAAATCTATTCGCGCCTCAGGTACCATTTCCAGTTCCAGAACGAACAAAAACTTTTTGCTGATATAGGCAACAGGGTGAAATTCAGCCTCAACATCTACGGCACCAGAAGAGAAGACATTAGTTTTTTCCACATATCGAACCTGTTCGTTCCATCCACCATTGATGCCTGTTTTACGGCCGATGGCGGGGGATCACTGCCCGGCATCAAGACCGATGACGACAAGTGGAACATTGGGGGACACAGGGACAGGATCGTCAGTGTTACCGGGGAGGAGCTCGCCCTTTTTGCGGCCCTTTATGATCAGCCCGGAACGCCGGCAGAAGAAGCACGGCTTCCCGCCCTCCACGGCCAGCCCCTGGTGGAGGTGCTCAGAAAGTTCGCCCAGGCGCCCAAGAGGCTCGCCGATCTGGAAGGGGAATACTTTACAACAGTTATGTTTGATGAGACCAATCGTCAAAAGGACGGCACCATCCGCCGGGAGACCCGCTTCCCCGACGCCCCGGAGGAGTGGATCCTCTCCGGACCTCACTTTTTTGTAGGAAATCCCTCATATAAGACTCCAAGAAGCCTTTGTGATTCCCATAAACAGTACGACGCCCTTGACCTGACGGAACTTCCCGAGGATTACCTGCCCCGGACGAATTATCTCCCGGCGTGCTCCCGGGAGGAATATGCCCGAAGGACTCCTGTTGTCCCATGGGACGCACGGAAAGTGACGGAGTTCTATAGATTCGTGAACCGAAGGATGTTTAGTGGAGCTTCGGAAAGGTCATTGATCAGTGCCATTGTGCCCCCTCGATTGGCGCATATCAATCCTGTACTTTCAACCACTTTCAAGGAGTACCGGTATCTTGTTCTTTTCAACGCGTTCTGCTGTTCCCTGGCAGCGGATTTTTTCCTCAAATCCACCGGCAGGACAGATGTGTATGAATCAATGTTGAGGATGTTCCCCCTTGTCGAGTATGATCCTAGACTTTTCCTTCGTTCTCTCATCCTCAACTGCCTCACGAAGCACTACGCCCCCCTCTGGTCGGAATGCTGGGACGAGGCCTTCCGGAATGATTCCTGGACCTCCCCGGATCCCCGTTTGGGCCAGGAATTCTATGCAAAGCTCACCCCGGAGTGGAACAGGGAGTGCGCCCTCCGGACCGATCTTTCCCGCCGGCAGGCCCTGGTGGAGATCGACGTTCTTTCGGCTCTGGCCCTCGGAATGACCCTCGATCAGCTTCTTGCCATCTATCGGGTGCAGTTCCCCGTGCTCCGCCAGAACGAAGCCGACACCTGGTACGACGCAAACGGACGGATCGCCTTCACCGTCAGCAAGGGCTTGCCAGGGGTCGGATTTTCCCGGTCCGAGTTCGAAGAGATAAAAAGCATGACCGAAGGCACGGTCACCCGGGAGATCGAGGATGATACGATGCCCGGCGGCCCGCGGAAACGGGTCATCGAATACCGGGCCCCCTTCGCAAGGTGCGACCGGGAAGAAGACTACCGCCGGGCATGGGACGCCTTTTCCCGGAGGACAGGCACGAAAGGAACCGGCCTTCTTGACACCATCAGGGGCCTGTTCGGGAGGAGCTGACCGACATGATCCCTACCATGCTCGCCCGGGAAGTCCGCCGGGGTGTAGAGGACTATATCAGGACCACCTTCCCCGTGACGTCGCCCTACTTCAGGGGGATGCTGGAGGGTTTTCTCCGCAGGGAGAACGGCCTTTTCCGGGGTCCCTTCATCTTCCTGGGGCTGCCTTTCAGCCCCGGACAGGGCACGGGAGAGTTTTTCCCGGACGTGCCCCTGGGGTATCCTCCGTACCTGCACCAGGAGAAGGCCTTTTCCCGCATGGCCTTTCCCCGGGGAAAATCCACGGTGATCGCCACGGGAACGGGTTCCGGCAAGACGGAGTGCTTCCTCTGGCCGGTGCTCGATTATTGCCTGAAACACAGGGACCAGCGGGGGATTAAGGCCCTCTTCATCTACCCCATGAACGCCCTTGCGTCGGACCAGGCCCAGCGAACCGCCCGGGCGATCTGGGACAACCCGGAGCTGAAGGGCCGGGTGACCGCCGGGCTCTACGTAGGGTCCGACCCCGAGGACAAGCTCGACCAGCCGGTCAAGGCCATGGAGCGGGACAAGGTGATCACGTGCCGCTACGCCCTGCGGGAGAATCCTCCGGATATCCTGCTGACCAACTACAAGATGCTGGATTTCCTGCTTCTCCGTCCCGCCGACAGGGACCTGTGGCGGTACAACACTTCCGATACCCTGAAGTTCCTCGTGGTGGACGAACTGCACACCTTCGACGGCGCCCAGGGCACCGATCTCTCGTGCCTGCTCCGCCGGCTGAAATCGCGGCTCGTCATTCCCTCCGGTCACCTGTGCTGCGTGGGCACGTCGGCCACCCTCGGGGAAAAGGAGAACGCTCCGGACGTCCTCGGATATGCCGCATCCGTTTTCGGCGAGCCCTTCGACGCAGACGCCCTCATCACTGAGGAACGGCTGTCGGCAGGGGAGTTTCTGGAAAACGACATGGCCGTCAGTTTCGATCTGCCGGACCCCGGAGAGACCGATGACCTGGACCCGGAATCCTTCGATTCGCCCCTTGAATACCTGGAACGGCAAGCGTTCCTGTGGTTCGGCGGCGAGGGGCTCCGGAAAGGCGGAGAGAGCGATGACGGGTGGAGGGTCCGGCTCGGCACGCTGCTCCGGGGGCACGTCTTTTTCCAGAACTTCCTGAAGGTCCTCGGCGGAAGGCCCATGGAATATGCCGACCTGCTGGGGAGGCTCGTGAAAGTGGCCCCCCGGCTGGGTGAACGGGAAGATTCCTACGGCCCTCTCGTTCTCGACAGCCTGGTTTCCCTCGTGAGCTCCGCAAGAAAGCGGGAGGGGGAGAGGCTGCGCCCGCTGGTCACCGTCCAGGTGCAGGGGTGGCTTCGGGAGATGCGCCGCATGGTGGCGTCGGTACCCTTCGGGGAAAGCCGCCTGGAACTGTTCTTCTCGGACGATCTGAAGGCGGACCGGCTCAGCCGGACCCTTCCGGTGATCCACTGCAGGGACTGCGGGGCCATGGGCTGGACGTCCTCCGAAGACCGGGACGGTTCGGTGGAGATACGGGACCTCAAGTCCTTCTACAGCGGCTTTTTCAGCAAAAGCCATAAGATACGGTATCTTTTCCCCGGTGAGGCCGGAGGGGAACACCGGGGCCTGGAGGGGAAGACGAGAAAACTCTGCCCGTCGTGCATGACCCTTTCGGACGTCAGGGACGAAGGTCCCTGCCCCCTCTGCGGGGAACCGGGCCTT
Organism: Synergistaceae bacterium; assembly: GCA_018436595.1. Lineage (GTDB taxonomy): Bacteria > Synergistota > Synergistia > Synergistales > Aminobacteriaceae > Aminivibrio. The sequence goes on along the minus strand of JAHDLC010000005.1, from coordinate 18,912 downwards.
GTGCCCGTGTTTGTCCCCGACTCGCAGTACCAGAAGACCCTGAAGGACGGAAACAATAAGGTTTTCACCCACAACGACTGCCCCTTCTGCGGATCGTCCAGGGGGCTTTCCATATTCGGCGCCCGGAGCACCACCCTGTCGAGCGTGATGATCTCCCAGACCATGACGTCCAGGGGAAACGACGACAAGAAAATGTTGGCTTTTTCCGATTCGGTGCAGGACGCGGCCCATCACGCCGGATTCTTCGGGGCGAGGACCTACAGGTTTACCCTGCGGACCGCCATGGCAAAGTTCCTCGCCGACGGCGGTGAGGGGGAAACGCTCTCCGGATTTGCCGCCGGGCTTCCCCGGTACTGGTCTTCCAAACTGGACGGCGGGGAATATGTCTCAACGTTTATCGCCCCGGACCTGGCCTGGAGAAGGGAATTCGCCGGGCTAAAAGCGACCGGCACGCTTCCCGGCGAAGATTTTATGGAAAGTCTCTCGAAACGCCTCGGGTGGGAGGCGTTCACCGAGTTCGGTCTGAACAGCCACATCGGGAGGACCCTGGAGAAATCAGGAGTTGCCGTGGCATCTCCTGAACCGGCGTTTTTCGCCCGCTCTGCCGCCCTCGTCCTTGAGGCGCTGAGAAACGAGCTTCCCGGGATGGTGCCGCCTGAGGAGCGGGAGGTGTCGTCCTTCCTTTCGGGGCTTGTCCAGAGGATGAAGACGAAGGGAGCGCTCTATCACCCTGAGCTGGAGGAATACATCCGGCGCGGAGGTGAGGGCTATCTCATCTCGAAGGAGCGGAAGCCCTGGATGCCCTCCTACGGAAAGCGGACGAGGCGTCCCCTTTTCCTTTCAACGGCAGTTGAGGGAGATTTTGACCGCCTTTCCTTTACGGCGGGGAGGAACTGGTACTGCCAGTGGATGACGAAATGCTTCGGGGAGAACAATCCCCTGATCCTCACCATGGCCGCCGATTTCTGGCGGACGGTCCTCGCCGTCCTGTCGTCGGAGCCTTCCGGCATGCTCCGGAAGCTGACCGCCGCTAAAAAAGGGAATGAAGACCCCGTTTGGGCGCTGGAGCCTTCGTCCCTCCGCGTGACCGGCAGCGTGGCGGAGTTCCGGTGCGAGGGGTGCGGCGCATCCTTTTTCGCCGCCGCAAACGGAGCGGAGGACTGGAATGGCCTCCCGTGCCCCGGGGATTCCTGCGACGGAAGGCTCGAGGAAATGCCCGCCTCAAGGAACTACTACGGCAGGCTGTACCGCACGGGAGATTTGTGCCGTCTGTTCCCGGCGGAGCATACGGGGATGCTTCCCAAGGGCGAACGGTCCCTTCTCGAGGCGGCGTTCAAGCAACGGGCCGGGCGGAAGCCGTGGGATCCGAACCTTTTGTCCTGCACGCCGACCCTTGAGATGGGAATCGACATCGGCGACCTTTCAACGCTCATGCTGTGCTCCGTTCCTCCTGACACGGCCTCGTTCCGCCAGAGGGTGGGCAGGGCAGGCCGGAGGGACGGGAATTCCCTTTCCTTCACGGTGGCCAACGGCCGCCCCCATGACCTGTATTTCTTCGGCGAGCCCCTCGAGATGATCGTGGGCGACGTGGAGCCCCCCGGGGTTTTCCTGGGGGCCTCCGCCGTCCTCGAGCGGCAGTTCGCGGCGTTCTGCCTCGATTGCTGGGTCAGAGAGGGGATAACGGTGAAGGACCTTCCGGAAAAGACGTCAACGGTCCTCAACCAGCTCGACGGGAAGGAAAAGATCGGTTTCCCCTACAGTTTCCTGAACTTTGTCGACAGGGAGCGGACAGCCCTTCTGGACCGTTTCTTCGCCCTTTTCGGAGAGGAGATTTCAGACGACGTGAAGGGGCGCATTGAGCATTTCGCGTCCTCTTCGGACGAAGGGATCGCCTTCCGGCTGCTGGATGGGCTGCGGAGGATGCAGAAGCAGAGGGCCTCCCTGCAGCACAAGGCGAAGGCGCTGAAGAAAGCGCTGGGAAAAATGAAGGAAGACCCGGCCGCAAAAGCTGAGGAAATCGATGCGCTCTCCAAGGAGAAGCGTGCCCTGGAACGGCTCTTCCGGGATATCGGGGAACTTCCCCTGTTCAACCTCCTCACGGACGAGGGCCTGATTCCGAACTACGCATTTCCTGAGAGCGGCGTGGTGCTCCGTTCCGTCATTTACAGGAAACTGGATGACGGGAGAGTGGAGAGCGATATTTTCAAGTATGAGCGGGCGGCGGGAAGCGCCCTTCGGGAACTGGCGCCGGCAAGCTCCTTTTACGCCGGTGGCCGCAAGGTGAAGATAGAACAGGTGGACATGTCCCTTTCCGATGTGGAGGAATGGCGATTCTGCAACGTCTGTTCCTACATGGAGCGGGTCAGCCCAACGGAAAAACCGGGGAAGTGCCCCCGGTGCGGCAGTTCGGGATTCGGCGACCTGGGCCAGAAGAGAAAGCTTCTTCGAATGAAGCAGGTGTATGCCTACGGAGACGATAAAAGCTCCCTGATCGCCGACGACAGCGACGACCGCGAGACCGTCTTCTACGTGGACCAGACGCTGGTGAATTTCGACGAAAAAGACGTGACGAAAGCGTGGCGGTCGGAGGACACAGGAACGCCCTTCGGGTTTGAGTTCATTTCCAGGGCCGTTCTCCGCGAGGTCAACTTCGGGATGGACGATGATTACGGAGAGCGGGTCAGCATCGACGGAAAAGAGCTTCCGAGAAAGGGTTTCCTCATCTGCAGGCACTGCGGGAGGTTGCAGCCCGAAAACGGCGAGCAGAAGCATACCTCCATCTGCCCGGCCCGCAACAAGGAATCGGAGGCCAACCTCGTGGACTGCGTGTACCTGTACAGGGAACTCCAGTCCGAGGCCCTGAGGATCCTTCTTCCCATTTCGTCCACCACGGCAAGCGAGCAGGATGTCCGTTCATTTACAGCGGCCCTCCAGCTCGGCTTCAAAAAGTATTTCCGGGGCGGAACGGATCACCTCCGGTGCACCCTCTACCAGGAGCCGGTGAGCGGCTCCGAGCTTCGGAGTACCTACCTTCTTGTCTATGATACGGTTCCCGGCGGCACGGGGTATCTGAAGCAGCTCGCCCTCGACAGCGGGGAACTGATGGACGTGCTTCAGAAGGCCCTGGACGTGCTGATTTCCTGTTCCTGCGGCAAGGACCCCGAACGGGACGGATGCTACAGGTGCATATACGCCTACGGGGCGAGCTTTTACATGAAGGACGTTTCCCGGCGCCGTGCCGTGGAGATGCTTTCTTCAGCCCTGGAACATAGGGATTCCATGCTGGAGACGGATACGGTGAGCCATATCGAGGTGAACGCCTCCTTCGACAGCGAACTGGAGGCCCTTTTCGTGGAGGCGCTGCGGCGGGCGGTTCGGAGTGTGCCTGACGGGGAAATGTTCAAGCAGGTCATCAACGGAAAGTCGGGCTATTTCATCCGCCGGGGAGGTTCTTCATGGTATCTGGAACCCCAGGTAAACCTTGGGAAGGAAGACGGCGTGCCGGTGGCTTCCAAGGCGGACTTCGTCTTCTGGCCCGCTCGGTCGAAGGAAAACGTGAAGCCGGTTGTTGTGTTCACCGATGGGTACGCCTTCCACCGTAGCCGGCTCGGGCTGGACACTGCCCAGAGGACGGCAATTCTGAGGTCGGGCCGGTTCCAGGTGTGGTCCATAACGTGGAAGGACGTCCACGGATATTCGGCCAATACCTCAAAACCGGTGAAAGATCCTCTTTTTTCCCTCTCTTCCCGTGCCTCTAAAATGATGATGTCGAAAATAGAGGCCCTGGACGGGCATGGACAGGTCTTCTTCGCGAAAGCCCATGAAAAGGATGTCATGTCCCTGTTTCTTCAATCCCTTTTCTTCCCGGGGGAGGCATCCATGCACGAGTGGCGGAAATACGCCCGCTACCGGGCAATGATGCTGTTGTCCCCCGACAGTCTTGCGGCCCAGACGGGCTCGGCGGGGCACAGGGAGGCGCTGCGGTCGTCATTCAGGTCGTACCTCCCTGAGTGGGCAGCGGAGATGCTGCTCGAGGAAGGGCGGGTTCCCTCGGTGTCGGATCAGGCCGCTTTCCGGCTCTGCTATTCTATCGACATCCCGGGGATGGGGAAGGACAGGGAGAATTCCCTCCGGCTCGCCCTTTTCCTGGACGACAGGGACGAAATGGGAGAACATGACTGGCGCGCCTTCCTCAGGGCCATGAACATCTTCCAGTTTCTTGAGGGGGTCTCGTTCTTTACTTCCTCCGGCGTTGAATCGGACGAATACGGAATGCTGAAGCCCGTCGGAGAACCTTCCGCTGTTCCCGGCAGGGCATTGGCCGGGACTGAGGAGGATGACCGCCTCTGGAAGGAGGCTTTTGACCTCCTTCTTGACCCGGAGGGACTCGAGAGAATTTTCGTTGACCTGCAGGGGAGGAAATGGCCTGCGCCGGTGGTGGGATACGATTTCCTCGGGGATGACGGGACAGTGCTTGCCCAGGCAGAGGTCGCATGGCCTGAGAAGAGAATCGCCCTTTTATCCAAAGACGGGATGGAGGATGCTTCCGCCTTTGATTCGGCAGGATGGAGGGCTCTTCCTCTTGACGACATAAGGGACGGAAACGCATCCGCTCTCTTTTCAGCGGAGAGCCAGGAGAAGGAGGCTGAACAACTGTGAATCTTGCTCCCCAGGTAGCCATTTCATCCGATTTCCTTTCGGCTTTTTCGGACATTCCCCGCAAGCAGCAGGGGAAGGTAATGGATTTCGTGAGCCGTTTCAGGAGCCACCCCGATTCGCCGGGGATCAACTTTGAAAAGATCAGGGATGCCAGGGACGGAAACCTGAGGTCGGTCCGGATCGACGACACCTACAGGGGGATCGTGCTTCACCCTCCTTCGGGAAATCTGTATGTCCTCCTCTGGGTGGACCATCACGACGATGCCTATTCGTGGGCCAGGAACAGGAAATGCTTAGTGCATCCCGAGACCGGGAGCCTCCAGGTTTTCGAGGTTCAGGAAACGGTTCTTGAGGCCGACCGGGCACAGGAAGAAATTCCTTTCCTGTTCAAAGACATCAAGGAGAAATACCTGCTCAGGATGGGCATTCCCGAGGAGGTGATCCCTGCCGTCAAGGCCCTCAGATCCGAGGAGGAGCTGGATACGCTGGTGGAAACCCTTCCCCGGGAGGCAGGGGACGCCCTCTCCCTGCTCAATCTCGGATTTTCCCCGGATGAAATACTCCAGGATCTCGAACTGAAGAAACCGGATGCAAAGGTAGACACGGAAGATTTTGTGAAGGCACTCCAGACCGACGAGGCACGGAGCAGATTTTTCGTCGCCGAGGACGACCTGGAGCTTCAGGCGATCCTCCAGGCCCCTCTGGAAAGATGGAGGGTGTTCCTCCATCCCTCCCAGAGGAAGATCGTGGAAAAGGACTGGAACGGGCCCGTACGGGTACTTGGAGGCGCCGGCACGGGAAAGACGGTTGCGGCGGTCCACAGGGCCCGCTGGCTTGTCCAGTCGGTTCTGAAGGATCCCAACGAACGGGTTCTCTTTACCACCTTCACAGTCAACCTTGCGGAGGATATCCGGTCGAACCTGGCGAAACTGTGCTCCGACGACGTGATGAAGCGAATTGAAGTCATCAACCTCGACCGCTGGGTGTTCCAGTTCCTGAAGGCCAGGGGATATGAACTGAAACTTCTCTTCGACGACGAAAAGAAAAGGGACTTCTGGGGAAGGGCGATGGCCTACCAGCCCCAGGACATCAGCCTGCCGGAGAGTTTTTTCCCCGAGGAATGGGAGAAGGTCATCCAGCCCCAGGAGATCACCAGCGAAAGGGAGTATTTCCAGGCAGACCGCAGGGGAAGGGGAGCGGCCCTCGACAGGAAACAGAGAAAAGCCCTTTGGCCGGTATTCGAAGAGTACAGGGCCCTTCTTTCCGAGAATGGCTACAGCGAACCGGACGACGCCATGCGGGACGCACGGAAGCTGATCGAAACATCGGGAGAAAAGCTTCCATACCGAAGCATCGTGGTGGACGAAGCCCAGGATCTTGGGCCCCTGGCGTTCCGGCTCATCCGGCGGATGGTTCCGGAGGAAAAAAATGATATTTTCATCGTCGGCGACGCCCACCAGAGGATATACAAGCGCCAGACGGTCCTTTCCCGCTGCGGCATAGAGGTCCGGGGACGAAGCAGGAAGCTCAGGATTAACTACCGCACCACGGAGGAAACGAGGCACTGGGCCGTGGCCCTCCTTGAAGGAAGGGATTTCGACGACCTGGATGGAGGACGGGACACCCAGAAAGGGTACCGTTCGCTGCTGAGAGGTCAGCCGCCCCGCCTGGAAGGCTTCGCCACCTTCGAGGAAGAGGCGGAATTCCTTGCGGCCTATCTGAAAGAACTGCATTCCTCCGGCGAACCGCTCCAGAATGTCTGCCTTGCGGCGAGGACGAACGGCCTCCTTGAAAAATACCGTTCCGCCCTTGAAGAGAAAGGGATCAATTCGGTTGTCGTCAAGGCCGATACGGCGGAGGACAGGCGGCTGGACGGAGTACGGATGGCCACCATGCACAGGGTCAAGGGCCTCGAGTTTGACCGGATGATCATCGCCGGGGCCGGGGCGCTGCCCCACAAATTCGTGCACGATACGGACGATCCTGCCGAAGCCAGGGAGAGGGACACCATGGAACGGTCCCTTGCCTATGTCGCCGCAACAAGGGCCAGGACCCACCTGCTTGTCACGTGGAATGGTGAAAGGCCGGAGATGCTGGAGGAACGATAGGAACCCTTTCAATTAGATGAATTTGAGCAACGTGAAAATAAAGCGGCAAGTACCTTGCTTCTTTATTGATGAAATATACGCAAACCCACGTAAATCCTAAGGAGGGGGATCATGTTCGATAAATCCCGTTTGCAGGATGCTCTTGAAAAATACAAGCAGAATTTCGTTTCCACCCAATGGGGAGAAGAGAAATACAAGTGGGAAGCAGTCAAGTGCTTTCTGGACAATTGGGATGTGAATGCGGCGGATTTTGTGGGCATGCTGGCTCTTTCCTTGTCAAAAACCGGTAATTTGCTCGCGTCCAAGGCCCATTTCCCGGCGGGGATGATTGAGAAATTTGCGCAAGCTGCTCCTGAAGAAGTGCGGGCGATGTTCATTGACCTGTTCGATGAGAGCAAGGACATCGTTTCCAGAATTACAGATTTTAAGGCCCAATCAGCCATTCTGCTCGAAAAACATGGCGACGGAGCGAAACAGCATTTTCAGTATGAAAATGCCGTCAGCACCTACTTATGGCTCCGATATCCCGATAAATACTACATCTATAAATTCGGCGAAATTAAAACCGTCGCAGAAGTTCTCGTCAGTGATTATCAATTCAGGAGAGGCGAATACGCGGACAATCTGAGAAATTTCTATATTTTTTATGATGAGCTGTGTGCGGAAATCAAGAAGGATGAAGAAGTCGTACGTCTGCTTAAATCCCAGCTAACGGAGGAATGCTATCCAGATCCGGAATACAGAACACTTACAATCGATGTCGGCTTTTACATCAGCCGCAACTTTCCGCAGAAAAAAATCTTACCTGACGACTGGTTCCCGACAGATTACTCGCCTAACATTTCTGTCGATGAGTGGGTACAACTTCTTAATGACCAAGATGTATTTACGGCTGGAAGCCTCGAAATCATGAAGCGCATGAAGGATCACGGCGGACAGGCGACTTGCACCCAACTCTCCATCAAATACGGTAAAACCAAGAACTTTTATAACAGCGGTTCTTCTGCATTGGCGCGCCGTGTTGCCGATAAAACAGGCTGCCCTGTCATGGATAGAGACGAAGAGAGTTTTCGCTGGTGGCCGATTTTGTATATTGGCCGCTATGCGGAGAAGGAAGACCCCGGCATCTTTATCTGGAAATTGCGTGATGAGTTATCGGCGGCCCTCGATATGGTTGATCTAAGCGAGGTTCCTTTGTACGATGATCCGACAGAGGGAAAAGGCTTCTGGTGGCTGAATGCAAATCCGAAAATCTGGAGTTTTTCGGATATCGGGGTTGGCGAAGAACAGTCATATACACTTTACAATGATAACGGCAACAAACGCCGCATTTTTCAAAATTTCCTGGATGCAAAAGCCGGAGACATGATAATCGGGTATGAATCGAGCCCCGTTAAACAAATTGTTGCAATTTGCAGGGTCAGTGCGGAACAAGACGGTGAAAAAATCATTTTTGAAAAAATTGAGGGACTTTCCTCGCCGATTGATTATAAAACGCTGAAAAGCTGTTCCGAATTGGAGGGAATGGAATATTTCAGCAATGCGCAAGGCAGCCTGTTTAAGTTGTCAAAGGATGAATACGAATTTCTCATCGACATGATTCGAGATGAAAACCCTCTTCCAAAAGAAGAAAAAAGAGAGAAGTACGGCAAGACGGACTTTCTGAATGAGGTTTATATGACAGAGAGCCGCTATGAAATGCTTCTTTCTGTCCTGAAAACAAAAAAGAACATCATTTTGCAGGGCGCTCCCGGTGTTGGAAAAACTTTCGCGGCAAGGCGCCTCGCATACTCGATAATTGGAGAAGTGGATGATAGCCGCGTTGAATTCGTCCAGTTCCACCAGAATTACTCTTACGAAGATTTCATGATGGGGTATAAACCTGTGAATGATGGCTTTGAGTTGAAATACGGCATCTTTTACCGCTTTTGCCAAAAAGCTGCAAACCAGCCGGATAAAGATTTCTTTTTTATCATCGACGAAATCAACCGGGGAAATTTGAGTAAAGTCTTCGGTGAACTGCTCATGCTGATTGAGCCCGATTACCGGGGTACAAGGATTACTCTCGCCTATAACGGCCTGTCATTCATGGTGCCAAAGAACATATACATCCTCGGCTTGATGAATACCGCCGACCGCAGTCTTGCCATGATTGATTATGCGCTTCGCCGGCGCTTCAGCTTTTTTGAAATCGAACCGGGATTTAATTCCGACGGCTTTGTAAAATACAAAAACTCGTTGAACAACGATACTTTTAATGGCCTTATTGAACAGGTACAAGAACTCAACAAGGAAATCTCACGTGATAAATCTTTAGGGAAAGGGTTCTGTATCGGACACAGCTATTTCTGCGGGCAAGATGCCTGCTCCGACGATTGGATGTACTCCATTGTTGAGCATGATATTCTGCCGATGCTGAGCGAGTATTGGTTTGACGATAGCGGAAAGCTGCAGCGTTGGGAGAACATTTTGCGTGGCGTATTCAATGATTAAGAGGAAGAGAATTCTCATAAACAACATATACTATATGCTTTCCTATGCCTTTACGACATTGAATCAATCTGATTTTGAAGATATGGCGACCGAGGAATTCGAGAACATGCACAACCTCTTTGCCGCAATCCTCGCAAAAGGCATCGGGCAACAGTTGAAGCAAGGTTTGTACCGTGAGTATTTGGACAACAGAGAGAATATGGCGGTCGTGCGGGGAAAAATCGATCTGTCCGGCACTTTCAAAAACAAGATTGCACGGCGTCGAATTCTCTCTTGCGAGTACGATGACCTGTCGGAAAACAATCTTCTGAATCAAATCCTGAAAACCACGGTTATGCTTTTACTCCTTCATTCAAAAGTCGATGCAGAGTATAAGGACGCTCTCAAAAAAGAAATGCTTTTTTTCTCAAATGTTGACACCCTTGAACCGGCATCAATCCGGTGGTCGGCACTTCGTTTCCATCGAAATAATCAGACTTATCGTATGCTCGTAAGTATCTGTCAGCTAATTCTGGAAGGAATGCTTTTGACGACGGAACAGGGTGAATACAAGCTGGCCTCCTTTCTTGATGAGCAAAGGATGTGCCGTTTATACGAGAAGTTTATTCTGGAATACTACAGCAAGGAGTTTCCTGCATTAAGTGTGAGTGCCTCGAAGATTCCGTGGGCTTTGGATGACGCTATTGGCACGATGCTCCCGGTGATGCAGAGTGACATTACACTTTCCTGCGGAAACGAAGTGCTCATTATTGACGCAAAGTATTATTCCCATACCACTCAATTGCATTATGATGTGCATACACTTCATTCCGGCAACCTATACCAGATATTTACATACGTAAAGAATAAAGACTCTGAATTTGGAGAAAAACCGCATAAGGTCTCGGGAATGCTTCTGTATGCTAAAACCGATGAAATAATCCAGCCGGACAATTCATATCGCATGAGCGGCAACAAAATCAGCGTAAGGACACTCGACCTAAACTGCGAGTTTCCTGTTATCGCTGCCCAGCTTAATTCGATTGTGGGGGAGCACTTCGGAAGATAAGAATGGCAGGAAATAAAGTTTCCCCCGGTACAGTTTCCGTTGTTTGTAGCATACATAAAAAATCCGTCTACATCGGCCTTTGTTTTTTTACAAAAGGACCTTTCTAAAAGCACTCGATAGTAATTTTTGCCGTTCCTCAATAAATTCTTTGAAGTTTTCAAGAGGAAGTGCAACATCTGGTATGTAATGCCTTTTCACAAAACTTTGTCTTTCTAACGTGTTTGAATAATTTTCATTCAACCATGCCTCAAACTCTTGATCTGATTTTTCCTGATTCGGCAAACCTTCAAGCAACTGCAGATTGGCAATACTATCATAATTATCTAAATAGAACTCCACGTCCTTTTCAGGAATACCTCTTTTAAGCAATATTAAACGTTTAAATAGCTTTTTAGGAAAAATATGGTCCTTATGAAATTTATTCCTAAAATCAAGAGAAGGATATAAAAAAGCTAAAACAGAAAACACATACGGCTGACCATACTGATAATGCAATAAATTTTCAATATCATCCTCGGAAAAAGTAATTGATTTTGCAGTTCCTCTTAACTTATTAATGATTCCATCTATGGGGAAGTCGCCTTCAGAAATTTCTATAACTTCTCGCATGGGGCGTAGAACACTATCTGGATTACCACCAAATGTTCTTTTTAATAATACCATTGCGAGCCATTTAAAAATCTTCTTCCGGTCTTCTTGAAACTTTGAAGACTCAATAAAATTATCAGGTGAGTTTAATTTTAACAAATATAGAGCTATTGGAATGAGTGCGTAATATGAGGTTAGTGTATCTCTATTATATCCAAAACTTGAAACTAGAATAAAAGCCATCTTGATTGCTTTGGTAATTCTCTCCCAATTTTTTTCGATAAAATGCATATTAGATTGGTTAAAGTTATCAACTTTAAAAGCAATATCCCTAAAACCGCACAAAACTAAACAATTCTTTAAAACAAAATCCTTATTCGTTTGAAATCCAGAGCCCACAGCGTTGATTTCATCGACAAAAGAATTAATTTCCTCCCTTGCATCCTTTTCTTTCCATTGAGCAGTGGCGATAGAAAGCAATAAATCAGAATAATTTAACTGAGTGCCACCACTATTCACTCGGATAAAAATATTAAGAACCTTATCAAGACTTTCTCCTTTTTCAAGGAACATGTTAATAGATTTATTCTTATGTACGACAGAGTGAAGTTTAAAAAGCGTTCTATTGGCAAATATAAACTGTTCCTTTTCAATGGAAAAAAGTTCATGCTTCATCAAAAAATCATTAACAAGATATTCTTCCTCTAAATTTAATATCTCACCGACGAGAAACCAAAAACTATTATCATGTCTTTTGATTGGTTCTGCATATGGCAAAAAACGGAAATTAAAGCCAGAGTTATAGCCTTCTTCTTCATCCGAAGCAAGTAAATTTAAATAAAGCCTTCTCTTCGGATAAGCAGAGTCGTTATCCCAACGTTTATAAGGAAGCTTACTCGAATAACTTCCCTTCAATCCTATATATAACGAGGTTAAGCGCTGTTGACCATCAAGAATAGCCGTAATGCCTTTCTCTCCGTTCAAACTTGCTTTTGGATTATGCCTGTTGTCTCTTTCATGACAATCTCTAATAAATTCATAAAACTGATATTTCTGTATATTCCTTTGCTCTACATCCCAAAAAAGAAACGAATTAATAGGATAATCTTGCATAAGTGAATCAAATAATTTTTCGATTTGATCTGTTTCCCATACAAATTCTCGTTGTATAGCTGGAAGCAGATACTTTTTTTGATGTATATTCTCTACCGCTTCTTTTACTGTAATAGGTTCAACAAAAGCCATTTTCTCCTCCCTAAATCTAAAATAAAAAAACTTTCATCATAATCAATAATAACTATGAAATATTCTTTCTAGTAATGTTTATTTTGCATTTATTAAAACTGGACACGATAAAAAATTTAAATTAACAGATTATCATAAAATGCAATAGTGCAGGGTCACTTGGCAACATTTTCATTTAGCCTCGGTTTCTTGGAACCCTTAATCCAATCGCCGACATGTTTTTTCTTCCAATAAATAGGGCCTTCATAAGGATATTCTAACCCAAGCACTTTGTAACGGCCTTGTCCCAAAGACTCGAACAAAAAATGATCGAACTTTATTCCCTTATTAACCTTGTTGTAACAGTAGTCGGATGGTATCAGACTTAACGGATTCGTTCCGGGAAATGTTTTAAGAAGCATTTCAATAATTTGCTGCCTCGTGAGTATTTTATATAAATTATTTCTGGCAAATATAAAATTGAATTTTTCTTTAATTTCCAGTTCTTTGCCTGCAACTTTTTCAGTTTCTCTAATCAATGTGGACTCTCTTCTCTGCGTTGGCTGAACTCCTGTGTCATGAGAACATTGATCATGCTGTACATCAAGTTTCTTCTCTTCATAGATATTCATTCTATTCAGACCACCTTTCCAACCTTTTTTCTGGAGATAATTAACAGCTATCTCACTCGCCTACGCCGGGACCTCCTAATACAAAAAACGCTGAAATCCGGCGAAGACGGCGCTTATCTCTGCCGGTCTTTCGAGGTCGGCAAGCGCGTCCCCCATCGAGTCATTGTACTTGAGACGAAGGAGGGGGGAAAGTTTCTCCTGGTCAAGCCCATCCACACCGACGGCGAAAAAGTGTTGCAGAATGAAGTCCCTTAGAGACCGACAGAAAACCGCAAGATTAAGAGGTAATGCGTAAAAGCATTGCTGCACCTTGAAAATACTTAAAAAAAGACATATGGCTACATTCTATTTTCCGTGATTTACTTTGTTTGGGCAACAAAAAACAAATCAAGAAGGAGAATATAGAATGAACCATACCTCCGCGCTTCACAATAAGATCGTCAGTACGACGGAGCACCCTTGCGAGTCTTACCCTCACCATTCTGATCGCTTCGCGTTAATTTGATGAAATGTGTCGGTCAGCTCTCATCCTTGAAGAATGCCTACACTGGTTAAAAGCGTCAATCGCAAATGACGAAAGAGAGAACGAAGGTCATGCACAGGAAAACTCTTTCACTATTTTCGGAAATTGAGAATAGAGGTCAGTATTTTTTGATCACAGATTTGTTCTCCGAAATTCACTTCTCTTTTCTCTCTCTTTTCCATTTTAAGTCCTCAAATAACCATCAAATTATTAACGAGGCGTTCATTGTGCTCACGTATGATTCTCTGACTTTTATGTCATCCGGGATTCAAGGTGTGAGGGTAAATGAGCCACAACGACCTGATTTGTCTCCTCATCCCAGAAAAAGTAAATTCTCATACAGAATTTATCATCCTTGGTATTTCCCTTCTTCAGGTGAAAATCAAGTTTACGTTTGCTCGAAGAATCAGTAGGGTAGTTAACGAAATACCTGTCTTCATACTCACCTGCGGAGACTTTTGATATGGAACCACCCAATTCTATGCCAAGTTCAGAAATTCTTTTTTCAAAAAATGTCTTTCCCGTATCGAATCCCAAACGCATGTTTCTGTATTCTTCCGCCAGGAGGAGTAGACTGTTGTATACTAAAGAAACGTCTTTATAGAATGCGTTCTTAACCGAACGAACAGCTCGCGGCAGAAGCAACAGTCTCCCTGAAAGATTTTTTTCCACCCATTCGGGGAGTGATTCGTAGTCCTCCGGTAGTGTTACTTCTTCGTCGGCGACTTTCCCGGTGGAGTTTCTGAACGATATCCGCAGAGTGTCAGCATAATTTCGAAGTGTGTAGTTTTGCTGCTTCTGAAAATCAAGTTCTTTGGAAAAAGAATCTGCGAGCTCTTCCCATTCTCTGCTTTTTTCTTCTATCTCACGAATCTGTTTTTGGAGAAGAAAGATTTGTTCGCTCTGAACTTTCCGACATGAAATACATTCAGCTCCTCCTAGCATGTTGTTCGCCATTTCGCTTAACTCAACAGTTCTGGCTTCAGTGCAGAAAAGAAGCGGATCCCAGGAAAAACTGAATCTGGGCATTGTTTTGCGCGTCTTTTCGACAAGAAATGATTGGAAAGTTTGAGGCCCATACTTGTTTTCTGTAAAACTGACTTCTGGAGAGATGAAATTCAGGATACTGCTTCGGATGGCTAAGGGGTGCGAGAAATAGGAATGACTTTCGAAATCGAGCCCAGGCAAATAGGTTCTAACAGCACCGTCATATACAGACCAGGGTTTTCCGACTTTCTTAGTCCACTCGATAGAAAGGTCAAAGGGCATCTGAACGACGTGAGCGTATCCCTTCAATTCATTGGCAAGAAAAGCGGCATCTATCGTGTAATGCGGTTCTTTTTCGGCAATAAAACTTCCGTTTCCGGGAGCTTCTTCACTCACGACAATTACTGCGAGAGTACGTTTCGGGGAAGTAAGCAACTCTTCAAGCTCGTCCAAATCCTCTTTAGCCGATAGGATCCAAGGTATCCCTTCCAGAGGCCGGATCTGAAAAAGACCTATGGATTCGATCGAAAGTTTTATTATTCCAGGTCGAATAAAAGCGGGAAGCTGAGCGTACTGATTCAGTGTCGAAGAAAAGACTTCAACACCCAAAACAACCCTCTCTTCCTCCAGAGCTACGGCGATATCTGTTGTCCAGGTTCGTCCAGCGACCTGAGGAATTCCTTCCATTCCGACATCGGGGTGTATGAGCCGGATAGCCCATAATCCCTTGTGGGGGAGTGCCACCGCTTCAAGAACTTGTCCGTCCTGCTCATTCCTGAAGCTTTCCTCATTGTTTGTTGGCTTTGGAATCAGTTCGGGGGTCTTTCGTCGAAACCATTCAAAGACTATTTCTATGGTTTTGTGGAAAATTTCCTCAGGCGAACAGGGGAGACCTGAACTCCGTAGTTTGTGCCCGGTTTCGGCTTTGAATCGGAAAGTAGTACAAGAACGGGCTTTTCCTGGGCAGATGTAGTTTATCTCCTGAACATCTTCCGGCATTTGCATTTACCCCTTTGTATATATTTTGGGATAAAGAAAATTGAGACAAGAGAAAATCTCCTTTTTCGATTCTATGGTGAGGAAGATTTGATGTCAATGCAATATGGCGATTTACTGTTCTTCAGCCAATCCTGACCGGTTCAGTTTTGCCGAGTTTTGAAGGATTCTTTATTCCTTCTTCCCGAACAGCAATTCCAGGAAAAGATCCCCGGAAATATAGGCCGAGTAGAAAAGAGAAACGTAGAGCGGGCAGAACGTTGCGATGGAGAATATCAACATCATGAACAGGTACCGCAGGTTGGTCAGGACCACCTTCCGGTTGGTCCTCCCGTAGGAATTCTCTTCCCTTGCCCGCTTTTTCATCCCGCACGCCATGAAGGCGAAGTAGAGGCCCGTAAACGATGCCGTTATGGTCAGATGCAATGCCGAAAAGTCTCCGCTATTCTCCCAGTATGATCCCTGCGCCAGATCACGGGCCATGGAAACCATCAGGATGAAAATCGTTACTGCCGCACTATTGACGATCAGAAATCCGGCAAGAGAGTTGACCATTTTCATCCCTTCCTCGAACGAACGATGTCCTCCGATTCGTGGGGTGTCCACAAAATTCATAAGGAACGTACTCAGTTCGATTCCCTTCGATGTGAGGTAGTGCAGAGGGATGGCTGTGATCATCCCGGCCGCAATAATGGGGCTCTCTGTCCCGAAGAAACCGGTCAAGTCGAACAGCGCCGCTTCCAACATTGTGTCAGCATTCCTCCTTGTTCTCGCTTATCCTTTTTCGGACTGACCTGATTTTGCGCATGGCACTGCCGGGCGGGGTGGAATTTACCCCACTTCTGACGGATGTCCCGGTCTTCGCAGACCGTTTCCTCTATTCTCTTTTCAAGGTCCTTTTCTGAAGCGATAAGGAGAATTGAGGTGAGTCGAAAGGTGAGTGAAGACGTCAAAGATGAACCAGGCCCGCGAGCTGTGACCGGGGCTCTTACGAGACCGTCTCCGTTCAAGGTGGTGTAGAGGTATTTGTTGCTTCCGGGATTTTCGCCGTACTTCTGCTTCATCCCCCGATGGGAGATGTCCAAAAGCCGCCTGTCTGAGTGGGTGTTTTGAATCGTTGGAGCTTTTTGCGTAAAGCGGATGAAATGATAGCAATGTGAACCCGATCCGTCAAGCGATATTTTCAAAAGAATCGCTTTATCCTTATTTACTTTGAGATATTCAGGCGGGAATCGGGAAAGCGTACTTTTTTTCCGGGAGAAGGATTGCCTCTTCTTCCAGGCTGGAAATTTTTGTATTCCTCTACAGAAGGAGATATGACGGTTTCCGTTTCGAACACAGGTTCAAGGGGCAATGGAGCGACCCCGGAAGAGAAAGACTGCCCCACCTTTCTGCCTTTGCTTTCGGGGGATGCAAGGGGGCGAAGGCCCCCTGCCGAAAGGGAGTGTTGGCGGCAGCCAACGCACCCTTGAGCCTTGCAGGGGCAAAGACGAAAAGCAAGCCCGCAGAAAGGACCAGCGGACTTCACGGAACACACGAGCGGGGCGGCGAAAAGGTGATCGGAACGCAGGCAGGACTCCCTGCAAGGCTTTTCATTTCGCTTTGCGGGTCCGGGAAGAGCTGGGGAAAAATCAGAGATAACAGAAATACTTGCGGGTTTGTTTCAGGGGTGTGAAACGAGCGTTTCCGATTTGTCGGCAAGCGCCGCTGGAAACGGCCGCCGGTTTAATTTCGTGAGATTTCAGGAGTGGTCTCCTCAGATTCCGTCTGTTCAATTGTCGCGTCATCTTCCGTGTGTTCCAGTGAAATTCCGGAGGTCTCTTTTGAGGGGTTTTTCTTTGTATCCCTTGATTGGAGGGCAAGAAAAAGACGGTGGACGTCTTCTTCCCTGTAATTCAGGATCCTGCGAAGAGCGAGCTCTTTTCCGGACTCGTCCTTCAGAATCCAGGTATCCCGTTTCCCCCTTCGTATTCTGGAAATCGACCAGCCCAGTAACGCTATTTTTTCTTCGAGCCGGGAAAAGGCGGCTTCGTTCGAGCGAAGGAGTTCGAGAAGAATTCTTCGCGCTTCTTCCCGGGTCAGCTTCGCCACAAACCGTTTTGCCAGGGTCAGGTCCGCCTGGAGTTGCTCTTTCGGAGAGTGGAGGAGTTCCCCCCGTTCGGCCATGGCGATTTTCTCCGGGGAAATATGCCGCCGTTTCCCGGGCTGTGTGTCGGATTTCCAGTCGATTGGGAACCCTCTCTCCTGAAGCCAACCTCCCAGGGCCTCCCGCAGGGAAATTACTTCTCTGCGGATGGAAATCCTGTGTTTGTGTCCTTCATCGTTTCTTGGACGGTAGGAAATGTGAAGGTGGAGATTCTGGTCCCGTTGATTTTTTTCGGAACCACCAGGCACTCCTTTGTGGAGAGACCACATCACGTCCGTGGAATCCAGTTCGAGTTCCCGGACGAGGGCAGTGAGTGCATCCCTAATTTCGGCTTTCGTCATACCTTCGAAGACCATATTGGGCAGGGGCAGAAACAGGCGCACCTGGACGCACGCATCATAACGGGCTCTCCCCGTCTTAGTGTCGAGAGGGGAGAGCCCGGTTTCCATTCGGGCTATTTCTTTCCATCGCCTGGCGGCTTCCCTGCGGTCGGATATTTCTCTATCTCTGCTTTCCATATTCCAGAGAAGGCACTCCTTTTCCCTCATGAGGTACGAAACATGAGCGGGTGCGGACTTTACCGCCCGCATCCCGGAGCAGAAGGAGGAAAACCTCACGTAGGGTTTCCACATGATTTCTGATTACTTCGTCTCTGACGGGGGAACCGTGTCGCCCTGAGAGGCATCCTGGCCGGCAGACGCCGCCTCTCTTCTCAGTTTATCCTGGAGTGCTTTCGCCAGACTCAAGACGGTTTTGCCCGCCTTTTCCTTTGCCGCCTTTTTCGACTCCGCCGTTGAATTTTTGCTTTTCTGAACGGTGTCGATTTCGATGAACTGCTCGTAAATCTGGAACTTCACATCCTCGGCGGGAATAGCGCCGAGAAGAACGGTTCCGAGAAGGATCAGACCCCGTGTCCTGCAGTTGCGCCGTTGCTCCAGTACTTCCTTTTCAAGCTGCAGAACCCATTTCCTTGCTTCTTCCAGGGCCTTCGTCTTGCTGTCTCCTGTGATTACTATACGCACTTTTTTGCTTCCCACGCTGACCGCCTCCAAAAAGGAATTTTGGCATTCGCATTTAACATAGCGGTTTGCATGGGGCTAAACAAAAAAACATAAAAGAAATGAAAACGCTCTCAGGGAGCCAGAGTTCCGGTTCTGACGGAGCCATCTCTCCGGCGGAATTGAGCCACCTTTCCGGAGACAGGTCCATGGGAAAAAGAAGGTTAAGCAGAAATAGTTGAAGGGGGGAAAAAAGAAGGGTCGATTCACCGACCGTTATCTGAGACAGTTGCTCCAATAGAAAGGGACAGCGGTTTGTTTGGGATAATCGGTGGCTCTCATCCCGGAAATCATGGCTCTTAATTCGAAACTCAACTTTCGCAGGACCTTGACAGCCGAAAAACCGTTGAAATGACTGGATAAAAATGACAGGAAGGCCCCTCTTTTGTAAAATTGTAGTCGCGAGATAACAAAACTACAAAAAGGAGGCCTTCCCGTGACTCCCATTTT